>JAEUHK010000068.1 GCA_016795465.1 Verrucomicrobiaceae bacterium | reverse complement strand
GCTGGTGCGCGGGGTGTTTGAGCGGCAGCGCTTCCTCGACCTGCTCCAGCATTTCATCGTCTTCGAGGAGAACCCGGACACGGGAGCCATCCACAAGATCATCGCGGGCTACCATCAGTTCCACGCGGTGAACGCGGCCATCGAGGAAACGGTGCGGGCGAGCGGGATGGACCGCGATCAGTTTCACGAATCCACTCCGGGCCGTCACTGGGCCGGAAAGATGCACGGCGGCAAGCCGGGCGACCGTCGCGCGGGCGTGGTCTGGCACACGCAGGGCAGCGGCAAGAGTTTCACGATGCTCTTCTTCGCCGCCCGCGTGATCCGCGAGGCCGCGATGCAGAACCCGACGCTGGTGGTGCTGACCGACCGCAACGATCTCGACGACCAGCTTTTCGGCCAGTTCCAACGCTGCGCGGACATCCTCGGGCAGACACCCGTGCAGGCGGCGAGCCGGGACAAGCTGCGCGAGCTGCTGGCCGTGGCCAGCGGCGGCGTGGTCTTCACCACCATCCAGAAGTTTCTCCCCGAGAAGGGCGAGAAGATGCCCTGCCTGAGCGAGCGCCGGAACATCATCGTCATCGCCGATGAAGCGCACCGCTCGCAGTATGACCTGATCGACGGTCTCGCCCGCCACATGCGCGATGCTTTGCCGAATGCGAGCTTCATCGGCTTCACCGGCACGCCCATTGAGAAGACGGATGCGAACACCCGGGCGGTCTTTGGCGATTACATCAGCATCTACGACATCCAGCGCGCCGTCGCCGACAAGGCCACCGTGCCGATCTATTACGAGAGCCGCATCGCCAAGCTGGGCCTGAACGCCAGCGAGCTGCCGAAGCTGGACGCGGAGTTCGAAGAGATCACCGAAGGCGAAGAGCAGACCAAGAAGGAGAAGCTCAAAACCAAGTGGGCCGCGCTGGAGGCGCTGGTGGGCGATCCCAAACGCATCGCGCTCATCGCCGCCGATCTGGTGGCGCACTTTGAGAAGCGCACCGAGGCGATGGACGGCAAGGCGATGGTCGTCTGCATGAGCCGCCGCATCTGCGTGGACCTTTACGAGGCACTCATCAAGCTGCGGCCTGACTGGGCCAGCGCGAAAGACGACGACACCGAAGCCGAGAAGGGCAAGGCCTGCGTGGTGAAGGTCATCATGACCGGCAGCGCCGACGACGGCCCCGAGTGGCAGCCGCACATCCGCAACAAGGAGAAGCGCCGCAAGCTGGCGAACCGCTTCAAGGACAGCAAGGACCCCTTCCGCATCGTGATCGTGCGCGACATGTGGCTGACCGGCTTTGACGCGCCCTGCCTGCACACCATGTATGCCGACAAGCCGATGCAGGGCCACGGCCTCATGCAGGCCATCGCCCGCGTGAACCGCGTCTTCCGCGACAAGCCGGGCGGTCTGGTGGTGGATTACCTCGGCCTCGCCGATCAACTCAAGCACGCCCTCGCCAACTACACCGAGAGCGGCGGCAAGGGCGATCCGACTTACGACACCAAGCAGGCCATTGCGATCATGCTGGAGAAGCACGGCATCGCCTGTGACATGCTGCACGGCTCGGATTGGCAGAAAGCGGTGGGCGATGGCAAGAAGACGCTCCTAATGATGCCGGCGCTTCGGGAACACATTTTGGAGCAAGAGAACGGGAAGCAGCGGTTCGTGCAGGTCGTGATGGAATTGTCGCGAGCCTTTGCCCTTTGCGCTGCCAGTGATGAAGCCACCGACATCCGCGATGACGTGGCGCTGTTCCAAGCGATTCAGGCGACGCTCAACAAGATCGAATCGGGCAACCGCAAGACCCCCGAGCAGATCGACGCCGCCATCCGCCAGCTCGTGAGCAAGGCCATCACGACCGACGGGCAGGTGATCGACGTTTTCACCGCTGCGGGATTGCCCAAGCCGGACATTTCCATCCTAAGCGACGGCTTCCTCGCCGAAGTGCGCGGCCTGAAGCACAAGAACGTCGCCGCCGAGCTGCTGGAGAAGCTGCTGAAGGACGAACTCAAGGTTCGCTCCAAGCGCAACCTCGTGCAGAGCCAGCTTTTCAGCGAGAAGCTCAAGAAGACCCTCAACGCCTACCACAACCGCGCCATCAGCACGATGGAGGTGATCGAGGAACTCATCCGCCTCGCCAAGGAGATGGATGCCGCCACCAAACGCGGCGAAGACCTCGGCCTGACCGATGACGAGATCGCCTTCTACGACGCCCTCGCCGCCAACGAGTCCGCCGTGAAGGCCATGGGCGACGACAAACTCAAAGTCATCGCCGCCGAACTCATCACCCAAGTGCGCAAGAGCGTGACGATCGACTGGACCTTGCGCGAAGGCGCGAGAGCGAAGATTCGCGTGATGGTGAAGCGCATCCTGAACAAGTATGGCTATCCGCCGGACCTACAGGAAGCAGCGGTGAAGACGGTGCTGGAGCAGGCGGAACTGCTGTGCGCGGATTGGGTTTGAGAAGAGGCGGGCAGGAGTGCCCGCGCTCCTCTCTCTGACTTCTGACTTCTCACCGTCTCGCGGCGCAGCGGCTCTCCGCGTCTTCCGTAGGCCAACGCTTCGGCAGCAATGCCAACGCTTCGGCGGCAATGCAATGCCGCCCTCCGTCTCCCAGTCTCACCACTCCAAGTTTGATTCGCTCGCGCCTCACGCCGTTTGACTCAAAAGCTCCCCGCTTTTTCGAGGCTTTGCCTCCGCCTTTGGCTGTCTCAAACGAGTCCAGTCCTTCCTCGTTTGGCACCCTACGGGCTTCGCTGCGCTCAGTCTGACTCGCCCATCGCCACCGGGCTCGGCTCCAAGTCTCCAAGTCTCGCGGCGCAGCCGCTCTCCCAGTCTGGTCTCCGCGCTTCGCGCGTTGCGCCTTGCCGAGGGAGGGGAGGCGGCCTAGTCTGGCGGCCCATTCCCCCCCCGCCCCCTGCTTTGGAAGACCTTTTTGGCCATCACATCTCGTATCTGCGCGTCTCGGTGACGGATCGCTGCAATGAGCGCTGCCGTTACTGCATGCCGGAGGAGGAGCAGGCGTGGTTCCCGAAGGAGGAGGTGCTGAGCTACGAGGAGATGCTGCGGGTGCTGCGCGTGGGCGCGGGCCTGGGCATCCGCAAGGTGCGGGTGACGGGCGGGGAGCCGCTGACGCGGCCGGGCGTGGCGGAGTTTTGCGCGGCGGTGGCGGCGGTGCCGGGGATCGAGGACATCGGTGTCTCGACGAATGGGACGCTGCTGTCGAAGTCGGAGGGAGGCTCCACAATAGCGGAGAAGCTGGTGAAGGCGGGGGTGCGCAGCGTGAATATCTCGCTCGATTCGCTGGACCGGGCGGCCTACCAGCGGACGACGGGGCGTGATCTGCTGCCGAAGGTGCTGGAGGGGATCGATGCGGCGCTGGCGGCGGGTTTCCCGAGTATCAAGCTGAACTGCGTGCTGATGAAGCACCAGAGCGAGGCGGAGCTGCTGCCGCTGATGGCCTACGCGGCGGAGAAGGGGGTGCTGCTGCGCTTCATCGAGCTGATGCCGGTGAGCACGCAGGAGGTGCTGAGCGAGGATAACTTTCTGCCGGTGGCGACGGCGAAGCGCCTGATCGAGGCGGAGGTGGGGTCGCTGACGCCGCGGCCGGACTTTCAGACGAATGGTCCGGCGACTTACTACGAGGTGCCGGGCACTGGCCAGCGGGTGGGCTTCATCGGGGCGATGACGAACCTGCACTTTTGCGAGAACTGCAACAAGCTGCGCCTGACGAGCGACGGGAAGCTGCGCCCGTGCCTGGGGAGCTACCTGGAATTCGACCTGCGCGAGGCGCTGCGCCGTGGCTGCACGGACGCGGAGCTGGCGGGCCTGATCCAAGGCGTGGTGGCCCGCAAGCCGAAGGAGCACGATTTCCGCAACAACTACCAGCCGAACCGGCGGATGATCGCGATTGGAGGGTAGCGTCGAAGACGGGGAGCCGAGCCCGGTGGCGACGGGCGAGTCAGACTGAGCGCAGCGAAGCCCGAAGGGTGAGCCGAGCGTGAGGCGCGAGCGAATCAAACGGGGAGACGGGGAGACTTTGAGAAGAGGAGACTGGGAGTAGTGGAGTAGTGGAGTAGTGGAGTAGTGGAGTAGTGGAGTAGTGGTGAGTGACGAAGGGCGGAGGGCGGGAGGCTTTTTGGAACGCGAATGACGAGCCGAATGGTGACGAATGACCGCGAATGGAGCGGACAATAGTGTCCGCGCTCCTCTTCTCCTCTTCTCAAAGTCTCCAAGTCTCCAAGCCGGCTCAGTTCTTGGAGGTATCGACGGGGAGGGTGGCGGGGAGGGAGAAGCGGGCGACATCGACGGGGCCGTTGTAGCCGGGGATGATGGCGGCGAGGCCTTTGTTGACGCTTTCGAAGTGGAAGAAGAGGACGGCGCGGCCTTCGACGCTGCCGCTGCCATGATGAAAGCCGTGGCCGTGCATGCGGAAGACTTTGGCGGGGAGGAAGGGGCGTAGCTCACCGGAGGCGCCTTTGATGATCTGGCGGATGATGGCGTAGAGGACGGGTGTTTGAACGACATCGCCGCCCATGACGAAGTCGGCATCGCCGGCGAACTCTTCGAGGAAGTAGTGCAGCGCCTTTTCGTAGTCGGTGGGGTGCTGGAGACGCTCCAGAAGGACGCTGAGGTGGTGGGGGAGGTCCTTGGAGGCGTTGTTCATGGCGGGGTGACAGTGGAATGCAGCGTGCCTTGAGCGAGTCGCGTGAGGATCTGCTCGCCTGCGGCGGCCTGCGCGGGGTCGGTGAGGACGCGGCCATCGGCGGTGGTGGTGTAGGAGAAGCCGCGGGAGAGGACGGAGTCGGGCCCGAGATGGCGCATGACCTCGTCGCGCGAGTGGAGCCGGTCGGCGAGGCGGTCGAGGCGGTGGCGGGCGGCTTGCTTCAAAGCGAGGGCGGCGGCCTGCACGCGGTGCGCGACCTCGACGATTTGCACGCGGGGATGGCGGGCGGTGAGGACTTGCTGCTTCTCGGCGAGGTCATCCTGGAGGGCGCGGAGGTGCTCGCGCATGGCCTCGCGGAGGCGGGACTCGGCGTCGTCGATGCTTTGCTCGGCCTGGAGGAGCAGGCGCTCGGGCTCGCGGTGCAGCGGGCCTTTCTCGGTGAGGTCGAGCACCCGCTGGTGATGCTCGAGGACGGTGAGCGTGCGGTTTTGCAGGGTGCGGGCGGCGTTTTCGAGGGTGCGGCGCAGCTCGGCGGCATCGGGCGCGAGCAATTCGGCGGCGGCGCTGGGCGTGGGGGCCCGCAGGTCAGCGACGAAGTCGGCGATGGTGAAGTCGATCTCGTGCCCGACGGCGGAGATGACGGGGATGTGCATCTGGGCGATCTGGCGGGCGAGGACTTCCTCATTGAAGCACCAGAGGTCCTCCAGGCTGCCGCCGCCGCGACCGACGACGATGGTGTCCGGCACGGGCAGGCCGAAGTCCGCGGCGCGATCGAGCACCTGCAAGGCGCGGACGATTTCCAGCTCGGCCCCGTTGCCCTGCACCCGCACGGGGAAGACGAGGATGCGCAGCCAGGGGGCGCGGCGGGTGAGGATGTTTAGCATGTCCTGGATGGCGGCCCCGGTGGGGGAGGTGACGAGGGCGACGACCTCGGGGAAGCGTGGGACGGGCTTTTTGCGTTCCTCGTCGAAGAGGCCCTCGGCGTAGAGTTTGCGCTTCAGGGCCTCGAAGCGTGCCTGGAGGCCGCCCTGGCCCTTCATCTGGACCTGGCGGACGATCATTTGATACTGGCCGCGGGGCTCATAGACGGAGATTTGCCCGAGCACCTGGACCTGGACGCCATCGGCAAGGCGGGCGGTGACGCGGGAGGCGGCTCCGCGAAACAGCACGCAGGAGAGCTGCGAGCCCTCGTCCTTCAGCGTGAAGTATTGATGGCCGGAGGTTTGCAGGCGGTGGTTGCTGATCTCGCCCTCCACCCACACGCTGCCGATGTGGCCCTCCAGCACCTCGCGGATCTCGCGGGTGAGCTGGGACACGGTGAGCACCTGCGTCTCGTCTTCTTCAGGCATGGGCGGATGTGGCGCGGAATGGTGCAATGTCCAGCCGGAGGCGGCAAAAAGCCCGCCGGGAAACCTTGCCATGGCGGCGGAAAGCTGCTTCAAAGCACCGCCCTCATGAATCGTCCCCGCACCGCCGCCCTCATCATAGGAGTCCTTGTCTGCCTTCCGATCCTGCTGATGTATCGCCAAGGCCTCTTCGTCGAGGTGGCGAAGTGGTTTGCCGCGCTGGATGCCCGCATCCTCGTGGTGAAAGGCACGCTGAGCCCCTCTTTGCCGCTGCAATACGCCTACTACACGCTGCTGGCCTTCCTCTCGGCCTTTGTGTGCCTGGACATGGTGTCGCAGTGGCGTCGCTTTGCCTTCCTGATCGCGGCGACCTTTCTCACGGCGACGCTGAGCTTCCTGCTGGTGTTTGCGGGGATTCTGTTTGAGCCGGTGTCCGGCTCGCTGGCGATCTGGCTGGCAGGCATCGCGGCGATCGCCGTGAGTGGTTTTTACCACGGCGAACGCACGGAGATCATGCGGGCGCTGTTTTCGGGCCGCCTGTCCGAGCCGGCCTTCAACGAACTGGTGGCGCAGAACAACCCGGCGGCACTCACCGGCCGTCGCGAGCTGACGGCGCTGTGCTTTCGCGTGCTGAACCACCCGGAACTGGCGCATGAGACGGATGGCGTGAAGTTTGAGCAGATCAGCGCCCGCATGCAGCGGAGCGTGTCGGAGTTCATCGTGAGCCGCGGCGGGTATCTGGATGATGCGGATGCGCAGAGCTTGCAGGCGCTGTTTGGCTTCCCTGTGGCGGATGAGCATCACGCGTTGCATGCGTCGCAAGTGGCTGCGGCTTTGCGCCCGCACCTGAGTGCGCTGGCGAGCGAGATCGAGCAGGTGTGCGGCACGAAGCCGCGCTTTGGCGTGGCTTTGGCCACGGGCGAGGCGATGTGCGGTCTGCTGGGCATGGATGACTTCCAGAGCTTCAGCGCGAGCGGCGAGGCCTGTGACTTCGCGGGGCGTCTGTGCGGCCTGAATGCGATCTATGGCTCGCGAGTGCTGCTGAGCGCGAAGACTTACGCGAAGGTGAAGGAGAACATCGAGGTGCGGCCGATGGAGATGCTCTACAGCCCCGGCGGGCAGCCTTTGGGCGAGGTGTATGAGCTGCTCGCTGAGAAAGGCACGCTGCCAGAGGCGGATGCGCGAGCCCGCGACGCCTTCTGGCAGGGCGTGGTGCAGTATCGCCAAGGCGATAGCGACAAGGCGCTGCAGAGTTTCCAGGACGCCCGCATCGAAGGCCGCGAGGATGCGCCGGTGCGTTACTTCACGGATCTGGCCACGGCGCATCTGAAGGATCAAAAGAAGCCCATGGACTCGATCCCGAAGCATGGCCGCCTGCTCACGGCTTGAGTTTTCCTGCTCACGCTCATGCCCATCGATTATCCGCCGACTCTCCAGCGCCTCATCGCGCAATTGAAGTCGCTGCCTGGCCTCGGTCCTCGCAGTGCGGAGCGGCTGATGCTGTGGATGATGCAGACCGGCCGTGATCGCGTGCCGCCGCTGGCGCAAACGCTGGCGAGTCTCGCCAGTGAGGTCACCGCGTGTGACGACTGCGGCTTTTTCATCCAGCAGGGCAGCGCCTGCTTGCTCTGTCACAACCCGAAGCGGAACACGCGGCTCGTTTGCGTGGTGGAACAGGCTGCGGATGTGCTGCGACTGGAGCGGAGCGGGGCCTTTCATGGCTTGTATCATGTGCTCGGCGGCAAATTATCGCCGCTGGACAACATCACGCCGGAGGATCTGCGGCTTGAAGTGCTCGTCGAACGTGTGAAAGCTCTCGAAGCCGAGGAAATCATCCTCGCGCTCGGTTCCGATGTCGAAGGCGAGGCCACCGCGAGCTACATTGCCGACCTTTTGAGGCCCTCAGGAATCACCATCAGCAGGCTGGCCCAAGGTCTGCCAGCCGGCGGAGCACTCGACCACGTGGACGAGCTCACGCTTTACCAGGCGCTGCACGGCCGGAGGAAGGTGGAGTAACGGCAGCTTTGGAAGCAAAACTTCGCGGGCTGCCTAAAGGTTGGTAAATCTTCCTATTTTAAAAGCTTCCGGGGCCTCGAGGTCAGCGGTGAAGGGAAGGAACCCTCGTGGCAAAGGCTGATTTTCGTTGAGAATGAAGCCTCAAAACTGGCTCCCTAAAGAGGGACGCGGAAAGCGCTTAAGACCCTCTGGATGAATAAAAATTTAAAAACTTCATAATTTTTATTGAACAATTTCACAGAATAATTACAATTACCATAATTCGAGGCTGGCACGTGCTCCTCACGGTCCCGCTCCCGAACCAAAACCAACAGCCAACGTTAACCACATCCACACTATGAAACTCACCAAGCTCAACACCTCCCTCAAGGCTGGCTTCAGCCTCGTCGAAATGCTCGTCGTCATCGCCATCATCGGCATCATCGCCGCCATCGCGATCCCGAACATCGGTAACCTCAACGACAGCGCCCGTGACGCCGCCGCCAAGCGCAATGCGCAGACGGTCGCTTCCGTGCTCAACGCCGCCATCGCTGCCGGCGCGTCCCACAGCTTCTCCGGTTCCACCACCGGCCAGGACCTGCTCGACGCCGCTGAAGCTGGCATCAGCCCCACCGACGGTGCCTTCCAGGGCAAGACCTTCACCTCCGGCCCGATCGACGACGATGAAGAAACCAAGGCCGCCGGCTACCTTAGCTGGGACAACGCCAACGGCCAGGTCAAGTATGACGCCGGCTCGTAATCAGCCACGGGCTTGAAGCCCGGAATGGCAGCAGCCTCTTTTGGCTGACGAAACGTTCAAACCAAGACTGCCGGGGAGCTTCTCCCCGGCGGTTTTGCTTTTTTGGGGCAGGGGACAGGTTTTTACATGGAAGCCGCCTCGCCGGGCATTTCCATCTTGACCCTTCGCCGCCTTCTTCGCTTACTGGGACGTTGTGTCGAAAGTTGGCCGTCAGACACGCTCTTTTCCCGCTTCATGTTTTCCCCACGCGCACCTCGTTTTCATTTTTTGAGCCCCGCCGTCCTTATGGCGGTGATGATGTGGCTGGGCATGACGGGTCTGCGGGCCTTCGACACCGTCATTTTGGACCCAGGTCATGGTGCGCACGACCGAGGTGCCGCCATTGGTTATGTTTATGAGAAGCACCTCGCGCTCGACACCGCCCGCCGGGTGGAGCAATTGCTCAAAAAAGAGGGGCTGAAGGTCATCATGACCCGCTCGCGGGATGTGTTCATCCCGCTGCAGGACCGTTCAGCGGCTGGAAACCGCACCGGTAATGCCATTTTTGTGAGCATTCACTACAACTACAACCGCGGCGGCAGTGGAGCCGGTGCGGAGACTTATTATCATTTTTCCTCCAGCTACACGCTCGCGGCCTACATTCAGGCCTATCTCGTCCAGCGGACGAAAATGACCAATCGCGGGGTCAAAAGCGCGAACTTCCATGTGATTCGCTCCACGACGAAAAACCCTGCCGTGCTCGTCGAGTGCGGATTCGTGAGCAATCCCACCGAACGTGCCCGCATGCTCACTGGTGAGTTCCGTGCCCGCATCGCGGAAGGTATCGCGCAGGGCATCGTGGCCTACCGAAAAGCCGATTGAGCGGAACCGCTCGAAAAAGGCTGGCCTGACCGCGATGCTTTCGGGTAAAACAGCGCGGTGAAATCGCTTCGAACATGGCTCGTGGCCGGTCCGTGCCTGCTATTGGCGGCACTGGCCTTTTCTCAGGTGGCACCAAAGCGTGTCACCCAGCCACGCAGGGATCGCTACGCCGGCCTGCATTATCCCAAAGATCCTCGCCAATTCCGCGGCTGGCGGCATCACGGCGATTCGATCCCCGTCTGGGACGTGCATCCCGCTCTGCCAAAGGATGTCTTCACCTTTGCCCGCCTGCGTTATCCCTACCGTCGCGGTCTTCGCTGGCAGGCGGACTACCCGGAGGCGGAGTTGCACCTCTCGTGGCGGCTTCATCAGCTCACGTCCATGCAGGTGAATCCGTATCCGGTCATCGTGGATTTAAAGGTGGAGCAGCTCCGCGAGCATCCGTTCCTCTTCATCTCCGAGCCGAGCAACATGAACCTCAGCGATGAGCAGGCGCGGGTGCTCGGCGATTACATGCGCAACGGTGGCTTCATCCTCATCGACGACTTCTGGGGTGGTGACGAATGGCGCATCTTTGAGCCCACCTTGAAACGCATCTGGCCGCACAGCGATCCCGTCGAGCTCCAGCACGATCATTCGCTCTTTCACTGCGTCTTTGACCTCAAGGAGCCGCCGCAGGTGCACAGCAATGTTTATTGGTCCCACATTCGCAAAGGCACGCCAAACACCACCAGCAACGAAATCCGTCCCGATGCCGCGGTGCCCATTTTTCGGGCGCTTTATGACACCCGCGGTCGCATGATCATGCTCATCTGCCTCAACAACGACCTCGGCGACGGCTGGGAGCAGGAGGCCTTCGATCCCGACTACTTCCGCGAAGTCTCCGAAAAGCATGCCTTTCCCCTCGGCATCAACATCGTGTTCTATGCGCTGACGCATTGATGGTCCCCAACGATGGCGAAACCTGACCTGAGTGACCGCGACTTGAAACTTGGAACCTGAAACTTGAAACGGAGTAGTCCTTGCGCCAAGTGCGCGGCCCATGTCCGCCGAACGCAAGACCCTCGAAGAACGCGCCCAGATGTCTGATATTGACCGTCTGCGGCACTCCTGTGCCCATGTGATGGCCACCGCCATCCTGCGCCTGTGGCCGAACGCCCAGTTTGCCTACGGCCCGCCCGTGGAAAACGGCTTCTACTACGACTTCGACCTGCCGGACCATCGCATCACGCCGGACGACTTCGAGAAGATCGAGGCGGAGATGAAAAAGATCGCCAAGGAGAACCAGAAGTTCGAGTGGAAGGGCGTCACCCGCGAGGAAGCCATCGCGCTGGCGAAATCCGGCCGCCTCGGCGGTCTGAGCGAGCGTCCGGGCAATCCGAGCACCTTCAAACTCGACCTGCTGGAGAAGATTCCCGAGGGCGAGCAGATCAGCACGTTTACCAACGGCGAGTTCATCGACCTGTGCGCCGGTCCGCACGTCGGCTACACCTCGAAGTGCAAGAACGTGAAGCTGATGTCGGTCAGCTCGTCCTTCTACATGGGCGACGAGACGAAGCCGCAGCTCCAGCGCCTCTACGGCACCGCCTTCCCGACGAAGGAAGAACTCGACGCGCACCTCGTGCAGCTCGAAGAGGCCAAGAAGCGCGACCACCGCAAGCTGGGCCGCGAATTGAAGCTCTTCCACATCGACGAGGACGTGGGCCAGGGCCTCATCCTCTGGACGCCGAATGGCGCAACGCTGCGCCAGGAGCTGCAAAACTTCATCAGCGAGGAACTGCGCAAGCAGGGCTACTCGCAGGTCTTCACGCCGCACATCGGCAAAACGGTGCTCTACAAGACCAGCGGCCACTTCCCTTATTACAAAGACAGCCAGTTCAGCCCCGTCATCGAGAACGACGACCTCAGCAAAATCATCAAGGAAGGCTGCGGTTGCTGCGAGATGATGGAGCGCCTCGGCGCGGTGTCCGCGAAGCTGCGCAGCCAGCTCAATGAGCGCGCCGGCACCGAAGTGGTGACCGAGGACCGCGTGCTACCGGACGACAAATTGCTCGATGGCTTCCTGCTGAAGCCGATGAACTGCCCGCATCACATCAAGATCTTCGACAGCCAGCCGCGCAGCTACCGCGACCTGCCGGTGCGCCTCGCCGAATTCGGCACGGTGTATCGCTGGGAGCAAAGCGGCGAGCTCAACGGCATGACCCGCGTCCGCGGCTTCACGCAGGATGACGCGCATCTTTTCTGCACCGAGGAACAAGTCGCCGCCGAAGTGCTCGGCTGCCTCTCGCTGGTGAAGATCGTGCTCAACACCCTCGGCATGCACGACTACCGCGTGCGTGTCGGCCTGCGCGATCCCGACAGCAGCAAGTTCACCGGCGATCCCGCCAAGTGGGACGCCGCTGAAGACGCCTGCCGCAAAGCCGCCGCCACACTTGGCGTGCCTTTCACGGAAGAACCCGGCGAGGCCGCCTTCTACGGCCCGAAGATCGACTTCGTCATCAAAGACGTCATCGGCCGCGAATGGCAACTCGGCACCGTGCAGGTCGATTACGTCCTGCCCGTGCGCTTTGACCTCAGCTACATCGGCCCGGACAACAAGCCGCACCGCCCCGTCATGATCCATCGTGCGCCCTTCGGCAGCATGGAGCGCTTCTGCGGCGTGCTCATCGAGCACTTCGCCGGTCACTTCCCCGCCTGGCTCGCCCCCGAGCAGGTCCGCGTGCTCACCATCAGCGAAAAGAGCGACGAGTTCGCCACCGAGGCCCTCAACCAGCTCAAAGCCGCCGGTCTGCGTGCCACCTACGACGACGCCTCCGAAAAGATCGGCGCGAAGATCCGCAACGCCCAGCTCGACAAGATCCCCTACATGCTCGTCATCGGCGAAAAAGAAGCCGCCGCCCAGTCCGTGGCCGTCCGCCACGCCAAACGCGGCGACCTCGGCGTGAAATCGCTCGCCGAGTTCGTGAGCGAGATCACCGCGGAGGTGAAGGAGCGGAGGTTGTAAAACAAGATCGGAATCGCCCGCTGCCAGCATGGCGGCATGATGAGCTAGCATTTCCCTTGCGTGGAGGGCGTGTGTCTTCAATCTCAGCGCCTCTCTCCCCATACCATCATGTCGAAAGCCCCCATCAGAGTCGCAGTCACCGGCGCCGCCGGTCAAATCGGTTACGCCCTCCTTTTCCGCATCGCCTCCGGCGCGATGTTTGGTCCTGACCAGCCCGTGATCCTCCAGCTCATCGAGGCTCCTTTTGAAAAGCCCATGCAGGCCCTCGCCGGTGTCGCGATGGAGCTCGATGACTGCGCCTTCCCGCTGCTCAAAGGCATCGTGCAGACCAGCGATCCCGCTGTGGGCTTCAAAGACGCCAACTGGTGCCTCCTCGTCGGTGCGAAGCCGCGTGGACCGGGCATGGAGCGTGCCGATTTGCTCAAGGACAACGGCAAAATCTTCATCGGCCAGGGCCAGATCATCGACGCCGTCGCGGCAGATGATGCCCGCGTCGCCGTCGTCGGCAATCCGGCGAACACGAACTGCATGATCGCCGCCTCGCAGGCCAAGCGCCTCACGCCGGACCGCTTCACCGCCATGGTGCGTCTCGATCAAAATCGTGCGCAGACCCAGCTCGCGCAGAAAGCGGGCGTCGATCTCACCGAGGTGAAGGACATCTTCATCTACGGCAACCACAGCCCCACGATGTTCCCCGCCTTCGCGCATGCCACTATCGGCGGCAAACCGGCCGCGCAGGTCATCAACGACAAAGCCTGGCTCGAAGGTCCCTTCTGCGAAACCGTCGGCAAACGCGGCGCTGCCATCATCGCCGCCCGCGGTGCCTCCTCCGCCGCCTCTGCTGCCAACGCGCTCGTCGATCACGTCCGCTCGCTCGTCACACCGGGAGCCATCCACAGCATCGCCGTGAAGAGCGAAGGCCACTATGGCTTCGACCCGAACGTCTGGGCCGGCATGCCCGTCCGCACCACGACCCCGGGCAGCTACGAAGTCATCACCGGCTACGAAATGGACGACTTCGCGAAGTCGAAGATCGCCGCGACGAACAAAGAACTCGTCGATGAACGCGGTTTCGTCGCTGAGATGCTCTAAGCCTTGATTGAATCACATTGCCCCATGGGACGCGAGTCTCATGGGGCTTTTTCATGGCCTTTGAGCCTCCGAAGCTCTATGGACGGTGATCGCCCTGTTTTGGAAATCTGAACTGCCATCCACCATGCCCTCCAACGTCCTCGGAACACCTCTCAAAGGCTGCTGCAACGATCCCATGACCGGTTTTTACCGCGACGGCTACTGCCGCACCGGTCCGGATGACAAAGGCCTGCACACCGTGTGCGCCGTGATGACAGAGGAGTTCCTCCAGTTCACGCGTGCTCGTGGCAACGACCTCAGCACGCCCGTTCCCGAGTTCGACTTCCCCGGCCTCCAACCCGGCGACAAATGGTGCCTCTGCGTGAGCCGCTGGGCTGAAGCTCTGAAAGCAGGCAAGGCACCGCCCGTGGTGCTCGAAGCCACTCACATTCACGCCCTCGAATTTGTTTCATTGGAGGCTCTGAGGGCCCATGCGGCTTGAGAGCGGCTCATCAAGGCAGAGCGGTAATGGGCATGGGAGAGTTTGAGGTCGATGCGGCGCGTGTGATCTGCCGCCGCACGGTGAGCCCTAAATTTTAGGCATCGAGGATCGATCTAGTTCGGTCTGCCACATCTGCTCGCGGCAAAGGCTGCCTTTTCCATCTTCATGCAGAATTTGGAATAGCCGACTGCTAGTCACTCCGCTTAAATCGCGGCCTCCCGAACGTGTTAGAACTCTTCCAAGCCGCGATCTCGCCGCATCAAATCCTCCTCACGCTGCTGCTCGCGCTTGTCGTGTGCTATTGGCTGCTCGTGATTCTCGGAGCCATGGATTTCGACACGGATATTCCGGATGCGGATCTCGATGTCGATTCAGACGGCCACCACGCGCATCACGGCATGAGCACCGGCGGTGTCTGGCTCACCGCAGGGCGATTTCTCGGCTTCTCGCAGGTGCCGCTTGTTGTTTGGGGCAGCTTCATGGTGCTATTCCTGTGGTTTGGCTCGCTCGTGCTGAATCAGGTGTGGAATCCTTCCCACAGCACGCTTCAGGCCTTCATCCTGCTTCTTCCGAATCTCATCAGCAGCCTCGTCATCACGAAGTTGGTCACTATTCCCGTGGCGAAGCTCTTCAAAGCGATGGCGGACTCCGACACAGAAGCCGAGGTGGTCATTGGCCGCACCGGCACTGTTTGCTCAATCGAAGCCGACGAAACCTACGGTCAGCTCGAAATCACCGCCAATGGCGCTCCGCTTCTCATCAATGTCCGCACGCAAGGCGGCACGCTCGTGAAGGGCACGCATGCCAAAATCACCTCCGCAGGCCCCGACAACGCCTTCTACTTCATCGAATCTGTTTAACTCCCGATCTCTCAAACCATGCAAACATACCTCCCAACACTCGCAGTCCTCCTCGAAGGCAGCATCCTCGTCGGAGTCATCGCCATCGGCATCTTCCTCGGCGTGCTGATCCTGTTCTCGCGATTCTTTCGCAAGGTCACGCAAGGCCAGGCCATCGTGCGAAATGGCGTCGGCGGCACCAAGGTATCCTTCAACGGCATGCTGGTCATCCCGGTTGCCCATCAGGCCGAGTACATGGACATCTCCGTGAAGCGCATCGAGATTGAGCGCAAAGCGAACGAAGGCCTCATCTGCAAAGACAATCTCCGCGCCGACATTAAGGTCGCCTTTTTCGTTCGAGTGAACAAAACGCCGGAAGACGTGCTCCGCGTGGCCCAGAGCATCGGTTGCGCCCGTGCGAGCGCGGTGGACACCATCCGCACGCTGTTTGATGCCAAATTCTCCGAGGCGCTGAAGACCGTCGGCAAGCGATTCGACTTCGTGCAGCTCTACAATGAGCGCGACCACTTCAAGAGCGAGATTTTGAAGGTCATCGGCACCGATTTGAACGGGTTCACGCTCGATGACTGCGCCATCGACTTCCTGGAGCAGACGCAGCTCGAAAATCTCGATCCGGACAACATTCTCGACGCCGAGGGCATCAAGAAGATCACCGAACTTACCGCTGCGCAGGCCAAATTGGCCAACAACATCCAGCGCGACAAAGAGAAGGTCATCAAGCAGCAGGACGTGCAGGCTCGTGAGGCCATTTTGGAGCTGGAACGCCAGCTCGCTGAAACGGAGGCCAAACAGAAGCGCGATGTCGAAAGCGTCAAAGCTCGCGAAATGGCCGAAATGATGAAAGTGCAGGAAGAAGAGCGCTTGAAGGCCGAACGCGCCAAAATCGCCGCTGACGAAGAAATCGCCGTCGCCACGCAAAACAAGGATCGCCAGGTGTTGGTCGCCCAGCGCAACAAGGAGCGCACGGATGCCGTCGAAATCGAACGCGTCACCCGCGATCGCGATTTGGAGATCATCGAGCGTCAGCGCATCACCACGCTGAAGGACATCGAGAAGGAAAAAGCCGTCGAAGTGGAGAAAAAGAACATCCAGGAGGTTATCAAAGACCGCGTGGCGCTCGAAAAGACCGTCGTCGTCGAGCAGCAGAAGATGAAGGACACCGAAGCCTTCGCTACCGCCGACCGCGAGAAGCAGGTCGCGCTCACGAACGCCGAGAAAAACGCGCAAGAGCAACTCATCCAGAAAATCAAAGAAGCCGAGGCCGCCAAACAAGCCGCGCAGCTTGCTGCCGAGCAGGCCGCCTTCACCGCTATCAAAGCCGCCGAAGCCGCCAAACAGGCTGCCGAACTCCACGCGCAGGAATTGCTCACGCTCGCCGAAGCGAAGCAGGAAGCCTCTTCCAAAGAAGCCGCTGCCGAAAAAGCCCTCGCCGAAGCCGTCGCTGCCAAAGCGGCTGCTCCGGGTCTTGGCGAAGCTCAAGTCTTGCTCGCGAAGGCCGAAGCCTCTCAGAAACAGGGCACCGTCGATGCCGAGGTTACGCAGCTCAAACTCGCTGCCGAGGCCGATGGCATCACCAAGAAGGCCCAGGCCATGAAGTTGCTCGAAGACGCTGGCCGCCAGCACGAGGAGTTCAAGCTCAACCTCGACAAAGACAAGGCTGTCGCTCTTGCGGAGATCAACATCCAGAAAGACATCGCCGCCGCCCAGGCTGGCGTGCTCGGTGAGGCCATGAAGTCCGCCAAGATCGAGATCGTCGGCGGCGAAAGCCAGTTCTTCGACAAGATCACCAGCGCCATCGGCACCGCCCGTGCCGTGGACCGCATGGTCGAAGGCAGCCGCACGCTCACCGACGTGAAGGAAACCTTCTTCAACGGCGATCCCGACTACTTCAAAGCCCAGCTCAAGACGGTCGTCGATCAATTCGGCCTCACCGCCGAAGACACGAAGAACCTCACTTTGTCCGCTCTGTTCGCGAAGCTCATCGGGTTGAATCCTGATGCTGGCACGCTCAACAAGCTCACCAGCATGATTGGTGCGGCGGGTCGTTTTGGCCTCAGCGAGACGAACGTCGCTGGTTTGCTGGCCGCGAAGGCGAAGAAGTAACACCAACCCGCTCTTCAGTCTCCTTTCAGAGTTCCCCTCACCTAACCTCTCCCCGCAAGTGAGCCAAAGAGTTAACGATCATCTTAAGCGGGGAGAGGGACCAGAAAGCGCTCTCCCTCTCCCCGCGAAAGAATTCACGCCGACACCTAGGTTCACTCGCGGGGAGAGGGCTGGGGTGAGGGGGGAACCCACCGAATCCGTTTCGTCATTGAATGGCTGATCCAACTCCATCTCCCCAACCCTCCCCCCAGCTCGAAGCCGGAGCTTACGAAGTCATTCGTCAGCGCTTGTCGAAGCATGGCGCGGAGTTGCAGCGCCGGCTGGACTTGCTGAACAACGACCGGAAGGCGGAGTTCGGCGGGATTGAGACGGCGTTGCTGACGACGACGCGGCTCACGACGGACAACAACTGCGTACCGCGCGATATGGCGGCGATCGGGCCGAAACGCTTCCTGTTTGGCTACAACGTGCACCTCGGGCTTCGCTCGACGATGAAGATCGAGGACGTTTTCGCGGTGGTGGACTACCAGGAGGGCGATTCGAGCTTCCACACGAACAAGGATGCGATCCTCGGCGATGCGCAGTTCGCGGAGGACTTCGCTTATCTCTACAGCTACTACAAGCACGCCACCTTCCTGAAGTTCCACCGCATCGGACCGCATCTTTACATGGGCTTTCAGGTCGGGCAGCGGGCGACGGAGGTCAAAACGTTCAAATGGCTGGTCGATGATGAAAAAGGCGCGCTGAAGTATCTCGGCAACCGCAGCGACCACGAGTTTGTCTTCCCGACGCCGCAGGAGTTTGCGTGGAAGCGGGCCACGCGGGACATGTACATCCACGGCGAGCATCCGCACATCAGCATCGAGGACCGCGTTTTTGTCGAGACCATCGGCGGCGACCTCACGGTGAAGGTGGAAAACAACACCGCCACCGGTCGCGGCATCTACAATGAGCCGGTCGAGAACAAAGACCAGACGCTCGACGACGCGGAGGTGCACTACGCCATCGTCGGCAACCTCATCCTGCTCAAAGTGCTGCCGTATCAGGAGAAGCAGTGGCGGCATCTTGTGTTCAACGAACGCACGCGTGAGGCGCATCGCATCGACAGCATCGCGGAGAGCTGCGTGCTGCTGCCGGACGATCACGGCATCCTTTTCCCGCACGGCTACGTGCTGCAAACCGGCGAAGTGCGCCGCTTTGAGACCGGTTTGCCGCCGATGCGTTTCGAGAAGCGCATTCCGGCCGCGAACGGCGAGGACACGTTGTTTGTGTTCAGCCATCTCGAAAGCGGATCGTATCTGCTGCTCAGCTACAACCTCATCACGCAGAGCATTGCCACGCCGCAGCCGTGTCACGGCTTCTCGCTCTTCCCGACGGGCGAATTGATCCTCTTTGATGCCGATGCGGAGCCGCGGAAGCATCACGTCGTCCAAGTTTGGCGCACGCCGTATCTCACGGCCGATGTGAGCGAGGCCAAGGCCGCGCAAACCTTCCTCAGCAAGATCGGCAATGCTGAAATCGTCCGCGCGATGGCCGAGTGCCGAGGTGTGCTGACGTTGCTGGCCAAGGATGACTCGTTCAGCGGCTTGTATGTCGAGCTGGCGCGTTCCTGCGGTGACATCGCCGACAGTTACTTCTGGGTGGGCAAGGACGAGGCGCACAATCTCAAGGAAACGCTCACCGAGATCAAAACGACCGCCGAGGCTGCTCTCGGTGAGTTTGAAAAAGTGCGCCGCATGCGCAAAACGGCGGCGGAGCAGACCACGGCGCTGCAAGAGAAGGCGCAAAAGGCGATCAGCGCGGCCACAAACACCGATCCGAATGACATTCTCGGCTTCGTGCAGCTTTTGACGACGCTTCGCGAGTTGCGCGGCCAGATCATCGCGCTGCGCGACGTGCGCTACACGGATGCAGCGGTCATTGATTCGATGGACAAGGCTGTCGCCGAGGCGGGTGACAAGCTCAGCGCGAAGTGCGTGGCCTTCCTGCTCAAACCGGAGGCGCTGGACCCGTATCGGAAGCAAATCACCGAGCAGCAGGCCCGCGTGCCTGCTTTGACGAAGGTCACGGAAGCGCAGGAGGTCGAGGAAGCGCTCGCGAAGTCGAGCAGCGAGCTGGAAATGCTCACCGCCATCGTCAGCGGGCTCAAGATTCAGGACGCCACCGAGACGACGCGCATCATCGAAGGCATCAGCACGCTGTTTGCGCAGCTCAATCAGGTGCGCAGCGTGCTGCGCAATCGCCGCAACGATCTGGCGAAGACGGAAGGCGCGGCTCAGTTTCAGGCTCAGTTGAGTTTGCTCAGCCAGAGCGTGCTGAACTACCTCGAAGTGGCCACCACGCCGGAGAAGTGTGATGAATCACTCACGCGCGTGCTCGTGCAAATCGAGGAGATGGAGACGAAGTTCTCCGACTTCGATGATTACGCGGCTGAACTCGTCAAAAAGCGCGAGGAAGTGCAGACGGCCTTCGAATCGCGTCGTCAAAGCCTCACCGATGCGCTGAATCGACGCTGTGGCAGCCTCGGGCAGTCGGCGGAGCGCATTTTGACGAGCATTCGCAATCATCTGACGAGCTTCGCGAAGCCGGAGGAGGTGCACGCCTGGCTCGCAGGCGATGCGATGGTGGCCAAGCTGCGTGATTTGATCGATGAACTGCGCAAACTCGGCGACAGCGTGCGTGCGGATGAGTTGAGCACACGGCTGAAGACGGTGCAGCAGGACTCGCTGAAGCAGATTCGCGACAAGTCGGAGATTTTTGTCGGCGGGGATTTGATTCAGCTCGGGAAGCATCAGTTCAGCGTGAACAAGCAGCCGCTGGAGCTGACGATTTTGCCGCGTGATGGTGCGTTGGCGTTTCATCTCACCGGCACACGCTTCTTTGAGAAGGTGGAGAATGCGGAGCTGGAGACGCAGCGGGCTGTTTGGGATCAGGCGGTCGTTTCGGAGAATGCGGAGGTGTATCGCGCGGAGTTTTTGGCTTGGAAGCTTTTGACGGGATTGACCGGAGTGACCGAATTGACGGAGGTGAGTGCGTTCATGGCGCAGCGGTATGATGAGGGTTACACGAAGGGCGTGCATGATCATGATACGGCGCTGATTCTGAAGCCGCTGCGGGAGATGCAGTCGGCGCTGGGCTTGTTGAGGCATTCGCCGGAATCGCGTGGTTATGCGCGGCTGTTTTGGCATGCCTGGGCGGAGGATGCGGAGAAGAAGGCGCTGTTTTCGCGAATGCAGTCGAAAGGGCGCATGCGGGAGCTGCTGGGCGTTTCGAATGAGGATGTGGATGATGAGCTGTTGAAACGCGTCGAAGGCTGGATGGAGCTCGGATGCCCTCATCCGCATTCTGGCGGGCGGACGAGGGCGTCCGCACTCCAAGTCGTTCGGTGCCTTTTGGAGGAATTGCAGGCCAAAACGCAGTTCACGCGCTCGGCGGCGGCTTTGGAGCTGTTGCGGGCTTTTCGGAAGGAATTGACGGCGAAACGGGCGGCGAAGGATTTTGAGACGACGATGAGCGAACTGGCTGCGCAGCCGGTTTTGGCCTTTGAGATCGCGCTGGAGTGGATCACGGCTTTGAACCCGAATGTGGGTCGCGGTG
This sequence comes from Verrucomicrobiaceae bacterium, assembly GCA_016795465.1. Classification (GTDB taxonomy): domain Bacteria; phylum Verrucomicrobiota; class Verrucomicrobiia; order Verrucomicrobiales; family Verrucomicrobiaceae; genus Prosthecobacter. The sequence goes on along the minus strand of JAEUHK010000068.1, from coordinate 47,690 downwards.
TGCTGATCGAAACGGCGGCGATGGTGGTCACGAACGATCAACCGCCCGCGGCGACGCCGACGGAGCCGGTTTCGCGGGTGACGATCAGCGGGCTGACGGGCACGCATGGCCGAATCAGCGAATCGAAGCTGGAACTCGACTACCATGAGTTCACGGCACGGCTGCAACGCTACGAAAGCACCGTGGTGCCGGCGTTTCAGGCGTTTCAGCGGCTCAAGCATGATCTGAGCGAGAAACGGCGGAAGGATTTGAGGCTGGATCAGTTCAAGGCGGGCGTTTTGAGCTCGTTCGTGCGCAATCGCCTGATCGATCAGGTGTATCTGCCGCTCATCGGCGCGAATTTGGCGAAGCAACTCGGCGCGGCGGGCAAGGACACGCGCACGGACCGCATGGGCATGCTGCTGCTCATTTCACCGCCGGGTTACGGCAAGACGACGCTGATGGAGTATGTCGCGAGCCGGCTCGGCATCACGCTGGTGAAGATCAACGGACCGGCGCTGGGGCATCAGGTGACCTCGTTGGACCCGAGCGAGGCGCGGAATGCGTCGGCGCGGGAGGAGATCGAGAAGCTGAACCTCGCTTTCGAGATGGGTGACAACGTCATGATCTATCTCGACGACATCCAGCACACGAATCCCGAGTTTTTGCAGAAGTTCATCCCGCTGTGCGACGGCACGAGGAAGATCGAAGGCGTCTTCAAAGGCGAAGCGAAGATCTATGACCTGCGTGGCCGCAAAGTGGCGGTGGTGATGGCCGGGAATCCTTACACCGAGGTCGGTGGCAAGTTCCAGGTGCCGGACATGCTCGCGAATCGCGCGGACACTTACAACCTCGGCGACATCCTCGGCGGGCACCAAGAGGCCTTTAAGGACAGCTACATCGAGAACGGACTCACGAGCAATGCCACGCTGGCGCGCATCGCGGCGCGGAGTCACAAAGATGCGCTTTCTGTGCTCAAGATCGCGCAGACGGGCTCGCGGGAAGGCGTGGAGTTCGAGGGCAGCTTCAGCGCGGAGGAAATCAACGACGCCGTCGCGGTCATGGAGAAGCTTTTGCATGTGCGCGAGGTCATTCTGCGTGTGAACCAGCAGTATGTGGCCAGCGCGGCGATGGAAGACGCCTACCGCGTGGAGCCGCCGTTCAAGTTGCAGGGCAGCTACCGCAACATGAACAAGATCGCGGAGAAAATCCTGCCGCTGATGACCGACAAGGAGGTCGCTCAGCTCATCGCCGATCACTACCGTGGCGAAGCGCAGACGCTCAGCGGTGCCGCGGAGGCAAACTTGCTCAAGTGGCGTGAGATCAATGGTTTGAGCGCCGACGATGACAAAGCGCGCTGGGACGAGATCAAGCGCACCTTCAAACGCAACCTGCTCACCGGCGGCGCGGGCGAAAACGACCCCGTGAATCGCATCACCGGCCATTTGAGCGCCCTCACCGAAGCCGTGAGTCAGCCGACGCTGAGCGACGTGACCATCGAGCGCCTCAAAACGATCATCGAAGGCCTGCGGGCCGTTCCAGTGAACGTGGAGATCAAGGTGCAGCCGGTGGAAAAGGAGACGCCCGGCGAGTTGCCTGTGGATGTCGAAAGCGCGGTGGAGCAGGCTGCCGTTCCCAAGCGCAAACGCGGGGCAAACGGGCCTGGCGACCTTGAGGCGTGATGCGAAAGATGAAGCGGCTAGTTAGTGGTCTCGAGGCATGTTCAGTTTAAATTGTTGACTGAACGTCTAGTTTGGGCTTTAGGCCTGCATGGGACGAACCTCCAATGCCAAAGAACGCCTGATGGAAGCGATGAGCGAACTCATCTGGACGGGGAGCTATGGCACCACGTCTGTTGATCACATTTGTGAGAAGGCCGGCGTGAAAAAGGGCAGTTTTTACCACTTTTTTGAGTCGAAGACCGAGCTCGCCCTCACCGCTATCGACCACGGCTGGACGGAGCATCGCAAAAAGCTCGATCAGACCTTTTCTCCGGTCATTCCGCCGCTGGAGCGCATCTGGAGATGCTTCCGCGAATTCCGCGAAGAACAGGAGGCCATGGAGGAGAAACACGGTCGCGTGCTCGGTTGTCCGATTCATTCGCTCGGGGCCGAGGTGAGCACCACCGATGACAAACTGCGTGACAAACTGCAGGAGATCCTGGCCCAGTTCATCCGCTACTACGAGAGCGCGCTGCGTGATGCGCACTTCCAAGGCGTGATTGACGCACCTGACTCCCCGGCTTTGGCACGCATCCTGTTTGCTTATGGCGAAGGCCTGCTGCTGCACGCCCGCATTTGGAACGACCTCAGCCACCTCAATGAGATGGAGGCCGGAGCCCGCCGCATCCTTGGTGTCAAAGACGAGGAGTAGCCTTCTTTTGCGATCAAATTAAACCAACTGGTCAACTTTCTCACCCCAAAACCAACGCGCCCCGTGAAACCTCAAAAACTACTCCCCCTCGTGCTGCTCCTCGCGGCCTGCGGCAAACCGCCTGCTGGTGGCCCTCCAGGCGGCCAGATGCCGCCGGCACCGGTGACCCTCGCACCGGTCGAGCAGAAAGAACTCGTCGAGTGGGAGGAGTTCACGGGGCGCGTCGAGGCGGTGGAGACCGTCGAACTGCGCCCACGCGTGTCCGGCTACATCACGCAGGTGCATTTCCAGGCCGGAGCGCTTGTGAAAAAGGGCGACGTGCTCTTCACCATCGATCAGCGGCCGTTCGAAACGAAACGCCGTGCTGCGAAGGCCGAGGTCGCTCGTGCGGAAGCCAATGCGCTGGCCACGAAGCGTGAATTTGATCGCGTCTCGGCCCTGCTCGCGGCCAAAGCCATCGCGCCAGAGCAGGCGGAGACCCGCGAGTCGATGTACAAGCAAGGCGTGGCCGCTTTGGAGTCTGCGAAAGCCGCGGAGCACAGCGCGGAGATCGAATTCGAGCACACCACCGTCGAGGCACCGATCTCCGGCCGCATCAGCCGCGCGATCACGACGACTGGCAACTACGTCACCGCCGGAACGACGCTGCTCACCACCATCGTCACCGTCGATCCCGTCTATGTGTATGCCGACATCGACGAAAACAGCCTGCTGAAACTCCAGGCGCTGCAGCGCGATAAAACGACCTTCACCAATGGCGACGGCCGCATGCCGGTGGAGCTTCAGCTTTCCAACGAGAAGGATTTCACTCACAAGGGCCACGTCGAATCCTTCGACAACCGCCTCGATGCCGGCACCGGCAGCATGGTGCTCCGTGCGGAGTTTGATAACAAAGATGGGTCGCTCACGCCCGGCCTCTTTGCCCGCATCCGCCTGCCGATGACGGCGAAATACAAGGCGCTGCTCGTCGATGAAAAAAGCATCCTCACCGACCAGGCGAACAAATACGTGCTCGGCATCGACGAGTCGAAACAGCCCGCAGTCTCCGTCTATAAACCCGTCACCATCGGCCCTGCCATCGACGGCAAGCGCATCATCCGCACCGGCCTCACCGCCAGCGACAAGATTATCATCAACGGCCAGGCCCGCCTGCCGATGCCCGGGATGCCGGTCGCGCCGGTGCCGGGCGAGGCGGCGAAACAAACCGCAGCCTCCGGCGCGAAATGACGAATGCGGAATGGCGAATGACGAACCTCAGCTTCGTCATTCGGCCTTCGCTCATTCATTCGTCATTCTGAACTCTTCATTCGTCATTCCCCGTGAACTTCTCTTCGTTCTTCATCACTCGCCCCATCTTCGCGGGCGTCTTGTCGCTGCTGACTTTCATCCTCGGCGCGATCTCGCTGTTCCAGCTTCCGATTTCGGAGTATCCGGAGGTTGTGCCGCCGACGGTGATCGTGACGGCGAATTATCCGGGCGCGAATCCGAAGACGATTGCCGAAACGGTGGCTTCGCCGTTGGAGCAGACGATCAACGGGCTCGAAAACATGCTCTACATGTCGTCCCAGAGCACGGCGAACGGCGTGATGATTTTGACGGTGACCTTCAAGATCGGCACGGACCTCGATCTGGCGCAGGTGCAGGTGCAAAATCGCGTTTCGCAGGTGCTGCCGAAGCTTCCTGAGGAAGTTCGACGCTTTGGCGTGACCACCGTGAAGTCTTCGCCGGACATGACGCTCGTGGTGCATCTGCTTTCGCCGAATGATCGCTACGACGAGATCTACCTGCGCAACTACGCCACGTTGAATGTGAAGGACGAACTCTCACGCCTTACCGGCGTGGGGCAGGTGCAGATTTTCGGCGGTGGCGAGTATGCGATGCGCATCTGGATCGATCCCGACAAGGCTGCGGCACGCGGGTTGACCGCCAGCGACATCGTGAATGCCATTCGCGAGCAAAACATCCAGGTCGCCGCCGGCACCATTGGTCAGCAGCCGACACAAGACGTCGCGTTTGAGCTCACGGTGAACGCCAAAGGCCGTTTGATCACGGAAGAAGAGTTTGAGCAGATCATCGTCAAAACCGGCCCGCATGGCGAAAAGCTGCGTCTGCGTGATGTGGCCCGCGCGGAGATGGGCAGCGGTGAGTATGCGCTGCGTAGCCTGCTGAATAACAAAAAAGCCGTTGGAATGGGCGTTTTCCAGCTTCCGGGCTCGAATGCGCTCGCCGTGTCGCAGGCCGTGCGGGCCCGCATGGCCGAGTTGAAGCAAAAAATGCCCGAAGGGGTCGATTATGCCATCGCTTACGACCCGACGGTCTTTGTCGATAAATCCATCGACGCGGTCATTCACACGCTTTTGGAGGCCATTCTGCTCGTGGTGCTCGTGGTGGTCATTTTCCTGCAAACGTGGCGTGCATCGATCATTCCGCTCGCCGCCGTTCCGGTGTCGCTGGTCGGCACTTTTGCCGTGATGCACGCGCTGGGCTTCTCGATCAACAACTTGAGCCTTTTCGGTCTCGTTTTGGCTATCGGCATCGTGGTGGATGATGCCATCGTCGTTGTCGAAAACGTCGAACGAAACATTCGCAACGGCTTGAAGCCGGTCGAGGCCACGCGGCAGGCCATGAAGGAGGTCACGGGGCCGATCATCGCCACCGCGCTCGTGCTTTGCGCAGTTTTCATCCCCACCGCCTTCATTAGCGGCCTCAGTGGTCAGTTCTATAAACAGTTCGCGGTCACCATCGCCATCTCGACGGTCATTTCGGCCATCAATTCGCTCACGCTGTCACCCGCGTTGTCCGCTTTGCTGTTGAAGGGGCATCACGACAAAAAGGACTTCATCACCAAAACGATGGATGTACTGCTCGGGTGGTTCTTCCGGCCGTTCAATCGCTTCTTCGAGTGGTCGTCGAATGTGTATGTCGGCATCGTGAAGCGCACGATTCGCTTCAGCATCATCGCACTCATGATTTACGGTGGTCTCGTGTGGGCGACGATGAAAGGCTTCCAAATCGTGCCGGAAGGTTTCGTGCCGGCGCAGGACAAAGCCTACCTGATCGGCTTTGCGCAGCTTCCGGAAGGTTCGTCGCTGGATCGCACGGACGCGGTGATGCGCCGCATGTCGGAAATCGCGATGAAGCAGCCCGGAGTGAAGGATGCCATCGCTTTCCCCGGTTTGAGCATCCACGGATTCAGCGCCAGCCCGAACAGCGGCATCGTTTTCGTTGGGTTGGATGACTTTGAAAAACGCAAGACGCCTGAGCTGAACAGCGCCGCCATCGCCGGTGCGCTCAACGGTCAGTTCATGGGCATTCAGGACGCGTTTGTGCTCGTGCTGCCTCCGCCGCCAGTGAATGGCATCGGCACGGCCGGTGGCTTCAAAATGATGATCGAAGATCGCGGCAATCGCGGCTACGCGGAGCTTTACAAGACCACGCAGGCGATGATCGGCGCGGCGATGGGCTCTGGGAAGTTTGGGCTCACTTACACGGGTTACACGGTGAACGTGCCGCAGCTGGAAGCCGATGTGGATCGCGAAAAAGCCAAATCACAGGGCGTGCCGCTCGCAAACCTTTACGAGACGCTGCAAATCAACCTCGGCAGCCTTTACGTGAACGACTTCAACCGCTTCGGGCGCACGTATCAGGTCGTCGCGCAGGCGGAGCAGCAGTTCCGCGATGACGTGGGCGACATCACGAAGCTCAAAACGCGCAACATGGCCGGCGAGATGGTGCCCATTGGCTCGTTGGTGAAGGTGAACGAGAGTTTCGGCCCGGATCGCGTGTTTCATTACAACGGCTACCTCGCCGCCGACCTCAGTGGCTCGCCGCTGCCGCCGCTGAGCTCAGGGCAGGGCGAGGATTTGATCGCCAGCATCGTCAAAGAGGCGCTGCCGGGCGGATTCGAGTTCGAATGGACCGATCTGACCTTCCAAAAGATCATCGCGGGCAACACGGCCATCTACATTTACCCGCTGTGCATCCTGCTCGTCTTCATGGTGCTCGCCGCGCAGTATGAGAGCCTGCGTTTGCCGCTGGCGATCATTTTGATCGTGCCGCTGTGCCTGCTCTTCGCCTTGATCGGCGTGTTTTACATGGGCGGTGACAACAACATCTTCACGCAGATCGGGTTCATCGTGCTGATCGGCCTTGCGTGCAAAAACGCCATCTTGATCGTCGAGTTCGCGAAGGAAAACTACGACCACGGCAAGACGCCGCTCGAATCCGCTCTCGAAGCCTGCCGCTTGCGCCTGCGTCCCATTTTGATGACCTCAATTGCCTTCATCGCTGGTGTGTATCCGCTCGTCGTCTCCACTGGAGCCGGTGCTGAAATGCGTCGCGCGATGGGAACGGCGGTGTTCAGCGGCATGATCGGTGTGACCTTCCTCGGCTTGTTCCTCACGCCGGTGTTTTACGTGCTCGTCATGCTCGGTCACAAGCGGAAGAAGGCCGCTACCGAGTCCTCCTCAGTTTCTCTCGCCACCTCGCACTGATTTTCGTTATGCGCTCTCTTCTCCTTCTTGCTCTCACCACCTCGACGCTTGCCCAGGTGGGTCCGAATTACGAACGTCCGGCGACGGCTTCGCCGCCGAAGTTCAAAGGTGTGACGTGGCGTGCGGCCACGCCGTCCGCACATCTGCCGAAAGGCTCGTGGTGGACGGTGTTTCGCGATTCGCGGCTTAACTCGCTCGTCTCCGCCGCCACGGCGAACAACCAGCAGCTCAAGGCGGCCATTGCCCGCTTTGATCAAGCGCGTGCTGCGGCCCGCATGGCGCGTGGCGATTTCTTTCCGACAGCCAGCCTGCCGCTGACCATCGAGACGCAGCAGACCTCCGAGAACATGCCGTCGCCGTTTCCGCTCAATGGCCTGCGCTACGATGGACCGGCCTACAATGCGCCGCTGGAGTTCAGTTGGGAACTCGACCTCTGGGGCAAGATCCGTCGGCAGAATGAAGGCGCCCGCGCCGATGCTGCGATGGCGGCGGATGCCGTTCACAACATCCTGCTTGGCATCCAGGCCGAGGTGGCGATGAATTACTTCAAGCTGCGCACGCTCGACAACGAGATGCGCATCGTGCGCGAAGCCGTCGGCTGGCGGAATGAGGCGCTCAAAATTGCCAAAGCACGCGTGCAGGCCGGAGCAGGCAGCGAATTGGAACAGGCGCAGGCCGAAACGGAAGTGGCAAGCGCCGAGGCAGAGATCTCCGCGCTGCAGGCGCAGCGTGATCAGCTCGAAAACGTGCTCGCCATCCTCATCGGCACCAGCGCCTCCGGGTTCAATGTGTCCGCAAGCAACGGCGGCATCTCCTCACCACCCAGCATCCCGACTGGCATGCCGAGCGATTTGCTCGAACGCCGTCCCGACATCTCGCAGGCCGAACGTGCGCTCGAAGCCGCCACCGCCCGCATCGGCGTGGCGAAGGCTCAATTTTTTCCGAGCATCAAACTCATGGGCCGCGGCGGATTCCAGAGCGGCGACATCGACATCCTCTTCGAGCCCACCTCCCTCATGTGGAGCCTCGGCCCGAGCATCAGCGTGCCCCTTTTCTCCGGAAACAAGAACCGCTGGAATCTCACCAAGTCCAAAGCGGTGCATGATGAAGCCCTCGCGAACTACCGTCAGGCCTTCCTCGGTGCTCTCGCCGATGTCGAATCGAGTCTCTCCTCCATCCGCAACCTCGGCATCCAGGCCGAGTCCCAGGGCCGAGCCCGCACCAGTGCCGAAAAAGCCGCGCAGCTCGCCAAAACCCGCTACGAAGCCGGAACGAGCCCTTATCTGGATGTCATCGAGGCCAATCGCACCACCTTGACCACCCAGCGTGCCACGGCCCAAATCGCCGGTCAGCGCCTGATCGCCACCGTGGGCCTCATCAAGGCCATCGGCGGCGGCTGGGACCAAAAAGTGGCTGTGCCGATGCCTGCCACGATACCTGATCCCGTGGCTAAAAACCTCGATCAGGACAAGCCGGGCTTCTTTTCCAAGGTGAAGGGCTGGTTGTCGAAGGATTGAGAAGTGCTTGAGGCATCGGACAGCCCGCTGTTTGATGGGGCATGATGAATGCCGAGGAACTCATGGAGCGTGCCCGTGTCGTGGCGGAGAAGGCGTATGCGCCGTATTCGCGTTTTGAGGTGGGTTGTGCGCTGGTGACGGCTGAAGGCGGGATCTACACCGGCTGTAACGTGGAGAACGCGAGCTACGGCCTCACGATCTGCGCCGAACGAAACGCGATTTTTCACGCGGTGGCGCAGGAAGGGCAGGGGATGCGCATCGCATCGCTCGCCGTCATCGCGCTGGGGCATGAGTTCCCGCCTTGTGGTGCCTGCCGACAGGTGATCGCTGAATTTGCCGCACCACAACTGCCGGTGACTTTTCTTCAAAACGGTCTTCTCGTAACCAAAACCCTCGCCGAGCTGCTGCCGGCTACTTTCCAACTATGAAACTCCCGAACTGCATCCAAATCATCGACGCGAAGCCCGGCTATCCGGTGCTCGAAATCCAGCATCGCAATGCCACCGGACGTGTGGCCCTGCATGGTGCGCATGTGATGGAGTGGCTGCCGGCGTACAGTGATCCGGTGCTCTACATGAGCCCGGATGCGGTGATCGAGCTGGGCAAGCCGATCCGTGGCGGAATCCCGGTGTGCTGGCCGTGGTTTGGCCCGCATGCGGACAGCAGCAAGCCTGCGCATGGCTTTGTGCGCACGATGATGTGGGAGCTGGATCGTGCCCGCGAAACGGCTGCTGGAGTGGACATCGTGCTGAAGCTGGCAGATTCACCGGAATCGCGACTGCTTTGGCCGTTTGGCTTTGAGGCGCGGGTGCATGTGAGCATGGGCCTGGAGCTCGAAGTGGGGCTCGAAGTGACGAACACGGACTCGAAGGCATGGACGATGACGGGTGCGCTGCACAGCTACTTCCATGTGGGTGATGTGCGGCAGATCACGATCCATGGTTTGCATGGCACGCAGTATGTCGAGGGTCGTCTTTCTCCGGACAAGCGGCCGCAGGATGGGCCTGTGGTCATCGATCAGGAGGTGGATCGCTTGTATGCCTCCGATGCGGCGGTGATCGTGGATGATCCGGTGATGAATCGTGAGCTGCGCATCGAGAAGGCCGGCAGTCTGAGCACGGTGGTGTGGAATCCGTGGATCGAGAAATCGACACGGCTCGCGGATCTGCCAGATGAGGCGTATCCGGACTTTGTGTGCGTGGAGACCACGAACGCAGGCGATGACGCGGTGACGCTGGAGCCGGGTGAGACGCATCTGCTTTTCACGCGGCTCTGCGTGCGCTCGCTGAAGGAGCATGATGTGCCTCAGCCGACGCTGCCGGAGGGCGGCATGCTGGTGTGATGGGCCTTACTTGCCCGGCTCGCGAGTGCCGCTGCCTTTCGGCTGCCTCATGAGGCTATCGCCCAGTTCGGCGCGTATGGTTTGCGCATGCTTTTGGAGTTTTGCGACTTCCTCCGGATGATCGGCGGCGACGTTCTTGGATTCGCTGATGTCCGTGTAGAGGTCGTAGAGCTCGGGCTGGTCGATGGTTGCCTGCTTGTAGAGGACCGGAATGCCGTTCTGGGCCTTTTCGGTGACTCCTGCGATGCTGCGGTATTTGTGGGGCAGTTGGAGCTTCCAGCGTCCATCACCGCTGGTGATGGCTTGGAGCTGGTTTTGCTCGTAGTAGAAGGCGTAGAAGTCGTGCGGGTTCTTCGCGCCGCTTTCGCCTGAGACGATGAGCCAGCAGTCGAGGCCGTCGATGGTGTGAGCGGGCAGTTTGGCATCAATGACGTGGGCGATGGTCGGAAGGATGTCGATCGTCATCATCATCGTGTCCGTCGTGGTGCCGGCTGGGATCTTCGCGGGCCATTTCATGATGCCGGTGACACGCGTGCCGCCTTCCCAGCAGGTGCCTTTGCCCTCGCGGAGCGGTCCGGCGCTGCCCGCGTGGTCGCCATAGCTGAGCCACGGGCCGTTGTCGGAGGTGAAGATGACCCAAGTGTTCTCTTCGAGGCCGTTTTTCTTCAGCGTGTCCATGATCTGGCCGACGGACCAATCGACTTCCATCATCACATCACCAAACAAGCCTTTGCCCGACTTGCCTTTGAACTTCTCGCTCACAAACAGCGGCACATGAACCATGCTGTGGGCGAGGTAGAGGAAGAAGGGCTTGTCCTTGTTCTTCTCGATGAAGCGCACGCCGCGGGCGGTGTAGTCCGTGGTGAGGTGGGTCTGGTCTTTCGGCGTGATTTCCTCGTCCACGACATGGTCGTTTTCGACCATGGGGAGCTTCGGGTAGCTGCCCTTCTTCGCCTGCGGATGGTAGGGCCACATGTCGTTCGAGTAGGGGATACCGTAGTATTCGTCGAAGCCATGTTTCACGGGCAAAAACTGCGGGAGAGAGCCGAGGTGCCATTTGCCGACGGCGGCGGTGGCGTAGTCTTTTTGCTTCACGAGCTCGGCGATGGTCATTTCATTGGCGTTGATGCCGTGCTTAGCGGATGGGCCGAGAGCACCGTGCATGCCGAGGCGGTTGGGGTAGCAGCCGGTCAAAAGCGCGGTGCGCGAGGCGCTGCACACGGGCTGGGCGACGTGGAAATTCGTGAACTTGCGGCCCTCGGCGGCCAGTTTGTCGATGTTTGGCGTTTGATAGCCCTGCGCACCGAAGCAGCTCACATCGGCATAGCCCATGTCATCCATGAAAATGATCACGATGTTGGGTGTCGTGGCCGCGGCGAGGCTGGAGACAAGGGCGAGGAGGCTGCAGAGGATACGCATAGACCAATACGAACGTTTGGAGGGGGCGGGTAAATTTCACCGGGAAGACCGGGAGGCCTCTCGGGGCCCAAAATGCGGGCAAAAAGCGTTTGAAAGGAGGGGGGCGGGCACTACTATCCGCGCCCTTCACCTCCCCCTTTTACCCTCATGGCTGACGCTGCTAACAAATACGCCCACAACGTTTCTGGAGCCTACTATGTCGATGACCAGTGCATCGACTGCGACCTTTGCCGCGAAACGGCACCGGCGAACTTCAAGCGTGACGACGACGGCGGCCACTCTTTCGTCTTCAAACAGCCCGAGAGCGATGAAGAGCGCAACCTGTGCGAAGAAGCCCTGACCGGCTGCCCTGTCGAGGCCATCGGCCGCGATGGCGAATAATTGCTCGTTTGATCCACTTTTTCATGACCCTGCCTGCTTCGGTTGGCAGGGTCTTTCTTTTCCCGGTTCAGTTGTCCAAGATCAGCCAGCGGGCCACCAGGACACGATTGATGAGCACACATTGATCGGACTGTGCGTTTTCCGGAAAGCTGACCATGAGGGTGTGTCCGCTGAGCGCTCCGCCCTTTCGGGTGTGATCGAGCTGCTCGTTCAGCCATTTGCCGAGTTCAGACTCTCGCTCGGCATAGCCATAAACGGTGTCCACGCCGTTGGCTGCGATGATTTTGACGCAGAGGTAGCGGGCGGAGTCGGTGAACTCGTAGTTGTAGTAGTCAAACAGTCTGACGAAGGCTCGGATACGGGCAGGTTCAGCTGGCTTGAGCTTTTTGAGCTCGGCGATGGGAGGTGAGGTGAAGCCTGTGAGGCTCTCCCAGTCCACGAGAAAGCGGCCATTCTGCCCACGGCGCATGGCCACCTCCAAGAGGCCGGTCACGCGGCTGCTGGCAAAGCTGAAGTAGAGGATCTCCTCGCGTCCATCGAGCATGAAGCGGGACTTTTGCCTTAGTTCATGATGATCGGGGTCGGTTTCCTTCTGGCGTTCGTAAAAGTCCTCCATGAGCGGCTTCACACGGTCGGGATCGTAAACGTGAGGCAGCCGCTCTTTCACCGTCACGGCTTTCCAATAGCGATCCAAGGTCTCGATGGCTTCGAGATAGTCGGGTGAGGTTTCTTGAAGTGGCAGGTTTTTGAACTCGCCTGCCGGGGGAATGCTTCCGGTGGCACCGCCCTCCTTTGGTGCCATGGACTGCAACGACACGGTAGGGGCTTCGTCCGTGGAGGTGGTGGATATGATTCCGGCCTCGGCGTCGAGTCCCAGCTTTTCCAGATCGCGTAGCCTGGCCTCGTGGATTTTAGCCCGTTCCTGGATCACGCGGCGCTTTTCCACATCCTGAAAATACCAGCGCCAGCCACCGATAAGGATGAGCGTGAGCATGACACATGCCGTGCCTGCCACGCCCATGAAGGCGCGATGAGGAGCGGTGGAGCCGGTTGCCATGAAGTGAGTGCAGGAAGAAAGGTGGGAAGGCGATTTTGGCGGTGAAGCAGCTTGTTCTCAAGCATTTCCCTCGGATGAAATCAATCTGCCAACGGTGAGCGGCCACTGCATTGCCACTTTCTGATCCCGGCTTACCATCCCTCCATGACCGACTACAGCGAAAAAGCCCGCCATGTGATCCAGCTCGAGATTGATGAGCTCACCCGCCTGCATGGCCGGGTGGATGGGGCATTTTCCCGTGCCATCGACCTCATGCGGGCGTGCATCGATGCACGGGGGAAGATTATTGTGTGTGGGGTGGGCAAGAGTGGAAGCATTGGCCGGAAGCTGGCGGCCACTCTGAACAGCACTGGAGCCACCAGCGTAGCTCTCGATGTGGGTGATGCCCTCCATGGCGATCTGGGAGTCATCGACCCTGGGGACATCGCGATCATGCTGAGTGCCAGTGGTGAGACTTCGGAGTTGCTGGCCTTGCTGCCGCATGTGAAGCGCTTTGGACTACCGGTGATCGCCATCACTGGAGGGTTGCAGTCCACGCTGGCTCGCAATGCGGATGTCATTCTAGACTCACGAGTCGAAAAGGAGGCCTGTCCTTTGAATTTGGCCCCTACTTCGAGCACCACGGTGATGCTGGTGCTTTGTGATGCACTGGCGATGGTGCTCCTCGAGGCCCGCGGGGTGCAGCAGGAGGATTTTGCGCGATTGCACCCGGGCGGTTCGCTGGGGCGTGCTCTGCTGACGCGTGTGCGGGACGTTATGCGCAGTGGCGCCCAACTGGCGCTGGTGCAACCCAGCACCTCCGTTCGTGAGGCGCTGCAAGCGATGACGCAGGCCCGCAGCGGTGCCGCTGTCGTAGTGAGCCCGGATGGCGGTCTGGCGGGCGTCTTTACGCACGGCGACTTTGTGCGTGCCTTCCAGCGTGATCCGGCGATCTCGGAGCACGCTGTGAGCGAGTTTATGACTCCGCGTCCGATCAGCATCCTGGCGGACAAGCTGGCAGCAGAGGTGCTGGCCACCCTGGAAAAGTGCCGCGTTGACGATCTGGTCGTCGTCGATGCCGACGGAAAGCCGGTGGGGATGGTTGACACCCAGGACCTCACGAGACTGCGGCTGGTTTGAGATGGTGTGTTTTCCCTCAGAAGTCCTGCACTTCGCGGTAGTGCCGCACGCGGTGGCCGCGTTTTTTGAGCAATTCGATCAGGCCGGAATCACCGGTGAGGTGAGCGGCTCCCACGAGCACCATCACCTTGTCACCACGGCGCAGCATCGCGTCCAGTTTGTCGATCCACACCAGGTTTCGGGCGTTGAGAAATAGGTTCATGAGATCTGGATGCTTTTCCGCCTCACGGAACAGCAGGGCGTGTAGGGCGGCGAGATCTCCCTGCTTCCATGCCTCGATCATCTTTTCATACTCGTTTGCCACCGTGGAGAGCTCGGCCAGCGTTTGATCGAGGAGTTCCTGCTGCTGGCGGTTTGTCAGGGCGGAAAACATTTGAAGCTGGAAATCAGGTGTTTCCAAGCCCTCGCCTGGCTTGCCATCGGCCTTGGCTCGGTCGCCGAAATGCTTGTCCACGCCGAGGTCTGGTGTGGCACCGAGCACGGCGTATTCTTTGGTCGTCATGAGGATCGAAACGAACCATGGGCGGAAGCGGTTCATCGAGGAAGCTTCCAGCCCCCGCCGGGTGGCCCAGGCCTGCACGGCTTTCCATGCTTCCGCGCTGATGTTCGCATCCAAGGAGGTATCTGCTGAAAACATGCCCAATTGGGCCATTTTTTTTGCCAGTTCCGGGTTGGAGCCCTCGCCGGGGGGCAATTCAAGCACGAGTTTCTCCGAAAACATATAGGCTGCCTCATAGCCGGGGGCCAGGGGATAGTCCTGCTCGCGGAGGATGTGGATCGTGCCGCATAAATAGAGCCGGCCTTTTTGCTCGCTGTCCACCACCCAGACACAGCCGCTTCCACCCTCATCCGGGATGAACTCCGCCATTTCATCCCGAGTCGTGGGGGGGGCTTCTGCCACCGGCTCTCTCCGGCAGGCGGAAAGCAGCAGGCAAAGGGCGAATATGGCGTGGAAGGCGCGGACAGGCAGCACTGAGGAGCCAAACACGCGTCTGCCTGCTGGCGCAACCGCGTTCTATGCCACCGCCCGAGGTTGTAGCGTTCCTCCAGACAGGCTCTCATAGCGTGGGACTGCCGAGTGTGTTTGGTGCGAGAAAAGACCAAAAGACCTTGTGAAATTATGAAAATTATGGCAGATTCATTAAAGAATCTTTAAAATGAACTCTTTCTTGTCCATTTCTTGGCGGACTTCTCGCCTCTCGTTTGGGGCCATCTGCCTCATGGCAACCGCTGCGCAAGCCGATTGGGTGACCGATTGGAATGCCTCCGCTTTGTCCGCCATGCGCACCACCTCAAGCGCGCCTTTCATGACCCGCGACCTCGCGATGCTCCATGTGGCGATGTACAATGCTTCGGAGACGCTTCAGAACAATTACACCCCCTACAGTTTTGGTGGTTACACGGCGTCTGGCCCGATGTCCGGGCCCGCAGGAGCATCGATCGAGGCGGCGGTCGCCACCGCTGCGAATACGATCATGCAAAGCCTCTATGCAGGTTCCAGCGCCAGCTTTACCGGCCTCTACACCTCCCAACTTTCCTCCATCGCCGACAGCCAGTCAAAGACAGATGGCATCACGTGGGGGCAGAGCATCGCCAATGACATCCTCTCGTGGCGCAACACGGATGGAGCGGCTTCCGCGGGCAGTGTCCCTTATGTGCCGGTGGGCACGGTGGGTTACTGGAACCAGACATCCGTCAGCCCGGCACAAAATGCCGGATGGGGTTCGGTGGGTACCTTTGCCATTTCCAGCACGGCAGCTTATCAGAGCAGCCTGCCCGGCGGCACTCTGGCGGGCTATCTGACCACGGGGCAGTATGCGACAGACTACAATCAGGTGAAGGAACTCGGTTCCGCCAGCAGTGTCACACGCACTCCTGATCAGTTGCTCCAGGCCTACTTCTGGTCCGCACCATCGGGTTCCGTGCAGGTCCCTGGCATGTGGAATCAGGTCGCGCAATCGGTGGCTGCCTCATCAGGTCTCACGATTTCGGACAGCACCCGGCTGTTTGCCGCGCTGAACGTGGCGATGGCTGACGCCGGCATCTCTGCCCTCGCCACCGCTTATGACGTCCAGTTCTGGCGGCCTGAAACGGGCATCGCCAACGGCGGAGATGGCCTGGTGGACATCGATGGCAATCCAAGCACTGTAGGAGATGGGGCGTGGGCACCGCTCATCAGCTCCCCGGACTTCCCTGAATATGTCTCCCTGACCGGAGCCTTCAGCGGGGCGGCCGCGGCCGTTCTGAACCAGTATGCGGGCTCCTCTTATGCCTTCACGTTGACCGGTGATATTGATGGCGATGGCAATGGAGACTTGGTCCGCAACTTCTTGGGCTTTGACCAGGCCTCACAGGATGCTTCGATGAGTGGTGTGTATGCCGGCACGCAGTTCGGCTCGTCTGCCATCGACGGTGCCTCGATGGGCACGCAAATCGGTGAGGACGTCACGCAGAACTTCTTCCAAAACGTGCCTGAGCCCTCCGGCATCTTGCTGACCATGCTCGGTCTAGGCTGGGTTGGTGCCCGTCGTCGTCGTGCGTGAGGTGTGAAGGTCAAAACAGGGACTTCACTGAGTTCATCCCCTCGCCAAACGCCCCCATCATCTCACGCACCAGCGGGCCGGCCTTGCTCCATGCCACGGCGAGCAATGACATCCAGGCGATGCCGTTGATAACGATCAGAGCAGTCGTCAACGCTTCCACCCAGCGCGGCCAGCAGGTCAGATAACCATTCTCATCGGCCCTCCGGCGGAAGATTCGCGCTGAAAAAATGGCATGCGCCGCACGCCAGAGCAGGGGAGGGAAGATCACGAATCCCGCGGCCAGCCACATCAGCACCTGATCCTCACGCTGTTCCAAAGGCACCCTCTCGTAGTCGCGGTAGCGCACGGTCCGCCGACGTGGCAGCAGGCCCGAGGAACTCTGCTCACGAGATTCAGGAGCGTCTTCCGCGGCTATCTCATGCAGCGATGCTACTGGATGCCACTGCTGCTCACCGTCACGCATCACCAGATCGCCATGCGAAATGGAACCATACGCCAGAAAATTCCGCAGGTCGTCCAAGCTGCAGGGGCCGAGAGTCTTCTGACCTTTCGCGATGTAGTAGGCGGGCGTCACGGGTCGGGAGGGAACGTTAATGGCAAGAATAGTCGCATTGCTGATGATCATGCAACCAAAGTCATTTTCACCTTTGTGAACCATCCTCAGGTCCACATCTTCAACCGCCCGGAAGCACAAAGGCAGCCTCGCGATGCGTAAGAGGCTCATGCGTTCGCATCTCGTTCTTGCCCTTTTTGTTCCGTCGCTGTTGCTACGAGCCCAGCCCACCGCTTCACCTGCCACATCGAGCATTCAGGCAGGCTTTGCCGAGCGAGACATCACCCCGGCGATCGGCTCCGAGCAGCCCGGGGGCTATGGGAAGAGTTATCACCGCAGCTTTCATGATGCCTGCAAGGTCCGCGTCGCTGTCTTTGACGATGGCAAAAAGCGGACGGCAATCATCGGGCTCGATTCGCTCGTGGTTCCGCGGAAAGTCGTCCTCGATGCACGGACGGAGATCGAAAAACGCACCGGCATCACCGGTGACGCTGTGCTGGTTTGCGCCTCCCATTCGCACAGTTCCGGCCCGGTGGGCATGACCATGCCCGGCGAGTATGACCAAGCCTCCGCTCTCGTCCAAAAGCTCGCCTATGAGGAGTCCTCCTCGGCAGATCCCGGCTATCTTCTCCGCCTCACGCACGAGATTGTCACCGGCGTCGTCGCGGCAGACAAGGCACGACAGCCCGCCCAGCTCGGTTTTGGATTCGGCCATGAGGACAAAGTGGCCTTCAACCGCCGCCTGCGCATGAAAAACGGTCAGAGCTGGAGTCATCCGCGCCCGGGGAATCCTGACATCCTCGAATACGCCGGGCCCATCGATCCGCAGGTGGGCGTTATCGCCGCTTGGGATCTGCAAGGGCAGCTACTCGGTGTGATCGTCAACTATGCCTGCCATGCCACCACCAATCCCGGCGGCATCTCGGCCAATTGGATCCAGTATCTCGAAAAGACCATCCAGGGCGGCCTCGATACCCGTGCGCCCGTTGTCTTCATGCAGGGCGCTTGCGGTGATGTCACCCAGGTGGACAACCTCAATCCCTACCAGAACCCCAAGCCCGAGGATTGGAGCCGCTTCGTTGGAGGGCGTGTTGGTGCTGAGGCTGTCCGCGTCATTCTTTCGATGGCAAAGACCACCACGGCTCCCGTCGAGACCCGCCAGGAGGTGCTGCACCTGAAACGCCGCCCGCCTTCACCTGCACGCGTCGAAAAGGCCTTCGCGATTGTCTCCCAACCGCGGCCGGTCGGAGACACCACCGACTGGCTCTTCGCCAAGGAAATCGTCATGCTCGATCATTTGGTCAAAGTATCACCGCTCGTCGATGCGGAGGTGCAGTGCATCAAGGTCGGCCCCGCCTGCTTCGTTTCGAATCCCGCCGAATACTTCGTCCAGTATGGTCTCGACATCAAAAAGGGCAGCCAGCATCCCTTCACCTTCCCCTGCGAGCTTTCGAACGGCATCGTTGGCTATGTTCCCACGGAAGAGGCTTTTGGCCCCAATGGCGGTGGCTATGAAACACGCCTCACCGCCTACTCGAACCTCGAAATCACCGCAGGAACGCAGTTGGCGCGGAAGGGCATTGAACTGGCGAATCAGATGAAAGCCGAGCCCAGGCCGCTCCCACCGAAAGCACCGCCTTTCTCCAACAATCCTTGGACCTACGGCAGCGTGCCGCCGGAGCTCGAATGACTGTTCATTGCCTCGCGGCTGGCTCCTGCGTGCTTTTGATCTAAGTTTTGGCCTGTCACGCCAGTTTCACTTGTCCATGCCCACCGTCACCCTCACCTACGAGACCCCGCAGTTCCTTCAAAAACTCCTTGGGAACGATCTCGCCACGCTTCGTGGCATTGGAGAGGCTTTTGGCGTTCATCTAACCTCGCGTGAGGCTTGGGTGAAGATCGATGGCGAGAACGATCACCACATCTCGCAGGCACGTGATGTCTTCGTCCAGCTCGAACGCGTGCGCCGCCAGGGCGGTGATGTCACGCCGGCCATGATCCGCCTCGTCACCGAAAGCGTGCAGCGTGAGGCGGGTGATTCGCCTGCGGAGGCCATCCTGCATCTCAAACTGCTTTCCACCGGCAAAAAGCCTCCCGTTCTTGCCAAGACCCGCGGTCAGATCGCTTACGTGCAGGCGATGCGGCAAAGCGAAGTCGTGTTTGGCATCGGTCCCGCTGGCACGGGCAAGACCTATCTCGCCATGGCGCAGGGCCTTCACCTGCTGCGTGAAAAAGTCGTTCAACGTCTCGTGCTCACGCGTCCAGCCGTCGAGGCTGGCGAGGCGCTTGGCTTTCTTCCGGGTGATTTGAAGGAGAAGATCTTTCCTTACCTTCGTCCGCTCTACGATGCTCTTTACGACATGCTCGAGCCCGACGAGGCCGAGCGTCTCATCGAACGCGGCGCCATCGAGATCGCGCCGCTGGCCTACATGCGCGGTCGCACCTTGAAAAATGCCTTCATTATCCTCGATGAAGCGCAAAACACCACGACCGAGCAGATGCTCATGTTCCTCACCCGTCTCGGCGAAGGTGCCCGCTGCGTCGTCACGGGTGATCCATCCCAGATCGACCTCCGCCGCGGCGTCCGCTCGGGGCTGCGTGAAGCCGTCGAGGTGCTGCAAAACGTCGAAGGCGTGCAGTTCATCCAGTTCCTCGCCAAGGACATCGTCCGCCTCCCGGTCGTGCAGCGCATCATCGAGGCTTACGATGCGGCACGCTCGAGCCGGGCGTAATATCGAGCGTTGACCGCGTCGGAGGTATTTCGTAGTCTCGCGGCCATGCGCACCTCAAACCCCACGCTGAACGACTCCGTTTTTGAACGCTCCCGGGCCAATGCCCTGCCCGGTGCCACGATGACCTTGAATGGCACGGTCTTTAAAACGGGCGTGCTCACTCTACTGCTCGTCACCGCGGCCAGTTGGACATGGAAGATCGCCATGGGCGACACATCAGCTCCCGAGTGGTTTTCCAAAGCGTGGACCTTTGGCTGGATTGTGCCGGCCGTGCTGGCGCTGATCATCTCCTTCGTGCCAAAGGCGGCTCCGGCGCTGGCACCGCTCTATGCCATCACGAAGGGCCTCGTGATCGGTTTGATCTCCGCCATGTATGAACGGCAGTTTGGCGGCATTGTGCTCACGGCCGTGATGCTGACCTGTGGCGTGCTCTTTGCCCTGCTCGCGGCCTACAGCACCGGACTCATCAAGCCGAGTGAGAACTTCAAGCTGGGCATCTTCGCCGCCACGATGGGCGTGGCGCTGTTTTACCTGGCCACATGGGTGCTGGCGATGTTTGGCATTCAGGTGCCCGGCCTTTTTGGCAATGGCTGGATCGGCATCGCCTTCTCCGGCTTTGTTGTCGTGCTGGCAGCGCTGAACCTCGTGCTCGACTTTGATTTCATCGAGAACGGCTGCGCCGCGGGCGCACCGAAGCACATGGAGTGGTATGCGGCCTTTGGTCTGCTCGTCACGCTCGTGTGGCTCTACCTCGAAATCCTTCGTCTGCTGTCCAAACTGCGCAGCCGCGACTGATTCCATCCCTTTCCCACCACCATGAAAACAACACTCCTCGCTCTTTTTGCCCTCACCACCGCGTCGCTGGCCAATCCAGAGATCGCCAACATCATCACTCAAGAATACGGTGTCGCCGTCACGGAAGGCATCCTGCTCCTGCAGGCTCCTGCCAGCGCTGGCGAGCCTGTGAAATGGACGGTGTATGCCCGCGATCCCTTTCGCCGCGGCGAGTTGCTTCGCTCGGAGATCTCGCAGCAGAACAGCAGTTGGAGCGTGAGGCCCGCTGGAGCTGGCGACAACCTCCTGCGTGCCACACCGCCCGCCACGCTGGCCTTCAACCGTGTTAAAGTGCGCTCGCCCGAGGCGCGCAGCATCGCCTCCCGCGCTGCGGTGGAGTCGAAGACCACCTTTGCCACCATCGAGTATCAGCTCGCCTGCAACAATCCGGCCGCCGCGCCCGAGTGGGGCCTCGCTCTGCTCAATAACGCTGGCATGGAGGTAGGCTTCATCCTTATCAATGCCGAGACCGGAGCCATCACGCACCAGCAGTGGGCCAGCCAGGTCGGTCTCCTCCGTCCCGGTGAAGCGCCGCAAACCGGTGACAAAGGTGCCCGCGCCGCGCAGGACGTGAAGGATGCCGCCCGTCGTGCCTGGCACTGGACCGATGATGCCCGCAAGGAGACCAAGAGCTTTTTTAAAGAGCTCTTCCGCCGCGATTGATCCGCGGTGAAACAGCATGACTCACGAAGAGCGGGAAGACCTCCCGCTCTTTTTTATGATTCATGGCATGCGAAGGCAAATTTGTGCTTGCCAGATCGTCGGGACGCGCCACTATCAGCGCCCTCAACCCCGCGGGTGTAGCTCAGTGGTAGAGCACTTCCTTGCCAAGGAAGATGTCGCGCGTTCGAATCGCGTCACCCGCTCCACTTTCATCAAGAAAGTGGTCTTCCTCCTCAACACAAGGAACACGCATGTTTGTCTGGTCGAAACTCTCCGCCGAAAAGTGGGCGGACGCTTGGGAGGAGCGCTTTGCTGGCGCCACCGATCTCACGCTTGTCATCACCACCGTCCCAGGTCGCCGCACCATCCGCGTCGAGGCTTACTGCCCGAAAAAAACGCGGGCATTGGCCATTCAAAAGATGTGGGGTGGCTCCGTGCGCGAGCTGAAGAGCCAAAACTGGGCTGCCATGGCCTCGAAGGCTACGCCACCGCTGAAGGTGCGTGACCGATTCCTCATCGTCACCGAGCGTTCGGAGACCGGACTGGCCCGTTTGCGCCGTGAGCATCCGGGGCGCGATCTCATCTCCATCCCGGCTGACATGGCCTTTGGCACCGGCCATCACGAGACGACCTCCACCGTCATGCGCTTGCTGGTCGATCTCGCCTCCAAGCTCAACAAAGAGGGCAAACCGTGGACGCTCGCCGATCTCGGCTGCGGCAGCGGCATCCTCGCCATCGCCGCCGAAAAGCTCGGTGCGAAGCGTGTGTGGGGCTGCGACTACGATTCGCAGGCCGTCCGCATCTCCAAAGAAAACGCCAAGCGCAACGGCACGCCCAAAGCACGCTTCACGAAGCTCGACGTGCTCGAATGGGAACCCGCGGAGCAGTGGGACATCGTCGCCGCGAACATCTTCCACGACGTGCTGGAAGCCGCTTTCCCCGCTCTCGCCCGCTCGGTGGCACCGGGAGGCACCTTGATCCTCTCCGGCATCCTTCACACCCAAGCCGCCACCTGCCTCGCCGCCGGCCAAAAGTCCGGCTTCCAAGCCGACCGCGTCCTCCGCAAAGGCAAATGGGTCACGATGATCGGCCACATCGCGGCGAAGAAGGGGCGAAAAGCCAAAGGGTGAAGCTTGAGAGCTTCGACGAGCCTCACAGCGACACGCCACGCTTCCACGGCAGGAAGTCATCCTGGCCTAGCGACACGGCTTTCGGCACATACTCGCCGCTTGCGGTGGCGATGACGAGGTCGAAGACTTCTTCGCCGCATTGCTCGACGGTTTTTTCGCCGGTGATGATGGGGCCGCAGTCGTAGTCGATGAGGTCCGGCATGCGCTGGGCGAGCGAGGTGTTCGTGGAAAGCTTCAGCGTCGGGCAGACAGGATTGCCGGTGGGCGTGCCGAGACCGGTGGTGAAAAGGATCATCGTGCATCCGGCACCGGCGAGCGCGGTGGTGGACTCGACGTCGTTGCCCGGTGTGCAGCAGAGGGTGAGGCCGCCGCCTTTGCGGATGGGCTCGGCGTAGTCGGTGACATCCACGATGGGCGCATTGCCACCTTTCTTCGCAGCTCCGGCGGACTTGATGGCATCGGTGATGAGGCCGTCGCGGATATTGCCGGGGCTGGGATTGGCGTCGAAGCCGCTGCCACAGGCCTGCGCCGCGCCTTCGTAGGCTCGCATGAGGTTCACAAACTTGTCCGCCAGCTCCGCGGAGACGCAGCGGTCGCACAGGCTCTGCTCCACGCCGCAGAGCTCGGGGAACTCGCTGAGCACCGGCGCACCACCGAGTGCGGCGAGGAGATCCGCAGTGTGGCCGATGGCCGGGTTTGCGGAGATGCCGCTGAATCCGTCACTGCCGCCGCATTCCACCGCCATGATGAGATCGCTCAGCGGGCAGGCCTCGCGGGATTGCTCGTTCGCCGTCGCAATGCCGAGGAAGGTGTCGCGAATAGCCCGCTGCATCATGTCGCGCTCTGATTGGCTTTTTTGCTGTTCGAAGATGAGCAGCGGCTTTTCGAGCTTCGGATACAACGCGGCCATTTCCTGCTCCAGCAGGCTCACCTGCGCATGCTGACAGCCGAGGCTGAGCACTGTGGCACCGCAGACATTCGGGCTGTGGATATAACCGGCCAGCAAGCGGCAAAGCGCCTGCGCATCCTGTCGAGTGCCGCCGCAGCCGAGACCGTGTTCGAGGAATTTCACGCCATCGACATTCGGAAACAGTCGCGAGGCCTTTTCCGCAGCCTCCGCCTCCAGCATCGCGGCCTCGATTTCTTGCCGCGAGGCTCCACGACGATGCAAATCGGCCAACTGACGGGCGAAACGCTCATACGGCGAGGTTTTGCCATAACCGAGCTCACGCACCAGCGCCTCGCGCATGAAGCCGAGATTGCGATTCTCGCAGAACACGAGCGGAATGACGACCCAGTGGTTCGCCGTGCCGGCGTGGCCTTGCGGGCGTTTGAAGCCCTTGAACGTGCGTGTCTTCCATTTCGAGACATCCGGCGGTGTCCACGAGTAGGCGCTCTGTTTGCCGGCAAAGGTGGCGCTGGCATGCTTGATGTTGTGCGTGTGCAGCAAAGCACCCGCGGGCACGGCCTGCGTGGTCTTGCCGACCACCACGCCGTACATGGTGACGATGTCCCCGATGGCAAAATCCTTCGCGGCGAACTTCTGCTTCGCGGGGATCTTCTCGCGCAGCGTCCACGAGGTGCCGTCGAGGCCCGCCGTGAAACCGGCGTCGAGGTCGCGTAGAGCGACGATGGCATTGTCAGCGGGATGGATGCGCAGGATGGGCGTCATGGGAGAGGGGAGCAGTGAACGGGATGCCTCCGAGATTCCTCACTCCGTGGCAGCGATTTTTTCGGGATCGGTGAGCAGCGGCATGAGCTTGCCGGCGAACTCGCGGGCATCTTCGAGGGCGTTGAACTCGGCGAACATGCCCTCGGGGCCAGGGATCTCCGCGTCCTCGACCGGGATGAAAACGGAGACCATCGCCCAGCGGTGGTTCAGATTGCGAAAGATGGCGTGCAGGTAGGTCTGAGCGACGTGTTCGTAATGCGAGGCGCAGGTCGTGTCATCGGAGCCGACATACCAGTAGAGGTTCACGCCGCGCTGGCGGTAGCGGCGGCCGTCTTCATCCATCTGATCGATGAAGATGCGCAGGTAGGTGGTGTCGAAGGCATGACCATTGGCGGCAGGAACACTGACCGGTTTGCTTTCGACAATGGTCCAGCCCTGACCGGGCAGGCATACCTCCGGGCGATGCAGGGAGCGCTTCAGGTGCCCGCTGAGCACGACGGAGGCGATGACCTTGCGGCCTTTTTCGTTGAGGTAGCCGAAGCGCACGAGCTTCACGCCTTCATCGAGGGCCTTTTTTTCCTTCGCCTGCACCTCGATCTCACGGCCTTGGTAGCCATCCACCTGCAGCGGCATGCTCAGCGTCACCCCCGCACGGGCCACGAGGTAGCGGATATCCGTGCTCGCGCAGATGCCAAAGGTGAGCGAGGCCAGCACGAGGATGGCCACGGCCTGCGTGATGGTGCGGCGGGGAAGGGGAATGACCAGCCAGTCCGCGGTGGACCGTCCCGCTTTCTGATGACGGGCGAGGTTCTTCTTCATTTCGCGCCCTTCAAAGACCCAGCACAGGGCAAACATCCCCGCGAGCGCCACACCAAAGACCGCAAAGCCTGCCATCGTGTGGTAGAGCGACATCTCCTGGTGGTCGCCGATGCGTTTGCCCACGGCGAAATCGGGTCCGAACCACATGCTGCCAAAGGCGAGCAGCAGCAGGCGCACGACATTGCCCGCCACGGCCAGCGGCACCGCGGCCACAAACAGCAGCACGCGTCCGCGCACGCTGCGCAGGGCCAGATAGCCGAGAAGCGCGGAGATCATCATGAGGACGAAGAGCGAATTGATGCCGCTGCACTTCGCATCCACATCCAGGCTGAAGGCCGCGCCCAACTCCAGGCCGGCCGCGGCATCCGGGGTGGATTGCAGGGCGCTGCCTTCATTCTGCGCCGGTGTGCCGAGGATTGTGAGCAGCGTGGCGGCCATCGCCGCCGTGCGGGGACGTAGCGGTGAGGCCACCGAGTCCTCCAGCGGCTGCATCGGCCAGGCAAAGAACAGGAACAGCCACGGGAAAAACAGCGCCCGCATCCACTCACGCCCGCCGATCAGCAGGATGATGCCCGCGAGCATCAACTGGATGGCGAGAAACGCCGGGTAACCCGTGTTCGCCTTGAAGCCGACCCAGTAAAAGAACAGCCCCAGGACCAGCGGCACCGCTCCCAGCCAGTCGCCTTGCCAGGGAATGCCGCGCAGCTCGGCGCGGCGCAGCCACACGAGACCGCCGGTGATTACGGGCACGAACAGGCAGAACATCCAGTCCGCGTATTTGGAGACCCATTTGAACCAGCCGCCCAGCACGCTCATCCGGTAGCCAAACTCCCACTCCTGATACGGCCAGGCCAGGAACAGCACGATCATGCTCAGGCCCACCGCGCCGGCCGCCACTCTCCATGCCAGTGTCCTGGAGTCGGAGGCGGATGGCACGGGGCTGGACGAATCGGCTGGCATGTGTCAGAGAGGAAAAATCATGCTGGCCTGAAACCCCGTGGCTGGCAAGATTCATCCTGCAAACCTTTGCTCACACTTCCGCATGGCCGACGCACCCACCAACGAACCCTCTCCCACGGATGACAGCACGGCAGGAGAGGCTGTCGAGGAAACAAAGCGCGAGAAAATCGCCGCGAAAAAGCCTGGCACTGATTCCAAGCCCCTCGCACTGGCGCAGGCCCGGCGGAATCAATTCGCCCTGCAGCTCTTCGGTGCCTCGGCGGTGCTCACCATCATTGCCACAGGGCTCGTGTGGTATCTTCTTTCGGCGCGACTCGATGAAATCGCGGCACAAACCTCGAAAGGGACCTCCGCTGCCTCGCCAGCAGTGTCATCCGCGGCGGGCGATGATGCCAAAGGCAGTGGCCAGCAGCTCACCGCCTTGCAGGCGCAGCTCGATGCCTGGCGTCGTGACCAGTTGGCCTCGCAAAAAGAACTCCGTGAAGCCATCGAGCGCGTGTCAGCCTCGCGTGCCGGCGGTGCTGGGGTGCCGCCCCCTCCCACCGTGGGCGTGCTCGACGGCCAGGGCCAGGCTGGTGTGTCCCGCACCGCCGATGTCGTCCCGAATGTGACCCCCACGCAGGCGGAATTCATCCAGCTCAAGGAACGCAATCGCATCACCGCCTACGCCGACGAGGCCATCGCCACCGGCAATCGCAAGCCCCTCGAGACCCTCGTGGAATACATCCGCGGCTCCGGCTCCGATCACCTGCGCGATGCCGCCCAGTCCGAGTACATGCGCGTGGTCCGCATGATCCAGTTCTTCCAGCGCGAGGACCCCGGCTATCGCCTGCCGGTGGGCGAGCTCTTCAAAGGCGAGTCCGTGCAATACGAGGCTGACTTGAAGCCCGAGCATCTCTTCAAGCTGCTCGCCGATGCCAAGCAGCCGTGGGAGGTGCGCGTGCGTGCCGCCATCCTCATGAAAGGCAGCGACTCGCCAGAGACCAACACCAAGCTCATCGCAGCCATCAAAGGCGATCCCTCCCTCGAAGTCGCCAAACACGCCCAGATCGCCCTCGAGCAGCGCATCCAGCGTCGCTTCCGCCTCTTCGACATCCCCGCCATCGAAGCCTGGCAAAAAGAACAGCAGACCACCCAACTCCCCCAAATGCGCCCGTGAGCGCAGAGAGCAGGCGCTCCTGACCGCGCCTTCAGTTCTGTAGTCCCGCCTTCAGGCGGTTCTCCCTTCGGAGCGCGCGATGGCATTCCCTCCAACAAAGCACCACCACGGCTAAGACGGATGGAACCGATGCCTCGGATGAATGCGAGTCCTGCCTGCCACACAGCCCCCTTTAGCACTGGCCTCTTCGCACGACAAACACACCTTCCAGGACGAATGCCGCCGCTTCCACCAAGCCCACCGCACCGAGTGGGATGAGAGGTATCTGTGGGATTAAGGCGGCCTCACGCGGTCAGCACCCTGCGGAAGAAGTCCACCGTCATGCCGAGCATTTGGCGGGCGAGTTCGGCGTCGTAGCGGAGGCCTTCATCGCGGAGGAAGGCGTGGGCGGCATTCACCTCGTGCCAGGTGAAGTTCACACCGGCAGCGGTGAGCGTCTTGTAGATGAGTTCGCGGCCTTCGGCGGGCACGTGCGGGTCCTGGCGGCCAAACACGAGCATTAGTTCACCGCGAATCTCCGCTGCGCGGGCGAGCGAGTCGTCATTCATGCCCGCGCCGAGGCTGCGCTTGTGCAGATCCGTCGGGTAAAAGCAGGTCGCGGCACCGACATCCGGCTGCAAAGCGGCGCGGTAGGTGAGATGGCCGCCGATGCACGGTCCGAACGAACCGAGGCGACCGGTGCAGGCCTCGTGCTGCTTCAAAAAGTCCAGCACCACGCGATTGTCCGCATCGTAGGCCGCCACGGGCTTCTCGGTCTTCAGGCGATTGCCCACATCCGAGCCCGCCTGGTCATACGCGAGCACCGTGCCCCCTGGCAGATACTCATGGTAGATTTCCGGCAGCGCGACGACGAAGCCATGCCCCGCCAAAAACGCCGCCGTGCGATGAATCGGCCCCGTGATCTGAAAAATCTCCGAGTGAAACAACAACCCCGGATACCGCCCCGCCGCCGCCGGCCTCAGCACCATCGTGCGCATCGGTCCGGTGGGTGTATCGAGTTCGACGAGTTCAGGTTCGCGTAGGGTCATGGAACTGGGATGTATGGAGGCGTCCCGTGGCGGCAACCGTTTCTTGGAGAGCAGGGCAGCCCGTAAAAGGCCACCGTTCATGCTGGCGAGTCCAGTTGGTAACTTATCCCTTCCCGTGATGCTTCTGCCTTGGGCCTGCGGTGGTCCCGGCGAGGAGCCAGGCTAGTTGGCGGTGGGGCGGGCCGTTTGATGTCGTGTCATGATCTTCCGTGCCCTCATTCCACTGCTGCTGGCCACTTCTCTCCAAGCCCAGACGAAGCTGCAAAAGGCCGATGTCACCCTCGCGCCGCCGAAAAATCTGAAAACACAGCTCTCGCCGGGTTACACGATTCCAGTGGTGGACATCAGTGGGGAGACGCAGCGCCAGACCATCGTCGATCGGGAGAAAGGGCAGTATCTCGGCCATCCCACCACCGTGCTGCTCGAGGATCACAGGACGATGCTCACCGTGTATCCGAAGGGCCACGGCCGCGGTGCCATCGTTTACAAGCGCAGCCAGGATGCTGGTCTCACCTGGAGTGAGCGCCTGCCCACTCCGGCATCATGGGCGACCTCGCTGGAGGTTCCTACGCTGCATCGCGTCATCGACGCGGCAGGAAAGAGGCGCATCATCATGTTCAGCGGTCTTTATCCGATCCGCATGGCCGTCACGGAGGACGATGGCGCGAACTGGAGCGAACTGAAGCCAATTGGCGATTTTGGCGGCGTGGTCACCATAGCCACGGTGATCGATTTGAAGACGCCGGGGCACTACCTGGCCTTCTTCCATGATGACGGGCGCTTCATCCGCGGAGGCGAGGTGGAGAAATATCGCATCCAAAGCCCGCATGTGCCCGGCTACAGTTCCTCGACCGCCAAACCATGGCGATTTTGGGTTTACACCTGCCTGTCCAAAGATGGCGGGCTGACCTGGAGCGTGCCTGTGCCCATCGCAATGCTTCCCGATGCGAACCTCTGCGAGCCCGGCGCCTTGCGCTCGCCGGATGGAAAACAAATCGCCGTGCTGCTGAGGGAAAACAGCCGCAAGTACAACTCCTTTGTCATCTTTAGCGATGATGAGGGGCTCACCTGGACGCCGCCGAAGGAGCTGCCCGCCGCGCTCACGGGTGACCGGCATGTGGCCCGCTATGCGCCGGACGGTCGTCTCTTCATCAGCTTCCGTGACACGACCCATGTGAGCGCCACGAAAGGAGACTGGGTGGGATGGGTCGGCCATTACGAGGACATCGTGAAGGGCACCGAGGGCCAGTATCGCGTGCGCATCATGGACAACAAGAAGGGCCAGGACACGACCTATCCCGGAGTCGAGGTGTTGCCGGATGGCACCTTTGTCACGACCACCTACGGTCACTGGACGGAGGGCGAGGAAGCCTATGTGGTCAGCGTCCGCTTCAAAATCGGCGAGCTGGATGCGAAGCTGGTCAGGCAGTGATGCCGGAGATCACAGCAAGAAGCGTTCAGCGGTCTGAATATCGCCGGGAAGAGTGATCTTCGGGTTCGGAGTCGAGTTTTCGACGACATAAACCGGCTCGCCGAGGTGTTGAACGGCCGAAACCTCGTCCGTGACGAGCAATCCATCCCGTAGCACCGCATCATACGCCCTCGTGATGAGCTCGCGGGTGAATATCTGGGGCGTTTCCATGATCCACGCGTTTTCGCGGTCGATCGAGCCGGTGATGCGGCCTTGGTCGTCGGCTCGTTTCAGGGTCTCCGTGATGCGTCGGGCGCAGGTGATGGCCCTTTGCGTTCGCGCAGCCTCGATGCAGCGGGAGATCTGGCTCACGGCGATCAAAGGTCTCGCGCCATCATGAATGGCGATGAGGTTGCAATGCGGTGAAACGGCATCGAGGCCGGCTTTGACTGAAAAATGACGTTCGGCACCACCAGGGACAATGTGGGTGAGTTTCGGTATCGCCCAATGTTGAGCCGCGGCAGCCACCTCATCACCTGCGACGAGAATGATCTCAGCGATCTCGGGACAAGCCTGAAAAGCACCAAGCGTGCGGCGCAGCACCGGTTCGCCGCCCAGCAGAGCCAAGAGCTTGTTGAAGCCCATGCGGCGGCTGCTGCCAGCGGCCACGACGATGGCGGCGCAGCGGCTCATGCGAGGCGCTTGGAGACTTCGCCAGAAAGTGTTTTGCCATCGGCACGACCGGCTGTGCGTTCCTGGAGCACTTTCATCACAGCTCCCATTTCCTTCTTCGAGGTGGCGCCGAGTTCGGCGATGACGCTTTCGACCAGTGTGGTGATCTCCTCGGCGCTCATCGCCGCAGGCAGATACTTCTCAAGCACGGCGATCTCGGCTTTCTCTGTGTCTGCGAGATCCTGGCGCTTGGCCTGCTCATAGCTGGCGACGCTGTCCTGGCGTTTTTTGATCTCTTTGCGAACGACGGCCATCGCGTCTGCTTCAGCCAGTTCACCTTCTGCGCCGAGCTTTTCGATGGCGGCATACTTCAAGGCGGACTTGAGCCCGCGGATGACGTTCAGCGCCACGCTGTCTTTGGCCTTCATGGCGTTCTTGATGTCTTCGGTGAGTTGGGCGGAAAAGCTCATGGATGGGAAAAGTGGGTTGGAGCCGCCTTTAATGCCCGGATCGCCCGCAAACGAAAGCCGTTTTTAGAGTTGCAGGAGCTTTGGCAGAAAAATGGCCACGCCGATGCCTGCGGCTGCGATGCTCATGACGAGCACCGCGCCTGCCGCGGCATCCTTCACATCACGAATGATGTCCTCGCGTTCCAAGGTCACGCGATCAGCGAGTCGTTCGATGGCCGTGTTGAGCAATTCAGCCGCCCCAACGGTTCCACAGGCGAGCAGCACCGCGCACCATTCCCAGGCAGCAATGTCGAGCCAGAACCCCAGCCCCATCGCCAGCAAGGCAGCCGTGGCGTGGACGCGGAGATTTCGTTGCGTGCGAAGTCCGAACCCAATGCCGCGAAGGGCATGCGCAAAGCCGCGCAAAAACGCAGAGAGGGCAGGGGGCTTCTCAGTCATGCCGATGTCTTACTGCACCGGTGCCGTGCCGCCAGCGGGATCGATGGTGGCACGCATTTCCGCGAGCCAGGCAGGTGCGCTTGGGTGGCTGGGGTAGGCTTTGATGTGATCCAGCATCTCCTTGAGCGCGTTGACCGGCGTGGGGCCGTTTCGCAGAAGATAATTGGCACGCTGCCACTTCAGTTCCGGAAGTTCCTGCTGCATCCAGATTTGGAACTCAGGCTCAGGAAGCTGGCCCTTTTTGATCGTTCCTTCTGCGGTGATGCGGGCGTCATACTGAGCGGCGAGCGCGTCCGGCTTCTGCTCTTTGAATTGAGGCAGGATGAAGCGGTCGTACATGCCGCCGATGTCCATCGGTCGTGTCGTCCAGCGCGGCCCGCCTTCTAGGAAGCGTTCAATCTGAAAGGCTTGTGCGATCACGCTGCCTGCGACGTCACGGCCCAGCAGCCCCCCCGAGCGGCCTTTGAGCTTGTCCGCCTTGGAGAGGAGTTCTTGGATGAAGGCCTGGAGCTTGGGGAGGAGCTTCTCCTTGTCTGCTTCCTTCGTTTCATGGGCTTCAAGGGTGAGCAGCAGATAGTCGATGTGGAGCTTCACCGCGGCGCCGATATCTCCCTCCTGCTCTTCGCTTTTTTTATCAGCTCGGCGTTCCGCGTTGCGCTCCATCTGCTCCTTGCGCTGGCGTTCTTCGGTCTTGTCGAGGTCCTTGCGTTCCACATTGACGAGTTTCTCGCAGTCGAGATACAAACTCAGTGCTGCAGCCTCGCTGGCAGTTGCCGCGCGGAGCTTCGTCATGACGGTGGTGAGCGTGCTCCCACGCATCTCCATCACCTGCTTTTCGATTTCGGCCAGTTGCTTGGTGATGATCTCGATTTGCTGAGGTGTCAGTGGAATGGATGGAGGTGGCAACTGGGGGGCCGGTTCACGGTCGCCGCCACGTCTCGGGCCAGGCCCAGGACCTTGGGCGGTGGCGGTGACGGATGAGAGAAGGCAAAAGCCGAAGGCGAATAGAGCTGGGCGGATCATGGTGCTGGGTGGTAGGCTGGTTTTAACTCTGCGAAGAACGAATGGAAGCAGTAAAAAGTTAGCGGGAAGGTTGATGAGCTTCGAAGCGGATTGCGGGCGCATTTTTTGTTTCCGTTTTATTTAAGATGTGTTTAATATAAGACGAATGCCGCCCGCTGCCGTTCTCGAACGCCCTATTGAGCGCACCAAGTCCCGCTCCCACAGCTCCGCCAGCCCCCTGATGGAGCTGGATGGCATGATTCACGAGTTGATCGCGGATGGTGGGCCGCTGCCTTCCGATTACGCTTTGCTGAATCAGAAGCTCCGGCATCTGGGCGACGCCGTGCGTGCGGAGGTGACCAAGCGTGCCGATGTGCTCGCGTATGCCAAAGACCTCACGCGGAGGCATTTTGAGGGCTCAATGCAGGCCATGGCCCTCGATCGGAAATATGGCTACAGCGGCGACTTCGAGGTGATCGATGGCATCTATCGCCAAAAAGTGTCCAACGAGTCTCATGTGCGGCGCTGGGACCTGTTTTTCCATGCGCAGGCGGCTCCGATCGCCGTGCGCAATCGCAAGGCTTACTTCCAAGACTTGCTCGATCAGCATCACGCTGCGTCACGC
The DNA here is from genome assembly GCA_016795465.1 of Verrucomicrobiaceae bacterium. Classification (GTDB taxonomy): domain Bacteria; phylum Verrucomicrobiota; class Verrucomicrobiia; order Verrucomicrobiales; family Verrucomicrobiaceae; genus Prosthecobacter. The sequence continues at coordinate 15,299 of JAEUHK010000068.1, read as the reverse complement.
AGCGGTTCCATGCGTGTGCTGAATGTGGCCAGCGGCCCGGCTCGTGATCTTCGCGAGTGGATGCTGGACAATCCCAAGGCGGAGGTGCTTTTCGACTGCGTGGATGCGGATGTGCATGCCATCGAGCATGCCAAAACACTCTGCCGGCCATTCATTGACCGCGTGGAGTTTCATCATCGCAATGCGATGCGTTTCCTGCCTGCCAAAGGCTATGACCTCGTGTGGTCCGCGGGCCTGTTCGATTACCTGATGGACCGCAGTTTTGTGTTCCTCCTCAAATCGCTCATCGCCGTGACCAAGGCCGGCGGCGAGTTGGTGATCGGTAATTTCTCGCCGCTCAACACCAGCCGCGACTACATGGAATTGCTGGGGGATTGGACGCTGATTCATCGCAATGAGAAGCAGCTCATCGAGCTGGCGAAGGAGGCCGGGGCACCGTCGAGTGCCATCACGGTCGATTGGGAACCCGAAGGCGTGAATCTGTTCCTGCGCATCCGGCGATAAAGAAGGGCAGGAAGGCCGAAAAGCAGTCCGGATTGCGCCTTGCGCCCCGCCCGGTGCCTCCTACTATCGCGCCCTCTTTCCCCCAAAAACCATCCGCATGAGCAAGCACGTCAAACTTTACATCCCCGGCCCCGTCGAAGTCAGCGCTGACACCTACGCCGCCATGTCCGCCCCGATGATCGGCCACCGCGGGAAGGGCTTCCAAGACCTCTACGCGGAGATCCAGCCGATGCTGCAGACTCTTTTCGGCACGAAGCAGCAGGTCTTCCTGAGCACCTCCTCCGCCTGGGGCGTGATGGAAGGCTCCATCCGCAATCTGGTGAAGAAAAAAGTGCTCAACTGCTGCAACGGCGCCTTCTCCGACAAGTGGCTCGATGTCTCGAAGCGCTGCGGCAAGGAAGCCGAGGCCTATCAGGTCGAGTGGGGTCAGCCCATCATGGCTGCCGAGATCGACAAGCGCCTCGCCACCGGCGAATTCGACGCTGTCACCTTCATCCACAACGAAACCTCCACCGGCGTGCTCAGCCCCATCGCGGAGATCGCCGCGCTGAAGAAGAAGTATCCCGATGTGATGTTCATCACCGACAGCGTGTCCGGTTTCACCACCGTGCCGGTCAATTTCGACGAGTTGGGTATCGACGTGCTGCTCACCGGCTCGCAGAAGGCATTCGCGCTGCCTCCGGGCCTCGCACTCTTTACCGCCAGCGAGGCCGCCATGGCCCGCGCCGCCACGATCAACGATCGCGGCTACTACTTCGACTTCCTTGAGTTCAAAGCGAACGGCGAAAAGAGCATGACGCCATCCACGCCGTGCATCAGCCTCATCTACGGCCTGCGTCACCAGTTGAAGAAGATGTTCGCCGAGGGCCTCGACGCCCGCTACGCCCGCCACGCCAAGCTCAACGGCATGGTGCACGAGTGGGTGAAGAAGAACGGTTTCGAGTTCTTCGCCCCCGAAGGCTATCGCTCCAAGTCGCTCACCTGCGTCGCCAACAACAAGAACATCGACGTCGCTGCTTTCATCGCGCTGCTGAAGAGCAACCACAGCCTGATCATCGACGGCGGTTACGGCAAGCTGAAGGGCAAAACCTTCCGCGTCAGCAACATGGGCGACGAATCCGAAGCGAGCATGACCACCGTCATCAACGCGCTCGACGACTCGCTTTCGAAGCTGTAAACCGTCCGCCATGACGCTCATCTCCGGACCTCAAGTCGCCGAAAAAGTCCTCGCCGAATGCCAGCGCGACATCGCGGCACTGAAGGCTCGCGGAGTCACGCCCGGCCTAGCTGTGGTGCTGGTCGGCGATGATCCGGCTTCGCGGGCTTATGTGCGTTCGAAGGACAAAAAGTGCCGCGATCTCGGTCTGCACTCGGTGAAGCTCGAATTGCCCGCCACGACGACGCAGCAGGAGCTTATGGATGTGGTCGCCAAACTGAATGCTGATCCGGCCATTCACGGTATTTTGGTCCAAAGTCCCCCGCCGAAGCACATCGACGAGGCCGCCATCGTGCGGGCCATCGATCCGGCGAAGGATGTGGATGGCTTTCATCCCGTCAACGTCGCTAAACTGGCTCTCGAAGACCCCACTGGGTTCGTGCCATGCACGCCGCTGGGCTGCCAGCGCCTGCTCATGGATGCAGGCATCGAGACCAAAGGTGCTCACGCCGTCGTCATCGGCCGCAGCATGATCGTCGGCAAACCCATGGCCATGCTGCTGATGGCCAAAGGTCCCGGCGGCGATGCCACCGTCACGGTCGCCCATTCTCGCACTCGTGATCTTGGAGCGATCACTCGTGAGGCAGACATCATCATCGCCGCCATCGGCCGCCCGCACTTTCTCAAAGCGGAGCACGTCAAAGAAGGTGCCGTCGTCATCGACGTGGGCATCAACCGCGTCGAAGATCCCGGCAGTGAAAAAGGCTACAAGCTCGTCGGCGATGTCGCTTTCGACGAAGTCGCTCCGAAATGCCGTGCCATCACGCCTGTGCCCGGTGGCGTCGGTCCGATGACCATCGCCATGCTCATGGCGAACACGGTCAAAGCCTGCCAGCAGAGCTTGCCGTGATCACCTGCGGCCAAGTTGAGGCCGTCACGCTTCGCAAAACCATTTGCCAGCCCTCACGCAGCGGTTAACGGCACCCGGTTCCCACTCTCCAACCTATGATCGTCGCCCCCAAAATCCGTGGATTCATCTGCACCACCGCGCACCCAACCGGCTGCGCCAAGCACGTCGCCGACCAGATCGCGCTCGTGAAGGGCCGCGGCCCCATCGCGAACGGGCCGAAGAAGGTCCTCGTCGTCGGTTCCTCCACGGGTTACGGCCTCGCCTCCCGCATCGCAGCGGCCTTTGGCAGCGGCGCGGCCACCATCGGTGTGTTCTTTGAAAAACCGGCCGAGGAAGACCGCTGCGGCACCGCAGGCTGGTATAACTCCGCCGCCTTCGAGACCGAAGCGAAGGCCGCCGGCCTTTACGCCCGCTCCTTCAATGGCGACGCTTTTTCCGACGCGATGAAGGCGGAAGTCATCGCCGCCATCAAAGCCGATCTCGGCCAGGTGGACTGCGTCATCTACTCGCTCGCCAGCCCGCGCCGCACGCATCCGAAGACCGGCGAAGTTTTCAAATCCTGCCTCAAGCCCATCGGCGGCACTTACACGAACAAGAACCTCAACACCGGCACCGGTGTGGTGAACGAGGTCACCATCGAGCCCGCCAACGACGACGAGATCGCGCAAACCGTGGCCGTCATGGGCGGTGAGGATTGGGAAATGTGGATCGACGCCCTCCAAAGCGCCGGCGTGCTCGCCAACGGCGTGCAAACCGTCGCCTACAGCTACATCGGGCCAGAAGTCACCTGGCCGATCTACAAGAACGGCACCATCGGCCGAGCGAAAGAAGACCTCGAACGCGCCCAGCGTGCCCTCGATGGCAAGCTTGCCTCCCTCGGCGGCAAGGCCTGGGTCTCCGTCAACAAGGCTCTCGTCACGCAGGCGAGCAGCGCCATTCCTGTTGTCCCGCTTTACATCTCCCTGCTTTACAAGGTCATGAAGGCCGAGGGCACGCACGAGGATTGCATCGAGCAGATGGACCGCCTCTTCCGCGACCGCCTTTACAATGGCCAGCCGCAGCCCGACGAAGCCGGACGCATCCGCGTGGACGATTGGGAAATGAAACCCGCCGTCCAAAAGCTCGTCGGCGAACGCTGGACCGAGGTGAATACCGAAAATTTCGCCCAACTTGGCGACTTCGAAGGCTATCAATCCAGCTTCCTCCGCCTCTTCGGCTTTGGCCTCGAAGGCGTGGACTACAACGCCGACGTCGATGTGAACGTGCGCGTGCCGTCGCTGGGCTGATGAATCCCAAGTAGCGTGGTTGCTGTGCAACAACGAAACCCTGTTCCGCAGGAACAGGGCAACCCTACTTCTTCGCCTTCTGCGCGATGGCTTTGTAGTAGCTTTCGATGGCGGCGCGGTATTCGGGGGCGGCTTCGGTGCGCGTGGCTTCGGTGAGGTCGTCGGCCATTTTTTGCGGGAGGTGGCCCCAGTCGCCGGGGACGAGGACGGTGATGGTGCCGAGTTCACCTTCAGCTTTGACGAGCTGGCTCTTGTTGCCGCCTTCGTTGCTCTGCGCGCCATTTTGCTGACTCTGCTGCTGGTTTTGAGCCATCTGCTGTGGGCTGGGTTGCTGGCCGGGGGTTTGACCGCTGTTGCGGGAGTCGGCCATTTGCTGCTGCTGGGCTTGCTGGGCTTGGTTGAGGCTGTTTTGGGCTTGCTGACCTTGTTGTTGGCCGGCTTGCTGTTGTTGACCGGACTGACTTTGCTGGCCGGATTGAGTTTGAGCGGGGTTGAGCTGGGCGTCGAGTTGATCGAGGGCCTGGGCGAGCATCTGGCCCTGCATTTGGGCTAGCGGGCTGGTGAAAAGCGGGGGCGCGGTTTTGCTGGCGGTGGCTTCGGCAGATTTGGCGGCTTGGGCAGCGTTCGCTTGAGCCTGCTGGGCCATTTGGGGATTGGGCTGCGGATTCGCCTGCGTGGCCTGGGCTTGTTTGCCGGCGGCTTCGACTTGTTTGGCGGCTTCGGCGGTGGCTTGTGCGGCGGGTTTGTCGCCGAGGCGATCCTGATGGCGGGCGACGCGTTTGAGGTTGTTGGCGGCTTCGAGGGTGGCCATGCCGGTGTTGCTGAGTTGCTGGCTTTCCTTCGCGACGGCGGCTTCGCTTTGCTGCGCGGTTTCCTTGCCGAGGTCGGCGAGGGCTTTTTGCATGGCGGGATTCTTCGGCAGCTCTTTTTCGAGCGCGGCGAGCACGGCCTGCGGGTTCTCTTTGGCGTCCTGGGCCATCTGCGCGAGTTCCTGGGCACGCTGATACGATTCATCGAGCGGCTCCTGAACGCCGAGTTGCTGCTCCATGTTGGCCATGGCGGCTTGTTCGGCCTCGGTAAGCTGCTGGCCGTCTTCGAGCTTCTGCATGTTCTGCGCGAGCTGCTGCAAAGCCTGCGCGGCTTGCTGCTGGGCATCGGCGGCTTGCTGCAGGTTTTGGGCCTGTGGCTGGCTTTGAGTGGCTTGCGCGGCTTGTTTGAGGTTTTGGGCGATTTGAGGGGTGTTTTTCTGCATCTGCGCGAGCGCGACATCGGCGGCGCGGGCCATCTGCATCTCGGGTTTTTGCGTCAAATCGGCCGCGTTGGCCTCCTGACGCAGCGCGGCCTGCAAAGCGGCCATTTTCTCGGTGTTCTCGGCGTTTTCGGCTTTGAGGTCCTTCGCCTTGTCCGCGACCTCGGCGACGGGTTTTTCGGCTTTGGCCTCGTTGGCGGCGTTTTGAGTCTGTTCCTGCGTTTTCTTCAAATCGGCGGCGACGCGCTTCATCATCTCGCTGACCTCAGGAGTGAGTTCGGCGAGTTGGGCGCGTGCGGCGGCGGTTTGCGGTTCGATGAGCGCGGCGAGCTCGTTGGCCTTCATCGCGGCCTGCGCGGTGGATTGCTGCGCGGGGTTTTGATCGAGGTTTTGGTTCGGCTGGGCCTGCGCGGCTTGATTGGCGAGGTTCTTGTTCTGCTCCGCGGCGTTCTTCGCGAGGTTTTTGGCTTCTTCGCCGAGCTGGCGGAGTTGATTGGCCGCCTGCGGGTTTTGTTTGTTCATCTCGGCGGCAAGCTGCGAGCGATTGATCTGCTGTTGGGCCTCCGCGAGCGTTTCGGCGGCGGCTTTGGCCTGCGCGGCGGTTTGCGGCAGGTCTTGTTTGTTCGCGGGCTGCATGGCGGCCTGCTGCGCGGCTTGAAGCGCCTGCGCGGCATCTTGAACGGCGGCATCGGCTTCGAGAGCGCGGGCGATGTTGGCGAGTTTTTCGGTTTGCTCCTTCACTTGCGCCAATTCCTCGGCGGTGGCGGCTTTTTGGGCGTTTTGGGCGACTTCATCGACAGCGCGTGAGGCGCGGTTGGTGTCGAGCGCGGCTTGATTGTTGGTGAGCTGGTTTTGCTCGCGAATCTCGGCCTGGTCTTGAAGCTGTTTGGAGGCTTCGGCGAGTTTTTGCTGGGCGCGTTCGGCAGGCGTGAGGCCGTCTTTTTCCTGCTTCGGCTTCTTGTCGGGCTTCTTCGCGGCGGCTTCGGCCTCGGCGAGGGCTTGGCGGGCTTCGTTCAAAGCAACGAGCGCGGGATTGTCCTGACGCATGAGTTGCTCGCGGCGTTGCTCGGCTTCTTTCGAGGCTTGCTCGGCGATGTTGCGCGTGGCGTCGGCGGTTTGTTGAAGGCGGTTGCGCAGGTTGTCGCTGGCGCCGTAGAGGTGCTCGGGGCTCTTGGTTTGATCTGGTTTGTCGAGCGAGGCATTCAAGTCGGCGGCAGTCTCGTTGAGCTGCTTGTCGAGGTTCTTGATCTGGCCGCTGTGACGTTGACGGCTGGTTTCATCGAGTGTGGTGAGGTCTTTTTTCAGCGCTTCGGTTTGTGCGATCAAGGCACGCTGCTGCTCCTGCCACTGCGGGCGCTGATTGGCATCGCGATTGGCGGGCAGCGCGTTTTCGGTCAGCATCTTGCTCTGGCGCATGAGCTGCTGGCTTTCCTGCGCGGCAATTTTGGCCGTGTCTTCATTCGCGAAGGCCTTCGCGGCGCTCGCCACGGCATCGGCGTCTGCATCGGCGACGCGGGAGGCTTTTTTGAGGGCTTCGAGGTTTTCGGTGTCGCCTTTTTCGAGGGCTTCGAGTTTCGGCAAGGCCTCGCGACGGAGTTGGGCCATCTTTTCGGCAAGAAGCTGCGCTTCATTGGCATCGAGCTGGTTCGGCGCGTTTTTGGCGGCGTCTTTGAGATCGTTCCAAAGCTGCTCGGACTGCTCTTTGACCTGCTCGAGCTCGCTTTGGGCCTTCGCGAGCGCGGTGTCGGCCTGCGCGGGGTCTTTCTTCTCCTGCTTGCGGACTTGATCGAGCGACTTGGTGAGCTCGCGGGTTTGTTTGGCAAGCGATTCGGCGCGTTGGGCGAGTCGGCGCTGGCTTTCGGCCCACTCACGCTGACGTGGATCGATGGTGCGCTCGAGAATGATGACGCGCACGGCGGGTGACTCGGTCTTCTGGCCTTTGAGGTCGGTGGCGATGAGTTTGAGCTGCACGGCATCGCCGGCTTTCACACCGAGCGGTGCGAGCGGCAGCAAATGGGTGACGGGCGCTTCTTTCGCGGCTTTGGTGATGAGCAGATCGGTCTCGCTCCACTTCGCGGCGTTGATGGTGTGCGCGAGTTTGACGCTGGCGAGGCCCACGTCATCGGTGGCGAGGCCGGCGAGGCGCACGGCTTCATCGGGGAGGAGTTCGATTTGCTGCGCGGGGTCTTCAATTTGCGCGGTCGGTGGCAGATCGGGGATGGTGGTGATACGCCACGGGGTGGTTTCTTCGTTGGTGAAGCCGGTTTCGGCGGATTTCAGCGCGGCGAGCCAACTGGAGGCCTCGGGGGTGACTTTGATGACGGTGGTGACCGTGTTGACGGCGAGTTCGGCGGTGATGGATTTTTTTTCGGCGAGCTCGGCGTTGAGATGGACCTCGGCTTTGCTGATCGGCTGGTTCGCGGTGAGCGTGAGTTTGATGGTGGAGCCGTCGAGGGCTTCGAGGTCGCCCTGGTCCTCGGTGATCGTGGTTTCCTTCGCGCCGGTGTAGCTCGGCGGGACGATGGTTTTTTGGAAGCTGACGATGCGCGGACGGGCGCGGGCGGAAAGCGTGTGCCAGGGCGTGATGGCATCGGCGGCGTGCACGCGATACTGCACGTCGGTCTGGCCGACGGGCACGATGCCCTCGAAGCGCGTGGTGCCGAAGGCGCTGAGCTCGATTTTGCGCGGGCGTCCGCCGGGGGCGAGCACCTCCAAGGTGGCCGCAGGGGCCTTCGCGCCCTCGGTTTCGATGATGAGCGGCATCTCGCTGCCGATCGGCGCGAGCGTGGACGCCGGCGCGGGCTCGACGATGGTGATTTTCAGCGACGCGGGGCGCTCGAAATTCGCGAACGGCACCGCGGCACGGGCGAGGAAGCCCGGGAAATGCAGCATCGGCACGAAGCACAATCCCACGACGACCGCGACGACGCCGAACGCCGCGAGGAACCACGGCTTCAGGGAGCGAGAGGGCAGACGCTTGTCCCAATCGACGCCTTCGACGGCCTTCGCGACATCGTCTTGAAGGCGCTCGCGAAACTCCGCGCTGTCCTTCACCTCGCCATTCGCGGAAAGCTCGACGGCGGCGAGCAAGCGCTCGCGCAACGATGGCTCGGCAGCCTCGATGAGCTTCGCCGCGCCCTCCTGGCCCTTCGCCTGCGAGATGAAACGCAGCGCGATCTTCCACGCGGCGATGATGGCCGCGAGGTAAGCCGCGAGCGTGACCCACGGGCGGACGATATCCGGCATGAGCCAGGCAAAATCGAGTAACGCGATGACCGCGATGGCCGCGAGCGCGATGGCGAGGGCGCAGAGGAAGGCCCGCTTTTGGAGCAACGAGGTTCGGCGGGCGCGGAAGGCATCCAGAGCGGCGAGAGTGGCGGGGCGGAGAGTGAGAGGGCTTTCGGGCATGGAGTGCCGGGAGTGAGACGTTAGAAGTGAGAGGTCAACGTGGGCACGGAGCCTGTTCTCTCCTTGGCGAGGTGGAGATTTCCGTCCATAGGACAGGAATGATTTTGCGATGCTGGATGGCTGTTTTGGGCCTGCTCGCCTGCCACGCGGCGGCGGGGGCGGAGTCGTTGTTTGGGAAGGTGATGTGCGGCTACCAGGGGTGGTTTGTGACGCCGGCGGATGGCGAGGGCATGGGCTGGCGGCATTACGGCTTCGACAAGCAGGGTCAGTGCCACATCGACCTGTGGCCGGATGTGTCGGAACTCGACGCGGATGAGCGGGTGGACACGCCGCTGAAGTTTGCCGATGGCAGCGTGGCGCAGGTGTTTCGCTCGTCGCATCCGAAGACGGTGCGGCGGCACTTTGCCTGGATGCGGGAACACGGTATCGACGGGGTGTTTTTGCAGCGGTTCGGCAGCGTGCTGCGCGATACGAAATCCCGCGATCATGCGGATCGAGTGCTCGCGGCCGTGCGGACTGCGGCGGAGGCCGAGGGGCGTTCGTGGTGCGTGATGTATGACCTCAGCGGAATGCGAGCGGGCGAACTTGAGAGCGTGGTGATGCAGGACTGGAAGCGGCTGCGCACGGAACTGAAGGTGCTGGAGAGTCCCGCGTATCAAAAGCATACTGCAAGACCGGTGGTGGCCGTGTGGGGCATCGGCTTCAACGATGGCCGCGATTACACGCTCGATGAAAGCCATGCGCTGCTGCGCTTTTTGCACGACAACCCGGAGTTTGGAAAACTCTGCGTCATGGCCGGCGTGCCGTGGGGCTGGCGCACGTTGAATCGCGATGCGGTGAACGATCCGAAGCTGCACGAGGTGCTGCGCAAGGCGGACATTTTGAGCCCGTGGAGCGTGGGCAGGTATCATGACACGACGTCGGCGACGAAGAACATCGGCGACGTGCATGTCGCGGATGCCGCGTGGTGTCGCGAGCATGGCCAAGACTACCTGCCGGTGCTTTATCCCGGCTTTAGCTGGGCCAATCTCATGAAATTGCGCGGCAAAGAGGCGAAGCTCAATCAGGTGCCGCGGCTCGGCGGGCAGTTCCTCTGGCATCAGGCTCGCGAACGTCTCCGTGGCGGCTCGACGATGCTCTACATCGCCATGTTTGACGAGATGGACGAAGGCACGGCGATCTTCAAAACGGCTTCACTCGTCCCCGAAGGCACGCTGGGCTTTGTCACGGAGCCCGAGTTGCCCAGCGACCATTATCTCTGGCTCAGCGGCCAGATCGGCAAGGCGCTGCGGCAGGAGATTCCGCTGACCGAAAAGCTGCCGGCGAGGTGATTTCAGCGTAGGCTTTGCATCTCGCGAAGCTTCGCGAGAGCGGCACCGCGATCGAGCAACTCCTCGGCGTAGGCTTTCCCGGCCTCGATACCATCGCGGATGCCGGTGATGACGAAGCCGGCGGCGGCGTTCAGCACGGCGATCTCGCGCTTGGGGCCTTGGGCGGTGCCGGCGAGCACGCTTTCGAGGATCGTGGCGTTCTCCGCGGCCTCGCCGCCGACGAGTTCCTCGACCTTCGCGGGGGCGAAACCGAGCTTGTGCGGATCGAGGGTGGTATCGCGGAGCTTTCCGGCCTTCACTTCGCAGATGTCATTTACGCCGAGGCTCGAAAGCTCGTCCATGCCGCGACCATCGCCCGTGCTGCCGTGCACGACCCACGCGCCCTTGCGGCCGAGTTGGACCAAAATCTCGCCAAACGTGTGCGTGAGCTTCGGATCAAAAACGCCAATGAGCTGGTAATCCGGCCGGCCGGGGTTCAACAAGGGCCCGAGCATGTTGAAGATGCTGCGCTGGCCTTCGGCGGCGAGCAGCTTGCGGGCCTCGACGACGGCTTTGAAGGCCGGATGATACAGCGGCGCGAAAAAGAAGCCCAAACCGGTCTTCTCGATGCCTGCGACGACCTTTTCCTTCGGCAGGTCGATCTTGATGCCGAGCGCTTCGAGCACATCGGCGCCTCCCGCCTTCGAGGTGATGCCGCGATTGCCATGCTTCGTGACACACACGCCTCCGGCGGCGAGGATGAACATGGCGGTGGTGGACACATTGAAGAGGTGAAGCTGGTCGCCACCCGTGCCGACGACATCGAGCATCGGGCCAGGAAGTTTCGCGCGGTCCAGACCGGGATCGACGGCGAGCTTCAGGAACCCGTTCACGAAGGCCGCGATCTCCGCGGGCGTCTCACCCTTCTTCGCCAGGGCTCGTAGAAAGTCCGCCTTCTGCACCGACTCGACCGCCGGATCGACAAGCTGCGCCGCCGCGGCGGCGATCTGCGTGGCATCGAGGTTCGTTTGGTCGAGGAGCTGGCGGGTGAGGGTCTGCATGCGGGCGCGAGTGTGGCAGGGAAGGGAGTTTTGGCAAACGTGATGCGTGCCGTTGAACGCATCGCGTGTTCATGCGAAGGAGCCGCATGACTCCGATCTACGTTCACGACTACCTGCTGAAGAGCGGCACGGCGCTCAATGCGGTCTCGCAGCGGCGTGTGTTTGCCGGGGCGCTGATCTGCGTGGAGGGCGGCTATGGCTGCGTGCATCCGTGGCCGGAGTTTGGCGATGCGCCGGTGGAGGAGCAGCTTCGTTTGCTGGCGGAGGGCATCACCACGCCGGTGACGGAGATGGCGCTGCACTGCGCGGCGGTGGATGGCGAGGCACGCCGGGCCGGTGTGAGCTTGTTTGAAGGTCTCACGATCCCGCGCAGCCACTACTCGTGGAGCTTTGCCGCGGAAACCGAGCCGCAGATGCAGCGTGTGATGGAGGAAGACTGGGGCGCGATCAAGGCGAAGGGCTTCGCGAACTACGGCGAGACGATGCGCTTCCTCGAAGGCTGCGCGAAACGCTTCGAAACGCAGGGCGTGCGCCTGCGCGTGGATTTCAATGGCGTGCTGGATCGGCTCACGTTTGAGAAGTTCGTCGAGTTCATGCCGCTGCGGGTGTATCGCGCCCTCGATTTCGTCGAGGACCCGTTTCCGTATGACGCGGAGGCGTGGGAGACGCTGCGGCAGCGCTGGGGCGTGGGCCTGGCCCTCGACAAGGGCTGGAAGACCGGCACGCATGGTTTTGATGCCGTCGTGGTGAAGCCTGCCCGTCGCGACTGGCGTGCCGTGGCGAACCTGCATGCGGACAAGCGCCTCGTAATGACCTCCGCCATGGATCATGCGCTCGGCCAGATGTTCGCCGCCTATCAAGCGGCCACCGCGGCGGCGGAAGGCTACACGCTCGATTACTGCGGGCTGTGCACGGAGCATCTGTTTGAGAAAGAGGCCTTCTTTGAGCGGGTGAGCTCACGTGGCGGATTCCTCGAAGCGGATCAAAGCGGCGGCGGGCTGGGCTTTGGCGAGGTTTTGGAGGCTCTTCCGTGGCGCAGGCTGGTTTGAGCATGACATGCGGTTTGACCGTGGGAGGTGCTCGGCTAGTCTCCACCATGATGTTTTGCCCTGATTCTTCCGATCACTGCCCGCGTTGCGCATGACACGCGTCTTTATCATTGCTGGAGAAATCAGTGGAGACACGCATGCGGCGGGTCTGCTGCGGGAAATGAAGGCGCTGGAGCCGGAGCTGCAGGTCAGCGGTCTCGGTGGTCGCCAGATGCGCGAGGTGGCGGGGCAGGGGATCGAGGACTGGGTGGAGAAGGCAGGCGTCGTCGGCCTGTGGGAGGTGCTCAAGATCTATCGCTACTTCAAAGAGAAGAAGCTCGCCGTTGAGGCGCAGATCCTCGCGGAGCGGCCTGACGCGGTCATCTTTGTCGATTATCCCGGCTTTAATCTCCGCGTGGCATCGTCACTGCGAGCCGCGGGCTACACCGGGAAGCTCATCTACTACATCAGCCCGCAGGTCTGGGCCTGGAAGAAAGGTCGCGTGAAGGTCATGGCGAAGGTGCTGGACCTCATGATCTGCATCTTCCCCTTCGAGAAGGCCTTTTACGAGCAGAGCGGCCTGCGCACCGAGTTTTGCGGCCACCCGATGGTCGATCGCGTGCAGACGCTGCGTCGCGATTGGAAGCGAGAGCCCGGTCTCGTGGGCTGGTTTCCCGGCAGCCGCCTCAATGAAGTGCGCCGTTTGTTTCCGATCATGGTGCAAGCCGCGCAAGCCATCCGGCTGGCGGTGCCCGAGGCACGGTTCGCGGTCTCCGCGGCGAATGAAATGCTCGCCGGTCACATGCGCAACATGGCGGATGCGATGGGCGTGCCGGAGGCGAAACGCTGGATCGAGGTCGGCACCGTGTATGACCTCATGCAGCGCTGCGAGGCCGGTGCGGTGGCCAGCGGCACCGCCACGCTGGAGGCAGCCTGCTTTGGCCTGCCCTACACGCTCATCTACAATGTGAGCTGGCCCACCTACCTCGTGGCGAAGCTCGTCGTGCGCATCAAGCACCTCGGCATGATCAACATCCTCGCGAAGCGCGAGGTCGTAAAAGAGCTCGTGCAGCACGATTTGAACCCCGACACCCTCGCCAAGGCCACCGCCGATCTTTTGACGCAGAAAGACCGCCGCGAGGCCCTCCAGGCCGATCTGGCCTCCGTCGTCGCCACGCTCGGCAGCGGCGGCGCGTATCAGCGGGCGGCCCAGGCCGTGCATTCAGCCATTCATTCCTCATGACCGATTCTCCCCCGCAGGCCTCCTCTGATCCCGGACGCTGGATTCGAGCCGCGCTCGTCATCTTTCCCTTGGGCACCGTGCTGCTCGGCATCGCCAGCTTTGGCATCTGGCAGTGGAAAAAGAACCGCGAGGAGGATCGCAGCTTCAAATACGCCCTCGCCCTGAAGCGCGAGATCGCCCTCGGTGGCATCGAAAAGCACACGAACCTCCTGCGCGAGGTCTTGAAGCAATCCGATGTGCTGCAAGCCGTGCCCGGTTACCTCCAGTCCACCATGGGCGAGGAAAACATGGGCTACACCGTGCGTCGGGATCGGTTCCAGGCGGCTGGCGCCGAGTGCTCCAACATCGACGCCGAGCTCGCGGGCAAGCAGATGCCTTACGATGTCATCATGGTGCTCGTGCCGTATGGTGCGGGCGAGGAATCCTCCGCGCTGGCCCTCGCCACGATGCTCTCCATCGCCCACGAGCTCACCGGCCAGCCGATGCTGCGCACGCTGCGCTTTGCCACGCTGCCCCGCGTGCCCGGTGCGGTGGAGAAAATGGCCGAGCGACTGCGTGCCGAAGGAGATCGCGTGAAGTTCCTGCATGTGCTCGGAGCCATGCCGGAGCGATTGGAGGAGTCGTGGGGGCTCAAAGCTCTCGGCACCGCCATCGAGACACCCGCTTTGCCCTCATCAGCGATGGACGCGGTGACCTTTGCAAAGGCTCTGCGCGATAAAGTGCTCGCTCAAACCGGGCAGCCGTAAGGCAACGCGGCCTCACGCGTTTGGATGGCATGGTCAAAACGCTCGCCTGCCTCCTCCTCGCCACCTCGCTCACCTTTGCCGATACTCAAAAGCCGCAGAACTTCTCCGGCGATTACGTCATCAAGGTCAGCTACAGCTACCTGCTGAGCCACCCGGAAGGCTACGAGGCCGACACGACGAAGAAATGGCCCCTCGTGATCTTCCTGCATGGCAGCGGAGAGCGTGGCAATGACCTCGAAATGCTCAAGAAGCATGGCCCGCCAAAGCTCATCGCCGCCGGGCAGAAGTTCCCCGCGGTCATCGCCAGCCTGCAATGCCCGTCGAACGAGCTTTGGAACCCTCACGGTGTCAAAGCTCTCACGGATCATTTGATCAAAACCGAGCGCATCGATGCCAGCCGGGTCTATTTGACCGGTTTGAGCATGGGCGGCTTTGGCACCTGGGAGACCGCGTTTGAGTATCCGGACACCTACGCGGCCATCGCGCCCATTTGCGGCGGTGCCGGCGTCCGCTGGGTGACGGCCAGCCGCCTCAAGCACCTGCCCGCCTGGATTTTCCACGGCGACAAAGACGGCGCCGTGCCCGTGGAGAACAGCCACAAGATCCACGACGCCCTCCAAAAGCTCGGCGCCCCCGTGAAACTCACCATCTACCCCGGCGTGGGCCACGACTCCTGGACGCAGACCTATGACAATCCGGAGTTCTGGGCCTGGCTCTTCGCCCAAAAGCGTGGTGCCTGAGCCCCGGTGAGGTCTTGGAGGCATCTGAACACCCTGGCAGGGTCACCCATGGCCATTCGAGGGGTGACCCACTGAAGTTCGAGGGGTGACCCACCGAAACGCGAGGGGTGACCCACTGAAACGCGAGGGGTGACCCATTGAAACGCGAGGGGTGACCCATCGAAGCGCGAGGGGTGACCCACTGAAACGCGAGGGGTGACCCATCGAAACGCGAGGGGTGACCCACCGAAACGCGAGGGGTGACCCATCGAAGCGCGAGGGGTGACCCATCGAAACGCGGGGGGTGACCCATCGAATGGCGATGGGTCAGGGGTCGAACGGCCGCCCCTGAACCTCCTGGGGGCTGCCGGTGGCTCAGCCGTAACCATGCAGTCGGGCCTACAAAGTCGCGGCAGCGTCCTGGAGTGCTCCAGTCCTCTGGAGCTTTTCGCAGGCCAAACGACACTCGAAAGCGCCGGAGGCCCGGCGCAGTCCAGAACGCTGCCGCGAACCTTCACCCTCGGGTGTTGTCGGATTCCTTGGCGAATGCTCTTCAAGCCGGATTCCAAAGTTCTCCGTAGCCAAGGTATTCTTGCCAAGATGAATTTCGGGATTCGGGTTCAACGACAGAGTTACGGCTCAGGTGATGGGCGTGATGGCGTCCATGAAGGTGAAGGAG
>JAEUHK010000067.1 GCA_016795465.1 Verrucomicrobiaceae bacterium | reverse complement strand
GGTGGCGGGGGGAGGCCGAGCTTCTTGTAGGCGGCGGGCATGGCGACGCGGCCGCGGGGGGTGCGCTTGAGGTAGCCTTGCATGACGAGGTAGGGCTCGTGCACGTCTTCGAGCGTGCTGGCGTCCTCGCCGACGGCGACGGCGACGCTGCCCATGCCGACGGGGCCGCCGTCAAACTTGCCGATGATGGCTTCGAGGATGCGGGCGTCCATTTCATCGAGTCCGCTTTCATCAATGTCGCGCATGGTGAGCGCGGCGTGGGCCACCTCGCCGGTGATGACGTTTTGCGCCTTCACGAGGGCGTAGTCCCGCACCCAGCGGAGGAGATGGTTCGTGATGCGCGGCGTGCCACGCGAGCGGCGGGCGATCTCGTGCGCGCCTTCTTGTTCAATGGAGACGCCGAGCAGGCGTGCGGAGCGGGTGAGGATGTGCTCGAGCTCCTCGGTGGTGTAGTAATCGAGGCGGTTCGGGATGCCGAAGCGGCTGCGCATGGGTGCGGTGAGCTTGCCCGCACGCGTGGTGGCGCCCACGAGCGTGAAGGGCGGCAGATCGAGCCGGATGGTGCGTGCCTTCGGTCCCTGGTCGATGATGATGTCGAGCCGGAAGTCCTCGATGGCGGGATACAGATACTCTTCCACGCTCGGGTGCAGGCGGTGGATCTCATCAATGAAGAGCACGTCACGCTCTTGAAGATTCGTGAGGATGCCGGCGAGATCGCCCGCGCGTTCGATTTGGGGTCCGCTGGTGGTGTGAAGTTTCGAGCCGACGGCGCTGGCGATGAGATTGGCGAGCGTGGTCTTGCCAAGGCCGGGCGGGCCGCAGAGCAGCACATGATCGAGGGATTCGCCGCGGAGCTTGGCCGCCTCCACCATGACGAGGAGCTGCTCTTTGACCTTGGTCTGGCCATGAAACTCGGAGAAATCGGCCGGGCGCAGGGCCAGGTCGAAGGGCGAGTCGGGTTCGTTGAGCGCGGGATTCACGCGGCTGGATGTAGAGAGCGGCGGAGAAGGCGCAAGGAGTGGTCAAAAGAGGCTGCGGAAGGCCGTAATGACCTCATGCAGCCTCGCGCCCTTCTTTTTGCCGCCCTCGTCTCCACCACGGCCTTTGCCGCGCCTCCGGGGGCCACGCCGGTTCCAGCGCCTGCTCCGCCCAAATCGCTCGCGCCGCATGTCCCGGCGACTTGGAAGGCCGGAACGGCGGTGGTGAAGGTGACGCCGCAAAAGCTGCTGTGGATGGCCGGGTATGCCGCGCGGAAAAAACCAGCCGAGGGCAAGGTGCAGGAGCTTTTTGCGAAGGCGCTGGCTCTTCAAGACGAGCAGGGAAACAAGCTCGTGTTTGTCACGCTGGACCTCATCGGCGTGCCGCAGGCCATGCGGCATGCAGTGGCCGAGCGGGCGGAAAAGGAATTCAAGCTGCCTGCGGCGAATCTGGTCATGAATGCCTCGCACACGCACAGCGGGCCTTCGTTGCGCACGACGCCGCCGACGGAAAAAGACGACCAACGAGCCCGCGATGCCTGGGACTACACGCAGAAGCTGCAAACGGACATCGGCGACATCATTGGCAAAGCGCTGGCGGAGATGCAGCCGGCGCGTCTGACCTGGAACAAGGCCCGCTGCGGCTTCGCGATGAACCGTCGCCGTGACTACACGCTGCCACCGGATCATCCGAACGCGAACAAGGCTCCGAATCCGAACGGCGTGGTGGATCATGAAGTGCCTGCGCTGCGTGTGGAGGCTCCGGACGGCACGCTGAAGGCCACGTTGTTTGGTTACGCCTGCCACAACACGAGCCTGGGCTTCTACAACTGGTGTGGCGACTACGCGGGCTTTGCGCAGGAATACCTGCAAGAGCACCGCCCGGGCTTCACCGCGTTTTTTTTGATGGGCTGCGGCGGTGATCAGAATCCGTATCCGCGCCGCAGTGATGTCGTTCCCGGCGTCACGGACCTCGAACTCTCGATGCAGCATGGCCGCTCGCTCTCCAACGCGGTGGAAATGGCACTCACGGTGAATCCGCGACCCGTCTCCGGCCCCATCCGTGCGGCGTATGAAGAGATCAAGCTGAGCTACGCGAACAACAAACGCCCCGATCACGACTATCCGGTGCAGGTCATCACGCTCGGCAAAGATCTCACTTTCATCACGCTGGGCAGCGAGGTGGTGGTGGATTACTCGCTGCGCTTCAAACGCGAGTTTGCCGGTGCGGCCGGTGTGTGGGTGGCGGGTTACTCCAACGACTACACGGGCTACATGCCGAGCCTGCGCGTGCTCAAGGAAGGCGGTTATGAAGCCGCCGCGGGCTGGGCGGAGGATGTGGAGGATCGCATCGCGAAAAAAGTGCACGAGCTGCACGCGCAGGTGTCACGCTGACTTCGCTTCCTTCTCGATGAGGGCGGCGATTTTTTCAGCGCAGTCCTTCACCGACTGCTTTTGCGCGGCCTGCTTCATCTTGTTCGCCTTTTTGGGGTCGAGCAGGATGGAGCGCACGGCATCGGTGAGCGTGTCGGCATTCATGCCAGACTCTGGCATCATGATGGCGGCACCGGCCTTGTCGAAGATCTCCGCGTTGCGCGTCTGATGATCCTCCGCGGCATGCGGATAAGGCACGAGGATGCTGGGCACACCGAAGAAGGCGAGCTCCGTCATGCTCGACGCACCGCTGCGGGCGATGGCGAGGTCCGCCACGCGGTAGGCGAGGTCCATGCGATGGCAGAAGGCGGCCACATGCTGCTTCAGCAGCGGGTGCTTGGCATACACGTCACGCACTTCTTCATAATCCGTGGTGCCTGCGATGTGCAGCGCCTGGATGTTCATCTTCTCAAACTGCTCCAGCGCCATGCCGACGGCGCGGTTGATGCCACGGGCACCCTGGCTGCCGCCCATGATGAGCAGCGTGCGCTTGTCCTTGTCGAGCTTGAAGAAGGCATGCGGATCATCGCTGTTCTTCTCGCGCATGCTGCCGCGGATGGGTGTGCCGACGACGCGCACATCGGGATGCTTCGGGAAGTGCGGTTTGCAGGCTTCGAGGCCGCAGAGCACGATGTCGGAATAGCGGGCGTTGAGCTTGTTGGCCTTGCCGGGGATGGCGTTGCTCTCGTGGATGAGCGTGCGGCACTTTTCCTTCTTCCCGGCGTAAAGCGGCGCGAAGGAGGTGAAGCCGCCCATGCCGAGCACGACGCTCACATCATGCTCGCGGATGATCTGGCGGCAGCGCTTCGTGCCCTGCCACAGGCCTTTGAGGAAGCCGACCATCTTTGGCGACCACGGCTTCGGCATGGCGAGGAAGGGCATCTTCTCGAACCGCAGCTCCTTGTGGCCACTGGCGGCGAGGGTGTCGATCTTCTTCTCGCTGATGAGCAGGGTGACATCGTGGCCGCGTTTGGCGAGCACCTCACCCACGGCGATGCCGGGAAACAAATGACCTCCCGTGCCTCCGCACGCGATGAGGACGTGAATGTTGGACTTTTTCACTTTCAAGGTTGGTAAGCGTCGCGTTTACGAAGCCTGCCAGCCGAGTCGAGAAGCAAAATGACCATTTTTGCAGAATCAGCGAGGCGGGGGAGGCGGTGGGCCAAATCCCGGGCCACCGCGGCGTCCGCGTGGCGGCGGACCGAAGCCCGGCGGGCCAAATCCCATGCCCCCCGGACCACGCGGAGGTCCGCGACGCTCGAAGCTGCTGTCCGCTTTGCCCGCAAACAGTCGCGGGATGTAAGGATAGTGATCCGTGAGCACATAATAATAGGTGCCCTGCGGGAACTCCGGCGTCACGCCGGTGCGTCCGTTGCACGCATCGAGGTCTCCCTGGCCTTCCGCCCATTCGTAATCCTGCACGAAGGAGCCGTCGTAGTTCCCGCCCGGCCCGCCATCGGCCGGACGTGCGCCTTGTTTGACGCGGTAACCGGACTTCATCGTCTTCAGCGGGCTTTGAGCATCGTTTGCGTCCGTGTGAGCCTGCGGTCCATAGATCGGAAAACCATCCGCGGCCCATCCGAGCAGCGTCATCTTCTTCCCGTCGCCCGCGAGGCGCTTCAGCAAACCATTCGGGATGCCGTGGTAATGATATGCGCCGTTCGGCTGCACATGCGCGTTGTGGTCATCAAGGCCAAGATCGATGGCACCGCTCTGCGGTTCATATTGCCAGCCGCTGTTCGGATCGCCACGCCACCATTCCGCGGCGAAGGGATCAAACACAACGCCATTCACCGCGATGCCGAAGGGCTGCATGCGAAACGCCGTGGGTTGCGCCTGCTTCTCCGGCTTCACCGGCACGGTGTAGTTGTAGCTCTGCGGCTGGATGGTGTTCGGATTGTGCGCGTTGGGGAAACGGCCCGGTGTGTGGTCCGGGATGCCGTTGGCGCGGATGCGGCGCACATTGCCTTCCTCCTTGATGCTGACCTCGTTTTGGAACGAAGGGGCCTGGCAGAGGGCGGGAAGGGTGAGCAGGACGAGGAGGGCAGGGGACTTCATGCTCGCCCATAAAGCCCCAAGGTGGCTTTGTGTTACCAAAAAGGCAAAAAAGGCACGGTTTATTACTGCGTCATGATGCCGCCGAGCTTCCGCAGGCGGGTGGGATGCCGCAGTTTGCGCAGCGCCTTCGCCTCGATTTGGCGGATGCGCTCGCGGGTGACGTTGAACTGCTTGCCGACCTCTTCGAGCGTGCGGCCCTGGCCTCCATCGCTGAGGCCGAAGCGCTGGTCGAGCACCTCACGCTCACGCGGATTGAGGCTGTGGAGCACATCGCGGAGCTTGTCGCGTAGCAGGTGCATGGACGTGAGCTCCATCGGATCGCGGGCTTCCTTGTCCTCGATGAAGTCGCCGAACTCCACATCGCTGTCGCCGCCTTCGCCGCCCACCTTGGCCTGCATGGAAATGGTGGGCTGGGACATGCGCAGCACAGCGTTCACTCGATCGACGGGAATCTGGATCTCCTCGGCGATCTCCTCCGGCGTGGGCTCGCGGCCGAGCTCCTGATGGAGCTGGCGGAAGACACGCATGAGCTTGTTGATCGTCTCGATCATGTGCACCGGGATGCGGATCGTGCGGGCCTGATCGGCAATGCTCCGCGTCATGGCCTGGCGGATCCACCAGGTGGCGTAAGTGCTGAACTTGTAGCCGCGGCGGTATTCGAACTTCTCCACGGCACGCATGAGGCCCATGTTCCCCTCTTGAATGAGGTCGAGGAAGCTCAGGCCGCGGTTCGTGTACTTCTTCGCGATGGAAATGACGAGGCGCAGGTTGGCCTCGATCATCTCCGTCTTGGCCTTCGTGGACTCCGCGACGAATTTCACGGCGTTTTTCGCCAGTTCGCGGAAATCGGAGACGCTCATCCAGACGCGGTTTTCAAAATCGCGCACGGCATGCTGCTCCGCATGGCGGCGCGGGTGCTCGTTCAGGGCATTCTCAAGCGGGCCGAGCTCCGCGAGGCGCTGCTGGAGGAGGGACATGAAGTCCTCCATGATCTTCTGCTTGAAGTGAAACTTCTCGCAAAGCTTGAAAAGAGAGGTGCGCTGGGATTCGAACTGCGTCCGCACGCTGTCCTTCTTCCGCGGACCGGCCTCTGCCAGCGATGCGTGGAGAGCGGCGCACTTCTCAAACAGCTCGCGTGCCTGCGGCAGGCGGGTGCGCAGCTTTTTGAAGTAGCTGTCACGCTCGGCGGCCTTGTGATCGGAGACGAGCTTGTCAAAGCGCTCCGCGCCGCTGTCGAGGTTCGCGGCATGCTGGATGTAGGCCTCGGCCACGATGCCGAGCTGGTGCATGCAGTTGCGCAGGCCGTTGTCAGCGCGTTCGATGCGCTTGGAGATTTCGATTTCCTGCTCGCGGGTGAGCAGCGGCACCTGGCCCATCTGGCGGAGGTACATGCGCACCGGATCGTCCAGCGTGTCCATCTTCGCGGACTCCGCATCGCGCTCGCGGGCATGCGCCCGGCGTGCCTGCTCCACCTCGCCATCATCGAGGACCTTGATCTCCATCGCACGCAGGCGGGTGATGAGCTCGTCCATCAGCTCCGCGGTCACAAAACCGGATGGCAGCGTGTCATTGAGATCATCCCAGGAAAGGTGCCCCTGCTCGCGGGCAAGGCGTATGAGCATCCGCAAGCGGCTCTGCACCTCGGTGGAATTGATGTCCGAGTGCATCACCATCGGCCCGGAGGCACGCTGGGCTTGCAGATACTTCGGCGGGCGGCCGCGGCGGCGTTTCAGCGGCGAGCCATCGGCTGCTGTGGGCGGAGGCAGCTTCTCCTTCGGCGGATGAATCCGCGGACGGCCGCGACCACGCTTCACCGGAGCCTCATTGGCAGGAGGTGTGGCGGAGGAAGATGCGTGGTTGCCTGAATGATTCGTTTTAGATGCAGCCATACGCGCCGCGTGGGGGTTCTCTCCGGAAGGTTACTTCTGGCTGGAAGCGGGCGGACTATTCGGAGGCCCCCGCAAACGGTCAAGGCTTTCTTTCAACCTCGCATTAAGCTCCATGACCCGGTGCTGAAGGTCTTCCATTTCCTGGCTGGAAAGGCCGGATTGCCGCAGCCGGCCCTTTGTCCGTTGAAGCAGATTCTGCAAACGTGTCACGTCCAGCGCCTCAAGCGCCTGGGAAGCATCCAGCATCCCACCCGGCGGTCGTTTGCGTGCCAGCAGCATGCTGAAAGCCGCCTCTAGGTGCCGCTCAAGCCCCGCCATGAAAGCAGTGCGCGAAATTTCATTCAGCGGGTCGTAGCGGCTGCGCCACAAAAGGGCCAGCAACTCCGTGCCGGGCACTTCATTGAGAATTTCCTCGCACTCGGCCTCTCGCAGCCAGAACAGCACCTCCGCATCCGCGAGCGCGAGCTGGCACAAAAGCATCGCGTTGGGGTTTTGCGCCGCGACGAGCTTCTTCGCGCTTTCATCGGGCTTCGCGCCATTTTCGGCCGCATCGGCTTTTTGCGGCTGTTTGTCGCGTTCCTTGGCCGCACGTGTGACCATTCGATTCAGCTCCTCTTCGGAGATTTCGAGTAATTTGGCCACTTTATTGACTGCGGTCACGCGCTGGGCAACGCCGCTGAAAATCGCGATCGCGCCCGCGACCTGCTCCGCCATGCGTACGCGCTCCGCCATGCCCGCGCTCTTGCTTCCAGAAAGCATCGCGCGGATCTGATGCTCCAAGAAGTCCGGCGCGGCCTCCAAGATGCCACGAAACGCATCCGCGCCTTGTTTGCGGATGAGCGAGTCCGGGTCCTCGCCTTGCGGCAGCGATGAGACGCGGACTTCGAGTCCCTGCGGAGAAAGAATGCGGAACGCCTTCTCCGCGGCCTCACGCCCGGCATTGTCGCTGTCGTAACAGAGCACCACTTCATTGCAGAGGCGTTTGAGCATCTTCGCGTGTTGCTCCGTAAACGCGGTGCCCTGGCTGGCCACCACGTTTTGCACACCGGCCTCAAACACCATGATCATGTCGATCTGGCCTTCGCAAATGACCGCCTGCCCTGCTTTGGCAATGTGGCGCTTCGATTTGTCGAACCCGAACAGCACGTTGCTCTTCCGGAAGATCGGCGTCTCCGGCGAATTCACATATTTCCCGCCTTTTTGATCCTTGTCGAGGATGCGGCCGCTGAAGGCGATCACATCGCCGTTGTCATTGCGGATCGGAAACATCAGGCGATGTCGCCAGCGTGCGTAGGGACGCTCAGCGCGACCATATTCGTCGGGTTCTTTTTGAATGAATAATCCTGCCTCGACCATCACAGCCTCCGGCAGTTTTTTCTGCGCCATCCACTCGCGGTAGAAGGCCGTGCTCTGCGGCGCGTAGCCCATCTGCCAGCGTTTCGCCATTTCCGCGTTGATACCACGGCCTTTCAGATACTCGCGTGCCGGCGCGGCCAGTTGGTGCCGCAGCAGAAGCTGGTGAAACCACTCCGCGGCTTCTTTGTGAGCGCGAATGAGCATCGCGCGTTGTTTCGCCTCTGCCTCGGCATTCGCATCCCACACTTCCTCCTCCACGCGGATGCCTGCCGCGTCTGCGAGACGCTTTACCGCCTCCACAAACGACATCGCGTCATGCTCCATCACAAAGCGGATCGCCGACCCGCCCGCGCCACAGCCAAAGCAGTGATACGTGCCCCGGGTGGGGCTCACATTGAAGGAGGGCGACTTCTCGTTGTGGAAAGGGCAGAGGCCCACCCAGTTCGTCCCGGCCCGCCGCAGCTTCACTGAACGCCCGATGAGCGCCACGATATCCGTGGCGGCGAGCACTTGATTGACGGTTTCCTCCGGAATGCGACCCATTTGGCCTGACAGTGAAGCGCTGGAGTCCGGGTGCAAGGCATGGAGGTAATTCCAACCCACTCCATCCGTAAAAAACGCCTTTTCGTCCCGTTTGGTTTCAACCATGTCCGACACCCCGAATCCCGCTGCCTCGTCCTCCGCCTATCCATCGCCGGCTCCTTCCACTGCGCCGTGGTGGAAGAATGAGGACTGGATGGCGGTGCTGGCGGCTTTGCCGATGCTTTACGCCGGTGTGAAGGGCGTGTTCCCCTCGGATGCCATGCTGCCGCTGTGGTTCCTCGGATTGTCCGTGCTCGCGCTGCTACCTTCACTGGGCAAAAAGGTCGTTCCCTTCGTGTTTGGCGCAATCATCGTCTATGCGCTTGGCTGGGGATCGCAGTGGGTGGCGGCCCAGTCGGCGGTCAAAGCCTACGGGCTGGAATATGTGATCTTCGCCCTCGCGCTCGGTCTGCTGTGGAGCCACACGCTGCCGGTACCAGAATGGCTGCGCGAGGCCATCCGCACCGAATTTTTCATCAAAGTGGGCATCGTGCTCCTCGGCGCGACCATCTTCCTCCCCGATCTCCTCAAGGCGGGCAAACCCGGCCTCGCGCAGGCTGCGCTCGTGATCCCGGTGGTGTGGTATGCCTGCTTCTTCATCGCGAAGAAGCTCAAGGTGGACGACGAGTTCAGCGTGATGCTTTCCACCGCCGTCTCGATCTGCGGCGTGTCCGCCGCCATCGCCGCGTGCGGTGCGATCCAGGGCGACCGGAAGAAGCTCAGCTATGTGACCTCCATCGTCCTGCTCTGCGCGGTGCCGATGATGATCCTCATGCCCGTGGCTATCAAGGCGATGGGCCTGAGCGAGGCCGTGGGCGGTGCCTGGCTCGGTGGCACGCTTGATACGAGCGGCTCCGTCGCCGCTGCCACGGAGCAGGTGGGCGGCAAGGCCACCGAGGTGGGCGTTATCGTCAAACTCAGCCAGAACGTGCTGATCGGTCTCGCGGCCTTCATCCTCTCCATCTGGTGGAGCATCCGCGGCGGCGCCGCTGGCGAACGCAAGGTGTCCGCGAAGGTCATCTGGGAGCGCTTCCCCAAATTCGTCATCGGCTTCCTGCTCGCCTCGGTCCTGTTCTCCTACGTGGTGGAACCCGGAGCCGCCAAGGTGGCTGGCAAAGCGCTGAAAGGCATCAGCACCGCTTGGTTCGCCGCCGCCTTCGTCTGCATCGGCCTCGAAACGAAGCTCGGCGAGCTCTTCAAGCTCGGCGGTGGCCGTCCGGCGCTCGCATTCATCGGCGGGCAGATCTTCAACATCGGTTGGACGCTGGTGCTGGCGCTGTGGCTGTTTGGGAAGTGAATCCAAAACGTCGCCTGAATCGTCATTCAGGGGAATGTCCCTTCCTCGTCTCGCCATCATCGGCTCCGGCATCTCCGGCTTGGGCTGTGCTCATTTTTTGCATCGGCAATATGACCTGACGGTCTTCGAGGCCGCGGGCTACATCGGTGGACACACGAATACGGTCACGGTGCCGGAAGATGGCCGCGAGGTGCCGATCGACACGGGTTTCATGGTGTTCAACCACCACACCTACCCGCTGCTGTGCCGGTTGTTTGATGAACTCGGCGTCGAGACGAAGAAGACGGACATGTCCTTCAGCATGGCGCACCAGCGCAGCGGCTATGAGTGGAATGGCGGCGGCCTGGCGAAGGTCTTTGGGCAGCGGAAGAACCTGCTCAGCCCGCGTTTCTGGCGCTTCATCCTCCAAATCAATCGCTTCAACTCGCACTGCCTCGCCGCGATGGATGATCCGCGCTTCGAGCGCATGACGCTAGGCGACTTCGCCCGCGAATGCGGCTACGGGCAGGACTTTCTCGATCTCTACATCCTGCCGATGGGCAGCGCGGTGTGGTCCACGCCACCGTCGAAGATGCTCGACTTCCCCGCACGGACGCTGATGCACTTCTGGTTCAATCACGGCTTCCTTGCCATGCACACGCGGCGGCAGTGGTGGACGGTCTGCGATGGCTCGCGGCAGTATGTGCGAAAGCTCATCCCGCCCTTCGCCGACAAAATCCGGCTCAACACGCCCATCGCCAGCATCGAGCATCGCGATGGCAAAGTGATCGTGCAGCCGAAAAACGGCACCGCGGAGACTTTTGACCATGTCATCGTCGCCTCGCATGCGCCGACGAGCCTGCGCATGCTGGCGAATCCCACGCCGCTGGAGCAGGACATTCTCTCCGCCTTCAAATACGAGCCGAACAAAGCCACGCTGCACACCGACGAGCAGTTCATGCCGAAAACCCGTCGCTGCTGGGCCTCGTGGAACTACCGCATCGAGCATGACTCACGCGGCCAGCTCGTCCCGAGCACGCACTATTGGATGAACAACCTCCAGGGCGTGTCCGACAAGAAGAACTACTTCGTCTCCATCAATGCGCCGGACACGCTCGACGCGTCGAAGGTCCTCCAGCGCATCGACTACGAGCACCCGCTCTTCGACCTCGCCGCCATCGACGCCCAAAAGCGCCTCCCCGAGCTGCGCGAGGCCGCCCGAGACACTCACACCTATTTCTGCGGCGCCTGGGGCCGCTATGGCTTCCACGAAGACGGCTTCATGTCCGCGGTGGAAACCTGCGAGCATCTCCTCCAAGGTGACCCATGGACGCGCCGCTGACATCCTCCCTCTACGAATGCGAGGTCGTCCATGAGCGGCTCATCCCGCGGCGGCATGGGTTCCGCTACCATCTGTTCTTTATGGATCTGTGGCTCGACGAGCTGCCACGGCTCGACCGCGAGCTGCGTCTCTTCAGCGTGGACCGTTTCAATGCCTACACCTTCCGCGATGATGACCATCTGGACCTTGGCGCGGGTCATTTGAGGCTGAACTTGGAGAAGTGGCTGCTTGAACTGCATGGCGTCCGCCTCGCGGCAAATTGCCGAATCCGGCTGGTCACCCTGCCGCGTATAGTCGGCTACATTTTCAATCCGGTATGCTTCTACTTCGTTCACGACTCCAGCGGCAGGGCCATCCACGCCATCTGCGAGGTCACGAACACGTTTCACGAGATGAAGCCCTACTTCCTCGCCACGCCGGTGCGGGAAGCTTTCTTCGAGCTCATCGTGCCGAAGCACTTTTACGTCTCTCCCTTCTCGAAGCTCGACACCAGCTTCCACTTCAAACTGGAAGTGCCCGGCGAGCAGATCCGCATCCACATCGACGATCTGGAAAACGGTCAGAAAAGCCTCTTGAGCTGGATTCACGGCCGCCGCGTGCCGCTGACCGACCGTCGGCTCGCGTTTTATTTCGTTCGCTACCCGGCGCTCACGCTGCAAGTGATCGCCAAGATTCACTGGCAGGCCTTCCGCCTCTGGTGGCGACGTTTTGAGTTCTTCCGCAAGCGCACGAACCGCCATTTGCAAACCGACCTCTACCGCCCGCATCGCAGCCTCACCGAACCCTGAGCCCTCATGAACGCCTCCACCGCATTCCCATCCATCGAGCCCTTGGAGATGCCCCTGACCTGCAACCGCTGGGCGCTCGCCGTCTCGCAACGCTGCCTGCATCGCTGGCTTGTGCTCAAGGCGCTGCGATCCTTCACGAAAGGCCGCCTGCAGATGGATCTGCCCGGCGGCGAGCATCTTTTCTTCGGCGATCCATCGCTCACGGAACCCACCGCGCATCTCCAGGTCCGCAAACCGCTGGCCTTTTTCATCCATGTGGCCCGCTACGGCGGCGTGGGGCTTGGTGAAGCCTACACGGACGGCTGGTGGGATACGCCCGACCTCCGTGCCGTGCTCGACTGGTTCATCATCAACATCCAAAGCAGTCCAAAGCTCCGAGGCTCGTCGCAACGCTTCAAGATGATCGGCTTCCTGAAGTTCGTGAATCGCGTGCAGCACCTGCTGCGCCACAATTCGGTCAAAACGAGCCGCCGCAACATCTCCGAGCACTACGACCTCGGAAACGCCTTCTACAAACTGTGGCTCGATCCCACGATGACCTACTCCGCCGCGAAATTCACGCGGCCGGACCAGTCGCTCGAAGAAGCGCAGATCGCCAAATACGATGCTCTTTGCGAAAAGCTCCATCTCAAGGCCAGCGATCACGTTCTGGAGATCGGCTGCGGCTGGGGCGGCTTCAGCATGCGTGCGGCGAGCAAATATGGCTGCCGAGTCACCGGAGTGACCATTTCTCATGAGCAGTTCGCCGAGGCCACGAAGCGAGTGAAGGAAGCCGGGCTCGATCACCTCATCGAGATTCGTTTTCAGGATTACCGCCACATCACCGGCCAGTTCGACAAGATCGCGTCCATCGAGATGCTGGAAGCGGTGGGAGAAAAGTATCTCGAAACCTACTTCGCCAAATGCGCCGAGGTGCTCGCCCCGCATGGCATTCTCGCCGTGCAGATGATCACCGTGCCGGACCACCACTTCCGCCAGCTCGCCAAAGGCACCGATTGGATTCAGAAGCACATCTTCCCCGGCTCGCTGCTGCTCGCCGTGGGCCGCGTGAACGAGGCGATCCGCAAGACCAGCAAGCTCAGCCCCCTGGCCCTCGAAGACCTCGGCCAGGGCTACGCTCGCACGATGCGCGAGTGGTTTGATGTCTTTAACACGAAGCTCGAAGAGGTCCGCGCCCAAGGATTCAGCGAGACCTTCATCCGCAAGTGGAACTACTACCTCAAATACTGCGAGTCCGCTTTCGCCACTCGCAACATCAGCGTCGTGCAGGCCTCCTGGTCCAACTACCACCACGAGGCCGTGCGTGGCATGCGTGCCTAGTGAGGCATGCTGCTAATCAATCACGGCCGAAGAGCTTGCCGATGGATTTGCCGGCACGTTGAAGGATGTTTGGCTCTTCTTTGGTGGAGGATTTTTTACGGGAGCCACCGGAGCTAGCCATTGCGGGGGCTTTCCACTGGGCGTCGTCGGCTTCCTCCATCAAGGCCATCGCTTTGAGCGTGGGGCCATCGAGCAGTCCATTCGGCACGAGGCCATTCTTGGCCTGGAAGAGCACGATGGCATTGTGAGTGCCTTTGCCCTCTTTTCCGTCCTGCGTGGAGCTGTAGAGCGACTTCTCCTTGAGCAGGCCCTGAACCTTGAAGAGCAGTTTGCGGCGTCCGCTTTCGGAGTAAGTGGCCTGTGGTGGTGTCGGGAAAAGCATTTCGATGGGCCAACTGCCGTCCGGAGGCTCCGAGACGGGCGGCTGGATCATCGAGGGATTCGGCACGCCAGCGATCACCGTGGCTGGGGAGGTCTCGGTGAGTGCCATTTGAGGTCCACCGGCCGGAGTAGGCACTGCTGTCACAGGCGCACCTACAGTCGGCGCTGGTGATGGCGCAGGTTCGGTGGCGGGAGGCATCGCTACTGGTGCAACGGCGACAGGCGCAGCGGCCACCGGTGCAGGTGGAGTTTCCGCGGCTGCTGGCGGCATCGTTGTCGGAGCAGGAGTGGGTGATGGTGCGGCAGGTGGTGCCTCCGCCACGACGGGAGAAGCGGTGACCGCAGGAGCTGGCGCAGGCGTGGGCTCGGCAGCGGGCTTGGCAGGGGCCTCAGGAGCGGGCGAAGCTTCTGCCACGGCCTTGGAAGGTGTTTCGGGTGCTGGCGTGGGCTGGGAGTTGTTTTGGAAATAGACGGCGGCACCTGCGCCGATGATGACGACGGCGGCTGCGGAGGCATACACCGGCATGCGGCTGCGTTGAGCAGGCTTTGCCGATACGGAGGCGGCACCGATGCTACCTGAGGAAAGCGTCTTCGCGCCTGACACGGTGCCACTTTTCAGGCCCAGCAGTTCGAGCAGCTTGCCAGCGCTCGGCGGGCGCAGCGATGGATCTTTCTGCAAGCACGCCGCGATGACCTCTTCCCACTCCTTTGGGATACGGTCGGAGGCTTTGATCTCGAGCTCTTCACGACGCTCTTCCATGCGGGCCGGGATTTTGGAGGTGATCTGGGTGGCGATGTCTCCGCGGAAGAACGGCGGCTTTCCAGAAAGGAGTTCGTAAATGGTGGCACCGAGGGAATACACATCATCGGCGGGCGATGGACGGTCTCCCATGGCCTGCTGCGGGCTCATGTAGGGCAGCGTGCCGCTGATGCCCATCTGTGACATCGAGAGGCGGCTCATCGTGTCCGAAATGCTGCGCGAGATGCCGAAGTCCGCGATCTTTGCCACTTTGTCCTTCGTGACCATGATGTTCGCCGGCTTCAGATCGCGATGAACGATCTTCCGCTGGAAGTGGGCATAGTCGAGAGCGTCACACACGCCGGGCAGGATCTCCGCCACCTCTTCAGTGGTGAAGACGACCGGGTCACGCGTGAGGCGCAGATCGGAAAGTGTCTGGCCTTCGACGAATTCCATCGAGATGGCCGCTGCCTCCTCATCGTCCACGAAATCGTAAATGCGGATGATGTGCGGGTGGGAGAGCTCCAGGCCGCGGCGCGTCTCCGTCTTCAATTCCTTCACCGCCGCCGAATCGACCCCGACAAGGCTCGGAAGGAACTTCAGTGCCACTTCACGCTCCAGCTTCGTATCCATCGCCAGCCAGACGACGCCCATGCCACCGCGGCCGAGGATGCGGTCCAGCCGGTAGCGGTTGAACACCATCGTTCCGCTGCCGGGGGCTTTCACTTTGATGGTCTGGTCGAAGTCGTCTGGGGTGGACATGGTCAAAAGAGGGGTGCGTCGAACTAGCCGCCCCAACCTGCACTGTGACGCGGCAATCGCAAGCCGCCGTAGCAAGCCCGGCACGGCTTGGCTTCACCGGATGCGGTTATCGTGGAGATCACTTCAGCCAAGCGAATGCATTGTCCGCCCATGTTTCCGCATTGCCATCCTCGCCGCTGCTCCAGACGAGAATGTCCTGCGTGACCTTTTTCTCGGGTGAGGAAGGATCGGGGATGCTGCCGTCGCCATTGAAGTCAAAAGCGGCATAGAAACGCCCTTCAGGCACCGGAGCGGTGAAGCCGGCAGCCTTGAGATAGTTTACACCAGCAGAGTCCTTGCCGCTGAGAGTATCCAGCATGGCCTGGTTGACAGGGAACATGGCTTTTTCGTCCGTGCTGCTCCCTTCCGGCAGCGGGCGGTGACCGCGTTTGGAATGAAAATCACGCAAGGCATTGGTGAGCTTGCGGCATTGATCACGAGCGATGCTGGAGGGGGAGTAGTCAGACGGTGAATGGTCCGGCATCGAAGGAGATGGCAGAGGCTTCGAGGCCTTGGATACCGCCGGTCTGGTAATCAAAACCTTCGAAGCGATGAAGCCAAGAATGCCCAGGACAGCGAGGACGATAATGATGCGTTTGGTGATGTTGCTCATGGTTGGAATGGATTCGGATGACAGCGGGTTGGCGGCGGGATTGAGTTGAGGATTCTGGAGCCTGCGCTTCGCAGCGGTCAGGATTGTTTCATGCCGCCACCCGACTGGGACCCGGGCCGGGATGACTTCCATGAACCGCTGGCGCGAAGACTTTTGTGTTCAGCCCCCTCTTTATCGAGTTGCTGCCCTTTTGGTTGATTGCTGGCGACTTGTGGCTGATGCCCGGAGAGATTCGGCATGCTGTGACTGCGCTTGAGCACTTCAGCCACACTGGGCTTTCGAGCGCCCTGGCCTTCTTTGTTGCCCTCAACGATGATCTTGTCCCCGGGCTGGGCGTTTCTGATCTTCGTGTTGTTCTTCGCCTCTGCCAGCGCTTTGGCGTCTTGTAGCAGGTCCATCTTTGTCGAGTCCGAGACTGCGTCGAGCGCCACCTGATCGAGCTGATGATCGAGGGATTGAAGCTGCTCCACGACCGCAGCTTTCTTTTGTTCATAAAATTCTTTCCGGCGTTCGACTCCACCGCTGGCCAGGCTGCGAAGGCGGGCGCCAGCCGTCCCCCTGTCGAGTTTTGCCAACTCGTTGTCATAATGAGCAATTTTCGCCTGCACTTCGGCCATCTCCTCCTTCAATGCGATGCCCTGCTCCCGCACAGCGGGATCTTCGATGATCTGAGGACGCATCTTGAACTCCTGCGCAGCCATCTGGACATTCTGTTGATACATCTGGAAGGAGGCCTGACCGTTCTTTCGACGCAGATCCAGTTCAGCCACCTTGAGTCGTGTGCCGATATTGTTCTCAGTGGCGGCCGACTGCTTCATGGCGCTCTTTACATCGTGCCCTGAGGGCGCGGCATTCAGCCACTTTGGAAACGCCTGCTCGGCAAACATCTCCGGCATGATGGCAGCCGCCTGGGCGACTGCCGTTTCTTTGTATTCCCGGAGGATATGGACCTGCTGCTGCCTGAGCGCATCGATCTGATCCAGGATCGCATTGGCCTCCGGACTTTGGTTGACGGAACTCTGGCCTGCATTGACTAGGGCAGCCGAAAGGTCGTTCTGGGCGTAATTGAGCTGCTGGGTGGCTTGCTTTTTCTGTCCTTCGTAGTGCTCACGTGCCTGTTCGACACTGGAATGGCCATTGGCCGCCGCCTCTGCCACGGGCCCCGGATTCTGAAGCGCCGCCAGTTGGTTGTCACATTCCAGAATGACCTGTTCGGCCTGTTGGATCGCTTGCTGATCGGTCTCCACCCTCTGGCGCAGCACGTCATCTTCGATGAGGGAGGGTTCTTTGCCGAATCTGGCTCCGTGGTCCAGGATCATTTGATCACGTGCGCTGTCGAGATCCCTGATCTGCTTCTGAATGGCATTCACCTTGTCGATCGTGGGCTTCATCTCGGCGAGCACCGGCTTGATCTCATCCGGTATCGGGTCCTTTCGATTCTGTGGAGAGGGACTGCGATACTGCGCACCGTAGGTGTTCTTGTAGCTGGTCTGGATCTGCTGCGACAAACTGTTCGGCGTGAAGTCGCTGTTGTTCGGTTTGAGGCCGCCTTGGATTTTGGCAATGGACTCGGCCGCAACGCCTGAAGCTGCCAACAGCCTCGGATGCCTGCGCTGGATGGCTTGCTCGTCGAGGCCTGGCTCAAACTGCACCTGGTTCAGCTTGTCCACTCCCTCCAGTGCCTGCTGCTCGGCCGCATGCTCAGCATTGATGGCTGCGAGCCGGTCTTTCCGATCATCCAGCGCCAAGGCTCGCTGGAGGGTCTCAACCCGCACCTCCCAGTTGTCGAGGCCTTCATACATGTCGTTGAGTTCAGCCCTCTTGGCCTCGATGCGTTCGTCTCCGGCTTCGATACCGGGCGTCTTCTCCAGCGCGTCGAGTTCCGCCTCCAACTCATCAATCCGAGCCCGAAGCGGCTGAATCTCACGTTTTTCAATCATACGCGCCTCGATGGCCTGACGGTCGGCCATGTTGGTGTCAACCAACGCATGGGAAATGTCGATGGCCAGGTTGCGATAGTTCGGCACATGGCCAGCCTGCACATCGGCAGCCACCTTTTCGTGAGGGAAAAGGTCGCTGATGGCTTTTTCGATCTGTTCGTCGCTCAGTGTGCCGCGGCTTGCCGGCTGTGGCCGCTTGATCTCCGGCACCGAAGGCTTTTTGGCATCGGGCAGGATGATGTTCGGGCCATCCTTTTCCTGCTGCGGCATGACAGCCATGCCTTCCCCGGCATCCCGGTCCTTTGCAGCGATATTGGCCTTGGGCTTCTTCGACATCTCCGGTGGCGTCGGAGCCGGGTAATTTGGCACGGGGGCGAACAGTTCGGCATCTTGTTGCAATCTTTCACCTTCGAGCGGTGGCTGTGGAGCCGGTGGAAGCCTCAGCATCTGGGCGAGTTGCACGTCACAGGTCTGTTCCATGACCGTCTCGGGCTTGCTGGTGGCCAGACTGGCGAAGTTCATGGCGCTCTGGCCGAATCCCCCCGGGCGGGCGAGTTCCTGGCCGATGGCCTTGGCATTTTCGCCAAACTTGCGCAGGTCATCCCGGTACTGAGCCGGCAGGCGGGCGAGGTTTTCCGGTTTGGTCAGCAGATCGCCGACAAAGCGGGTTTCCTGCATGAGGTTGTTGAGCTTGCCCTCGAATTCCGCCGCGGCCTTGGCAAACTTGGCAGGCTTTTTCTTCTGGGCATCCTCGATCATCTCTTTGTAGCTGATGTGGGCGCTGCGCAGGCCGCGCTCCACCATCTGATGCATGGCATTGACGCTGCTGCCACTGTAGAGCGTGCGCTGCTCCGGCGGCATCTCGCCGATCATTTTCTTCAGCTCGCCGGAAACTGCCGGGTCGGCGAAGATGGCCTGCATGTCATCCATGTGCTCGACACCGTGGCCTACGATGGCTTTCATAAGCCGCTCCTCGGGCGCGTCACCATCCAGGGAGATGATGCGGTCGCCCCCAGGATCGGCACCGGGCTGCACGCCGTTCTGGTGGTGCTCGAAGGTGGCATAAATATCCCCCAGTGTGGTGCGCGGTGTGGGATCGTTTTCTCCCACAGGCCGCTGACGGGCGTTCGCGATCCCGAGGAACTGCTCGCTGATCTGGCGCTCTGTTTGAAAGCCGCCATTGTCCGCTGCCTCGATGATCTCCTGGGGCGTCATGGTTTTTCCCACATCCGTGGCGGCCAGCGAGATCATGAGATCCTGGGAGGCAAGCTTTGACACAGTCTGCAGCAGAGCCTTCTGCGGATCGTTGTCAGGCAGTCTGTCGGCCATGGCATTCGCATTCCTGCTGACGGCGGCGAGCTGGGTGGGTGGGATGTTTTTGAAGTCGGAGGCCAGCAGGCTGGTTAGGCGCTGGTCCGCGCCCTGCTGGCCGAGGCTCAGGCTGGCACCGCGGGCGTTGCCGAGCTTGGCAAAGAACTCCTGGGGCTGCACATCCCCCCCCTGCCTGAGCATGGCGCGCACCTGGGAGGCGGACTCATGCATGACGAAGAGATCCTCTTTTTTCAGGCCGCCGACATCGTGCCGGGGGCTTTGCTGGAGCTTTCCCTGCAGGTCGCGGCTCAGCGCGGCCATGCTTTGCGTCTGCGCGGGTGTCAGGTTCTGCTCCTGGCCGAGACTAACCAACATTCTGGCAGCGCCGCGCTGGTTGCCGGCCTTGCTGAGAATCTGCGCGGCCTCCAGCTTTTGGTCCGGGGTGAGCGGCTGGCCGGCGTTCACCTGCATCTGCTGCCTCACCAAGGTGGATGTGGCGTCCAGGTTCCCCAGGAGCTTGCTGTTGATGGAGTTGAAATCATCCACGGCGGGATAGTCCGCCTTGTTCTGCATGAACACATCGTTGGCGGCCACGAGCGTGTCCCGGTAGCGGGCCAAGGAGGCATCGTCCTCCAGGCCCGGGTTGAAGCGGAATTTGTCCCCGCCGATCACCGTGACATTGGAGTGCATGAAGCCGAAGCTGGCGCGCCCCTCAATGTGGTACTCGCCAGGATTGTCCTGGCTCATCTGGGTGAGCAGGCTGGCCATGCTGTTGTTGAAGCCCTCGGCCTCGGCGGTGCCCTTTTCCAGCCAGGGATTGCGCAGATCCAGGAAGACAGCCCTGTCGTCCGTGTTGCGGGCGATCTGGATCATGGCGTCGCCCCGGTTCGAGCCGTTGAGGATCATGGCAGGAGGCAGGCCGAGCGGGTTGTCATCGCTGCGTGGACTGCCCAGCGCCGCGGTCGCCCTCATGGCCGCGCTGCGGTAGTCATTCAGCGGCTGCTGGGCGTGCTTCTGCATCATGGTGAAGCCCTGCACACTCAGATCACCCAGATTGTCCACACCACGCCCCTCCTGCGTGGCTTTGTTGAAGCTGGCAAAGGCCTGGCCGTTGTTCACCACGGCCATGACCCCGCCGTTGTAGTTGTCCATGCCCATGAGGTCGAACTTCTGGCCGCTGCGGTACATGACCACGTTCAGTTTGCCCTCGGCGATGCGGTCCTTGTTGTGGTCCAGGAAGGCCTTGATCTCCTGCGCGTCGGTGGTGGCGATGGTGGTGTCCAGGGCCACGGTGAACTTGTCCGAGACGAGTCCCAGCTTGAACAAACGGTCCACTTGGGCGGTCACGTCCTCGGCATGATACTCCTCGCGATCCAAGGAGATGTTGTGGTGAAACTCAGCCACATACATGTCCAGCTTTTCTCCGACCATGTCGCCGGTCGTCGCATCGAGTTTGTCACCATCCAGGGTCAGGTGGCGGTGTTTCGCCGCCTCCTCGACGGCAAAGCCAGACTCGTAGTAGCAGTCCTTTTGCATGGCGATGTTCAGCTTGCGGCCTTCTCGCAGGGCTTCTACGCCGGTAAGGGTGGAACTGAGGGCGCGCAGGCCGGAGTTCTTGAGGGCAAACTGCGGCTGGATATCCTCCCGGAAGCCGTCCGGCATCAGGTCGGTGGCATCACGCATCACCTGGCTGAACTGTTCTTGGCTGTAAGGTTTTGCCACGGCCAGAGTATTGGCGAGCTGCTCATGCACCAGCTCCACCTGACGCATGTAATCGTTGAACCTAGCTGGGTCATCGGCGGCAGCCACGGCCTTTTGCATGGCTCCCTGCATGCGGTTGTAGGTCATCTGCAGCACGGGGTCCAGCCCCTGGTCGCCGAAGGACTCGTGCAGTTTCATTTCCTGCAGGCCCTCCATCATGGAGGCAGTGGCGGCTGCGGAGATGCGTACGTAAGGCGGGGCGTTGGAGTCCTGCCCGAGGGCCTTGAAGTCTTTGAAAATCTGCGTGTCCAGGAAGTCCTGGGTGTTGTCGAAACGTGCGAGACGTGAGGTGTCCTCCGGTAGGGTGACGGCGCTGATGCCCTTGGTCATCGCACCATTGGTCATCAGGTTCATCCGCTCCAGCATGTGCTCGGGCGTGGGGGCGCCGCGGGACCACTGGTCCAGCAAATGCTGCGGCCCCATGGTGAAGCCGTTGTGGGCGGCCTGATGCGTCAGCCGCTCGAAGTTGCCTTTGCTGGTCACGCCCTCCTTGAAGCGCTCGTTTCCAGGCGGGCCGCTGCGGCTTCCCAGGGGCGCGGTGTAGAGGGCATGCTGCTCACCGACCTGGACCATGGCGCCCAGCGCCAGATTCTTCTCCATCTTTGCCAGCAGGTCATTGGTCGCCGCCATTTTGTCGTCGGCAGCAAGGTCTTCAAAACCGGGCTTTGACAGCAGGTAGTCGGACACACCTGCGTGCAGGGCGTCATGCATGAACTCGTTGGCCACCATGATGGCTTCTTTCGTCTCCCCAGCCTCGTGACCATGCAGGGTGCCGGCCATGAAGGGCGTGATGTCGAGGAAGACCTCCTCGCCTTTCTCCAGGTTTTCATAAATGCGGCTGAAATCTTCCTCGCCCCAGGTCACCACGGCGGACTGGTCCTCCATGCTGCGGGAGCGCTTCAACACCTCCATGAAGCGGCTGTCCGTGACGGGAAGGATGTTCCTGCTGTTGTCGTTCACATCCGACGGGCTGTCATTCACCGGCAAAAGCGAAGCCGCGAGCTGCTTGCGCAGATGATCACCGAGGTTGGAGCCTGTGGAGCGGATATAGTTGTCGAAATCCCCTGCCTGCAGAGGGTTCACTTGGGTCTGCAGCGTCGCGGCGGAATTGACGGAGGCGAACTTCATCTGGTAGCCAGCCATGCGCTGGGCCAGTGCCTGGCGCGTGGCCGCCTGCTCCTGCGGCAGGCCGGACATGGCGGTGCCCAGCACGGCGGCATTGAGCTGGAAATCCACCCTCTCGCCGCTTTTGCCCGCATCAGCTTCATCAAAGTAGCCGGCGGGATCGTAGGTGGCGGCGTTGTAGGGCAGCGGTTTGGACAAAGACTCCAAAGCCTTGCCCACCGAGGGGCTGGCGAGTTGCATTCTGCTCGTGTCCGCCTGGTGTGTGAAATCCACCTTGGCCTCAGCAGGCGCCGCGCCACGGAAATAGGAGCGCTCGAAGGCCTCGGGACTGGCGTAGTCGTTTTTGAGGGCGGCTTCGAGAGCGAAGGGCCGGTTCGCGCCAAGATCGGCACGGGCGTTGATTGTTTTCACCACGGCGAGCTTGCCCCTCATCGCCTCATCCAGCATGGCGCGCGCCTCGGTGCAGGCGTCCGCCGTCCTGCCTTCCTCCAGTGACTTTTTCACCTTGCCTTCAATCTTCGCCTTCAGCTCTGGTGTGATCATCTGCTCCGGAGTGATGTGCAGTCCATGGCCGTTGCTAGCATTGAATTCATCCAGATGCGGCTTCAGCCCCGCACCTTCCATCGCCTGCTCGGCCAGCACTTCCAGAGAGTAAAGACTGGGTGCTTTAAAGGACGGTGCCTGTAATACGTTGGGGGCTGCCTGCCCCTGAGACACCGCCGCGAGGTTCGCGCGCAGGTGGGCGAAGTTCATGCCCTCCAGACCCATATGCAGGTTCGCCATCTCCTGTGGTTGGAGGAAATTACGCCGGTAGCCCTCGGTCATGCCGCAGCGCCGGGAGCTGTTCTCTACCGCCTGTGCCAGTTCCTGCTGGTGCTGCTGGAGATACGAAAGCCCCTCGACAGCGCCCTTTAGCATTTGCTCGGCAAACGCACGCTGCTGCTCCGGGGTGACATGAAGATCAAATGCCAGCTTTTCCTCATGAGAAAGATAGCTGTCCCCATCGGCATCATCGGGTTTCAGAAAGGCCGTCATCGTGCCTGCCAGGGGACAAACGGTTCCGTTCCTGGCGAGCATCTGCGTCACCGCCTCCTCGTAGGCCTCGGGAGACTCCGCCGCGCGGGTGACAAAGGCGGCCAGGGACGCCACAGCGTTGTCAGGTCCGGCTGCACCATAGCCATTGGACATGCCCTGTGCGGTGATCGTCCCCTTCGCTGTCGGCGCGTAGTCGATCGCCACCAAGCGCCCGGTCTGGTTGTCCAACATGAGGTTGGAAATGTTCTGCTGCCCGGCTGCAAAGAATCCGGGGCCGAGTTTTCCGTTGCCATTGGGACCTACATGATCATTTAAACCAAGCACAGGACAGAGCACGGATGCCTTGCCAATGTCCGCGGCCAGTTGCCCGCCTTGGAAGAGGGCGATCTTTTCTTCGATGTTCAGGCGGTTCAGCGGGCGTCCATCCACCCGGGCGGCCACGCTGACGCCAGCGTCACCCGCTTTCGGACTGGTCGGGTCTAATGTTTGCAGATGCCTGTCAACCAAGTGGTTGTTCGCTCCGGCTGGAGTGGCCTTGAAGGCAGAGAGAGTCTGATGCGCAGCCTGCAAGGAAGCTGGGTCCGTGTAGAGCGCCACGGGGGTGAACTGCAGCGGGCAGTCGGGTGAGTTCATGCCAAATGCCTCGGCGGCCACCTGCGCTGTCTCGTAGGCTCCCCGGCCCATGGCGGAATGCTCCACCTTGGCGACTCCACTCGGTGTCAGGATGGCACCGCCTGACCCCTGAGCTGAAACTTTCAACTGGGCCACGGGGGCCGCCGTCAGGGCATCCAGGCTGGGTGCAGCCAGGGGTATGGCATTCTGCTGGCGCCGCTGGTCCCAATCATTCATCTGTCCACGGATCACGGCCTGCGCTTGATGA
Source organism: Verrucomicrobiaceae bacterium (assembly GCA_016795465.1). Classification (GTDB taxonomy): domain Bacteria; phylum Verrucomicrobiota; class Verrucomicrobiia; order Verrucomicrobiales; family Verrucomicrobiaceae; genus Prosthecobacter. The sequence goes on along the minus strand of JAEUHK010000067.1, from coordinate 34,161 downwards.
AAATTCTTCACCGAATCGTGGAGGTCTTTGATTTGTCCCACTGTCACACGCCCATTTTCCATCTTATTCCTGTCCCACAGCAATTCAGCAGCATGCTGCCCCACCTCGCGCTGGAGGGAGTCATAGACCAGTTGAACCGCGTTCTGGCTGTTTCCCTTTGCGGTCAGCGGGTTGTTGAAGCGCTCAGTATGAACCTTGAGTTCCACATTGCCCCCGTTGCGCTCTGGCAGGCGTAATGACCTGTCCAGGTAGTTCTGAAAGCCGCCGGTGTCGTCGCTGATGGTCTGAGCGAGTTCTGTCAGGCTGATGTTGCCTTGTTGCTGGGAGGTGAGTGAGCGGGGCATTGGGTGAGAGTTCACCTGGAACTAGCCAGGGACGATCCCAGTGTGACGCGAACAGTCGAACGTGTGTCACAGCGGAGCACATTCGGGCTATCACTTGTTACCTCCGCTCAGGGGTGTCTTCTGTCATGTTCTCCTTCCTCAAATTCCTCACCGCCGTCGGCATCGCCGCTTTTGGCGTTTGGTACATGCTTCAATATGACCGCATCAATGAGATCACGGGCGGCGTGGCCTTCATCTGCGTGCTGGCGGCCATGGTGTTGATCAAATGGCAGCCGGATTTTTCCAAGAAAGACTACATCGTCCAATACAAGAACCTCAAATGGCTTCCGGGAGAGTTCACACGTCACTGGTTGATCACCGGTGACACCGGTGTCGGCAAGACGACCTCCGGCTTCAATCCGCTGCTGCATCAAATCAGCGTGAGCAGACCTAACTGGGGCGGTCTCATCCTCGGGGCGAAGGGTGACGAGCATTTCTTCGCCATGGAGCACTTCACCGGCCATGGCCGGCCGGAGGCCGTGTGTGTGCTGGCGGTGCGGCCCGACCGGTTGGACAAGACCTGGCAGCCCAAGGAGCGCTACAATCTGGTCTCCGACATGCGCCTGCCCTACACGACGCATGCGAAGAACCTCGTCGATACCGGTGCCGCTTTGACCGAGGGCGAGCAGTCCTCCTTCTTCAAACCGGCGGCGCAGCAGGCACTCACCAGCGCCTTTGAGCTGCTCGAAACGCTTGGCAAACCGGTGAATGTGCTCCGCGCCTACGAGTTCCTCACGGACAAGTCGAAAATGGAGGAGCTCTTCAACGAGCTGCTCGATGCCGAAAGCACGCCGGAGCGCATCAAGCTGGCCAAATACTTCGACCAGACCTTTTTGAGCGCTCAGGCCGCCGAGCAAAAAGAAGGTCTCGTGGGCACGCTGAAGGTCATGCTCGGCTTTTTCACGCATCCGGACATCGCGGAGGTCTTTTGCTCCGACGAGCCGAACACCATCGACATCCAGGACGTGGACAAAGGCCGCGTTTTCTGCACCGCGATGCCGCAGACCTTCCAAACCGAGCGCCGCTACATCAACACCTACCTGAAGCTCCTCTTTTACACGCATGCCATGATGCGCTTCGACAAGCCAAAGAAGGAGCGCAAGACCGAAAACCTGCTCATCGCCCTCATGGACGAGTTTCAAGCCCTCGCCACCGCCAGCGAGGACGGCATCTCCGACCACAACGTGATCGACCGCCTCCGTGCCGCGAACTGCTGCCTCATCCTCGGCATGCAGAGTGATGCCTCGCTTTTCCCGGTGCTGGGCAAAGAAACCGCTCAGGTTCTCACGCTGAACTGCCGCTCCCGCATCGCCTTCCGCCAGCCCGATCCTGAAGGGGCGCAGGCTGTGGCCGAATTCATCGCCAAGGTCGAGAAGAAGAAAAAGTCCACCTCCTCCGGCTTCCTTGGCAAAGATCGCAGCACCACCATCAACAAGGAGTGGGACTACGAGGTGCAACCCGGCGAGCTCATGAAGATGCCGGACGCCACCGCATGGATCGTCCACCCGTCCAAAAACAAGATCAAGATGCGCATCCCCGCCATGGATGGCGCCGGAAAGATCCCGGACTGGTGGAAGTGAGAGGACTATTCACGAAGCCGGCGTGTACCTGAAAAAACCGGAGGTTATTCACGCTTTGGTGTGGAGGCGAGGTCTTCATGATGATGCTCCTGCTTCCAAACACGGCATTCAACCTTGCCTGTTTGAAATCAGCGTCATGGCTTGTGTCGCAAGCGAATCATTGACGGCAAAGCCGGGAACGACACGAAAAATGCGGCACCTAATTTTGTCACGAATCGAAAGCGCACGGCTAGTCTAAAGTGCCTCGTCGATATCACTGACGGCCACGTGATACTTCATCTGATTTCCTCAACGTTTGATTCCTTTCCATCACCACGCTCATGTCCGAAGAACAAGAGAAGACGCTTAACCTTTTGGTTCAACTTGCCACAAAGTTTCACGGCGAATTGGCAGGTCAAGAGGCTGTATTTCGTCAAGCCGACGCTTTGCTTCTGTTCGACACTAGGGGCCAGCAGCCAGATCTGAAGAAGCTCACTGACCAGCAACTCAGGGACATGTTTGATGCTGGTCGGTCAAGAGAAGACATCAACAAGATGCCTGAACGGCACAAGCTGAGCCCCACCATGTTGGCGGAACGGGATATCAGATCCGACCGCGGTCCAGAGTCAAAGAGAGCGAACAAAGCTCTCGATCAGCCTGAAGTGATTGTGCCTGCCAGTCGAGAGTATCTGGAGAACGCCGTGGGAGAATGGATGAAATCCATCAACTACGACCCCAATCCGCGTGATATGATCATGAATGCGGCGCGTCTCTGTGAAGGTGTTGAGCTCGATCTTGAGAAGAAGATCGAGGCGCTGGAGATAAATTATAAGGCACTACAAAAATCAGTTTTGGATCAATCCGGCGAGCCTTTCCGTAACTCAGGTGTGGAAGACATCATTAGGGACCTCAAGTCTCAGAAAACGGCCTTCAAGCAGCGTGCGCGTGACTTCGTGATCGAGCACTCAAATTCGGCAGCGAGACTGGGAGTGGAATACGCGGCCAAGCATGGAATTACAGCAGACGATGTGAGTAACGAGATTGAATTGGCCGGAAGATTTGATTCAGAGAGCATCAAAGATCTGACCGGCTGCAACATCCAGGGCTTGGACCTCAGCAAGAGCGATCTTTCTCGGACAAAAATTGATGCCTTAACGCTCTCTTTGGCCGAGGGATTAGATTCAGTTCAAGGTGTGGATCCAAAAGTTCTGGTCAGCGCACAGACAATGAAGAAGCACACGGAGCGTCTGGCCGACGTCACGAGACGCCTCGAAATGCTGAACGACAAGAGCGGTGTGGTAGCGAACCTTCGCAACATTCGCCACGGCGGCGTGGATGGCGAGCGGAAGCACCTGCTGAAAGAAATCGACAAGGCAAACGGAGCTCTGCTTCAGACCAGAGCGCGACTGATATCCGAACGTCAGGCACAGATTGAGGTGGAGGCGCCGGCCAATGAGTTTGAGCCTCGGACCACCTATCAGTTTGGTGGCGGGATCGCCCGCCGCCAAGGGGAGGCCAAAGATCCCCGACTGGAAGCCTTGCAGGCCAGCGAGACCTTCAAAGTGGATGCCGAAGTGGCACTGAATGAGCAGGGGACGCAGCTGGCCTTTGCGAAGACACAGATCGGCAGCAAGTCGGAGCGCATGAAGAAGGAGGGGGCCGCCGAGCATCAGGTGATACACACCCGTGAGCTTGAGGCGAGCTCTTTAAACAATCTGGCAGCGCTCTTTGGCACCGCGCAGGCGGTGGATGCTGCGGAGACATTCAAGAAAAAGGAAGCAGCGCTGGGCAGCCCGATCTCCTCCATGCTGACCCGCTCGGTGGCCACCTCGGTGGTGGATGAGACGCTGGGCATGAACATCATGGCCAAGGAAAAATTCGGCGTGATGCAGGACGGGCAGGTCGTGGGTATCAGCGTCGGTGTGCCTGGCTCCGCCATCTTGGTCCGACCTGGCAACATCGAAGAATATGAGAGCTTCCTTGACATCGACTACAAGGAACCAGCCCTCCAAAAGGGCTTCTATGACCTCCAGGCGCAGGACTTCATCACCGGCCAGATTGACCGCCATTCAGGAAATATCTTCGTCGATCCCCACACCGGCCAGGTTTCAGGCATCGACAACGACATGGCCTTTCCCACCATTGATCGGGAACAGATGGTCGGCTCGAATGGACTCAACGCCAAGGCGGTGTCTGGAATGCCGCAGTTTTTGCACTCAGAAACGGCGGACAAGATTGAGGCTCTCGATCCGGAGGATTTGCGCATCGCCCTGCAATCCATCCAATCGCCGGACGGGGTGGCACCGCTGGAGCCGGCGGCCATCGACGGAGCGGTGCAGCGCCTGAAGGATCTACAGGCTGAAATCAAGGTGATGCGCAAGGAAGGCCGTGTGGTGAGCACATTCAATGACGACACCTTCAGACTGGCCATGGAGCGGCAACAGGCGGTGGGGATGGACGCCTTATCTCCACGCACCTCCTACCTCGCCACGGCCGTGCTGGAGCAGAACAAGTCCCTGGGAATGGGCAACAAACGTATTCCCATCAAGAAAAACGATGTCCCTGAACAACGTCCGCGAGGCGCTGAACTGACCGCCTACCAGGCTATGGTAGCGGACGCACGCAACCAGTTCGCAGCCAACCCGGAACAGATTCAAGATGCAGGGCTCGCGGCGGTCATCTCCACCGGCCAGGGCCGTGTCGCACAGTTGCAGAATCAGTTGAATGAACTGGATCGGAACATGGCTGAATCGTTGAAACAATTGAATGAAGCCAGGGGCGCAGGACAACGGAAGGTCATCGCTGGCCTTGAGAAGGAATTGGACAAAACTCAGCAGGCTCGCCAAGAGACTCTGCAAAAGCTCAGGTCGGAGCAGCAAAACGTCAGCAGGGCGCTGGATGTGGTTGTTGCCCCCTTGAAGCCCACGTTCGCCACCCAAGCGCGTATTGGCAATCCCAAGGTGCAGGTCGAGCAACCGCAGAACCAGGTGAAGGCTGGAGGCTCGCAGGCCGAAATCGGCGTTCAAGGAAACACGAACGAGGCACAACAAGCTGAGGTGGCCACGCGGCAGCAATTCGTGCTCGATCTTTTGCAATCCACCGCCGAGTCCAACAAGGTCAAACTGGAGACCCTGAACATCTTGGAAGGAGAGCAAATCAAGGATCCGGACCGCCTGCGTCGAAACGCTCGCAATAACCGTGCTGATGCCGGTGCCTCCAGACTGGCGGGAGACCAGATGGCTGGGGCGGTGGAGCGTGAAAAGCTCAGTGAAAGTGATGCGCTAGCCGTTGAAGGCACGCTGGAGCAGCTCGGTGAGGGATCAGAGCTCGAGGTGAACAAGATGTACGCCCGCGGCAACGAGCTTGAGGCACTGGCCGAAGTGCAGGATCGCTTTGCAGAGGTGTCCGAAGTAATCATGAAGGGCGGGCAGCCCACCCAGGAGCAGCTCGAAGGTTTTGGAGCTGCCGTTCAGGCCTACTCGGAGTGCTCTGCCAAAGCATTGGAGACCACGCAGGCTGTCAGCGCCAGCATCGAGCAGCGCATCAAAACGGGATTGCAGAGGGCCGTGGGACCGCTGCTCGAGGAAAAGGGCTACACACCCGCAGAGGAGGCAGCCACGATCGCTGCCATCACCGCAGTAGCGATGGATGTGGACATCATGAAACTGCGCGACACTGACGAGCGCGCTGATCTCTATGTCAGCGAGATGGTTGAGGGCATCAAGAACTCCAACTTCGACTACCCTGGTGGAAACAAAGTGCATGCAGCCGTTTATCAAGCCTTTGACGCCGCCGCCGTGCGCATGCCTGACGAGAGCCTCGTGATCAAGCCAGCAGGCGGCGGGCAGACTTTCAACGAGAAAAGAGCCAACGAGCACATCGAAAAGGCGCTGGCTGATCACCAACTGCCCGCAGGAGAGCCACTCCTGGGACAGGACCGCTCGGCGGCACTCGTCGCCCAGTTGGAAAACGGCCAAAAGCGCATGGCTGCCTACGAAAGCAAGATCGCCGCCCACGCCGCCCAGAAAAACGAACTACACGACCTCAACAAACATCTCGAGGCGCTGGAGGCCAAAAAGGAGCACCTTCAAAACAACGCCAGCAAAGGCGAAAAGATCAAAGCAATCCTCAAAAACGGCCTCAATGGAACCTCTGCCGAGATCAAGAAGATCGATCAGCAGATCGCTGCTACCCGCGATGCCATCGAGGCGGTGCAAGCCGGCATGAATATTGACCAGCAAAAGGCCGGGCTGCGTGACCTGGGGCGGGAGGCACGCCAGGCGGGCCGCGAGGTGAAAAAGCTCGAAAAAGCAGAGCAAATCATCGCCAAAGCCAGCTACAAGGGTGCCCTTGATGACATGGGTATCGCAGGCCTCACTGACAGCGAGCGTGACGCCCTCATTCAAAAGGCCAACAAGGCCATCAATGTGCGCGAAGCGCTCAAACCTCAAGAACAGCAACTGCGCCAGAAGAGTGAAGAACTCAAAGCCGATGAGAAAAAGGCTTCCAAAGCTGTCAGCGTGCGTGAAAGAATGCGGCCACAGGGAGCCCCGGCTGCCGGTGGTCACCGCGGCGGTCACTCCGTCTGATACGCGGGCATTTTTCCAGAACTCATTTCACCTTCCCATCCTTCATGGCATCACTCACCCCCCTTCTCGCCAATTTCTCCGCCCAGGAACTTCAACAGCTCGCCTCTTTTGGCGATTCACGCACCTTTCAGGCGGATGACGTCGTCATCCGGCAGGGAGAGGACAATGATCATCTGTATTTGGTGCTCAAAGGTCGGCTGGAGGTGTTTCAGGATGTGGAGGGGCCGGACCTCAGTGTGGCCGTGCTGGAGGCGGGTGACTCGCTCGGAGAGGTGAGCGTGTTCGATCCGGGGCCGGCGAGTGCGCTGGTGAAGGCCATGGTCGAATCGGAGGTGTGGCTGATCACGCGTGACAGCCTCGACAACCTCTTTGCCGCGAATCCAAAGGTGGCCTACCGGCTCGTGAGCCGCATCGCGACCTGTCTTTCCAAGCGGTTGCGCCAAATGAATGACAAGCTGACCGATCTGGCAAACCGGTGAGCCGGGGCTGGTGTGGAGGCTGGAGCTGCTGGCAGGCCGTTGGGCGGCTCACTTCACGCCGTGGCTGTGTTTTCCACCGGCGGGCTTTTCGCCGAGCTTGATGCCTTTCGCGGCCAGTTCATCGCGCACGTTTTTGACACCGGAGCCAATGTTTTTGCCGAGATCCTTGCCGATCGCCGCGCCTTTTTCTCCGCCGATCGCGGAGCCGATTGCACTGCCGATGCCGCCACCGATGCCACGGGCATGATCGACGGCCAGATTGGCCACCTGGCCGGCGATGTTGCCGGCCACTTTGCCTAGCACTTGGCCCACGGTCTTGGCTTTGTCGCCGCCGATGGCGGAGCCGATCATGCCACCGACTTTTTTGCCGATGCTGCCGCCGACATCGAGGCCGCCCGAGTCTTCTTTCTGACGCTGTGAGCCAATGATGGGGCCATCTTCGGGTTTGACCTTCTGCGCGGCGGGCTCGTCCTTTTTGTCCTGGCCAAAGAAGCTTTTGATCTTCTCGCCCACGGCTTCGCCGATCATCTGGCCTTCCTTGAGGCCGCCTTCACCGGCGATGATGCCGCTGACGCCGGCCTCGAGCTTTTCCTTGGCGGTCATTTCCTTCTTTTCGTCGCCCACGAAGACATCCGCGGGCTTGTTCGGCACTTTGTTTTCGGCGGCGGCAGGTGCCTCGACCTTGGCTGGTTCGGCTGCGGCCACGGCATCTGGTTTTTTGCCTTGGACCCATGCCTGCGGGGCGGCCGCGGCAGGAGCGTCCACCTTGGGTGGTTCCGCTGCGGCGACTTCGTTGGCTGGTGCAACTGCAGGTTGTGGAGCTGGTTGGCGGTGACCGCCAACTTGCGGTCCATCTTTGTTTTCGTTGTCTGCAGCCATGGTGATTGGAGGGGAAAGTGTTGGGTGGTGTCGAGTGATTAGCCGGAGTGGACGAAACTGTGCCGCCTGGCCCGGGGCTTTATTGGAATGGTCACATTTTCATGCCTTTGCCCAGGCTGAGGCCTTTGCCGAGGCCGCCGCCGAGTTTGTAACCCTCTTCTTGGAGGGACATGCGCACGGTTTTGATGCCTTGATCGACGCCTTTGCCCACCGCGCCGCCGACCTGCTCGCCGACTTGCTGGCCCACCTGGCTGCCGACCATGCCGCCGACCTGCTTGCCGACGGCGGAACCCACCGCGGTGCCTACGACGGGGATCGCGCTTCCAATGGCCGCTCCTGCGGCGCCGCCTGCGGCACTGCCCGCGGCCTTGCCGACGGCTTTACCAGCAGTGCCACCGATTTGTTTGCCGATGCCTTCGCCCATGCCCTGCTCCTCGCCCTCGCCTTCACCACCTGCACCGCCGCCACCGAGCAAAGCACCTGCGCCGCCGCCTCCCGCGAGGCCACCGACGCCTTTGAGAAGATCTCCGCCACCACCGCCTGCCAGGCTGGTCACTCCCTTGAGCAAATCACCGCCTCCCGCTCCACCACCGCCGCCGAGGCCGCTGAGCAGGCTGGCCGCTCCAGCGCCTTCTTTGCCTCCGCCAGCGCTGCCGATGCCTTTGGTGACGGCCCCCATGGCCTTGTCACCTGCGCCGCCGATGGCCCCACCGACCTCGCCACCAATCTTGGAGCCGACCTGATCGCCGACCTGCCCGCCGATCTGGCCGCCGACCATGCCACCGACTTGTTGGCCGACGGCAGCACCGACTGCATTGCCAACGACAGGAATAGCAGTGCCGATGGCTCCCCCTATCGCACCGCCCGCCGCTTTGCCCGCAGCGCTACCCGCGGCCTTGCCGACGGCTTTACCTGCTGTGCCGCCGACTTTTTCGCCGACGCCTTTGCCGAGGGACTCTCCCATTCCGGCTTTCTCTTGTTCTTCAGGCATGATGTGAGGGGAGGAGGGTGACAAAGGGCCGCGTGGAGACATGGAGGCCGTGCGTTGGAATAGCCAAACGCTTGCGTGATGTGACAAAAGCCCAGCGGATTCGCGAGGATGAGCGTTTGCCGATGTCCGGAGCACCTGCCAGACTTTTACCATGTCGTCTGAATCTGCCATTCCTGCCGCAACGCCCTCCGCGGGGCTTTTCGACCTCGCCATGACGGACGAGGACACGCTCGATCTTTTAGCGGTCGAGTCACCACCGAGCCCCGAGGCACCCGGCGTGCTGGTGGCGGGACGTTACGAGCTCATGAGCGTGCTCGGCGAGGGCGGCACAGGCAAAGTGTGGCTGGCACGGCAGTTGGAGCCGGTGAAGCGGGAGGTGGCGGTGAAGATCATCCGGCCCGGTTTGCTGATGAAACCGGTGTCCGCACGCTTCAATCGCGAGCATCAGGTGCTCGCCCGGCTGGGGCATCCGCATGTGGCTGCCGTTTTTGATGCGGGTGAGCTGGAGGATGGGCGCACCTTTTTCGTGATGGAGGCCGTCATGGGCTCTGCGATCACCCGCTGGGTGCGTGATCGCCAGCTTCCGCTGCGTGAGAGGCTGGCGATTTTTCATCAAGCATGCCTGGCGGTGGAACATGCGCATCAGCGCAGCATCCTGCACCGCGATCTGAAGCCCTCGAACGTCATGGTGACGGAGATCGATGGTGCCCCGTCGGTGAAGGTGATCGATTTCGGCATCGCGAAGGCCCTCGAAGGAGACCTCACCGGCGGCCAGAGCGTTACGTTGCGTGGCACGGTGCTCGGCACGCCGCGTTACATGTGCCCGGAGCAGGCGGCGATCTCGGGTGTGGAGATGGATGCACGCGGTGATGTGTATTCCCTCGGCGTGCTGCTTTACGAGATCCTCACCGGCACGACACCGATTCGTGAAGAGGAGGAAACAAAAGACACACCGCTGCGCGAGCTGCTGCGCCGTGTGGGCGAGGATGAGATCGAGCCGCCGAGCAAACGGGTGGCATCTGGTGCTCCGGCGCATGCCATCCCGGCTCGTGAATTGAAGCGCGAGCTCGACTGGATCACGCTGAAAGCGTTACAAAAGAATCGCGTGATGCGTTACGAGTCCGCACAGGCTCTCGCCAGTGATGTGCAGCGATACCTGGATTGCCTGCCAGTGCTCGCAGGACCTCCGGGGCTTGGTTATCGCCTGACGAACTGGCTCGCACGGCACCGGCTCGGCGTGCGTGCGGCCGCGGCGGTGCTCGTGGCGCTGGCCGGTGGCATCGCCGCCACGCTGTGGGCTCTGGATCGTGCGGAGAAGCAGCGGCTGCTGGCACAGGATCAGGCGCAGCTCGCTGATCAGGTGAGCGATCATCTCACCGAGCTGCTGGCCAATGCACGCGAGCATGCGGAGTCCGGCTTGAACTCGCAGATCCTGCGCAAGCTTGCGGATCAGCAGGCGGAGGGCCTGGCACGCTTTGACAGCCAGCCGCGAAAGCAGGCGGAGCTCGCCTGGCAGCTCGGTGAGCTTTACACGGCGCTGGGCGAGCGGCCGCGGGCGCAGCCGTGGTATGTGCGTCATGCGGAGCTCATCGCGCAGATGGATGGAGCGGAGTCCGCCCGGGCTGTCGCGGCGCTCTACGAGGCGGCGTGGCGGTATGTCGATCTTCAGGACAATGCCACGGCCATCCCGTTGCTGCGGCGTTGTGTGGCAGGCTTTGACCGGCTGCATGGGCATGAATTGTCCGCGCTGCTGGCCCGCAAGGAGCTTGGCAGGTCGCTTGCGCGTTCAGGTCAGCATGCGGAGGCGCAGCAACTGTTGGCTGAAGCTGTCCGCGGCATGGAAAGCCGGCCACCAGAGGAGCTTGCGCGAGTCTTGCGTGATCAGGCCGAGGTGCTGCGTGCCGCAAAAAAGAACGAAGAGGCTATCGTGGCGCTGCATCGCGCCCTCGAAGTGCTCCCGGGTGGGGAGGCAACCATCACGCAACGTTCCTACATCCTGCTCACTCTTTCGACGATCAGCAGTGAAAGCAAACGCTACCAGGAAGCGCTCGCTGCCTCGACGGAGCGGTTGCAGCTCTTTGAGCGCCAATACGGCCCCAGGCATCAAAAAGTGCTCGATGCCCTCATGGAGCATGCACGCCTCGCCTCCCACACGCCGGGCATGCCGGGTGCGGAGGCCGCGGCGCGGCGTGCGCTCGACATCGCCCGCAGCGGTGCACATGAAACCAAGCTGGCGAATGCCTGGACGACGTTGGCGGAGTGCCTGCGATTGCAGAAACGCATGACAGAGTCTGAGCAGGCCGTGCGTGAGGCGCTGGCGGAACTGGAAGGCAAAAAGGCCGAGCGCTGGCGTGTGATGGACCTTCACCGGCGGCTGGGAGACTTGCTGACGGCACGCAAAGACTTCTCGGGAGGTCTCGATGCTTATGAAGCCGCCGCGAGCGAATGGTTTGAGCCCTCGCCCGGACGCCCGCGGGAGGTCACGCGACTGCTTCCCAGCAGCTTGGTGGCCTTTTATGAAGCCGCCGCGAAACACAGCTCGCCGCTGGCTAATGCGGAGGAGCTCGCACGATGGCGGAAGAAGCTGGCGGAGCTCGACAAGCCCTGAACGGCCTATTTCGAACTCACCACCACGGCCGGGCGCGGATACATGGCGCTGCGAATCTGGCGGCCTTCAGGCTTTGGTGGTGTCACGAGCACATAATAGTGCGTCCAGGCCATCCCGGCATCACGCACGCCCACGCCTTCGGCCCAATGACGGGCCTCTTCGCCAGTCATCGGACGCTGAAGGCTGGCGATGTGGATGTTTGATTCACGCCAGCCGGCCTTTTTGGGCTTCGCTGGATGATCATGCCAGATGTAAAACTCCACGCGGCTGCCCACGGGAATGACATCGTCATCATTCAGCCACAGCGGCTGCGAGCACGAGACGAGACCCCAAAGGATCAAAAGACCGGAAAGCAGACGAAGAGGCATTTTCATGATTTAGGAAGCTTGGGTTTCGGTTTGAACATCGCCGCGCCTTTCTCCTGCCAGGGCTTTCCCCAACGGTCATAGGCCAGCATCACGCCCATGCCGAGAAAGATCGCCAGCACGGCCATCCAGCGACCACGGCCGGCCGCGGCGATGATGAAGATCACGCCAAAGGTGTAACGCCATGCCTCCGGGTGCAGCCGGTAAAACAAGCGCAGAGCATCACGCCGCTCATGGATGTATGACAAGAGTCCCATTGTGCACACGGAGGGTTCCTGAAGCGGGTTTCGAGGCCAGCAGAGCCTCACGCACGGCATGGCGGCAGAGTGCCTCGGCCGTGGCACGCATGCGGCGCACGCCGAGACGCGGCTCCACGCCCTGCGCCACGAGCAGCTCCAGCACACCCTCGCCAGCCTCGAGTTGATAGCCTTTCTCACGCAGCAGCTTCAGCTCCTTGTTCAGCATGATGCTGGCGATCTGTTTCTGGGCGCTGTAACCGAGTTTTTGGAACACACAGCGCACGTTGAAGCGGGCGAGCACTTCAGGGCGCAGCTCCGCGGCGGCGAGATCCTCGATGAAACGCTCCACGGTGGCCATGGGGCTGTTTTTGAGCTCCATCAAGGCATCCGCGCCGATGTTGGAGGTGGCCACGATGTAGAAATTGCACAGATTCAGCGTGTCACCATTCGCCACGGTGATACGGCCGGCGTCCAGCACCTGGAGAAAGATGTCGAGCACGCGTGGATGAGCCTTTTCGATCTCATCGAAGAGGATCACGCCGCGGCCTTCGGCGCGATCGTAGAAGCGTCCGAGGTTCCCGCGGGAGCTGTTGTCCTTGCCGAGCAGGAGACCGAGCGATTCCTGATTCTGATACTCGGACATGTCGAGACGGATGCAGTGCTTCTGCACATCCTTGTAGATGTATTCGGTGATCAGGAGCGTGATTTCCGTCTTGCCGACGCCGGTGGGGCCGAGGAGCAAAAAGGTGCCTTTGGGCCGTTTCGGGTCCGCGAGGCCCAGCTCCCCGTTTTGCACGATGGGGACCACCTTTGGAATGACATGCTCCTGGCCGATGATGCGCTCATCGAGAAAGGGACGCAGTCCTTGGATGTGTGCGAGGTTCACGGGGGGCATCACGTCGGCAGGCTCACTTCTTCGGCACAAGGTTCTGGCTGGAGTTGCGGATGCGCAGCCGCTCCGCCTCCTCCATCTCGTTGAGGCGTTCCTGGGTCTGCTTGAGCTGTGCCTGGAGAGTCGCCTGATCCTGCAAGGTCTTTGCCAAGTATTCCTTCAGGCCGGCCACGTCCTCTTCAGCCTTCTGGAACTCCGATTTCTTCTTCAACAGCTCGGCGCGAAGCACTTCGAGGTCGCTCATGGATTTGCGCAGCGCATCCGATTTGGCGGCGAGGGCCTGACGCTCCTGTTTGATGAGGTCGTCATCGGGGATTTCTTTGCGCGAGGGATCACGAATGCCGAGCACGACACCGCGTGAGTCCATCGGCGTGGATGGCAGGCGGGTGTCCCAGCGTGCATCCTGCTCCACGCGATAGACGGTGTGTGCCTCGTGCATCTCCTGGCGGTCTTTGCTCGGCAGGCGGCCGAGATGATAGGCATGCACCTGCTCATCGAGTCTCACGCGTGAGGCATCACGCGGATCGAGCGAGCGGCCCTTTGGCCAGCCGGCGACGACGGTTTTCGAGTAGGTGGGGATGAAGGCGCTCTCCTGCTCCTGCTCGGGATAGATGAGCGGATCATCGGGCAGGGAATCGCTGGACCGGCAGGCGGAAAGCAGCGCGGCGAGGACGAGGATGGCGGCGTTTTGCTTGGTGATCATGGCGTGCTGGTGGAAGTGGGTTGCATCACGGGCACCGGACCTGCGGCAGGCGCGGTCTCGGCAGCGGCGGGCGTGGTGTCGCTGGGCTTTGCGATCAAATTGCGCACGTTTTCGAGCTGTGTGGCCGTCTCCTGCTGCTCGCGGGCTTTTTGAGCTTCGGCGGCCTTTTCTGCATCACCCTTCACGGTGGCATCACCATCGGCAAGAGCCTGGGCGTGTGCCGCCTGGGCGAGCTGCCAGCTCGCCACGGGCTGGCTGCCCTGCTTCAATCCTGCGATGCTGGCCATCTCCGGCTCAAAGACATCGAGCGTGTAAATGTAAAACGTGGTGCCGGCGGCCACGCGCACGAAGTCGAGGTCTTGCTCGAGCTTTTTCGTGAGCATGCCCGAGTAGGCGGAGGCGGCCTGCGATCCACCGCCGAGCGCCGCATTGCGCGTGTTGTTTTGCGGCGCGAGTCCGTAGATGGTCTGGAACTGCTGCTGGTTGTTGTTCATGATGCCCTGCAGCGCCTCGGCGAAGAGGATTTTTACCTCGGCATACTCGTCATTCTTGATCACACGTCCACGGACGCCCGCGGAGCCATCGGTGACGGCGAAGGTGCCATCGGTGAGCTTTTCATGATCGAGGGCGACGCCGCTGATGCTGTATTCACGACCGTCATCCCAGATGAAATTGAAGGTGCCTTTGATCTCGATTCGGTCTCTCACGCGGCCGTTCGACGCCTTGGCATGCACCTGCGTGCCTGCGGGAATGATAAGCTGGTGGTTCCAATACACATCCTCGATCACGAGGGCCAGAACAGGCGTCTGAAGCGACGAAGAATCCACGGTGATGACCAGCGCCGCTTTGATCAAAATGCCACGCGGGGCGAACAAACGAGGCACGGAGGGCACGAAGGGCTCTTTCGGGCTCTGGTTCACATGCACGAGCGTGGGAAAGGGCGGCGGCTTCTGCGGCTTCTTTTGCTGAGTGGAGGCCGTGGTGGTGATGAGCGTGGGAGGCGGCGGCTTTTTCGGCGGGACGATGAAACGCTGCACTTGTTCATCACCACCGAGCTTCGCGGTGCGCTTGTCAGCCGCGTTCACCGTTTTGTTTTCAGCGATCAGCGTGGGCTCGGGTGCCGGAGTGCCATCCTTGGTGACTTTGGCCTTGGGCTGGCTGCCGCCCACGGAGGGGGGCTGCTTGCTGACGTAGTAGGCTGCGCCACCGATGCCCACGACCGCGAGGAGCAGAAGCATCTGCACGGCGGGCTTTTGAAGGTGCTGGATCATGGCGGAGGAAGGTGGGAGGTGTTATTTGCCTTCGAGCGCCGCATCAGCGGCCAGTTCAGGCAGGAGCAGCGGTGCGCGGCCGGGCTCCGGCAGCTCGATGCGGAAGTCTTGCTGGATGGAAAGGCCCTCGCGAGTGCCGCCGGGGCCGCCCTGCAGGATCAAATCGAGCGCCTGACGCTGGCCGGGCTGGATGGTGTTGGCGCAATCGACGAGCTGCGCGTCATAGCTGCGGGTGCCCACGCGCACCTTCGTGCCCATCGGGTCGAATTCGAAGGGCTTCGCACCGTTGTTGGTGATCCAGCAGCGGAAGACGGTGAGGTCTTTGCCGGGATTCCGCTGAATCTCGTAAATGGTGGTCACCATGTCCTTCTGCGAGCTGGTCATGGCGAGCTCGTTCCGCTCCACCCAGCCATTGAAAAGGCCGGGATTCAGCGGTTGCAGTGCCTTGCGGTTACGCGCCTTGCTGAGCATGCCGACGAGTTCCTCCGCGCTGTATTGAATGCGGTTTTCGACGACCTTGTCCGGCCCCACTTCCACCGCGGCGCTGGTCTGGACGGGGGGCGAGACGAGCACGGCGAGGTTTGCCTCCTCAGCCGCGTTGAAGCGCAGGAGGTAGATGCTGCGTGTGGTGCGCACCGTGGCATGGCAGGGATCTCCCGGCTTGATGAGACGCACGACGAGCGTGTCACCGGCTACGTTTTCGTAGTGCACGGTGGAGACCTTTGCGGTGCTCATCTGGGTCATCTGGCCAGGATCGGTGACGAGGCCATAGCCAGTGAGCAGGCTGATCTTTTCGGGGAAGGTGATGGTGGTGGCCACGTTGCTGTTGATGGCGATGTCGTGGACGTGGTTCTTCGGATCGAGCCGCACCAGCTCACGGCCTGTCTGCACCTGCGCGGTGGCATCGGCGAAGGCCAGTGAGAGGCTCGCCAGCAGGACAAACCAGAATGACTGATGTAAGCGGGTGTTCATGGTTCGGTGATCGGCTCAAGGGTGAGGCTGCCGAATTCCATCACCTGGGATGGGAATCCTTTGTTTTTGCGGATGTTGGCGTTTTGATGCCATTTCACGACGAGCGTGAACCGGAACTTCTCGATCTTCTGCTTCCCGCTGAAGATGCTGACGCGCGTGACGGTGCCTGTGGTGCTTGTCACGGCCTGGCTGCCACTCGTCTTGCCGACCTTGGTCTTATCGATCACCACGGTCTGGTTCACCTGCTGGCTTTTGAAGTAGGCGGCTTCCTTTTGAAAATCCTTTTTGAGGGGCACCTCGGCGAGAACATCCCCTCTTTCATCCGTCCAAAGAAGCTTCGTCATCCGGTCCTCATACACGCGGCCTTCCGGTGTGCGTGCCAGGAGGGTTTCCGCGAGGATATTGCCCATCTCCTCATGCATGCGGCTGTTGATGGCGTCGCCATACGTCACGCCATTCGGGACGTAGAAAGCGCCCGCCGTGTCCATCACCACAAAAGGCGGGCGGTCTCGCAGGACCTCGGCCAGCAGCATCGTGTAAGTGGCGCATGCCGTGCCGACGGCACAGGCAACAAGGAACCAGAATACGGCCGTCCGATCCCTCATGATGAGGGTGTCGATGGCACCGCGGCGATTTTCAGGTTTGTCGGACATGGGTTAACGGGCGTCCTCCGAGCTGGAGATGTTGGAGAGGCGGTAGTCCACATTGGTGCAGACGAAGGGGAAACGGCGGCTGTCACGCAGGTTCGGATTGCGTATCCACTCCATGCGGGCGGAGACGGCGATCGATTGTGTGACGGCCTCATTCGTGGTGGGGTCCACGCTGACGCGGATGATCTGGCCGGTGGCCACGGTCTCCGCGCTGCCGTCGAGGGAGTATTCCACACTCACGCCGCCCACTTCCACCATCTGATGAATGCGGCGTTTTTCGAAATCGTAGGCATTGTCGCGCAGGTCGAGACCCACCTGCTCCAGGGCGAGACCCGAGAAGAGAAGTTCCTTGCGATCCGTGTTGAGCATACCGTTCGGACCGCGATTGAGGTAGGTCTCCAGGGCAAGACGCGTGTGGTAATTGATCACATCATCGAGCTCATGCTGGTCCAGCGAGCGGTCGAGGTAGAACTCGCTCTTCTCGATCGGCACATACAGCATGCTGCCGCGGCTGCTGACGGCCACATTGTAGGTATGCCAGCCGGTGATCGCCAGGAATAAACAGGCCAGCGAGAACCAGAACAGCGCCAGCTTTTCTTTCGAGATGAATATGTCGGTCACGCCTTTCATGTGCTGCTTGCTTTAGTCCTCCCTTTCCAGGCCGGAAGTCATGCCACCGATAGAGCTGCCCACGCCTGTCACAGCGCCACCAGCACCGCTGATGGCGGAAGAGACGCCGCTTCCGCCGGGCACCATTCCTGCCACGGACGAAGCGACCGAAACACCCGCGCCAACACCGGCCATCGCTGAATTCACCGCCTGGCCTGTGAAGCCCAGGCCAATCTGCGTGCCATTGACGACGGCCTTGTGGATGATGCCCGGTGCCTTGAAGATCACAAACATGATCCAGGTGGCCGCCGCGATCACGAGGCAGAAGATGGCGATGTCTCGAATGACCACTCCCCACAAGGGATTCAGCAGAAGCGTGGCCGTGAGGAGCATGACAATATCGATGCCGACCTGGAGGAGAAAGTCCGTCAGCAGCAGTCCGATGCCCCAGCCGAGCGGCCACATCGTGATGGCCAGGAGGCCGGTGAAGTACTTGATCGCAATGTCCCGCTTTTGCTCGAAGAGGAACATGCCGAAGAAGATCGGCGACGCCGCCGCGCCGACATACAGGGCCATGATCTGCACCTGATAGGCAAAGAAGAAGATGAAGTAGCAGAACAGACCAATCAATATCATGCAGAACGCCGCGATGATGTTTGCGATGTAGTCGATGATCGCCAGAGGATCGACGAAAAGCCCCAGCAGAGCGCTGGCGTCTGTGTTGATGTCCAGGTCTTCGAAGCTTCCTCCGAAAGTTTCCATCAGGCTGAGCGGATCGACTTCGAGGGCTTCCAGCAGGTCGTCACTCAGCGCCACCCGGACGTCCTCGATCAGCCACTCAGGGAAGAAGGGCATGATCGTGCAGGCGAGGCCGGTGTAGAGGATGGTGGTGAACGCTCCCTCAAAACTGCCGCTCATCATGCCTTTGTAGGTGCTGATGAGCAGCCCCAGGAAGGCGAAGGTGAAAGTGAAGAGCTGAAGAATGTCAAAAATATCCGCGCAGACCACCTGCAGGTCTTCATAGAACGGCTCCATGAGCCCGAAGGCATCCGCAAAGCTGGCGAGCATGGGCGCTGGGAGGTTCATGGTGGTCAAATCGGGTTCGAAGGGATGTTGGCGTCAGTTTTTGGAGCCCCAGCCCAGGTTTGAGAAAGGCTTCGTGGTGCCGGAAGTGCCTGTCGTGGTTCCAGTGGTCGTGCCTTTGGCCTCCTTGGCCTTGTCGCTGTTATGCTGGCGCTCCATCGTGCGGCCCTCGGATTTTCCGCGTGACTCGATCTGCGCCTGCAGCTTGAGCTTCTGCTCGAGAACCTGATAGTCCACATAGGATTTCGTGACTTCGGCCTGGGCGCTGGCCACCTCGGCTTCGATGGCGCTGATCGCAGCCTGGAGCTTTATGGCAGTTGCCACGTCCTTGGCGGCGCTCAACTGGTCGAGGAGTGTGCCCAACTGCTGCTTGAGCTGGCTCACACGGTCATCGGAGTCACTTGAGGCCTCGCTGACATTGTTCAGATCACCCATGAGAGCGCCCTGAAGTTTGTAGAGTGAAGGATCACGCTGGCCTGTCTCACCATCTTTGAATGTCACGGTGGGATTGACCGGTGCGATGAGGCCGTAGGCGTTGTCGCCAAAGGCCTCCGCTCCCGTCGTGGCGCGGAGGCGCTGCTCACGCTGGGCCGCGTTTGCCGCGTTCATGGCGGACATCGACACGCTTTGCTTGATGATGTCGAGCGCCGGCATGGTTACCTTCGAGGGATCGCCCATGCGTGTGAGCTGGTCATTGAGGGACTCAGACTGCCTCTTTGCCTCTTCGAGCTGCTGTTGCAGCATGCTCATGATGTTCTGGTTGTTCGTGTTCACGCTCTGGATGAGCGCGTTGTCGATGACCTCCTGGATCGGCGACTGTGCCAGCAGGGCGGACGAACCGGCTATCAGTGCCGAAATGACAAAAGCGGTTTTCATGGCTCAGTGGGGTTAGGGATTGGAATCACTCGACGACCTCGATGACGACCTTCCGGGGCTCGATGAGCACTCCATCCGTGGTCACATGCTCAGGCACGGGAACCTCGTAATAGCGGCGTTGCACCGCGGAGTCAGCATTCGGCCTCTCAGCATCCCGTTTCACCCAGTAAAGATCCTTGATGGCATCACTGCGTCCTTTGTTGTAACCATCCAGATAGCGCTGGCGCACCTCGTTCTTCGCCATGGCATCGGTGATGGCACCCGCGGCATAGCCTGCCACGGCACCGGTGATCAGCCCTTGGTTGTCATCGAGCAAGCCGTTGCCGTTGTTGTTCCCGCCAGCGGCCGCACCGCCAGCCGCGGCCGCGTTGTTGTTATTGTTGTTGCTGCTCAGGAGGTTGTCTCCGAGCAGGGAGCCCAGGAGTCCGCCGATGCCGGCTCCCACAATCCCGCGGCTCATGCCTCCGCTGGAGCTCGTGCATGACGCCATGGCAAGGCTGAGGGCGATCAATGGTATGAGGTGCGTTTTCATTTTTTGGACTTGGCTTGGCTGATAATCATCTTGTAGGCGTCGCCGCCGTAATTCTTGAGCTCTTCGTTCTGGCGCTCGAAGGCCTCACCGGAGGTGGCGGAGGCCAGGATCATCTCTTTTGAGGCCATGTGACGGCCGATAGCGATGCGTGGGCGGCCGGTGGCTTCGTGGTAATAGACAAAAGAGCCGTAGGGATCGGTCTTCATCTCCGATGGATCGGGGAAGCTGGTGACCTGCTTTTTCGTGATGGAGGGGATGCGGAAGCCTTCGCTCATGCTTTCCACGTCACGCTGGTCAGGCTGTTTCAGCATGAACATGACGCGTGAGTTGCCGACGACGGACGACCGCACCGGATGATCTTTGATGCGCTGGAACTGCTGGATGATGGAGAAGACCCAGCACGAGTATTTGCGCATGCGCTCGTAATACTCGCGGGTGATGCGGTCACCATCCGGCATGGCGAGGAAGGCGGAAAGCTCCTCGAGAATGACACGCTTCCGCGTGGAGCGGGGTCGGCGCATTATTTCCTTGCGCAGATCATTCGTGATGAGGAAGGCGGCCACGGTGCGCAGCTCCTTCGCGCTTTCGGGGATGTAGCTGAGCTCGAAGTGCACCACCTTGCCGCTGAGATCGACATTGTTCACGCCGTCGAGGATGGCGCCGTAGCGCCCATTCCGGCTCCAAGGCTCCAAAAGCATGCGCAGCAGGCCGAGATCCTCGTGCGCACGGCGTTGACGGCTTTCGAGGTTCAGCAATTCCACGAACTGGCTGTGCGTGGGCATGTCCTCGGGCTTCATGAGTGTGTAGCCGAGGCTCATCACGTCCCATTGGTTGCCGGGATTGTTCAAAAAGTCCTCCAGCATGGCTGGATCGACCTGGAGGCGGTTCAACTCATTGGCGTAAGGCTCGCCTTCCATCACAGCGGCATAGAAATCCATCCACGCATCGGACAGCACGGTGCCCTGCGGCATTTTTTTCTGCCGCCAGGCGTCCGCCACGGCCACGCGGCGTGCGGCTTCAGCACGCTCCTGCGGATGGCGGCTGGCCCAGGTCTCAAACTGATCGATGTAGAGGCGCTCGATCTGTTTCGCGAGGAGTGCCTGACGGATGCGATCTTTGTCGATATCGGGTGGTGGGCCAGCCATCAGATGTGCCACAGCGGTCGCTCCGCCGAGTTGATCGGAACTGAGCGGCAGGCCGCGGGTATCGAAGTAGTTGAACGTGAGGTTTCCGTTCGGCTGCACGATGATCGGCGTGCAGCCATAGAGACGTGTGAAGAGATTGTAGCTCAAACCTTCCTCCACGATGGCCGTGAAGTCGTAATACGGTGCCGTCTGCGTGAGCAAATCGATGGTGAAGACGGATTTTCCCGCTCCGGATGCGCCGAACATGATGCCGTGCTCCGGGCGCATGGCTCCCTCCTTGCCAACGAAGGTCGTGCAGCCAACGAGGGCTCCGCGAGGGCCGTCATAGATGGCCTCGGCCTCCTCGAGATCCCCGGTGGGCGTGCTGGAGATGGGCAGCAGATCGGCGAGGTTCACATCCTCGACGTAGAGTTTGAAGTCGTTGTAGCTGGCCCAGGACCAGCCGGGCATGCAGAGCTGCCAATAATTGCGCACGCTGGTGGGCAGGGTGGGCTCGTAAGACTGTGCTCCGCCGAGCTTGAGGATCGAATTGCGGATCGCGGAGAGCTTGCTGGCGCAGGTGTCGGCATCCTTGTCCCAGACCCGCACGATCAAATGCATGCGATACGGCACCACTTCGTTCGTGCTGAGGCGGCGGATGCGGGTGCGCAGCTTTGCCAGCGTGGCTTCCAAGGATGGTGTGATCTTGCCACGCTCCAGACGAGCGACTTTTCCTTCGGTGGCGATGCGGTCCTTTTCGACATCACCGGCCTCAATGTTGCACACGATCTGGTAGTCGAGGATGTCGAGCTGCGTCAGCGTTCGCATCATCCCGATGTAAGTGAATTTCGGGAGCGACTTCATGACGCAGATGCCCTGGTAGAAGCCGTCCATCTTGAACGTGGAGGTGCCCATGCGCACGGGGGCGGCATCACTGTTGAAGCACATCTCGCAGACCGTTTTGCTGGGATCGTAGATCTCGTCGAGGTTCAGCGATTCGTTTTCGAAGGCGCTGGGATTGAAGTAGCGATAGAAAGCCTCGAAGTGCTCCATGTCATTCATGGGCATCACCCGCCCGCCGAGACCGCCGAGCTGCTGGCGGAGCGTCTCCTCCAGCTCGCCTTGCTCGCGTTTGGCGGCCTGGAGAAGCTCTTCGTAATACTGGCGGCCTCCACCCATGGCCTTGCCCTGGATTTTGGAGGTGAAATAGAACTGCAGATGCTCGCGGCGGAGCTTGTGGTCGCGGATCTTCTTGTCGTAGCGTTGATAACGCTCCTCACGCTGGCGAGTGGACCAGCGGTCCTGCGGCAGCATTTCGGTCTTGTGACGATAGGCCTCGATCTCTTTCCGGTAGTCACTGTCCACGCTCCAGGCCACCTGCATGCGCAGCTCCGGACGAACCATGCGCAGCAGCACACGGAGATTGTCTTCCAGCGCCATGAGCCAGCTGGCATCCGTGTTTTCCGTGTCGGGCATCTCGACGTTGTATCCCTTGCCGATGGCACCTCCGCGTTGAAGACCGCGGTAGATGATCAGATCCTCGTCGAGGTAGGTGTTGATGAATTTGGCCATCGAAGCGGTCTTCTAGATGGGAGGATCTTTGACAGGATCATCGACCCATGGAAGGGCGATGGGCTCCACCTTCCGCGGCGAGAAGTAAGGTGTGCCGGAGAGCTTGATGACGAGCCACTCAAACAACTCCACGTCGTAAGAGGCCGGCTTGCCCTGCTTCAAGCCGAAACAGTAAAGGGAGACGAGCACCAGCGGGATGGAGGCAAAGAGCATCGCCATCGGGATGCTGGCGCCCGGTTTGTTGGCCAAACCTTGGAAGATGAGGATCGCAAGCCCGAAGGCCAGCATGAACCAAAGCGCGTTCGCGCCCTCGAAGCCTGCGATGCCCTGCTGGGTTTCGCGGCCTTCGTTTGTTTCGTGCAGTTTGACGCCCTGGTGATCCATGACTGGCAAAAGTGTCCCCGGTCGGGCCCATGACAGACCCGCCGGGGAAGTTTGGTGCCGTGTGGCAGGCGATTAGTTGCCCGTGTTGGTCATGTCGATGGCGTCCACATCGCTGGAGCCGCCTGCGGTGGAGAACATGACCTTCGTGATGATGAAGGCGAGGCCGCCGATGCCGGCGCCGACGAGTCCGTAAAGCACACGCTCAGTCTGGCCCATCATGAACATCACGGCAGAGAAAAGAAGGCCGCCGAAGGCGAGCACGAGGCCGACGAGGTTGAGGATGTTGATGATGCCGCTGAATTTGTCCGTCAGGTCGCTCGATGAGGCGGCGAGAGGCATGGTGAAGCGCAGAATGTTGGCTCCGAGGGTGGCGATGGCGATGGAGTTCATGTGTTAAGGTAGTTTGGTGTTAAGTTGCGTAGCTCGCGGGCACGGGGCCGTCTGCTGTGCGGGGTTATGCGATCCCGCGAATTGTGTGACAGACTTTTTTTCGCAACGTGTGCGGGTGCCGTTTTTTCAGCCGACGAGGGCGTTTCGCAGCGATGCGAGCTCTTCCTGGACGCTCTCCTCACTGGGCGAGGCCAGCGTTCCGGCCACGAGATCCCGCAAGATCTCCCGGAAACGCCTCCGTAGCCTCGAAACCGCCTGGCGCACCGCATCGTGCGTCATGCCGAGCTTGGTGGCCAGTTCCGCATCACTGCCGGAGACGGCCATGGTTGGATCAAGCCGCGGACGCAAATGCTGGAACTGCTCCTCCTTGCCGGCGGCTTTTTGTTCCTCGGCCAGTTGATCGACCGCTGCCTCAATGATTCGCAAAGCGCACATCCGCTGGTAGGCGGACTCGGGAGTGCGATTGTCTGAAGGATCGATCTCGAGCGCATCCTCGGCTCTCGAAGCCTCGATGGAGAGGATTTCCTTGCCGCCGCCTCGTTTCAGCGTGGCCGCCTGACGCTGCCAATGCTTGATGTGCCTGCTAAAGGCGGTGAGCAGGTAGTTCCTCATCTTGCCGAGCGATGCATCCGCCTCGTTGAAGAGGTCTTTCTCCAGCGCGAAGCCGAAGAAGCTTTGCGTGAGATCCTCAGCATCCGCAGGCGAGAGTCCCTGATAGCGCGCATACGAGTAAATCGGCCGCCAGTAAATCCTGCACAGTTCCTCCAGCGCAAGGCGGCCGCGTGATTCATCACCACCTTCACGCAGAGCGATCACCATGCTCCAGCGTGTCGCTGGGAAGGCTCCGTGTTGGGTGTGCTGCCGACTCATGCGGGCGCATCTAATGGGCTGGAACGATTTTTGCGCAAGCAGCAGCACCATTGTTTTAACAATTTTTTCCCGTCACATTCCAATGCTCTTCGGCTAGTGGAAGATGACACGTCATGCTTCAGCAGGCTTGTCATCCCACGCGCCACACATCTCCAAAAGCCAGCATGATTCCGTCAGGCCAGTCAAGCCGCACATCATCCTCTGTCCAGACGCCATCAGGCCAGAAGTCGGAGTCGCTGGCTGGTCTTGATCCTGTGGGCTTGCTTGATGGCGTGCTGAGCGGGCATGCGGCTGAGTGGAGCCCGCCGCCCGCAAGTGAGCTTGAGAGCGCTTTTCCCGGGTTCACTGACTTTGAATACCTCGATCGCGGCGCGATGGGCGCGGTGTATGCCGCCACCCAGGTCTCTTTGCAGCGTCGTGTGGCCATCAAGATCCTGCCGCCGGAGTTTGGCGCTGATGAGGCATTCGTCACCCGCTTCCAGCAGGAGGCGTTGATGCTCGCCCGCCTGCATCATCCACACATCGTGGCCGTGCACGACTTTGGGCGCAGCGCTCACGGGGGCGTTTACATCGTCATGGAGTATGTGAAGGGCACCTCGCTGCTCGAGGTCATGCGCCAGCGCCGTCTCGAGGTGAAGGAAGTGCTCGACATCATCCATCAGACCTCCCTGGCGCTGCAGTTTGCGCATGATCACGGCGTGGTTCATCGCGACATCAAGCCCACCAACATCCTTATTGATGATCGTGGTCGTGTGCGGGTGGCGGATTTTGGTCTCGCCAAGTCACACCTCCGGCCGGATGGCTCGCCCACGACCACCCAGAGCAGTCTTGGCGGCACGCCGGTTTACGCGGCTCCCGAGCAGATGCGGCGGAATGCCGTGGTGGATCATCGCTGTGACATCTACAGCACGGGCGTCACGATGTATGAGCTGCTCACCGGCGACCTGCCTGTGGGGAATTTTGATCCGCCGTCCAAAAAGGCGGCCACGCCTGCGACGCTCGATAAAATCGTGCTCAAGGCGATGCGTGAAAAGCCTGAGGGCCGCCATCAAAAGGCCTCCGAGCTCACCGAGGACATCGAGAGGGCTGCCAGAAGGCTGTCCACTCCGCTGCTTAATCGTGCGATCAGCCGTCGGCCGATCGTTTCGATGATGACGACCATCATCGTCACCGCATGCCTGATCCTGTTGTTTGGCGAAATCAATGACCAGGTGCTGCGCAGCTCACCGGTCATGCCGCCACGCATTGAGCATGTGCAAGGAGAGCTCATTCACCTGAATGATGAGTATTGCCTGCTCAACAGCCGCCTGAACTGGGAAGAGGCCGCCAGCTATGCCGTCTCAAACAAGGACAAGGGGCTCCAGTTCGCCAGCCTGCATTCAGCGGCGCATGTGGACGAGCTGCTGGGACTGCTGCGTCAAAAAGAGGTCAGTGCTCCGATCTGGATCGGTGGCAGGGTGGTCGAGGCCGGCGACAAGATCGAGTGGCTGGATGCCACGCCTGTGGACTTTGAGAACTGGATGCCTGCCTCGGCGGATCCGCCTCTCATCATCACCGAGGTGCAGGCCAAAAATCACGCCACGATGAGCCTGCCGGACGGTTCCACGCCAGATTGGGTCGAAGTGTTCAACCCGGGCAAACAACCTGTTAGCCTGCATGGCTGGCACCTCCGTCATCCCGGAGGGGAAACCATCGTGGAAGGCCGTCTGGTGGCCCCTGACAATGCTCCGGACAGCATGATCGGTCCTGGCGAGTATCGCGTGATCATTTGCAATGCGGTTCGTGCCGGCAAAGGCCCCCAGTTCTATTTCCCGCTCGATTCACAGGGTGGACGGATCATCTGGATGGATCCACGCGGCAGGATGATCCAGGTCTTTGATCGTTCATGGAAAGACTTTCGGGCTGACATCTCGCTGATCGCTGATGCCAGCGGCATGCGCTGGTCATGGACTGAGAAACCCAGTCCAGGTGCTGCAAACCGCGACTCTGGCACTCTGCTGCGTGTGGACTGCACGCCCTCCGCCAGGACGGCGTCCGCAGTGATCATGCTGCCTGAATTCGGAGGACGCTGGGCGGTGGACACACAGTCACGACTCGCGCTGCCACTGTATCGCAAGATCAAACCCTGAGGCCCTTCAGGCATCCATTTCGCGGTGGCTGGCGTATGCTGGGCATACCCATGATTGTATACCTCCGGGTTTTGTTCTTCATCGTGCTGATCTCCATGCTCGCCGTCACCGGTTGGGCCAGCACGCAATGCGCCTTGTGGAAGACGCCGCGGGAGGTGGTGACGCATCCGTGGTTCATCGCGACGCTGTTTGACACCTACTGGGCGTTTTTGACCTTTTACTGTTGGTTGGCATACAAAGAGGTGTCGTGGCTGGCCCGCATCAGCTGGCTGATCGGCATTCTGCTTCTCGGAAACATCGTCATGGCCATCTACATGCTCATCCAGCTCTTCAAGGTGCCGGCAGATGGGAAAATCGAGGATGTGCTCCTGCGGAGGGCCAGGACATGAAGGCGGCGGTTACATTTTGGAAACGATGGGTGCTTCGGCCGGTCATGCAGCAACTGACTCAGGGCACCTCTCCCCACAAGATCGCCCAGGCGCTGGCCTTTGGGCTTACATTGGGGGTCTTTCCCATCATCGGATCGACCACGCTGCTGGCTCTGTTGGTGGGTATTCCCATGAAACTGAACCAACCGGTGCTCCAGGCCTTCAAGACGCTGGCCACGCCGCTTCAGTGGATGTCTGTGCTGGGCTTTTACCGAGTCGGAGAGTGGCTCTATGGCGCACCACATGTGCCGCTTTCGATTCCGCGAATGATGGAGCGCTTCGTTGCGGAGCCGGGTCCGTTCTTTCGCGACTACGGTATGACCGCTCTGTATGGCATCACCGTGTGGTTCTTGCTGGCGCCCGCTCTACTGCTCGCCCTGTATGCCATCACGCGGCCGCTCATCGAGGGCCTTGCCGCGCAACTCGCCCGCCGCCATGCCGCCCCTTGATACCACGCTGATCCTCACCGGTGCCGCGGTGATCCTGCTGGTGATGTTTCTGATCACCTGGCGCTTTAGCGTGCGGCTCGATAACTATTCTTTCGTGGATGTGACGTGGGCGCTGAGCTTTGCGCCAGTGTCTCTGTGGTATGCCTTGCTCGGCAATGGCTGGAGTGTGAGACGCCTCGCCATCGCGGTGCTGGTGGGAGCCTGGAGCCTGCGGCTGGGCCTCTACCTATGGCGTCGAGTGGCCAGCCACCACCCTAAAGAAGATGTGCGCTATGCCGTGCTGAGGCAAAAATGGGCCGCGAATCCGCCAAAGGCTTTTCTGTGGTTCTTCCTCGCTCAAGGCGTGCTTGTGTGGCTGCTGATGCTGCCGGTGCTATTGATCGCGAGCCGGCCTGAAATGGCCTTCAGCATCCTCGAAGCCATCGGTTTGTCTCTGTGGGCCTTTGCGCTGATCGGCGAAGGCATCGCGGATGCCCAACTCGCCCGCTTCAAGCACACGAACACTGACCCGAAGGCCATCTGTCAGATCGGTCTTTGGCACTACAGCCGTCATCCGAACTACTTTTTCCAGTCGCTGCTCTGGTGGGGGTTGTTCTTGATGGCTCTCCCGGCACCGTGGGGTTGGACGGCCATCGTGGCTCCACTGGCGATGTTGCACTTTCTGCTCAATGTGACCGGCATTCCACTCACCGAGAAGCTGTCGGTCGAAAAACGCGGTGACGTCTATCGCGAGTATCAGCGCACCACAAGTGCCTTCGTGCCTTGGTTCCGCAAAAAGTGAATCTGGCAGCCGGCCGTGGGCGCATGGCCTCGCACCATGCTCAACGTCAACGACCTCCTCGCCAAAGACATCCTGCCGGATGCCGTGATCCGCTTTGGCATCCGCCAGCGCCTAGCCAACGTGCTGGCGAAGAACAAGGAGCCGAACATCGAAGCACAAAAAGCTCGTCTGCTGCGCCATGTGGCCGAGTTGAAGTCCATGCCGGTGGCCATCGCCACTCAGGAGGCGAACGAGCAGCACTACGAGGTGCCCACGCGCTTCTACCAGCTCTGCCTTGGCAAGCATTTGAAATACAGCAGCGGCTACTGGCCG
The DNA here is from genome assembly GCA_016795465.1 of Verrucomicrobiaceae bacterium. GTDB lineage: Bacteria > Verrucomicrobiota > Verrucomicrobiia > Verrucomicrobiales > Verrucomicrobiaceae > Prosthecobacter. The sequence continues at coordinate 6,042 of JAEUHK010000067.1, read as the reverse complement.
GAGGAGACGACCACTTTCGACGAATCGGAGGCCATCATGCTCCAGATGACCTGTGAACGTGCCGAACTGGCCGACGGCCAGCGCATCCTTGAGCTCGGCTGCGGCTGGGGCTCGCTCTCGCTTTGGATGGCGGAACACTATCCGAAGGCGCAGATCACCAGCGTGTCGAACTCACGCACACAGAAGGAGTTCATCGATGCCGAGGCCGCGAAGCGTGGCCTCAAGAACTTGACCATCGTCACGGCCAACATGGTCACCTTTGAAGGCGTGGGCGATGGCATCTTCGACCGCTGCGTGTCCGTGGAGATGTTCGAGCACATGAAGAACTACCAGGAGCTGCTCCGCCGTGTATCCACCTGGCTGAAGCCGGGCGGGAAGCTCTTCGTGCACATCTTCACCCATCGCGAATACGCCTATCACTTCGAGGCCACGAGCGATGCCGACTGGATGGCGAAGTATTTCTTCACTGGAGGCCAGATGCCGAGCGATGACCTGCTGCTCTACTTTCAGGATCACCTCAAAATTGATGCCCACTGGTGCGTCAGCGGCATGCACTACAGCAAGACCTCCGAGGCCTGGCTGGCCAAAATGGATGCCAACAAGGCCGAGATCATGCCGCTCTTCCGCGAAACCTACGGCGAGGACCAAGCCGTGAAGTGGTGGAGCTACTGGCGCATCTTTTACATGGCCTGCGCCGAGCTCTGGGGCTACCGCGACGGCGAGGAGTGGATCGTGAGCCACTACCGCTTCGCGAAGCCAGTCTAGATCTCAAAACTCACACTCTCGCGCTGACGTTCCTTTTCGATGACGTCTGCCACGGTGGTCTCGGTAAACCACCGCACCACTTGCTCACGCAAACCGCTGAAAACCTGTCCGAGGGCCTCGTTGTCGGCACCGGGCAGAGGATCAAATGATCCATCGAAGATGCTGACCACCTCTCCCAGCGTGATGCGGGCCGGTTTGGCCACGAGTTGATAGCCGCCGCCCACGCCGCGCTTGCTGCGCAGCAGGCCGCCGTTTTTCAGCGCCAGGAGGATCTGCTCCAAAAACTTCAGCGGAATGCCTTCTGACCTCGCGAGGTCCTGGATCGAGAAATTCGTCCCCTCGCGGGCACGCCCCATCGCCACGAGGGCGCGGAGGGCGTATTCGGCTTTTTTGGAGACTTTCATCGGGCCGCCAGTGTGGCGGGCAAAATCGAAGTGCAAAGCGCCATTTGCTCGGCATCTCGTGCGCCGCCCTTCCATGTCCGACGACTTTTTTGCCCAACCACAACCAGCCGAGCCAAATCGCGGCGCGGCGGTCACGCATGGAAGGGTCGCGCCACTCGCCTCGCGCATGCGGCCGAGGTCGCTGGCCGAATACACCGGCCAGCAGCACATCCTCGCCGAGGGCAAGCTGCTGCGCCGCGCCGTGCGGGCGGACCGTTTTTCGTCCATCATCCTCTACGGCCCTCCCGGCGTGGGCAAAACGACGCTCGCGCACATCATCAGCCAGGAGACCAAATCGCGCTTCATCACCCTCAGCGGCGTCGAGAGCAGCGTGGCGGATATCCGGCGGGAGGCGGAGCACGCTCAGCAGCATCTGCGGCTGTATGAAAAGACCACGATCCTCTTCGTGGACGAGATCCACCGCTTCAACAAGGCTCAGCAGGATGTGCTGCTCCCGCATCTGGAGCGCGGCACGGTGCGCTTCATCGGAGCCACGACGCACAATCCCTTCTTTTATGTAAACAGTCCGCTCGTGAGCCGCTCACAGGTCTTCCAGCTCGAACCTCTCGGCATCGCCGACCTCGAATGGCTCATCGACCGCGCTTTGACCGACTCGGAGCGAGGTCTCGGCGGTCAAAACGTGCGCATCGATGCCGATGCTCGCCTTCATCTGGCCACCGTGGCGGATGGCGATGCACGCCGCTGTCTCAATGCGCTGGAGCTTGCCGTGCTCACCACCTCGCCCGATTCGAAAGGCGAGATCGTCATCACCCTCGCCGCGGCGGAGGAGAGCATGCAGCAGAAGACCGTCGTGTATGACGGCGATGGCGATGCGCATTACGACACGATCAGCGCCTTCATCAAAAGCATGCGGGCCAGCGATCCCGATGCCACGCTCTACTGGCTGGCCAAGATGCTGCATGCCGGCGAGGACATCCGCTTCATCGCCCGTCGCATCGTCATCGCCGCCAGCGAGGACGTGGGCATGGCGGATAGCAACGCGCTCCGCGTGGCCGTGGCCGCGCAGCAGGCCGTGGAGGCCATCGGCATGCCGGAGGCACGGATCATTCTCGCGCACGCCGCCGTTTACAATGCCACCGCGCCCAAGAGCAATCGTGCCTACAAGGGCATTGATGCCGCACTGAAGGACATCCGCGAGGGCCGCACGCTGCCGGTGCCGCGACATCTCCGCGACGGCCATTACAAAGGCGCGAAGCAGTTCGGCAACGGCGAGGGCTACCTCTATCCGCACGACTACGAAGGCGGTTTCGTGCCCCAGCGCTGCCTCGAAGGCGGCAGCATCTACTACGAGCCCACCAGCAACGGCCTCGAAGCCCGTATCAAAGAGCGCCTCGATCACTGGCGCACCCAGTGGGAAGCCGCCAGCAAGCCCCAAGCCTGATCACGGCTGCGTTTCACAGTCATCACTCCATCACTCCATGCGCCTCATTCCCCTCCTTCTCGTCGCTTTCGTCCTTTCAGTCCCTTCGCTCGCACAAGACGGCTTCCAATCGCTGTTCAACGGCAAAGACCTCACAGGCTGGGATGGCGATCCAGCGCTCTGGAAGGTCGAAAACGGCATCGTCATCGGCACGAATGCGTCGCCGGAGGCGATGGCGAACAACAGCTTCCTCATCTGGCGCGGCGGCACGGTGAAGAATTTTGAATTGCGTGCCACCGTCCGCGTCATCGGCGACAACAACAGCGGCATCCAGTATCGCAGCCGCGAGCTGAAGGACGTCGCGCGGTGGGTGATCACCGGCTACCAGTGCGACATCCATCCGGCCATCGAGCACACGGGCATGACCTATGAGGAGCGAGGTCGCGGCATCTTTGGCCTGAACGGCAAAGATGTGATGCTCGACCCCGAGGGCGGGCTCTGGCAGCTCGGCGAGCACGCGCCGGTGAAGGTCGATGTGAGCCAGTGGAACGAGTATGTCATCCTCGCGCAAGGGAACCGCCTCCAGCACTTCATCAACGGCCAGCCCACCTCCGAGCTCATCGACCACCACGCGGACAAACGCACGCTGGAGGGCCTGCTCGCCATCCAGCTCCACAAAGGCAACCCCAACCGCGTCGAGATCAAAGACCTCCGCCTCAAAGTGCTACCCGAGGTGCCGCTCGTCCCCTTCGAGCCCACGAAACTGCCCGCCACCGCGACGAAGATCGAAAAACCGCGCACGAGCCGGCCACAGGGCACGGGGCCGGTGGTGCCGGTGAAGAAGTGATTAACTTTACCGAGCTTTCGTAACCACTGACTGATAAAATGGAGGCCTCTCATGAAGCTGAACCTATTTTTCGCCTCACGTAGGTTGTGCCTGCTTGCTGTTTTCGCGGCAACGTTCAGCCACGCGGAAGAGCTGGCGTTCGATGTCGAAAACCCAACCGTTTTGAAGCCCGGTGCGGTCTATAAGTTCAGCTTCAATCCCAAAAAGAAGGGCGATAAGGTCGACGTCAGACTTCACACAAGCAGCGAGGCAGGAGTGAAGATAGCCAACGATGAGCCTTACGCTCCGATTGATCGCATCACAGTGACTGCTTCGGACGGCACGGTCAGTGATTTGGCGTTTTCTCCCACTGACTATGGTGTGCCTCACATCCACATCGAGGACTACGATTGCGACGGTGACCTCGATTTTAGAGTTATCTGCTCTTGGGGCACAGGAGGCTCGTGGTATTCGTACTTTCGATGCGAGGGAAACAAGTTTGTGCCTTGGCAAGAGCCTGAGGACCTGGGTTTGAACACTCACATCTCCGATGGTGAAATAGGAGCCACCGGTCGTTCAGGCCCCGAATACCATGCGACCTACTACGAGGTCAAAAACGGGCGTTTCAACAAGGTCCGTGTGGAGTCGATCCGAATGAAATCTTCACTGCCCGAATTCAAAGACCTCAAAGACGATTCCTTCATCGTAGCTGCGGTGACTGAGATTTGGAAAGACGGACATCTCGTCAAACGAACGGTGGAGCCTCAATACGGCCAATAACCAAACTTCCTCCAATGCGCCTCCTCCTCTGCCTCTTCGCCCTCATCTCCTCGCTCTGCGCGGCTGCTTCGCAGCCGAACATCATCATCCACTTCATCGACGACCTCGGCTACGGCGACATCGGTCCTTTTGGTGCCACGAAGCAGAAGACGCCGCATCTCGACCGCATGGCGCGGGAGGGGATGAAGCTCACGTCGTTCTACGCCGCGCCGGTGTGCAGTGTGTCGCGGGCGCAGATCATGACAGGGTGCTATGGCGCACGCGTTTCCGTGCCGGGCGTGTATGCGCCGGGGGCGAAAAACGGGCTGCATCCGCAGGAGCACACCATCGCCGACCGCCTCCGGCCGCTCGGCTATGCCACGCAGTGCATTGGCAAGTGGCACCTCGGCGATCAGCCGGCGTTTTTGCCCACGAAGCAGGGCTTTGATCACTACCTCGGCATCCCGTATTCCAATGACATGCTCAAAACCGCGAGCGTGGACGGTCGCCGCGTCGTGCCGCTCGTGCGCGATGAAAAAGTGGAGCGCCTGCTCGACGAGGCGGACCAGGATCGCATCGAGGAAATCTACACCGACGAGGCCGTGAAGTTCATCCGCAGCACCCAGGCAACCAAGAACCCAGAACCAGGCACCAAGAACACGGCGCAGCCCTTCTTCCTCTACTTCCCGCACACCGCCGTGCACACGCCCATCCACCCAGGCAAGGCCTTCCAGGGCAGCTCGCAAAACGGCCGCTTTGGCGACTGGGTGCAGGAGGTCGATGCCAGCGTCGGCCGCGTGTTCGACACGTTGCGCGAGCTGCAGCTCGACACGAACACGCTCGTCATCTTCACCAGCGACAACGGCCCCTGGCTCATCAAAGGCCCCGATGGCGGCAGCGCCGGTCCCTTGCGCGGCGGCAAAGGTACCACCTGGGAAGGCGGCGTGCGCGTCCCCACGCTCGCGTGGTGGCCCGGCAAGATCGCGCCCGGCAGCGTGTGCGATGCCGTCGCCGGCACCATCGACGTGCATCCCACCTGCCTGAAAATCGCCGGAGCCGAAGTGCCCGCGCAGCCCGTGCTCGACGGTCGCGACCTCTCCCCGCTGCTCTTTGGCCAAAGCAAAGACTCACAGCGCGAAGCCCACTACTACTTCTCCAGCTACAACCTCCAGGCCGTGCGCCAGGGCCCGTGGAAGCTCGCGCTCATGACCCAAGGCAACGCCCGCGCCAAAGGCCAGACGGAGAACGACGCGAAGACGAACCCGCGCCTCTACAACCTCGATCAAGAAATCGACGAACGCACCAACCTCGCCGCACAGCATCCCGACATCGTCGCAAAACTCACCGCGCTCGCCGAGAAGATGACCGCCGAGATCGGCGGCAACGAACCCCAAAGCCGCCGCCCGCCCGGCGAAGTCGAAAACCCCGTCACGATGTATCCAACGAGCGATGCCCCGAGGTCCAAAGACGCCCCCAAGGCCTCCGCGAAGCCCGCCGACCTCTCCAAGCTCCAACCCGGCGCCACCCTCGCCGCCGACATAGCCCCGCTAATCGCCAACACGCCCTTCACCCTCACCTGCGAGCTCACCACCGCGCAACGCGATGCCATCCTCATCGCCCACGGCGGCGCCAGCACCGGCTACGCGCTTCATCTCAGCGGCGGCAAACTCATCTGGGCCATCCGCCACGGCAAAACCCTCACCACCGCCCAGACCGACTACCCCGCCGACAACCAACCCCACCGCATCACCGCCACCCTCGGCAAAAAAGGCCAGCTCACCCTCCAGTTCGATCAAAACACCCCCATCACCGCCACCAGCCCCGGCCTCATTCGTTCGCAACCTAAAGAAGACTTCTGCGTCGGACAT
>JAEUHK010000078.1 GCA_016795465.1 Verrucomicrobiaceae bacterium | reverse complement strand
TGGCAGGGCGAGTGGGAGGCCTCCAAGGCCTACCGCACGCCCAACCCCGGTGATGCCGACTTCGATGCCTCGAAGCCGAAGTACTTCGTGCTCGACATGTTCCCCTATCCCAGCGGCAACGGCCTCCACGTCGGCCATCCGGAGGGCTACACCGCCACGGACATCATCGGCCGCTTCAAGAAGATGAACGGCTTCAACGTGCTGCACCCGATGGGCTGGGACGCCTTCGGCCTGCCCGCGGAGCAGTATGCGATCAAAACCGGCACGCATCCCCGCGTTACCACCGAGGCAAACGTCGCCAACTTCACCAAGCAGCTCAAATCCCTCGGCTTTGCCTACGACTGGGATCGCGAGGTGAACACCACCGACCCCGGCTACTTCAAATGGACGCAGTGGATCTTCCTGAAGCTCTACAACTCCTACGTCGGCGACGACGGCAAGGCGCATCCGATCAGCGAACTCGAAGCCCAGGGCCTCTCGCGTGAGGAGATCGACCATCGCCGCCTCGCCTACGTCAGCGAAGCGCCGGTGAACTGGTGCCCGCAACTCGGCACCGTGCTCGCCAATGAAGAAGTCGTGGATGGCAAAAGCGAAGTCGGCGGATTCCCCGTCGAGCGCCGCCCCATGCGCCAGTGGATGCTGCGCATTACGTCGTATGCCCAGCGCCTCATCGACGAACTCGACGGCCTCGACTGGCCGGAAAGCATCAAGCTGCTCCAGCGCAACTGGATCGGCCGCAGCGAGGGTGCGCATGTCACCTTCAAGGTCGATGGTATCGACGAAACCATCACCGTCTTCACCACACGGCCCGACACGCTGTTTGGAGCCACTTACATGGTCCTCGCTCCCGAGCATCGCCTCGTGGACGAGATCACGAGCGAGGAGCAACTCCCCGCCGTCGAGGCCTACCGCGAAAAGACCGCGCGGAAGAGCGATCTGGAGCGCACCGAGCTGGCGAAGGAGAAATCCGGCGTCTTCACCGGCGCTTACGCCATCAATCCGGTGAACAACGAGCGCATCCCCATCTGGATCGCCGACTACGTCCTCATGGGCTACGGCACCGGTGCCATCATGGCCGTGCCCGCGCATGACGAGCGTGACTTTGAGTTCGCGAAGAAGTTCGATCTGCCGATCAAGCAGGTCGTGCAGCCACCGGAAGGTCACGACTGGCAAGGTTACACCGACAATGGCATTGCCGTGAACTCCGGCTTCCTCGACGGCCTGCCTACGCCCGAAGCAAAAAAGAAGATCGCCGCTTGGCTCGAAGAAAAAGGCCTCGGCAAAGGCACTACCAACTTCAAGCTGCGCGACTGGCTCTTCAGCCGCCAGCGCTACTGGGGCGAGCCGTTCCCGATCGTTTGGGAGAACGGCCAGCATCGCAGCCTCCCTGAAAGCGAGCTGCCGCTGCTGCCGCCGACCTTGGAAGACTTCAAACCCACCGGCACGCCCGAGCCTCCGCTCTCCAAAGCCACCGACTGGGTCCAATACTCCGCCACCGCGAAGCGTGAACTCAACACGATGCCGCAGTGGGCGGGCTCGTGCTGGTATTACCTGCGCTATTGCGATGCCCGGAACAGCGAGCGCTTCGTCGGCGAGGCCGCGGAGAAGTATTGGATGGGCGGTGGCAAACCCGGCGGCGTGGACTTGTACGTCGGCGGCACCGAGCACGCGGTGCTGCACCTGCTTTACGCACGCTTCTGGCACAAGGTGCTCTTTGATCTCGGTTACGTCAGCACGCCGGAGCCATTCCAGCGCTTGGTGAACCAAGGCCTCATCCTCGGCGAGGATGGTCAAAAGATGTCGAAGTCCCGCGGCAACGTGGTGAACCCCGACGACGTCGTGCGCGAGTATGGCGCGGATGCGCTGCGCCTGTATGAGATGTTCATGGGCCCGCTCGAGCAGGTGAAGCCCTGGAGCATGAAGGGCGTCGAGGGCGTGTATCGCTTCCTCGCTCGCGTTTGGCGTCTCGTCATGGAAGTCGATGACGAAGGCGTGTGGAGCCTCTCCAAGGCGCTGCAAGACGTGCCCGCGAACAAGCAGCTCACCAAAGCGCTGCACGAGACCATCAAGAAGTGCGGCGAGGACATCGAGAAGCTCAGCTTCAACACGGCGATCAGCCAGATGATGGTCTGCACGAACGCCTTCACCGGCGCTGAAGTGAAGCCCGCCGCAGCCATCGTGACCTTCCTCAAGGTCCTCAGCCCCTTCGCGCCGCATCTCGCCGAAGAACTCAACGCGCAGATCCGCGCCCAATTCCCCGCCTTGGCCGCCAAACGCTTCCTCAGCGACGAAACCTGGCCCGCCTACGATCCCGCCGCCCTCATCGAGGACGAGGTCGAGGTCGTCTTCCAGGTGAACGGCAAGCTGCGCGACAAAGCCCGCGTGCCGATCCAGGCCACGAAGGAGGAGATCGAAAAGATCGCCCTCGCCAGCGCCCGCGTGCAGGAATTCATGGAGGGCAAACCCGCCAAGAAGATCATCGTCGTCCCCGGCAAGCTGGTGAACGTCGTGGTTTGAGCCAGCAGGTACGTTGTTCACGCTTTAGCGTGGAGAGTGCTATCGCACGCTGAAGCGTGAACAACGTACTCAATCATCATCGCGTCCTGGCCGCACCGGGCAGACGCCTTTCTTGCTCGGAGCCTGAACGAATTCGAGCAGGTGACGGGCCTTTTCCGGCCAGTCGCGAGCCGTGGCGTCCTTCAAGGCATCGGAGAGGTTCTTTCCGGAGCAGAAGAGCGTGTGGAAGAGGTCTTTGATCGCGGCGCGGTCCTCGTTCGTGAAGCCATTGCGACGCAGGCCGATCACATTCAGGCCTGTGATGCGGTTCACCCGCTGCGCGGCGCAGTAGTGCGGGATGTCCTTGCTGAAGCTGCCATTGCCCTGCACGACGCAGAAGTCGCCAATGCGCAGGAACTGGTGAAACACCGCGCTGCCGCCGATGAAGGTGTTGTTGCCCACATGGATGTGTCCGGCGAGCAACGCCGCGTTCGCGATCACGTTTTGGTCTCCCATCACCACGTCGTGGGCCAGATGAGCTCCCACCATGAGGAAATTCCGGTCGCCAATGCGGGTGACGCCGCCGTTTTTGCTGCCGCGGTGGATGGTGACGTGCTCGTGGATCTTGTTGTCCTGGCCAATGACCACCTCGCTGTTCGTGCCGGGCACAAAACCGAGGTCCTGCGGCTCGCTGCCAATGATGGCTGCACGACCGATCATCGTGCCGGAGCCGATGGTCACCTTCCCGGCGATCTGCGCATGAGCCAGCACACGCACGCGTGGGCCGAGGATCGCAGGGCCATCAATCACCACATAAGGGCCGATTTCGGCGGTGGGATCGATTTGAGCTCGGGAATCAACAAGGGCGGTGGGGTGAATCATGCCCTAAAATCATGCCGAGCAACGCCCGCCGGGCAAACTTCCACTTTGCATCCGTGCGCAGTTGGCTACCATCGCCGCCGCTAGCCGCACCGCGCACGTTTAGGAGAGGTGGTCGAGTGGTTTATGGCTCCAGTCTTGAAAACTGGCGTGGCAGAAATGTCACCGTGGGTTCGAATCCCACCCTCTCCGCCATGCGGCCGTCCAAGCGAGTTGAGAAGTCGAAGGACACAAAAAAGCCGGTTCCTCGCGGAACCGGCTTTGGAAGGAGCTTCGAGGGCTCGAAAAGAATTACAGGCCCTTGGAGACGATGTACTTCACGAGATCGACCACGCGGTTGCTGTAGCCCCACTCGTTGTCATACCAGCTCACGAGCTTGAAGAACTTGCTGTTCAGCTCGATGCCGCTGCCGGCGTCGAAGATGGAGCTGTGCTGGTCGTGCATGAAATCGGTGCTCACCACTTCATCGGAGGTCCAGTTCAGGATGCCTTTGAGGTAGGTCTCGCTGGCCTTCTTCATCGCGGCGGAGATTTCCTTGTAGCTGGTTTCCTTCTCCGTTTTCACGGTGAGATCGACCACGGAGACCGTCGGCGTCGGCACGCGGAAGGACATGCCGGTGAGCTTGCCCTTCACTTCCGGGATCGCGAGGCCCACAGCCTTGGCGGCACCGGTGCTGCTCGGGATGATGTTGATCGCGGCGCTGCGGCCACCTTTCCAATCCTTGGCGCTCGGGCCGTCCACGGTCTTCTGCGTGGCGGTGTAGCTGTGGATGGTGGTCATGAGGCCTTCGGCAACGCCGAAACCTTCCTTCAGGAGAACGTGCACCACCGGGGCGAGGCAGTTCGTCGTGCAGGAGGCGTTGGAAATGACGTGATGCTTGCTGGCATCATACTTCTCATGGTTCACGCCCATGACGATGGTGATGTCCTCTTCCTTGCCGGGGGCGGAGATGATGACCTTCTTCGCGCCAGCGTCGATGTGGCCCTGGGCCTTGCTGCGCTCGGTGAAGAGGCCGGTGGACTCGATCACGATATCCACACCGAGTTCCTTCCAAGGAAGGGCGGACGGACCCGCACGGACGGCGAGGCATTTGATCTCATGGCCATCGACCACGAGGATGTCGTCCTCGGCGAGGTCGGGGCTGCTCTTCTTGGAATAGACTTCCTCCTTGGCCTTGCCCTGGGTGGAGTCGTATTTCACGAGGTAGGCGAGGTTGTCCGCGGGGACGAGGTCATTCACGGCGACGACCTGGATTTCTTTGCCCAGGAGTCCCTGATCACAGATTGCACGAAAAACGAGGCGGCCGATGCGCCCGAAACCATTGATGCCGATTTTGACCATAGTGTGTGTGTTAGATTTTGGATTTTTAGGGGCGGCAGACCTACCGCGCCGGGGGGGTATGTCAACAGCCATGGCAAGCAGGAACCGGGCCGGGGGAGGCACGCTTTGCACGAGCAGCCTTCCAAGTGCTACGGCACAGCCAAAAAGCGCCCGGTAGGACTCGTGGGGTTCTTTGCCACTTCTTCCGGCGTGCCTTCGGCAAGCAGTTTGCCACCTTCAGGCCCGCCGGTGGGGCCGAGGTCGATGACCCAATCGGCGTGACGGATCATGTCGAGATGGTGCTCGATGACGATGAGGGTGTTCCCGGCCTCGCGGAGACGCAGGAGCACATTCAGCAAGGTCTGGATATCGGCGCTGTGGAGGCCGGTGGTGGGTTCGTCGAGGAGGTAGAGCGTCTTGCCGGTGCTGCGCTTGGCGAGTTCGGTGGAAAGCTTCACCCGCTGCGCCTCGCCGCCGGAGAGGGCGGCCCCGCTTTGGCCGAGCTTGATGTAGCCGAGGCCACAATCTTCGAGCGTGGCGAGCTTTGGCGCGATCTGGCGGTCATTGGCGAAGAAGCGATGCGCCTCGCTCACGGTCATGTCGAGCACGTCGGCGATGGATTTGCCTTTGAAGGTGATCTCCAGCGTCTCCAGGCCGTAGCGCCGGCCTTTGCAGGCTTCGCAGGTCACATGAACGTCGGCGAGGAAGTGCATGTCGATCTGGATCTGCCCATCGCCCTGGCATTTCTCGCAGCGGCCGCCGGGAGTGTTGAAGGAGAAGCGTCCGGCATCAAAGCCGCGCTGTCTTGCCAGCGGCAGCTTCGCGAACAGCTCGCGGATCGGCGTGAAGACACCGCAATACGTCGCCGGATTGCTGCGCGGGCTTCTCCCGATCGGCGATTGATCAATGACGACAACCTTGTCGATCAAATCGAGCCCCGTGATGCGTTCGTGCGCCGCTGGAGCCTCCTTGGCGCCATAGAAATGCCGCTGCAGTGCACGCATCAGGATGTCATCCACCAGCGTCGATTTCCCGCTGCCACTCGGGCCTGTCACGCAAGTGAAACAGCCGAGCGGAAAGCGCACGGTGAGGTTTTTGAGATTGTGGGCCGTCGCGCCGTGAATGGTGAGATGTGAGAGGTGAGAGGTGAGAAGTGGCGTCTCCGACTTCTGACGTCTCACTTCTGACTGCTCACCCGCCTCAATCCGCCTTTTGCCGCTCAAAAACTGCCCGGTGAGCGAGTCTTCGTTAGCGATGACCTCCGCCACGCTGCCTTGCGCAATCAAATGCCCGCCATGCACACCGGCGGCGGGGCCGAGTTCGATGAGATGATCGGCAGCTCGCATCATCGCCTCGTCGTGCTCGACGACGAGGACGCTGTTTCCGAGGTAGCGCAGGCGATGCAGCGTGCGGATGAGGCGCTCGTTGTCCGTGGGATGCAGGCCGATGCTCGGCTCGTCGAGCACATAAAGCACGCCCGAGAGCCCTGCGCCGATCTGCGTGGCCAATCGAATACGCTGCATCTCTCCACCGGAAAGCGTGCCGCTCTGACGATTCAGCGCCAGATAGCCCAAACCGACCTGTTCGAGGAATTCGAGCCGCTTCAAGATCTCCCTCTGAAGCTCGCCGACATACGCCTGCTGCTGCGCCGTCACATCGAGTGCCTTCATCCACTGCAAAGCAGAAGCGATGTCGAACGAAGTGAATTCGTGGATGTTCGCGATGAGCAGCGAACCGGGAACCGAGAACTGCGAACTCAGATAAACGGCCAAACTCTCCTTCCGCAGCCTTTTGCCTTCACACGCCGCACACGGATGCTGTGCCATCAAACGCGTCAGATTCGCCTTCAGCATCTCGCTTTCGGCGTTGCGGTGCAGGCGGGCGATTTCGGCCAGGAGGCCTTCGAAGGGCTTCGCGAGGCTCTTTTTGTTGGAGGACTTCTGCCAGCCGGTGTCGATCGCGATCTCGCCGGTGCCGTGGAAGAGGGCGTGTTTGAAGGCGGTAGGCAGAGACGAGAAAGGAGCCTTCTCGTCGATCTGGTAATGCTTCGCGAGGGCCTCGATGCCGCGATTGAAGATGATTTTGAGCTTCGGGACCTTTGCCCACCACGACTTGATCGCGCCCTCGGCGAGCGATTTGGACTCGTCCGGCACGACCAAGGCAGGATCAGGCCGCAAAATGCTCCCCACGCCCTCGCAGGCCGGGCAGGCACCGAGATGCGTGTTGAAGGAGAAATGCTGCGGCGTGAGCTTTTCGAGCGAGTAGCCGGTTTTCGGGTTCGTGTAGGCTGTCGTGAACGAATGCACCGTATCATTGCCATCGACGGTGGCGATGAATTGAACCTCTCGCTCATTCCAGTGCAGCGCCGCCTCGATGGCCTCCATCAGGCGCGGACGGGCATCGGGACGCACCACCAGGCGGTCGATGACGATGTCGAGTTGATGCTTCTCGCTCTTGGAAAGGGGCGGATCGGTGTCGAGCTCGATGATTTGACCATCGAGACGCACGCGGATGAAGCCCTGGCGCCGGAGTTTTTCGAAGAAAGGCTTCAGCGTGTCGGCTTTCGCGGCTGGTTGGGGCGAGAGGACGACAAGCCGGGTGCCTTCGCCGAGCGCGAGAATCTTCTCGCCGATCTCAGCGGGCGTGCTGCGGACGAGTTTCTCGCCCGTTTTCGGGTCGTGCGGCTGGCCGGCCACGGCGTAGAGCACGCGGAGGTAGTCGTAGATCTCCGTGACGGTGGCGATGGTGCTGCGAGGGTTCGGTGTGGCATTGATCTGCTCGATGGCGACGGCGGGCGAGAGTCCCTCGATGAAATCGACGTCCGGCTTCTCCATCTGGTCGAGAAACTGCCGCGCATAGGCCGAGAGGCTCTGCACATAGCGGCGCTGGCCCTCCGCGTAGAGCGTGTCAAAGGCCAACGACGACTTCCCGCTGCCGCTGACTCCCGTGAGCACGACCAACTGATGCCGTGGGATGTCCACGTCGATGTTTTTGAGGTTGTGCTGCCGTGCGCCCCGCACGCGGATGAAGTCCATGCGGCCATTGTTGCTGGTGGCGGCTTCAAACTTCAAGCCCAGGGCGGCATTCCACCCCAAGAAAAAGCCGCACTTTCCCGTTTCACGCGGTGGAAGCATGCGCAGGGTTGAAATCACCCGCCGCTCTCCTACACTCCGCCCGCCATGAAAGCCCTCCTCGTCCTCATCCTTGCCGCCGCCATCGGTTATGTGGCCTATGAATTCGCCTATCCGCCGATCGCCGAGATGATGAAATTCACCAAGCATGTGCCGAAGGTGGAGCCGAAGAAGGAAGTGCTCGTCGTCGAGGCCCCGAAGCCGAAGCCCCAGCCCAAACCAGAGCCCAAGCCCGAGCCTGTGCCGGAACCCAAGCCCGAAATGAAGCCCGAGCCGAAGCCGGAGCCTGAAATGCCCAAAGTGGCCATGCCCACCGAGCCCGCGCCTGACCCGACGGGCTTTGTCCCCCCGACTTTTCCGCCTGTTGACCAGCTCACGCAAAACTGGACCGTCATTCCCGCTAGCTTCTTCACCCAGCCGAAGCAGGTCACAATGAAAAAGGACCTCGAAATCTCCATGAAAGTGGGCGCAGGCAGCTCGAAGGCCTCTTTTAAATCCGGCGGCAAGGTTTTCGTGATGGGCCAGAACGGCGGCAATCTTATCATCGGCTCCGCACCCGGCTCGCCCATGCGTGGTGAGGTGGCCATGGACGACACCGACTTCAAGGACGTCTTCACAGCCGCTTACGAGCAGATCAAAGTCGTGCGCATCGAGCAGGCTCGCAAAGCTCACGAATACCAGCTCGCCGCCGCGGAGCGTGCGAAGAACGCCCCGGCCAGTGCTTCCAAAGGCGGCGGTGGTGGTGGTGCCAATGCCAAGCCCGAGAAGGACAAGGATGGCACTTATCCGCTCCTCATCGCCAGTATGAAGGCCGGCGAAGTCACCGAAATCAAACCCGACAACATCAAGTCGTGGGGCGATGCGAACCAGGAGAAGATCGACGGCACCGATTACTGGACCATCAACGTGAAATACGAGACCCAGACGATGTTCGGCAAGTTCGAGACCGAGGCTCAGGCTCGCATCAAGAACGGCAAGGTGGACAAATGGGTGTACACCGGCTCCGGCGAGGTGGTGCCCTGATCCATTCCAGGCGGAATTTTGCCAAGGCAAAGCCTGAATCCCCATCGCGTGTGGCGTATGTACCGCACGCATGATCCGTCCCGCCGTCCTTTTTGCCGCCTTCGCCACCGCAACTGCCGCGGAGGAGCCGCTGAGCTTCAACCGCGATATCCGCCCGATTCTCTCGGAGAACTGCTTTGCCTGTCACGGCTTTGATTCGAAGAAGCGCGAGGCCGAGCTGCGGCTCGACACGCCGGAAGGTGCCTACACGGCCAAGGACGGCGCGTTTCCCATCAAGCCGGGCGATCTGGCGAAGAGCGAGGTCTGGCAGCGCATCATCACGACCGACGAGGACGACCTCATGCCGCCGCCGAAGTCGCACAAGAAGCTCACGCAGAAGCAGAAGGACACGCTGAAGCTCTGGATCGAGCAGGGCGCACCGTATCAGAAGCACTGGGCGTTTGAGCTCCCGAGGATGGGCGCTTTGCAAGTGCCCTCGGCGGTTGAAAACCGCCCTTCCTTGTCGGAGATCGATGCGTTCCTCCTCGACCGTCTCGCCAAGGATAAACTCACTTTCGCCGACGAAGCGGACAAGGAGACGCTCATCCGCCGCGTGTCGTTCACGCTCACCGGTCTGCCGCCGACGCTGGCGGAGGTAGATGCCTTTCTCAAAGACGGCAACTACGAGGCGATGGTGGACCGCTACATGAAGTCGCCGCGCTTTGGCGAGGAGATGGCGCGGCATTGGCTGGATGTGGCTCGCTACGCGGACACGCACGGCCTGCATCTCGACAACGAACGCAACATGTGGGCCTACCGCGACTGGGTGGTGCGGGCCTTCAACGAGAACCTGCCCTTCGACCAATTCACCGTGTGGCAGATCGCGGGTGACCAGCTCCCGAATGCCACGCGCGATCAACTCATCGCCACCGGCTTCTCGCGCTGCAACGTGACCACCAGCGAAGGCGGCGCGATCGACGAGGAATACCGCCATCTCTACGCCGTGGACCGCGCGGCCACGCTGACCACCGCGTGGCTCGGCCTCACGGGCGGCTGCGCGCAGTGTCACGATCACAAATACGATCCGCTGACGATGTCGGAGTTTTATTCGCTCTACGCCTTCTTCTACAGCAGCGCCGATCCGCCGATGGACAAGAACATCAACACCACGGAGCCCTACCTGCGCCTGCCGACGCCGGAGCAGCAAAAAGCGGTCGATGCGGCCATCGCAGCCGAAAGCGTCACGCTGAAGGCTCTCGATGCCGCGGCGCAAAAAGCCGTCTTCGCGGAAAAAGCGACCTCAGAGGCTCAAACCATCACGCAGGTCATCTTTGACGATGTTTTCGCCTACGCCGCGGAAACACGAAACACCACGCGCAATGCCAGCGCATGGCTGAATGAGCCCGCATTCAGCGCAAAGGCCGGCAAACGCGTGCTGCAGCTCAGCAACGGCCAGTTCAGCGAGGAAAACATCACACCGACACTCACGCCCGTCGTGCTCGGCGACTCGCCACGCTTCAGCCTGTGGGTGCGGCTCGATCCGCTGAACACACCGCGCACCGTGAGCGTCGAGCTGAACAACAAACGCGTCGTGTGGGGCGATGGCAGCGTCTTCACCGGCACCGCGTATGCGCAGGAAGGCGATGTGGTCGTCGGACCGCTGCCAAAACGCGGCGAGTGGACGCAGCTCAGCTTTGATCCGGCCGCCGTGCTCGGCTTCAAACCGGGCACGCGCATCAATGTCGTCAGCGTGCAGCAATTCGGCGGCACCGCGGTGTTTGATCGCTGCGAGGTCAGCGGCCAGTCGCGTCCCGACAAGCATGCGCTGACCTCGTTTGCGACTTGGTGGAAGCTCATGAGTGGCGCGAAGAAGAATCCGCCTGAACTGCCTGCCGCGCTCGCCAAAACGCTCGCCACCGCGCCGGAGAAGGTCACGGACGCGAAGCAGCGCGAGGCCTTGCTGCGCTTCTACCTCGCCCGCATCGCGCAGCCGGTAAATGACGACCTCGCGAAGCATCGCACGGCCTGGCAAAACGCGCTCGCGGCCCGTTCCGCGGCCGATCTGGCCATTCCGGGCACCTTCATCTTCCGCGATGAAGAAAAGCCGCGCGACACCTTCATCGCCATGCGCGGTGCCTACAACAAACTCGGCGACAAAGTCGAGCCCACCACGCCCGCCGCGTTTCATCCGCTGAAGAAATCTGGTGCTCGCGCCACGCGTCTCGATCTCGCGCAGTGGCTTGTGGCTCCGGAAAACCCGATGACGGCTCGTGTGACGGTGAATCGCTTCTGGCAGCAGGTTTTCGGCATCGGCTTGGTGAAGACGAGTCATGACTTCGGCTCCCAAGGCGAGCCTCCGAGCCATCCCGAGCTGCTGGATCATCTCGCGGTCACGTTTCAAAAGAGCGGCTGGAATGTGAAACAGCTCATGAAGCAGTTTTTGATGACCAAAGCCTTCAAACAGGCCTCGCCGGTCGAATCGAACCTCCTCAGCCTCGATCCTGACAATCGACTGCTTGCCCGTGGCCCTCGCATCCGCCTCGATGCCGAGCAGATCCGAGACAACGCGCTCTTTGTCAGCGGTCTCATCAATCTCGAAATGGGCGGTCGCGGTGTGCGCCCCTACCAGCCGCCAAACATCTGGGAACCCGTCGGCTACGGCGACAGCAACACGCGCTACTACCTGCAAGACCACGGCCCGTCGCTCTACCGCCGCAGCCTTTACAGCTTCCTCAAGCGCACCGCCCCGCCGCCCTTCATGAGCAACTTCGACGCGCCGAACCGCGAACAAAGCTGCACCCGCCGCGAACGCAGCAACACGCCGATGCAGGCCCTCCAACTCATGAACGATGTCCAACACTTCGAAGCCGCGAGAGCCCTCGCCGAGCGTGTGATCGCCGAAGGCGGCTCAGAAGACGAAAAACGCCTCCACTGGCTCTTCCGCACCGTTTTGAGCCGCAAACCGGACGCGAAGGAGTTTACGATGCTCACCGCCGCTTTGGCCAAACAACGCGAGTTGTATCAAAACGACTCCAAAGCCGCCGAAAAGGCGATTTCGGTCGGTGAATCGACGCCGAAGAAAATCTCTGCACCTACTGAAGCCGCCGCGTGGACCTTGATCTCGAATTTGGTGCTGAACCTCGATGAAACTGTCAGCCGGAACTGAAGAAGCCTCGTGTCTGCGGTCATAAACAACCCTTCTCCAACCGACAAAGATATGGCCGAGTTTTTCAGGCTTGGTCTGTCTTTGGGCTCATGCGACGTGTCCCAAGTGGTTCACTGGGCAGAAAAGGTTGTCGAAAGGGAGGCAAAGCCAAACCATGCCTTCATCGAATTGTGCTTGGCTAACAATCAGACCGTCAGTGCAGTCAAAAGCCTTTTGATCGACGTCCCGGGAACCTTGACCGAGAACTTGCCTCTTCGAATGCTGTTGGGCCACTGTTGGCACATTGTGTCGCGTCACCCAGAACAAGGGGGGCGCTTGCTCAGACCTTTGTATCTCTTGGGTTGTCTCGAACACTTCGAGAGTGACATCCAGGACGCGCTAGTTTGCCTCGAAGACGAACTGTGCCTCGCCGAAGACAAGGTTTTTGGTTCCCTGGAGGATGTCATGAAGAAGTTCTGCGTCTTTCTGCAACCTTTCGCCTCAGATGCACCAACGGAAGCGCTCAATCGTTGAATCAAAACGAATGCCTGACAGTGCTGATTGAGCCGAGCATCACATCTTGACGATCCGGCCCACCTGCCGAGTTTCGTGGACCTTTTTCCCATGAGTCAAAACGCCGCGCCCCTGATCGCCACTGATGTGCATCGCACCTACCATCTGGCGGGGCATGATCTGCCGGTGCTTCGCGGGGTGAACCTGGAGGTGAAGGCGGGTGAGAAGGTGTTCCTTTGCGGGCAGTCGGGCGCGGGGAAGACGACCCTGCTCTATGTGCTTGGCGGCCTCGAGCAGCCGACGGCGGGGGATGTGCTCGTGCATGGTCGCTCGCTCTACAAATCGCCCGCTGCCGAGCGTGCACGGATGCGCAATGAGGTGATGAGCTTCGTCTTCCAGCATTACTTCCTGCTTCCGGAGCTCACCGCCCTCGAAAACGTGGCCTTGCCCGCCATGATCGGCGGTCGGAAAGCTGAGGACCGCGCTCGTGAGCTGCTGTCGAAAGTGGGCCTCGCCGAGCGCCTTGATCACCTGCCCACGGAGCTTTCCGGTGGCGAGCAGCAGCGTGTGGCTATCGCCCGTGCGCTCATCAATGACCCCGGCATCATCTACGCCGACGAGCCGACGGGAAACCTCGACGCCAGCACCGGCACGGGCGTGATCGACATGCTCATGCAGGTCGTCGATGAGGCCAAGAAGACCCTCATCGTCGTCACCCACGACCGCCAGCTCGCCACTCGCGGCGACCGGCGGCTCCTCCTGAAGGATGGCAAGCTGGAGGAAGGTTGAAGCACTCGCCTTTTGGCCGGCGGCGACATAGATTCCCACGATTTCATGACTCCGGAAAACTCTCCCACGCCCACCGAGCCCGCGTATCAACCGCCACTGCGGCCGCGCGGCGGCTGCGTCGGCACCGTGACGAAGCTTTTGTTCTTCTCCGTGCTGCTCGTGGCGCTCCTGCTGCCCTTCACGCCCTTTGCCGGGAAGATCAAACGCAGCCTCCAGCAGCTCGTGGACTCCGCGAAGGCCACGAAGGAGCGCATCATCACGCGGGATGTGGTGAAGGAGGTCCCGGTGACAAAAGAAGTCATCAAGCAGGTGGAGGTCATCAAGGAGGTACAGCCGCCTTTGCCGGACAAATACATCCCGCGAAAGGAGGTGGACGTGGCCACGCTCTTCAACGGCCTCACGGTCAAAACGAACCTCATCACGGAAGAGGGCAGCTTTGCCAGCCTCGAGCGCCTCGACCCGGAGGCTTACAAGGCGGAATTCCAGCTCTCCATCCGTGTGCCGAAGGCCAATCAAACGCTGCCGGAGCTCTCCCGCATCAATCCGAACCTGCCAAAGATCCTTCCTGGTCTCGAAACCATGCTCTCCAGCGCCAAGGTGAGCGGTTTTTACCACAAGCTCTACCAGAGCAAGACCACGCGGGTGCAGAATGACCTCACGCGTCTCAACAAGATCCTCGACCGGCACAACTATTACGATTGCGAGACCATCCTCGAACTCACGCATCCTGCCACGCAGCGGCGTGCCCTGCTGGTGCAGAGTGAGATGGATGTCGTGGCCGATGGCTCCGATGGCGACCGCATGGCCACGCTCGATGAATACATTTACATGTCGGACTACTACCAGCCGACCACTAGCTATGCCTGGCCGAAGGTGACCACCACGCCGAACCCGCTCATTGCCCGCTGGGAGGAGCGGCTCAAAAAGGCGAAGGAAGAATTCGCTGTCAAAGGCCTGCCAGCCGCCCGCAACCGCGAGCTGAATGCTTTGATCCAGGAGCTCACCGTGCAGATCAGCGAGATGAAGGCCCGCAGCTTCCTCATTGCCGAAAAAGATCCCTTCATCGTCATCTCGCTGCTCTTCCGCGGCTACGCTGATCAAAACAAGCACACGCCGCAGATCGGCGACTACGCCTGCGTCATTCACGAGGGCAAGATTTACCCCGCCATCTGCGGCGACTACGGCCCGAGCTACAAAATGGGTGAGGCATCGCTCCTCATGTCGAAGACCATCAATCCCAAATCCACGCCTTACCGCCGCGGTGAGGACGATTTGAAGGTCACCTACCTCATCTTTCCCGGCACCGCTGAAAAACCGAACAAAGCTCCCGACCTCGCCAAGTGGCGTGAGCGTTGCCTGCAACTCGTCGGTGACATCGGCGGCATCGGTCCCGGCATCGAAATGCACACTTGGGAGGACCCGTTCAAGAAGCCTGAAGTCCCCGCCGATGGTGCCGCTCCCGCCGCCACCACACCGGCTCCGGCGCCTGATGCTCCCAAAGCCGCCGAAGAGCCGAAAAAGGCCGACGCGAGCCCGAAGTCGTCGTCGGACGACAGTTCGAAAAAAGCCACGAAGTAGGCTTTCGGTGGTTTGAAGGCTTGCGTCTTCAAATTCACCAAGATTTCACTCGCCCCCTTCACGGTGGTGCTACTCTCCGGGCGGTCTCCGCTCACCATGAAACTATCTCTCAGCCTCGCGCTGCTGCCGGCCATGATGCTGGCTTTGCCGACGTTCACGACGTCTCTCTCCGCCACCCCTGCCAAAGGACGTGCCGCTGTCACCGAAACAAAACCTGCCGCGGCTTTGAAGGCCTCGATCAGCATCAATCCGGCGGAACTCGCACCGGATTCGACGATCGAGGTCGTTTTCCCGACGCCGATGGTGGCGAAGGAGAAGATCGGCAAGGTGGATACCGAGTCGCCAGTGATCGTGGTGCCGGAGCTGCAAGGCACCTTTGAGTGGACCAGCACGCGCAGCGGCCATTTCCGCCTCGCGCAGTCGCCAAAGTTCGCGGCGAGCTATGATTTCAAGCTGCGCAGCGGTCTCACTGATCTCACCGGCAAGCCGCTTTCGACCGAACGGCTCGATTCGGTGCAAAGCGCCCGCTTTCAGATCACCGACCAGTATCCGAAGTGGTATGACGACTACGCGCAGAATCGCAGCCCGAAGTTCCTCTTTGAGTTCAATGACAACGTGACCGCGGCCGACGCGGCGAAGCACATCAAGTTCATTTCCGAAGCCATGCCGGATGGTCTCGCGGCGAATGTGCGCCATGCCACGGGCAAGGATTTCGCGCAGCGGAACGCGGAGCCGCAGCAGACCTGGGCGGAGCAGATTTCGAAGGTGAAGCCTTCGCTGACGGATGATGCAGTGCGCTTGAGCGCGATCGTCGTCGAGCCCTCGCAGCCGCTGCCGGTGGGCAAATGGCGTCTTGAGGTCGCGGAGGCGCTCGCGAATGCCTCGGGACACAACCAGCTCGCGAAGGGTGACTCGGTCGATTTGGGTGAGATTCGCGCTTTTGCTGTCGGCGCGATCTCGGCGCACACGCCGTTCGACGCGCCTTACTACCTCGAAATCAATACGAACAAGAATCTGCTGCCGCCTTCCGAGGAACCGTGGAAGGACGAGCAGGTCGCCGAGTTCGCGAAAAAGATTGCTGCGCTGGTTTCCATCGAGCCTGCGCCTGCTGGCGAGCTCAAAGCGGAGCTCGGTGGTCGCACGCTGACTCTCACGGGTGGCTTTGAAGCGAACAAGAAATACAAAGTGAAGGTCTCGCCGACGCTCACCTCGGGCGATGGCATGCCGTTGAGCGCCGAATTCGTCGGTGAGGACACCTTCGTGCCGAATCCGCCGTATGTGGCCGCGCCGACCTTCATCCAGGGTCAGATGGCGAAAGGCTCCGCGAGCTATGAATTCAGCGTCGCGAACGTCTCGCAGGTCCGCGTGCGGGCGAAGAAGCTCACCGGGCCGGAGTTGCTGAAGGCGCTCGACATGTATCGCGCCTACCGCACGGCCTTCTACGGCAACGACAAGCAAAAGGAGGCCTACAAAACCACGCCGATCGACCAGTATCCGGGCACGCAGATCTTTGATCGCAGCTTCCCGATCAACAAGCCACTCGATCACAGTGAGATCGTGAAGCTCAACTGGCGTGAAATCCTCGCCGGGCAGGCCGCGGGACCGCTCTTCATCGAGATGGAAGGCACCGCAGCGGCTGGCTTGAAGGAGAAAGGTGTCGTCACGCAGACGCTCGTGCAGTTCACCGACATCGGTTTGATGCAGAAGAGCAATGGCAAGGAGTCGCTCGTCTATGCCACCTCGCTCGAAACCGGCAAAGCCATCCCCGGCGTGCGCCTCACGATGGTGGACAGCGATTCGAAGCTGCTCGGCTATGGCGACACCGATGCGGGTGGCATTGCCCGCGTTCCCGGCGCGGTGCCGGCCTTTGTGCTCGCGGAGAAGGATGGCGACTGCACGGTGATCGAGTGCCATGGCGGCGATGCAAATGTCAGCGTGCCGTGGGACATCAATCAGACCTATGAAAGCGTCTGGCAGCCGCAGCGCCGCACGTTTGTGTTCTCCGATCGCCCGCTCTACAAGCCCGGTGATACCGCGCACTTCAAAGCGCACACGCGTTTGCTCGTCGGTGACGATTTGAGTCTCGATGCGGAGCCAGCGAAAGGCCGCCTGACGATCCGCGATCCGCGTTATCGCGTGGTGGTGGACAAAGAAGTCACCTTCACGGCCAATGGTGCCTGGGCGGACGATCTGGTGCTGCCCACCGGTCCCGCGGGCTGGTATGACCTCAACATCAGCCTCGCCACCTCGAACGAAAACAGCAACGTGAGCAACGGCGGCGGTATGAGCTTCCGCATTGATGACTACAAACCGAACACCTTCGAGGTGAAACTCGACACGAAGAGCATCCAGTTCGCCAAAGATCGCATCCAGGTGCCGCTGACGGCCAATTATTACATGGGCAAGTCGCTCTCCGTTGCTGGCATCGAGTGGAGCGCCAACGCCACCCGCCAGTATCAGCCGCCCGCCACCTTCAAAGACTACTCCTTCGGCGATGCACCTGCCTGGGCCCACTACGCGCAGGATCGCGATGCCGATGGCGACTACATTGATCGCAACGACAAGGAAGAGACCGAGTGGTTCGTGAATGGAGACCTGCTCATCTCCGACGACGGTACCGCCACGCTCGAAATGCCCATGCCGCCGCCGGATCGTGCCGCGCTGCCGCAGCGTGTGCGTGTGAGCGCCGAGGTGACCGATGTGAATGAGCAGACGGTGAGTGCCGCGGAGGAGTTTGAGGTGCCGGGTGCGCAGTTCATTCTCGGTCTGAAAGGGCCGGAGTATTTCGCCACGGCTGGCAAGGCGGTAAATCTTGAGGTCATCGGCATTGATCCGAAGGGCGCGGCTCCTGGCGTGTCGGTGAAGGTCGATGTCAAAGTCGAGCGTCAGCAGTATCACACGTTGAAAATCGCCACGGCAGGTGGCGGCACGACCACGAAGGACCAGGTGGTGCTTTTGGAAGAGTACAAGCAGTCCCACGACTTGAAGCCCGCCACGAGCGGCAGTGCTCACAGCGCCACGATTGCCTTCACGCCCGCACATGGCGGCATCTACTTCGTCACGGCGGAGTCCGTCGATCCCAATGGCACCAAAGTGCTCTCGCGCATGCCGTTCTATGTCGTTGGCGGCAACGAGTTCCCGTGGGCCATGGAAGACGGCTCGCGCATGAACCTCCAGCCGGAGAAAACCGATTACAAGCCCGGCGAAGAGGCCGTGATCGTCGTCAAAACGCCCATCGCAGGCACCGCGCTCGTCACCGTGGAGCGCAACAAGATCCACAGCAGCTTCACCGCCGAGCTCACGCTCGAAAATCCGGTCGTGCGCGTGCCCATCACCGATGCGGAAGCGCCGAACATCTACGTCTCCGTCATCGTCATCCGTGGGAGCGCTGGCAGCCCGAAGAAGGAAAAGATGCCCGAGTATCGCGTGGGCTACTGCGCCCTCAAAGTCGTGAGCGATGCGAAGGACCTCAAACTGGCCATTTCATCCGACAAAGCCGAGGTGAAGCCCGCGGAGACCGTGAACGTCTCCACGACTGTCACCGATGCCAAGGGCCAGCCGGTCAGCGGAGCCGATGTGACGCTCTACGCTGTCGATGAAGGAGTGCTGAGCCTCATGGCGCATGTCACGCCGAATCCCTCCGAGTTCTTCCACGCGGAATTCCCGCTCGCCATCGACAGCTTCACCTCCTACGACGGGTTGCTGCCTGAAGAGCTGGCCGCGCGTGATCGTGGCAACAAGGGCTTCGTCATCGGCGGCGGCGATGGTGATCCGCAGATGGGCAATATCACTGTGCGCAAAAACTTCGTCGCTACGCCGCTGTGGCTCGCCTCCGCCACCACGGATGCCGCGGGCAAGGTGAGCGCCAGCGTCACTGCGCCGGACAATCTCACGCGCTACCGCATCATGGCCGTCGCCGCGCATGGCGTGGACCGTTTCGGCAGCGGCGAGGGCGCTTTCACGATCAACAAGCCGCTCATGATTGATCCTGCCGTGCCGCGCTTTGCCCGAATCGGCGATGAAGTGCTCGTCAAAGGCATCGTGCACAACACCACGAAGCATGCTGGCAAGGTCGAGGTCAGCCTGGAGCTCGATCAAGGTGCCAGCTTCATCATCGAGAAGCGCGATTTCATCCCCGCCGCGTTCAAAGCGGATGCCGGAGGCGATTTGAAGACGCAGAAGGTCGTCCTCGACATCAAAGCAGGCGAAACCGCCGCCACGGCCTTCCCGGTGCAGTTTGTGAATCTCGGCACCTCGAAATGGAAATGGGTCACGAAGAGCCTCGACTTCCCCGAAGCCGTGAATGACGCCACAGAGTCCACTTTCGACGTGAAGCATCCGCTGCCCGAGCTGCGCGACGTTCGCTACGTGCGCATCGACGGCAAAGAACCGCCCGCGAACCTCATCGAGAAGGTCAATCCGGCCCTTTTGGAAGGGGAAGGCTCGCTTTCCGTCAGCGTGAGCAACACCCGCCTCTACGAGGCCCGCGATGCGCTCGACTATGTCCTGCAGTATCCGTATGGCTGCGTCGAGCAGACCACCTCCGCCACCATGCCCTGGCTCGCGCTTGGCAAATACGAGTCGCTTTTCCCGGCGCAACTCAGCGCTGGCAAAGCGAAGTCCGCCATCCAGGCCGGCGTGAACAAGGTGCTGCAAATGACCACCGATGAAGGCGGCCTCGCCTATTGGCCCGGTGGTCAGGAGCCCACGCTCTGGGGCAGTGCCTACGGTGGCCTCATGCTGCTGCGTGCCCGCGATTTAGGTGCCGCTGTGCCGGAGGAGACAATCAATAAACTCGTCGAGTTCCTCTCGAAGAAGCTCCGTGGCCTCGAAGAAGAGAAGGACCTGTATGTCATCACCGATTGCGCCTTCGCCCTCTACACCTTGTCGAAGGCCGGCAAGCCCGAGCCTGCCTACCAGAACCTCCTTTTCGCCAAACGCGACCGCCTTCCCGAGGTCACGCGCCTCTATCTCGCGCTCTCGATGTGCCTTAGCAATGCACCGGATCAGCAGATCAAGGACACGCTCGGCTGGAAGCCGCCCGCTCCTCCCGCGCCGCCTCCTTCGGCGAAGCCCACGAAGGGCAAAAAGACCACCAAGCCCGCCGCGAAGCCTTCCACGCCCGCGCCTCCGCCTGTCATCTGGGGCCACTGGGCTGGCAGCGGCGTGAACAAGGCCCTGCGCCTCATTTGCTACACGCATCTCGGCCTCACCGAGGATGCCGAAAAGCTCGCTGTGAGCCTCTTGCAGTCCCGCAACGGCAAAGGCGACTGGGGCAACACCTACGCGAACGCGTGGACGCTCACCGCCCTCACCGCGTATGAGCGCAGCCTCAAAAAGAGCGGCGATCCGCTGCTCGCGAAGGCCATCTGGGATGCGCAGAGCCCCGAACTCAACCTCACCGGTCCCGCCACCACGGCGAGCGTGAACTTCGTCCTCAATGACAAGATCGCCTCCAAGCCGCTGCGCATCGAAGTGCCTGCCGACCGCCAGGTCTTCGGCCGCATCGAGACCAAGTCCTTCCCACCCTCCCGCGAGTTCGCCGGGGAGAACAAAGGCTACGCCATCTCCCGCAGCTACGAGAAGCTCAACATCGACGGCACCACCACCGGCATCGACGACCTCCGCGTCGGCGACATGGTCGTCGTCAGTCTCGCCATCGAAATCGGCGGCGGGGATCGCTACCTCGCCATCGACGATCCGCTCCCCTCCGTCTTCGAAGCCATCAATCCCGAGTTCGCCACCATGAACGCCCGCGAAGGCGAGCAACTCCCCGACGGCACCCAGCCCTGGTTCTGCGACCACCGCGAGATCCGCACCGACCGCGCCCTCTTCTTCACCGACTACGCCCCCGCCAAAGGCAAGTTTACCCTCCAATACCTCGCCCGAGTCATCGCCGAAGGCGACACCACCGCCCCCCCCGCGAGAATCGAAGCCATGTATGAGCCCAACAAATACGGCCTCACCCCGACGCAGCGTGTCCGCACGCTGCCCAGCGGCAATGCGAAGGTGGCGGGGAAGTAAGCGGCATGATCCTTCCGCTGTTCTGCGTCTTATCTTCTTGTGATAACAAACGCCCGCATCCTGCATTTGCGGGAAGCGGAGTGGCGGATAAAGGCCTGCATGCAGGTTTTGCACAGCATCAAGCAGCTTTCCGACCTCCGCGGGCCCGTGGCACTGGCCATCGGGGTCTTTGATGGTGTGCATCTGGGTCATCAAGAAGTCATTCGAGCGGCCTGCGATCATGCACGCGGGCACGACGGCACGGTGGTCGTGATGACCTTCGATCCGCACCCGCTGCATGTGTTACGACCTGGCAGTGCTCCGCGGATGTTGTGTGGCCCTCGGCATCAGGAACGCATCTTGCAGGACCTGGGTGTCGGCACCTTGCTGCGGTGCCCGTTTACCACCGAGACGGCACGCACGGAGGCACGGGCCTTTGTGATGCGGTTGGCCGAGGCGGCCAAACCGCTGGGGTGCATCTCCGTGGGGCACAGTTGGAGCTTTGGCAAAGGTCGCGAAGGAAACATTCACCTGCTCACCGATCTTGGCTTGGAGCATGGCTTTGCCGTGTATGGCGTGCCGCCGGTGCGAGTCGATGGCGAGGTGGTCAGCAGCACGGCCATTCGTGAAGCGGTGACGCGTGGCGATCTCACCAAGGCAGCACGGTTTCTCGGTCGTGAGTATGCTGTGATGGGCCGAGTCATCGAGGGGCGAAAGCTTGGGCGGCAGCTCGGCTTTCCGACAGCGAACATCGAGGTCGAAAACGAGCAATTGCCTCCGCTGGGCGTGTATGCGGTGCGTGCACGATTGGACGAGTTGTGGCTGCCAGCCGTCGCGAACCTCGGCAAGCGGCCCACGGTGGCGGAAAATGCCGAACCGAACCTCGAAGTGCACTTGCTCGACTGGTCGGGTGACTGCTACGGCAAGGAAATGGAAGTGCGCTTTGGTTCGCACCTCCGCGGTGAGATGCGATTCGATGGGCTGGATGCGCTCAAGTCGCAGATCAGCCGTGATGTGGAGGCGGCGCGGAGCCTTGCCTGATCAATACGATGTGCCGGTGACCTCGTTCACGAAAGTGTTCACACGGTCGATGACCTCATCTGCCTCGGTTTGAGTCACGCCCATGTCCAGCAGCGTATCGACGAGATGCGTCGTGAAGAGCGCGAAGTGATGCTTTGAGATGCCGCGACCATGGTGTGCATGCGCCAGCGGTCTGCCGGAGTAGGTCACAGGCCCGCAGGTGGCCATCGCGAAAAAATCGCGCTGCATGTCATGCAGCTTTTCGATGGCCGTGTGGCGGAAAAAGGGCGCCAGCTCGGCATCGGCAAGCACTTTGACGTAAAACGCCGGGATGAGGGTTGAGATCATGTCCTCGCCGCCGAGGCGTTCATATAGGGTAGGGGAGTCGCTCATGGCGATGCTACCCAAAGCAGATAACAGGCCGGATTGAAGCGACAAAGGGACTGGTGCCAAAACAGGCGCAGCGTATCCCAGTTGTGGCACGACAAGATCGGCACGCAAAAGAGTGAGACGGCTGGCACTCTTCATGCCAGAGGAGAGTGCCACATGTCCTTTCTCCATCGTCTGCATGAATCCTCGCCCGTTGCCCATGATCTGCTCGTTTTGAGCATCGTCGTGCTCGCGGGCATCGGGCTTGGGAATGTGCGCATCAAAGGCATTAAGCTGGGCATCGCGGGCGTTTTGTTCACGGGTTTGCTGGCCTCGCATTTCGGCCTGAAGCCGGAAACCGAGGTCTCGCACTTTTTGAAGGACTTTGGGCTCGTGCTCTTCGTCTTTGCGCTCGGTATGCAGATGGGGCCGGGTTTCTTCGCCTCGCTGCGAAAGCAGGGTCGTGTGCTCAATGGGTATGCGTTCGTGCTGGTCGCGGGTGGTGCGGTGGTGGCGGGAATCGGCGGCTGGATGCTCGGCATGCCGCTGCCGGCCATCGCGGGGCTCTTTGCTGGTGCGACGACGAACACACCGGCCCTCGGTGCAGCGCAGCAGGCGCTCGCTTCTTCGGGCGCGGCTCCTGATCTCGTCACGCTGCCCGCTTTGACTTACGCGGCGACGTATCCGCTCGCGATCGTCGGCATCATCGGCTCGCTCATTCTGCTGCGAGTGATCTTCAAGGTCGATGTGGCCGCGGAAGCCGCGAAATTTCGCGAAGAGCAGGGCGAAGGTGTCGAGCCGCTGCAGCGCATGAACCTGCGTGTCGAGAATCCGAACCTCGATGGCATCCTGCTGGCCGAAGTGCCCGGAATTCAGGAAACCGGCGTCGTCATCTCCCGCCATCGCGCCGCGAATGAAACCGAAGTGAAGGCTGCTACGTCGGAAACGCGGCTGCACCTCGGTGATGCGATCATGGCGGTGGGAACGCAGTCGCATCTCGATCAATTTCGCCTCGTCATCGGCAGCGTGAGCGATGAAAACCTCATGAAGGCTCCCGGCGATGTCACTTACCGCCGCGTGGTGCTCACGAACAAGCGCATGCTCGGCAAAACGGTCCGCGAACTCGGCTTGGAGCATCTTCACAACGTCACCGTCACCCGCGTGAGTCGTGGCGACCTCATTTTCACCGCGCTGCCGGATGTGCGATTGCAGTTTGGCGACATGCTCCAGCTCGTTGGCGATGAAGAAAGCCTCAATCACGCCACGCAGGCCCTCGGCAATGCCGTTCACATGCTTCAGGAGACGAAGTTCGCCGCGATCTTCGCGGGCATTTTGCTCGGCGTGCTGCTCGGGCTGTATCCGGTGCATATCGAGGGATTGCCCGCGCCGGTGCGCCTCGGCCTCGCGGGAGGTCCGCTGGTCGTGGCGATCCTTTTGAGCCATCTCGGCCGCCTCGGGCCGATGGTCATGCACATGCCGCTGAATGCCAATCGAGCCCTCCGGGAGCTCGGCATCATCCTTTTCCTCGCGAACGTCGGTCTGCTCTCCGGCGAAAAATTCGCCGCCACGGTGTTTTCGACCCAAGGACTGCAATGGGTGCTGCTCGGCGTGCTCGTGACCATGCTGCCGCTGCTGCTCGTGGGCTTCATCGCACGCAAATGGCACCGCATGAACTTCATGAACCTCTGCGGCCTGCTCTCCGGTGGCATGACGGATCCTCCCGCGCTCGCGTTTGCCACCACGATGGCTCGATGCGACTCGCCCGCCGTGGCATACGCGGCCGTGTATCCGCTTACGATGCTCCTGCGCATTGTCGCGGCGCAGATCATTGCGCAGATGGGCTGAAAGCGCCTATTTCAGCGCTTTCACGAGCACTTTCGAGTTCCGGCCGCTCTTGTCGTATTTCTCGCGACGGCTGGCGGGCAGGGAATCGGGCGTGGTGACGGTGTAGCCCATCTTTTCCTCGAAGAAGCGGAAGGCTTGCGTGCTGAGGGCCACGATGACTTCGCAGCCGCGCTGCTTCGCGGTTTCTTCAGCGAAGGCGACGAGCTTCCGGCCGTGGCTTTTGTTCTTGTGGCTGCGTTTGACGAAGAGGCAGGCCAGTTCGGCGACCTTTTTGCCTTCTTCCTCATACGAGTGCACGGCGACGGAGCCGATCGGGTGGCCGTCGAGTTCGAGGACAAAGAAGTCTTTGATCTTCGATTGGATGGAATCGCGGCTCCGCGGCACCAGCGCGGCATCGTCCACGCTTTGCTGCATCATGG
Source organism: Verrucomicrobiaceae bacterium (assembly GCA_016795465.1). Taxonomy (GTDB): domain Bacteria; phylum Verrucomicrobiota; class Verrucomicrobiia; order Verrucomicrobiales; family Verrucomicrobiaceae; genus Prosthecobacter. The sequence continues at coordinate 70,548 of JAEUHK010000078.1, read as the reverse complement.
AAAGCAGCGCGGGCACATCGCTGGCGCGGGCTTTGCGGATCTGCTGGTAGTCATCGGCATGGATCATCGTGCCGACGCCTTCATTGGAGAACAATTCGGCCAGCAGCGCCTCATCGAGCGTGCCATCGACGATGTGGACACGCGGCACGCCTTCCTGGCAGGCAAGCGCGGCGTAGCGCAGCTTCGAGAGCATGCTCACGTCGTGCTTCGGATCCTTTTTCTTGTACATCTCCTTCGCCTCAGCCACGGAGATCTGGGCGAGGCGCTGGCCGTCCGGGTCGTTGAGGCCGCTTTCGGAGACAAAGATGACTTTCGCGGCCTGAAGCGCGATGGCGACCTCCACGGCCACCGCATCGGAATTCAGCCGCAGCGTGGCTCCTTTGCCGTCATAGCCCAGTGGCGGCAAAATCGGGATGATGTCCGCTTTGAGCAGCGCACGCAGGCTTTCCTCATCGACCCGCTCGATGCGGCCGGTGAATTCGAGATCGACACCGTCAATCACGCCCGCTGGATGCACCGCAAGCGCGTTGGAGACCGCCACGGGCATTTCGAGCGCCGTGAGTTCCGCCGCGAGATCGCTGCACTGCCGCATGATGGCATCCTTCGCGATCTCGATGCCCGCCGCGTCGGTGCGGCCCATGCCATCGTCGTTGTAAAGTGTGATCCCGCGCTTCGCCGCGAGCGCCTGCACCTGCGCCCGGGCGCCAAAGACGAGCACGACCTCAATGTTGAGCGATTGCAGCACCGCCACGTCCTGCAGCAGGCTTGCAAACCCTGGCTGCATCATCAGTGCGCCGTCAAAAGCAATCACGAAGACCTTCTGTCGGAACTGCGGCACATAGTGCAGGATTCCACGAAGGTCCTCGAAACGAGGCTGGGGTTTGATGAGGTCGGTGTTCAAGGCTGGAAAGCCGCAAGATAGCACAATGGCGGGGAACTCATCCCAAAGTTTTCGCCTGAATGCCCCCTCGGATTCACTCGGCGGATAGCGGGCTCAATAGCGGAATGGCCTTTCTGCCATGCCTGCGATACACGATGAAGTCCGAATCCACGGTCAGGACTCGCGAAGTCTCATGCAATTCGCTCATGCGCACAAGGCAGGCATCGGCGAGCGACATGGGCACGTCGGCGTAGCGCTGGATGAGCACTCGCACGGCATCGATTTCCGAACCGAGATCAAATTGAACGATCAGGGCCCCTTGCTTCACCAGAGCCAGCAGATGGTCGGGATTGATCCGGCCACGGCGGAGAAGATGCCAAGCCTCAGCCATGACCGCCTCGCAGGTCAGGAGCGGGTCAGTCAGTTGTGAAAAACTGGCCACGGCCCAGTCATGATGCTGGTCGCTGCGATCCAGATAAGCCACGAGAGGCCCGGCATCTGCGATGACGGGGCCGCTCATGCGCCGAAGTCGCTCAGGTGGGCCGGATTGGAAGAAAGGTCGCGGACGCCGCTTTGAGCGACACCGCAAAGGTTGCGAGTGCGGTCGAGCAGGCTGGGTGCCTTGGAGTTAGGTGTTGAAGGCACGCTTTTCACCAGCACCTCGCGGACAAAGGCCTTGCGGGTTTTTTTGCGTGCTTTGGCGGCATCATCGAGCCGGGCGACGAGTTTATCGGGCAGTGAAAGCGACAGCGTTGTCATGCCGGATTCATAACGGGAGAGCGGCAAAGATGCAATTCGGGTTTGGGCATGGCCCCACAAAGCATTTGCCGCCCGGCGAGGGCCGGGCAGCATCGCGGTCCATGAGCCTGGAATCTGAAACGCTACCGCCTGAGCTGTTGGTGAAGATCGAAAATGTCTCGAAGACGTTCGGGGAGAAGGTGGCGCTGGAGGACGTGACGTGGTCGCTGCCGCGCGGGCAGATCAGCGGGCTGCTGGGGCCGAATGGGGCGGGGAAGACGACGCTGTTTCGCCTGTTGATGGGCATTTTGAAGGCCACGAGCGGGCAGATGAGCATCGCGGGCCTGGATTGCTTTGAGGATCGCGTGGGCGTGAAGCGGCTCGTGGGCTTCCTGCCGGATGAGCCGGTGTTTTATTCGTATCTGAGCGGGCGTGAGGTGCTGGAGCTCAGCGCGGGCATGCATGGATTGGATGCGGATGCGGCGCTGCTGCGGCTGGTGCCGCTGATTGCCCGTTTAGGCATGGCGGAGGCGATGGACCAGTTCGCGGACGATTATTCGCGTGGGATGAAGAAGAAACTCGGCCTGTTGCTCACGCTGCTCCACGATCCGCCGTTTCTCATTCTCGATGAGCCGACGAACGGTCTGGATGTGGAATCGACGCGGCTGTTTTTTGATCTGATGCGCGAGCAGGCCGCAGCGGGTAAGACGATCGTCTTTTCCACGCACCTGATGGATCAAGTTGAGCGTCTGTGCAGCCATGCGGCGGTGATTCGCAGTGGCAAACTGGTCAAAACCGGCACGCTGGCCGAGATCTGCGGCGGCAGGCCGCTGGAGGAGGTCTTCATCGAACTGACGAAAGCCGACGCCTCATGAGTCCGGATGCCAAACCACCGCCCACGCCGGATGTGCGCGTGCTGCGCAGCCTTTGGCGTGCTGCCCGACAGCGTGCGAGCGGAAGACGCAAGCGCCAGGCGCAGTTGATGAAGCGCAAGACAGGCAGCGAATCCAATGCGCTCTCGTCGCTGGGCGTGTTTTTGATGGTCGTGCTCACCGGTGTCGTGCATTTGGGGCTGGGCTTCACGCTGGTGAAGACCTTGGATCAGGCCCAGATGATGGAGCACGAGCAGAAAGGGCGGCTGGTGGTGCCGGATTACCTGAAAGGATACCTCGACCCGAATGATAAGTATCGCGGTGGTCGGGAAGACTGGATGGAGCGGGTCGCTGACTCGAGTGACAGCTTCCGCAGTCGCGAGTTTGGTGGCACTCGTGATGTGCAGCGCGAAAAGGTGCTCGAACATGCCCGCCAGCATGGGCGCGACGGTTTCATCACGGAAAAGGATGCGGTGAAATTCTCGCTGAAGCGGCCGGGCGAGCTTCCAGCCTCGATGTGGCCGTTTATTGGCGTGATGTTCCTGTGGTGGTTCTTGATGCTGGTGTTTCAGGGGGAGGGCTTGGAGATGGATTTTCAGCGGCGACGGCATCCGATGTGGGAATGGCTCGCCAGCCATCCGGTGCGGCCTGTGGCGGCCTTTTCGGCGGAAATGCTCGCCGCCTTCATGACGAATCCGATCTACTGGGGCGCGCCGCTCTTCTGGTGCGTCGTGTGGAGCTCGGCGCATGGTTTTGGCTGGGAGGTCATCGCGGGCTCGGTGCTCGTCGGGCTGCCGCTGGCGGTGGCGGCGTCGTGTTTGCACAAAGGGCTGGAGATCGCCGCGATGCTGCGGCTGCCCTCGCGGACACGTGGTGGCGCGCTCGGGCTCATGTCGTGGGCGGGCTACTGCCTCATGATGCTGCCGTTGTTCATGTTCAGCATGCCGATGCTCAAACGTGCGCTGCTGCATGTGACGATGCCGCTCGGTGAATGGATGCCATCGGGGCCGGCGCGGCTGCTTTTGAGCGGCTGGTCGGACAAGCCGATGATCTGGCAGGCTACGACGGTCGTGCTGGCCGTATCCATGCTGATGCTGGCCTTGGCGATCATCGTATCGTGGTGGGGCACGCAAATCGGCATGCAGGCGAGCAATGCGGCCGCCACGGCGGCTCCGCGCACGCTACAGGCCACGAGCGGAGGATGGCTGGGGCGTCATCCGCTGTATCGAAAGGAGCTGCTGTGGTTCTGGCGGGACAAAGGCGCGGTGGTGCAGGCCGTTTTGATCCCGCTGACCATTGGCGCGATGCAGGCCTTCAACCTCCGCGGCCTCGCGGAGATGGCCGCGGGCTACTGGAATGGCATTTGCGGCTTTGGTGTGATTTGTGGCACTTACTTTTTGCTCGTGCTCGGGCCGCGTTCGCTGGCCTCGGAGGGTTCCGCCTTGTGGATGACGCTCACCTGGCCGCAGGGGCTCGATAATCTGCTCAAAGCCAAGGCCCGGCTGTGGTGGATGCTCGCCAATGGCATCGTTGGCATCGCCTTCGCGGCCACGCTGGTGCTTTTCCCGGCGGATTGGTGGAAGATCCTGCTCGTAGCGCTGGGCTGGGTGGTTTTCAGCCAAAGCCTCGCTGAGAAAGCGGTCACGCTTGTCACGGCTCCATCGTCTTCTGGTGAGGTTGAGAGACCGCCCGCAGGTCGGCAATGGGCGGCGATGCTCGGCACGCTGGCCTTTGGTAGTGGGGTGATGACACAAAACTGGCACGGAGCCATCCTCGGCGTCGTCTTCTCCTCACTCACGGCCGCCGCGATGTGGCAGAACCTCCGTGCACGGCTGCCTTACCTTTACGATCCGTGGTCTGAAAAACTGCCGCCAGCGCCCACGCTGATGCATTCGATGATCGGCGTGACGATCATGGTGGAGGTCATGGCGCTCATTACCGGCATCGCCCTCGGTGTGGGCGGCATGGAGGCACTGTGGAAGGCCCGCTCCATCGCGTATGGCCTCGTGGGACTCGCGGCCTGGGGGGGCATGGCGAGCTTTCTCAAAGGACGTGAGGTGTCGCAAAAGGACATCTGGCACTGGAAGCACTCGGAAGGCTTCTCCGTGCCGCCGCTGCTTTCGATTCCGGCTGGTGCGGCCGCGGGCGTGCTGCTCGGCGGTATGGCGGCACTTTACATGGTCATCGCGCAGATGATCCCCTCCGTGCACGAGCAGGCGGAGATGATGCATGAAAAGCTCCACACTGATGGAAACTGGTGGTGGATGTTCCTGATGGCCGTGGGCTTCGCACCAGCGGCCGAGGAGTTTTTCTTCCGCGGGCTGCTTTTCCGGGCGCTGGATCGCGAATGGGGCGGTCGCGCGGCCCTCATTGGCAGCGCGGCATTCTTTGCGATGTATCATCCGCCCGTGGCGTGGCTTCCGGTCTTCGTTGTGGGGCTGGTCAATGCCTGGGTCTTCAAGAAAACCGGCCACCTCGGAGCCTGCGTGGCCCTTCACACTGCCTACAACGCCATCGTGATGCTGGCGACGTGAGCCAAAGCCTCACCGCAGCACCACGCCAGCGATCTCATCCCAAAGTTCGTCGATCTCTTTGGGGCCGTGCGAGGGCTTGCCGGCCTTCGAGAACCAGTAATCCGCATTCCATTGATCACCCTCGATCACATGCAGCAGCGCGTGAATCCACGAGCCCATCTTCGTGTGAATGTCCTGCGCGATGTTGTGCGCGGAGTCCCAATCGCCGTTTTTGATCTGCCAGAGGGCCTGCGCCTCGGGCGAGAGCTTGGACGGGTCTTTGAGAGCGATGAGTTCGGCGGGTGTCATGTGGAAAATGACGAATGAGGAATGGCGAATGACGATTGAATGACGAAGCCATTCCGCATTCGTCATTCGGGTTTCGTCATTCCGGCGCAGCCGGTCAGTCTTCCGGCATCGGACGGCCTTTGGTCTCGGGGAGGAAGGCGAGAGCGACAAGGCCGAGGAGGAAGATGGCGCTCATGTAAGTGCAGGCTGTGCGGAAGGCCTCCAGCTTGGCTTCGGGCGTGGTGGCACCGGCTTTGAGTGCTGCCTGCAGGCTGCCGAGGGTGAAAGGACCGCTGGCGGCGACGAAGCGGCCGACGTTGTAGCAGAAGCTCGTGCCGGTGCTGCGCAGGCTCGTGGGGAAGAGCTCCGGCAGGTAGATGGCGAAGCCGGCGAAGAGCGCGAGCTGGCAGGCACCCATGACGGCGCTCATCCAGATGTCGCCACGGCCATTGAAGAACTGGAAAAAGCCGATCGTGGCGATCATCGCGGCGACGTAGGCCATGGCAAAGGCAGGCTTGCGGCCGCGGCCTTGGGCGATCTTTGTCATGAGGAGCATGCCAAAGAAGGCGCCGAGGTTCTGCACGATGGAGTTCACACCGATCCAGTAGGTCTTCTCACCGGCGATCTTGTCCGGAGCCACGCCCTCGGCTTTCAAGGAGCGCTCCATCACATCGCCGACGAGTTCAGGGCTGAAGAAACCAATGCCCCACAGGCCGATCACGCCCGCCACGCAAAGCACCATGCCGAGAAGGGCGGACTTTCTCCAGCGCACATCGCCGAGCAGAGAGGAGTAAGAGCCAAACTTCACGCCAGCGGCTTTGCCAGCGGCACGAGCCTTGACCCACTTCTCGGGTTCCTTGAGGCGGATCTGGATGAAGACGCACAGGAAGGCGGGAAGAGCGCCAACGAGGAACATATACTTCCAAGCGGTGCCGGGTTCGATGGCCTTCGAGGCTTCGAGGCTGCCCATGTACATGCTGGTGAGGCCTGCAGCGATGTTTCCCACGGCCGATAGCGCCTGCAAGGTGCCGAGAGCGCCCGCGCGAGCCGTGTCAGGCAGCGTATCGGCCACCAGGGCCACAGCGAGACCAAACACACCGCCGACACCGAGGCCGGTGAGGAAGCGATATATCGCAAAGTCCACCCAACCTTTGGAGAAAGCCGAAAGGCCTGTGCAAACGGAGTAGATCAGCACGGTGAGCGTCAGGGTCTTCGCACGGCCGATGCGGTCACCCACGGAGCCGAAGATGAGGCCGCCGGTGGCCCAGCCCGCGACGAAGATGGAGGTGGCGTAACCGCCGTATTTGATGGCGTCCATTTCCGGCGGCAGAAGGGCTTTCATGGCCGAATTGCGGGCCAGGAGGAAGAGCTGCTGGTCGAGGCAGTCGAACAACCAAGCCAGCGAGGCCACGATGAAGACGAACCAGTGGTATTTGGTCATCTGTTTATACCAGGGGGCGGAGGCGTCGGGAGTGGCGGTGGTGCTCATGCGGGAAAAGTGGGCGCGATGTTGAATGACGGGGCAGGGGATGACAATCGCGAAAATCAGCGGAATCATGCCGCCGCATGGCTTCCTCTTCTTTCAAAGTGCTCGGCATTGGCGCGGAAACGCGTGACACCTTCTATGTGGTGCCGGAATTCAGTGTGGCGGAGGGCGTGACGCAGGCGCTGGGGCGTGCGGAGGATCGCGGCGGACCGGTGGCGACGGCACTGGCGGTTTTGCAGGCGCACGGGCATGCCTGTGAGCTGCTCGACGGCCCGCCAGCGGAGGCGGTGATCCTTGTGCGCCAGCGGGACGGGGCTAGGCAGATCGTTTTCAGGCCAGCGGAGGCTCCGGAGCCGGTGTTCGAGCCTTCGATGCTCCACGGCGTGCGTTTGCTGCACCTCAACGGTCGCCATGAAAACGCCTGCCGGGCCGCGATCGCTGCGGCACAGGCTCAAAACGTCGAAATCTCGTTCGATGGCGGTGCCGGGCGCTTTCGGGAGTCGATCCGCTATTTGTTCGAGGCGAGCCATCTGCGCATCGTTTCGCGCGATTTTGCCGAAAAGGCCTCCGGATGCTCCGAACTGCCTCAAATGGCCGAAAGGCTCCTTCGCAGCCCGGCGAGGCTTTTGGTGATCACGGACGGGATTCGAGGAAGTCATGTTTGGTCGCGTGAAGGCAGTCATTTCCATCAACCAGCCCTCACTGCCTCGCCGCTCGTGGACACCACTGGCTGTGGGGATGTGTTTCACGGCGCTTTCCTGCATGGCTGGCTTTCAAACTGGCCGCTGGAGCGATGCGCCGAGCACGCGAGCCGTCTGGCGGCAAAAAACGCGGAAGGTTTGGGCGGGCGTCACGTCTTGAAAACTCTCAACTTTGCACCTTGAAGAGTGAGCGTGAAAAATTAACTAACAGCATGCGCCGCCACGTCCCCCTTTTGCTGCCCCTTTTCGTCGCGATTGGTCTTGTCGTGGCAGCCTGCACGACGCCCTACAATAACAGCCGGGTGAAGATGTGGGAGGCTCGCTACAACGACAGCGCTCTCGGGCCGGTGACGCCGGACCAGTTGCTGGCGGAGGCTCGCGTGAAGCTCGATCTCATCCCGGCGGGCACGGTGGGGCGGCGCTATTACCGGCCGATGAACGTGCGCTATATCACCATTCACAGCACGCAGAACTACACCGGCAACGCTTACAATCACGCCCTCGCTTTGAAACGCGGTGCCCTGCGTGCCACGAGGCGGCCTGGCGGCAACCGCATCGGCTTTCTCACCTGGCATTTCACCGTGCAGCAGGACGTGGCCATCCAACACCTGCCATGCCGCGAGCAGGGCGAGCACGCCGACTTCGACGGCCCCGGCAACAACTACAGCATCGGCATCGAGATGTGCGAGCATCATGGCAATGACATCGGGCTCACGATTGACCGCACCGCCCGTCTGGCCGCCTATCTGATGCGGGCCTACAACATCCCGCTGAGTCATGTGAAGGCCCACTACCACTGGCCGCGGAAGGGCTTGAGCATTCCCAACAAGGATTGCCCGCACTTCCTGATGGATCGCGGCCGCCCTGGCCCCACGTGGCAGTGGTTCCTCAACCGTGTGCAGCTTCATTACAACCGCATGCTCCCTGGGGCTGCCACCCCACTGGGCTGATGCATCGAATTCTTGCGGCACTTCAATTCTTGTTGGCCGGCGCTTTCGCGCAGGAGGGGATCACGCCTTCGCAAAGCGAGATCGTGGCTAAGCTGGCCGACACGCGGATCAAGGAAAGCTCCGGCCTGGCCCGCAGCATTCGGCATGAAGGCATCTTTTGGACGATGAACGACTCCGGCGGCGAGCCCTGCGTCTTCGCCATCGACCTCCAGGGCCGCACACGGGCCAAGGTGCGTGTGGCGGACGCGGTGAATTTCGACTGGGAGGACCTCGCGAGTGGTCTCGATGAGCAAAAGCGGCCGGTGCTCTACATTGGCGACATCGGAGACAATTTTAATGCCCGGCCCACGGTGCAGATTTACCGCATTCCGGAGCCCGAGATCGCCGCGGAAGGCGCTGAAGTGCCGGAAACGTTCAGCGCGGCATCCATCCACTGGCACGTCACCTATCCCGGCGGTCCGCGGAATGCGGAGGCGCTGCTCGTGCATCCGAAAACACGCCGCATCCACATCCTATCGAAATCTGAAGATGGCCGCTCGGGCCTGTTTGCCTTCCCCATGGGACTCGATGTGCTCAGCATGGCGGACAAAGGTCGGGAGAATGCCAACAAGCCGGTGCAGTTGGAGAAGCTCGCCGATGTGACCTTCATCGGCTACGAGCGCACGGGCAAGCGCCCGTCGGATGACCGGCAGTGCACCGGAGCGGCCTTTTCGCCCGATGGGACGAGTCTGGTGGCATCGACCTACAGCAGCCTCTTTGAATGGCGATTACCCGGTGGCAAACCGACGCCCGAGGCGTTCGCGGCAAAGCCCGTCCGCATGGTGCCGGATCTGCTGCGGCAGCTCGAAGCCGTGACCTACGATGCCGATGGGCGCACGCTCTGGCTCACCAGCGAGCATCTGCCCACTCCGCTGGTGCGGGTGAGGCGCTGATGGCGGGTGCCTTGGGTTGACTGGCATGCGCCGTGCTGCATGCTCACGTTCCCCGCATGAAATTCGCCCCCCTGATTGGATTGATGATGCTGTCCGCCGTTCCTGCTTTCGCGCAGGTGAAGCTCGAAGACGTGAAAGACCACGCCAGCCTCGAAAAGGTGGCTGCGCAGCTCGCGGCGGAGGCGTATGTGGCTCCCTCGCAGAAGCTCGATCCCTTTTTTGAAGGACTGAAATACGACGGGCATCGCGACATCCGCTTCCAGCCGACGAAGGCGCTTTTCAGCGACATCGGTGATGTCTATCGCATCGAGTTTTTCCACCCCGGCTGGATGTTCAAGAAGCCGGTGCGCTTTTATACGATGCGTGAGGGCAGCACTGCCTCGGTGCCGTTTGACCGTGGCTTGTTTGATTACGGCAAACTCAACGTCCCAGCCAATGTGGTGAACCCTGAAGGCTACGCGGGCTTCCGCGTGGTGGCACCGGAGGCGCTGGAGAAGCGCCGCTTTGAATTCCTCGTCTTTATGGGCGCGAGCTACTACCGCGCCGTGACCACGGAGCTCGGCTACGGCATCTCAGCCCGCGGCGTGGCGGTGAATACCATTGGCGGCGAGCCGGAGGAGTTCCCGGACTTCACGCATTTCTGGTTCGAGGCACCGAAGCCAAACGCCAAGTCGATCAAGCTGCTCGCCTTGCTGAATGGCCCGAGCATCACCGGTGCTTACGAGTTCGAATCCACGCCGGGCAAGACCACGCTGATGAAGATCAAGGCCACGCTTTACCTGCGCAAACAGGTCAAGATGCTCGGCATCGCGCCTTTCTCGAGCATGTTCTGGTTTGGTGAGAACTCGCACCCGAAGCCCTACGACTTCCGTCCGGAAGTGCATGACTCCGATGGCCTCCAGGTCGAGATCGAAGGCGGTCCGACGATCTGGCGTCCGCTCGATGTGAGCCGCGACATGCGCCTGAGCCTTTTCGAGACGGACAAGCTGAAGGGATTCGGCCTCGCGGAGCGTGATCGCGACTTCAACAACTTCCAGGACCTCGAAGCGAACTACCATCGCCGTCCGGCGGTGTGGGTGGAGCCGGTGAGCGGCTTCGGCGCAGGCTCGGTCACGCTTGTCGAGCTCTCCACTGGTGAGGAAACGTGGGACAACATCGTGGCGATGTGGAGTCCGAAGCATCTGCCCAGCACGCCTGCGGAGCCGCTGCGGGTGTCTTACAACCTCCACTGGCTCGATCAGCATGAACCCGGCAAGCTCTGCAAGGTGCTGAACACACGCCGCGGCTTCGTCATGGACTCCGACGACCATCTTTACGTCATCGATTTCTCCGCTGGCGAGCATGCAGCGCCTCCCAAGGCCGATTGGGTGCCGGACATTGAACTTCACGTCAGCTCGGGCGAGGCGAAGATCCTCGACAAGCGGGTGATGCGGAATGCCGAAACCGGCGGCTGGCGTGCCTTTTTCAAGCTCGACGTGCCGGAGAAGACCAACCTGCTCGAACTCATGAGCGAGCTCAAAGATGGCAAGCAGGTCATCTCCGAGCGCTGGATGTATCAGTGGCGTCGTTGAGGAGTTGAAACACCGCTCCGAGGCAGCCTGCGCTGTCTCCGAGCGCGGCCGGGACGATGCGGGCCTGCTGGCCGCCGGGCCGCCACTCAAAGCCATCGAGCATGCGTTGCAGCGGGCCGAAAAGACGCTCACCAGCACCCACGGCGATGCCGCCGCCGATGATGATGACCTCCGGGTCGAGCACGTTGATGAGCGAGGCGATCGCCGCGGCCAGATGGCGCACGGATTCGAGCCACACACGCTCCGCATGCGCATCACCGGCAGCATACGCGGCGAGCAAATCGAGCGTCGTGGCATAGCGTCCCTCGCCGCGAGCAGCGATGGTTTGATTGCCGATGGCGGCTTCGAGGCTTCCAGGCGTGCCGAAGAGATCGCACGCGGCATTCACATCCGTGCTGACGTGCCCGAGATGGCCTGCACGGCCGATTTTGCCCTTCAAAAGCCTGCCGCCGCCCCAGATGGCTCCGCCGACTCCAGTGCCCAAGGTGAGCATGAAAGCATCTTGAGTGCCTTTCGCCGCTCCAGCCCACACCTCGCCCAAAAGCGCCGCGTGGGCATCATTGAGCACATGACATGGCCTTTGGAGAAAATCGGCCCACACGAACTTTTCGAGCCCGTGCATGCGGCCCGGCATCCAGTCGATGCAGGTACCCTTCGGGGTGGCCAAACCGGGAGCGGAAAGCCCCACCGAGAGCTTTTGCCCCACACGAGCCTCAAACGCCTCGACGATCTCACGCACCGTGATCGCAAAGCGAGGCGTGGAGCCTTCGAAGTCGCCATCACGCGTCGGTTTCGACATCGTCGCGAGCGTTTCCGTGGTCTGCGTGTCCACGAGTGCGGCCTTGATGTTCGTGCCGCCGAGGTCGATGCCGATGGCTGGCTTCATCTCAAAGGCCGGGCTGATGTTTCACGGCATCCCAGGCCTCGTCCATCTCGGCGAGGCTCAGTTTGCCGAACTCCTTGCCCTGCTCGCGGAGCTTGTTTTCCATCGCGTGGAAGCGGCGGACGAATTTGTCATTCGCGGCGGCGAGCGAGGCCTCCGATTCAACGCCGAGTTTGCGGGCGAGGTTCACGACGCTGAAGAACAGATCACCGATCTCCTCCTCGATGTGCCGTTTGTCGCCGCTTTGCACGGCTTCTTCGAGTTCGGCGGTCTCTTCGCGGATCTTGTCGAATACCGGCTTGGCATCCGGCCAGTCAAAGCCGACACGAGCGGCCTTCTTTTGCAGCTTTTGACCACGCATCAGGGCAGGGAGGCCGCCGCCCACGCCGTGGAGCATGCCTTCATGCTGCGTGCCCTTTTCCTGCCGCTTGATGGCATCCCATTGATTCAGCACCGCGGCCGAGGTCTCGGCTGTCGTTTCGCCAAACACATGGGGATGACGGCGGATGAGCTTGTCGCACAGGCCGTGGGCCATCTTGTCGAGATCGAAGGCTCCGCTCTCACTCGCGATTTCGGCATGCAGCACGGGTTGCAGCAGGATGTCGCCGAGTTCGTCGCAAATCTGGGCCGGATCACCGCCGCGGATGGCCTCGGCCACCTCGTAGGCTTCTTCAATGACATGCGGGATCAGCGACTCATGCGTCTGCTCCATGTCCCATGGGCATCCGCCGGGCGCCCGCAGGCGGTGCACCACATAGCGCAGGCGGTTGAGGGCATCAGGGTGGTGGAGCATCGTGGCGTCATCGTGCATGCGTGGAGGTAGCGTGCGGCGTGACAGGTGCGAAGAAATTTTTCATCGTGGATGATGAGGTCTTGGCAAACAGGGCGTTCTCCCTGAGAATCCATTCACAACCCGTTCATCAACCATGCCGCGCAAACTCAGCCACATCGCCCCGGACTGGTGGGACTACACCACCCTGGACTTCGACCTCATCAACGATGCCGCGCGGCTCACCGAGCGTGACCTTCGCCAGCTCTCACGCCCTGGTTTCAAGGTGGTGATGTATGACACGCTGGAGGATTTTTACCTCGCCGAGGCCCTCGAATACATCCACGCGTGGAAGCAGGCCACGCCGGACAATCCCACCGGCATCTGCGGGCCCATCGGACCCACCGAGCAGCTCCCGCTGGTGGCACGACTCATCAACGACCTCGGCATCTCCATCAAAGACGGCCACTTCTGGGGCATGGACGAGTGGTATGATGAAAACACGAAGAAAGAGGTGAGCATGGAGCACCCGCTTTCCTTCGAGCGTGCGGACCGTGCGCTGTGCTTTGACCGTATGCAAAAGAAGCTCTGCATGCCGGACAGCCACTTACATTTCCCGAAGGCGGACACCGCCGAATACATCAAGAGCTGGCAGAGCGGTGTGCGCTGCGTGCTCATGCAGGGCGGCCAGGGCGACATCAAGCACTGGGCCTTCAACGACCCGCCCAAGCGCACCGGCAAGTGGAAGAACGAGCCGCCGCCTCCTGCCGAGTATCGCAAGCTGGGCACCCGCATCGTGGACCTGCATCCCGTGACGCTGGCGCAAAACGCCCGCACCTCCGGCGGTGGAAACATCACCATGGTGCCGAAGATGGCCATCACCGTCGGCCCGAAGGAAACGTGGATGGCGGAGAAGGTCAGCATCTGGCACGCCGGCGTGCACGACAATCCGCTCGGTCAGCGTCTCACGGCCCTCATGATCTCGAAACGCCTCGCGGACAGCTCTGTGCCGATGTCCCTGCTGGCCGATCATCAAAACGTGCAGTTCAACTACTACCGCGGCGGCCTCGGCCACTGCGAGGTGGAGATGCACTGACCCGCCGCCTGCGGCGGAAGGACGAATGGCGAATGAGGAATGATGAGGCTTTGAGGGCTTCGTCATTCAAAATGAGGTCTTGCCGGTTTGAAGGCGGTCTGGTGTAATCGAGTCGTCTTCACCCCAACTCTGACGCGCCTTATGAAATCGTCGCTTTGCGCCCTTTTTGCCCTCGTGGCATGCTCCAGCCTGACTGCGGCATTTCCGACGCTGTATTTGAAGCCGGTTTGCACGGAGCAGCTTCATTCGCCGACGAACATCACTTACTCGCCCGATGGCAGCGGGCGCATGTTCGTCTGCGACCAAATGGGAAAGATTTTCATTTTCCAGGGAGGCATGCTCCTGCCCGCTCCCTTTCTCGACTTGTCGTCAACAGGCCTCGGGCGTGTGATCGCGGTCAATGCCGACTACTCCGAGCGTGGACTGCTGGGCATGGCGTTTCATCCTGGGTATGCAAACTCAGGCTCGCCGGGTTACCGTCGCTTCTATGTGTATTACAGCGCTCCGGGTTCCACACCGACGGCGAATCCGAGCACGCCGCAGGATAATGTGAGCGTGCTGGCGGAGTTCCAGGCTTCCGTGGCCGATGGGAATGTGGCTGATACATCCACGGAGCGCGTGCTGCTCACCTTCGGACAGCCTCAAAGCAATCACAACGGGGGGCAGCTCGAGTTTGGCCCGGATGGCATGCTTTACCTAGGCACGGGTGATGGCGGCAGCAGCAATGACAACAATGCGGGCCACACCGGCGGCAGCGCCTCGCGGCCATCGAATGCTCTCGGGAACTCGCTCGATCTCACCAACTACCTGGGAAAAATCTTCCGCGTCGATCCTCTCGATCCCGATGGTGCGGGACCGCTCACCTACACGATCCCGGCGGATAATCCCTTCTTTGGCTCCGCCACGCCGGGACTGAAGAAAGAGATCTACGCCTACGGCCTGCGAAACCCGTGGCGATTCAGCTTTGATAAGCGGCCCGGCGGCACCAATCGCTGCTTTTGCGCCGATGTCGGCCAGGGGCGCATCGAGGAGGTGAATCTCATCGTCAGCGGTGGGAACTACGGCTGGCGCTACATGGAGGGCACGGAGCGTCCGAGCTTTTCCTCCACTCTGCCTCATCCAGGAGGCACGCTGATCGCTCCCATCGCGGAATATGCACACCCAGGAGTGACGGTGACCTCGGCCCTCACCGGCACCACGATGCCGCAGCTCGGGCTTAGCGTCACTGGCGGTTATGTTTATCGTGGCAGTGCGATTCCGGCCCTGCAGGGCAAATACGTCTTTGGGGACTATGGAGCCACCTCCGGGAACACCAATGGCCGTATCATGGGTCTCGAGGAGACCAGTCCCGGCAGTGGCGTCTTTACCCTCACCAATGCGCTGCCGGTCGTGGGACCGAATCCGATCCTCGGGCAGCGCATCCTTTGCATGGGAGAGGACCAAGCTGGCGAGCTTTACATCGGCATGAAGACCACGGGTGGCGTGCTGGAACTGGCCAATGGCCTGCCTGCGGGCAGCCTTTATAAAATCGTTCCTGTCTCCGGCGCTGCCGAGACGACCACCATGACCACCGTGCGCGATACCTCGCTCTTTGAGGAGTTCACCACGCACAGCAATTCCCTCGGTGCGGGGCTTTTCGCCGGCAGGCTCATCTCCGGTGGTGGCGGCCACCTGCGGCGTGCGTTGCTCGGCTTTGATGTCAGCGGTCTGCCGGAAGGCACCCGCATCGCCGCGGCCACGCTCCGTCTCACCGTCAATAAAGTCCCGCAAAACGGCCTCGCCACAGGCATCGGCACGCTGCACCGCATGCTCCGCACCTGGGGAGAAGGGCTGAGCGATGCTGGCACGGTCCAGAGCGGCGATGGGCAGGGAGTGCCCGCAATCATCGGTGCCGGAGATGCCACCTGGAGTCATGCCAGCTATAACGGCACCACCTGGGACAACAGCGGAGGGGATTTTTCTACCTTCTCGTCCGCTTCGCTCAGCAACATGATCTCCATCGGTGACTTCACCTGGTCCTCACCCTACCTCGCACGGGATTTGCAGATGTGGCATGACTTGCCCGAAACCAATCACGGCTGGGTGCTGCGCATTTCTGAAGGCACCACCGGCACTGCACGGCGTTTTGCCACGCGTGATGAGCTGAACTCCGCCCAGCGGCCCCTGCTCACCCTTTACCACGCTGTCCTGCCTGCCAGTGCCAGTCCGCACTATGACCGCTGGGCGCCACTTTATTTTCCCAGCGTCCCAATCGGTGGCTACATCCAGCCCGATGGCGATGGTGATGGCGATGGTGTCGGCAATCTCATCGAGTACGCCTACGGCTTTGATCCCACTACCCGCAACAGCACGGCGGGTCTCACGTTCGCCTCCACCGGAGGGGGCACCGGTGCCACCGGGACCTTCCGCCGTGATCCGCGTGCCACGGATCTCACCTACGAACTGCAAGCCAGCGACGACCTCGTCGATTGGGATACCATCGTCACCAGCACGGCAGGCGGCACACCTACCGGTCCTGCCTTCGTGAGCGATGTGGAGATCAGCGGTGAGGAGCCCATTCGCCTCGTCACGGCTTCAGGCCCGATCACAGGAGGTAAGACCTTCATCCGGCTCAAGATCACGAGGGTGCCATGATTCGTGGTCTTTGGTTCTTCTGTCTCGCCTCAGTTGCCTCCGCTGCCACGGTCGTGACGATCCAGCCGTCCTCCACGACGCCCAATTCCGGGGATGCCTATCTCCGTGCCGCCGCTCCCGCGTCGAACTTTGGCAACTCGGGAGCCTTGGTGGTGTCTGGGTCGGGTGCTGCAAACACCAACGGCCAGTTTGCCTCGTTTTTAAAATTCGACCTCGCCACGGCGAAGACGGCCTTTGATGCCGCTTACGGCATCGGGAACTGGACGCTCGACAGCGTGCAGCTTCAACTCACCGCCGCCACGCCGAACAATCCAGTTTTCAATGCCAACGCCGCCGGGCTCATCTTCATCGAGTGGCTCGCGGATGACACCTGGCTGGAAAACGCCGTGACTTGGAATGGCATGGCAACGGTCGTGGCGGCTGGAAACGAGTCCCTCGGCAGCGTGAGCTACAACGGAGCCAGCTCCGGCACCGCGCTCGCCACGCTCACCGCCAGCGCTGGATTCACTCATGACCTCACCAGCGACGGCAGCGCCAGTTTCCGCCTCGCTGCCGGAGATGCGGACGTGAGCATGGTGGTCAATTCACGAAACTTCGGCACGGCTGCGAACCGCCCCGCCCTCATCTTATCAGCCTCCGCCGTCCCCGAGCCTTCACGCTTCATCTTCTTCGGCACCTCTCTGATGTGCCTGATGATTCGTCGCACGAGGTGATCTCACTCGCTGCCCGGCTGCGGCAGGTTTTTCTTCTCCGTGGGCTTCGTGGAGGGAGTAGGAGCGGCCTTCGGATCGGCCGGGAGCCAGGCATCGGGCGCACCGGCCTTGCTGAGCACTTCGCGAAGGGAGATGGACTTGCCGCCGCGGCGTTTGCTCTCTTCGGCGGCTTCCATGAAGGCGTAAATCTCCAGTGTGTCCTTCGCCGAGACCGGCGGCTGCTTCGTCTGGAAGAACTTGATGATCTCGCGCAGCATCGGCGTGTAATCGCCTTCGCTCTTCTGCTCGGTGACGGCGTTTTTGCCAAAGCGGACGACCTTGTAAGCCTTCGCGCCTTCATGAATGGCATGCAGCGTGCCGACGCGACCGCCCTGCCACAGGCCGGTGACCACCGAGGAGGCCGGTGTTGTTACTCGGCTCACCGACACGCAACCGGTGCCCATGACGGTGAAAAGGGCCTCGGAAGGATGGATGCCGTAAAAGAACAGATCGGGATGATGCGCGAGGATGTGCGCCGGACCGTAGGAGATGGCTCCGGCAGGCGGTTCCTTCTCCGCGTTCGCCACGTCGAGCACGCCGGGATACCAGCGGATGGCCGAGGCGCTGAAAACGGGCACCTTCGCGGCCTCCGCGAGCTTGTAGATCTCCACCGCGTCCTTCAACGAGGCGGCCACAGGCTTGTCCATGAACACCGGTTTGCCGAAGGAAAGGATCTGCTTCATCTGCTCCAACCGCGGACGGCCATCCAGCGTGAGCAGCAGGATGGCATCCACGTTCTTGCACACGTCCTCGATGCCGCTGGCGATGCGCACGCCGAATTTATCCCGCACGATGGCCGTGAAGCCATCCACGCGGCTGCGGCTCTCTTCGATGTCGGCGCTCGGTGTCGGGAAAGCAGCCACCACGCGGCCTCCCGGCACATGGTTGGGATTCGCGGTGTCGTTCAGCCGCAGCGTGAACTGCTCCGCGTGCGAGGTGTCCAGCCCGATGATGCCGATGCGCAGGTTTTCAGCCATGAGAGGAAGGGACATGAGCAGGAAAAGAATCAGGTGACTCACGCCAAGGCGCAAAGGCGCAAAGTTTTCCCAGAGGCCTTCTGAAATTTGCGCCTTTGCGCCTTGGCGTGAGATACTTTGTGTCATTCGTTGCTAATCCCGATCCGTTTACCCGCCTGGGTTGGCGTTCTTACTTCGCCTCCTTCGCATACTTCTCGAAGGCCTCGGCGATCTTGCCGGCCTTCTCGTCGCCTTTGTGGAAGATGAAGCGGTGGCGCAGCTTGATGGTCTCGTCCTTCTTCAAGGTCACCGCACCGCTCTCGGCCTGCACTTTGAGGGAGGCGAGGCCAAACGGATTCGCGGTGAAGAGACCATAGGTGCGGGCATGCCAGGGGGTGGGGTGGCGGAAGCTGGAAGGATGGTTCAGCATGGCGATGCCGTGCTGCTCGCCATCGACGGGACCGTTGAAGTCGCACCACGTCGCCCGCTTGCCCCAGGCATCGGCGTCCTTGTCACCATTCGCGTTGATGATCTTGCCGCCTTCCTTGGCGTCCACGCTCATGCTGTGCGGCACGCGGATGCTCAGGCCGGCGTCTTTTTCATCACCCACTTCGATGTCGCCATGCGAGGCGATGAGGTCGATGTCCACATCGATGATGCGTGTGTCGCCCTCGACCATGAAAGTCATGACGCGTTTCTCGGAGATGGTCTTCTTGCCTTCCGAGGTCACATAGTCCGCATAGGCCTCGATCACGGCCGTGGAGCCGCCTTTCAGCGTGCCAAAACGGGAATGCTTGATGCTGCCGAGCAGGGCGAGCGACTCGGGCTTCCCTTTTTCACCGTAAGTGGCCTTCTCCGCCCAAGTGTTCGATCCGCCGATGCTCTGATGCCCAAAGTTCAACCCGCGATGATGCGGATGATCCTGCTTCTCGCCCGGCACGTTCTGCATCGGATAGGCCCGTGTCATCGACTTGCCCGTGGGACCGTAGATCGGCCAGAGGTAGGGCTTGTTGGCCTGATCGACGACGTATTCGGCGAAGGCCTGCCCGTCCACCTTCACCACCGCGCCGCCCGTGGGCGTCTCCGTGACGGTGAATTCGGCGGCGAAAGCCTGAAAACTGAAAACAAGGGTGGTGGCGAGCAGCGAGGCGATTTTCATGGTCGGTGAGAACGCATGCCCCGCGTGCTTTCTTCGTCCAGTGGTAACTTTGAGCGCGGAATCACCGTCGTAGCGCAGCATGGCATTGCCGCCGAAGACAAGGCTTGGAGTGCTGGAGAAGAGCGCGGACACTCTTTGTCCGCAGAGTGGAGCAACGGCGGGAATGAAATCCCGCCCTCCTAACCTGGATGCCCCTGTTCCGCAGGAACAGGGCAACTTTGGGCACCGCCATGAAAGGCTATGCGGCGGTGCGCTCAGGCTCCTCGACCATGCCGAGGAAGATGTCTTCTAGGCGCTGGCCTTTGGCTTCGTGGCGGGAACGGAGTTCGGCGAGGGTGCCGAGCTCGACGAGGCGACCGCGGTGGAGGATGCCGATGCGGTCGGCGAGCTCTTCGGCGACGTTGAGGAGGTGGGTGCTCATGAGCACGGTCATGCCGGCGCGGCTGCGGTCCCGCAGCTCGCGCTTCACGGTGCGGGAGTGGATGGGGTCGAGGCCGACCATGGGCTCATCAATGATGAAGACCTGCGGATCATGCAGCAGGGCGCTGGCGATGCCGAGTCGCTGGCGGGTGCCGTGGCTGAGATTCTCAATGCGGTTCCCGGCATGCTCATGCAGCGAGAATTTGGTGAAGAGGTCGCCGGTTTGAGCGGTGGCACGGGCGTGGTCCATCTCGAAGAGATCGGCGATGAAGCGCATGAACTCGAGCGGGGTGAGCTTCTCGTAAAAGGTGGCCACATCGGGCACATAACCGAGCACGGCCTTGGCCCGGAGCGGGGTGGAGGCCATGTCATGGCCGCAGATGGCCACGCGGCCGCGGAGGGGCTTCATGAGGCCGGTGAGCAGTTTGATGGCGGTGGTCTTGCCGGCACCGTTTGGGCCGAGGAAGGCAAACAGCTCCCCCTGCGGGATGGTGAGCGTGAGGCCATCGAGCGCCTTCAGGCCGCCGTAGTGCATCGTGAGGTCTTCGATTTCGATCATGGGGTCTCGGTGGGCGTCGGGAGAGAGGGAATCATGCCGTGGATCATGGGCTCGATGAGCCTGTAGTCCTGCGGGAGGTCGATGCGGGCGAGCTCGCCGGTCTCGCTGAAGATCATGCGGACCTTCTGGCTGCCGGGCAGCTCGACGCTGACGAGGAAACACTTCCGCTCGCGGCCGGCGAGGCTGACGGTGCCCTCACGAGCGGTGACCTCCGGCGGTGGCATCTCCTGCTTTGACGCGGCGAGCGGGGCGAGCGCCTGTGCCCAATCCCCCGACATGCCCTGCATGCCGCCCACGCCGAGGGCCATGAGCACGGCGATGTTTTGCGAGTTCACCACGACGCGGCCGTTTTGGGTCACGTTGACTTCGGGGAAGCGTTCGCCCTCCAGCCAGCGGACTTTCAGGGCGGCGTTTTGATGCGGCATGGCCGCGGTGAGCTCGAGCTGCTGCCAATCGCCCTCGTCATTCATGCGGCCATCGACCTCCCAAGTGGTGTCGATGCGAGTGCCGCCGTTTTGCAGGCGCTCGACGACGCCACGCAGCAGCCACTGGTAGGCCTTTTTGCCTTCGTGCGTGCCGCTGGTGATGCTGAGGCTGGCATGGCCGATCTTTTGATCGCGATGGTAAAGGTGCAGGGTGTTGGCGGTGACCTCCGCCTGCTTCAAAAAGAGGTCGAAGACATACTTCGGCGGCACCTCGGCAAAGCGTGACTCATCCGGGAAATACACGTCACGAAGCAGCAGGCCGGTCATCACCGCCCAAAACAAAACCGCGAATGCTGCCGCTGCCCGCCAGATCATCGCCGGATGATGGCGAGAGGTGACGCGAGTGCTAGTGGGGAATCGGGAATGACGAATGAGGAATGGCGAATGACGAATGAGGTTGGAGTGGTGGAGAACCGAGAACCGAGAACTCATCGCATCCAGCCGGCGTCGCGGATGATTTGCTGGAGCTGGGGGCTGTCTTTGGAGATGGGGTAGATGTGGGTGCCTTCGCGTTCGCGGGTCCACCACGCGCCATCGGGGTGATCGCGAGGGGCGAACTTGTAGCGATAGACGAGGACGCGGATGTATTTGGGCGGGGCGTTCGGGAAGGGATTGTTCGCGATGAGGCTGAGAGCGACGGGATCGTTGTGGAGGAGCTTCCAGATGAAATTGGGCACCCATTGATTGCGGCCGGGGATGCGGTGCCAGGGATACCACGCGGCCCAGTCGAGCCGGTAATGATAGGGCGAGATGATGACCGGCCGGCGCATCGGATCGGTGGGCTTCGCTTTGAACTCGTAGTCCTTCCAATCGGCCATGAGGTCCGCCACAGCGCTGTCGGTGCCTTGGAAGACGAGCTCGAAACGCTCGCGGTCCACGGTGCCAAAGGCGCCGTAGGTGTTCACGAGGTGCAGGCGGTCAAACGAGGTGTTCATGGCCTGCTCGGACGAGACGAGGTTCTTCACCGGTCCCCAGCTCAGCCACGCGACGACAGCGGCGTAGAGGCAAGAGGTGATCCAATGGCTCAGCGGGGTGCGTTGCGAGCCTTCGGCGGCACGCTCCGCACGGCGCACGAGGGCTTTGGGCAGCACGCGTTTCCAAAACGAGTCATCAAAGCAGGCGAGGCAGGGGATGATGGTGAGCCAGTTCAGGAAGGAGAGGTTTCCGCTGAAGATGAGGATCACCATGAAGCTGCTCATGAGGAAGCCCGCGATGTGCCGCGGCCAGCGTCCGACAAAGCCGAACCACGGCACGATGAGCTCGATGAAGTGATTCCAGGCCACGCCGGCCTGATGAAACCATTTCGGCATGGCGTGCAGC
This sequence comes from Verrucomicrobiaceae bacterium, assembly GCA_016795465.1. Taxonomy (GTDB): domain Bacteria; phylum Verrucomicrobiota; class Verrucomicrobiia; order Verrucomicrobiales; family Verrucomicrobiaceae; genus Prosthecobacter. The sequence goes on along the minus strand of JAEUHK010000078.1, from coordinate 48,584 downwards.
AGCGGGCTGAGGGGATTTGGCACCGGCTGGGTCTCGTAATGGTAGTAGAGCGCGGTGAGATCCCTCCAGCAGGTATCGCCACGCCATTTGATCAAACCAGCTCCGAGCATGATGCGAAAGATGAGCCAGCGATACAGCCAGATGATGAGCACTGGCGGTGCCTTCTTCGGAAACGGTCGCGGATCGAGCAGCGGGCACAGCATCATGCCAAGGAAGCCCGTTTCGAGGATCTGGATGTCCCAGCCATACGAGAGCCATTCCTGCCCGATGGGCAGCAGGGACATGTAAAGCGCCCACAGCACGAACATGATGATCGCATTCGCATAGCCGCAAAGCACGACGAGGGAGAGGATGACGCCCGTCCAGGTCACCGCGAGGATCATCGTGTCGCTGCAATGAAACCAAAAGATCGAAGGCATCTCCCAAAACAGCGCCCAAGGCGACTCGTAACGCTCCAACGCCTGCTTCACGAGCAAATCGGCCGGCAGCAGGCCATCGTGACCGACGAGCGGGATGAACTGCTGCGCCGCGGAAAGCCATGCGGCGAACCACACGAGGCCGGTGAAGCGCAGCAGCATGAAACGCGTGAGCCGGAGGTTTTGCGATTGCTTGTCCAGCCACGCGAGGAAACCGCCTGCGGCGGGTTCATTCACGGTGAGAGGTGCTTCGGTGGTCATGCAGGCCTATTTTGTCGGATGAACATGCAGCTTGGCAAGACCTCTCCGCGCTGCATTCTCCGGCCCCCATGTTTGATGTCCGTGAAAAGCCCCAGCAGGTCGAGAAGGCCTTCCTCATCGGCGCGTATTTTGACCGCCGCCGCAAGGATGAGGCACAGGCATTGCTCGACGAGCTCGGCGAGCTGGTGAGCACGCTCGGCATCGCCATCGTGGGCAGCGATCTCGTCTTTGCCCGCGAGCACACGGCGCGTTACCTCATCGGCAGCGGCAAGACGAAGGAACTCACCGACAAAGCGAAGGCTCTGGAGGCTGATTGCATCGTGTGGGATAATGAACTCAGCCCCGCACAGCAGCGTGCGTGGGAAACGGAGGGCGATATCTGCGTGATCGACCGCCACGAGGTCATCCTCGACATCTTCAACATGCGGGCCCGCACGCGTGAGGCACGTCTCCAGGTGGAGCTGGCACGCCTCGAATACTCCATCCCGCGTCTCACCCGCATGTGGGCGCACCTTGACCGTCAGGGCGGTGGTGCAGGTGGTGGCAAAGGCGGTGCTGGAGCGGCTCGTGGTGAAGGGGAAACGCAGCTCGAAACCGACCGCCGCCTCGCGCATCAACGCCTCGACCGCGTGAAGGCCGAGCTCGAAGACGTGCGCCGTGTGCGTGACACGATGCGCAAGGAACGCAGCCGCGTGCCGCTGCCGCATGCTGCCATCGTCGGGTATACCAACGCGGGCAAATCATCGCTGCTCAACAAGCTCACCGCCGCCGATGTGCTGGCGGAGAACAAGCTGTTCGCCACGCTCGATACCACCACACGGCGCATGGAGCTGCCGGACGGCCAGTCTTTGCTCGTCACGGATACCGTCGGCTTTGTGCGAAACCTCCCGCACGACCTCGTGCAGTCCTTCCGCGCCACGCTGGAGGAGTCGGTGCTCGCGGATTTCCTCATTCACGTCGTCGATGCCAGCTCGCCCGAGGCTTTGAAGTTTTATCAAACGACCACGCAGGTGCTTGGCGAGCTCGGAGCAGGGGACAAACGCGTCCTGCTCGTGCTCAACAAGATCGATCTCGTCGATGACACGCGGATGAACGAGCTGCGGCGTGATTTTCCGGATGCCGTTCCCGTCTCGGTGAAGACCGGCCAGGGCATCGAGGACCTTTTGCACCGCCTGCATGATTTCATGATCGACCGCGTGGTGCGCCTCGATCTCGATCTGCCGCTCGACCGCATGGACCTCGTGGCCCTCGCCCATCAAGAAGGCAAGGTGCTGGCCGAAGACTACGAGACCGGTCGTGCCCGCGTGCAATGCGTGGTGCCCAAGCGAATCGAGAACCGTTTTGCGGCTTTTGTCCTGCATTGAGAAATTGGTGCGGTCCTCAAGTTTCGGCGGTGTTTGGCCAAGCCTTGGACTGCGGCAGCCCTGCTGCCGCTTTTCCGAGGCAGCCCTGCTGCCGCCGAAGTCTCCAGTCTGCCGGAAAACCTCTCCGCTACCGCAAGCGCGGAAACGTCATGCCGATATGGAGTCATGAAATGCTCGACGGCCAGCAGGCTGGCCTCCCGAAAGCGGCAGCAGGCTGCCGCAGTCCAAGTGGCTGCCAGTGTTTGATCGCTTCCTCACCTACTTCCCGAATGAACCGAGATGCCCGGCAGAATGAGGGTTGACCTAGGAATGGGCATCCTGATACGCTGCGGTCCACCATGAAAATCATCGCGCTTTGTTTGATGTGTCTGTTGGTCGGCCTCGGAGCCGGTTATGGCTTGAAAACAACTCAGGTGGAGGTCGAAGCGGTGGAAGGCGCGGTGAAACCGGATGGCAAAGCACCGAGTGCATCAAACGGAGCTGCGGGGGCGATGCAGGCGGGGAAGGGCGTGGTGAACCTCGAGTCGCTGATGAACGATCTTTTGAAGGATTACGATTTGAAGTCGGCAAAGAAGGCCGCGGCGGATTTGAGCGTGGAGCAGTTGAAGACCGCGCTGGACCTGCTGGCGAAGAAACCGCGAAGCGTGGAGCGGGATGGCCTGCGTGCCGTTTTGTTTCAAGCCTGGGCGGTGAAGGACATGCCCGCCGCGTGGAAGGCTGTGCTCGCGGACACATCGGACACTCGCGGCATGCTCGCGGGCTCGGTGGCGGCGGTTCTGGCGCGTAGCAATCCCAAAGCTGCTCTCGAAATGGTGCAGACGCTCGGCATGGGCGGCCGGCGCACGGGTGCCATCGGTGCGGTGATGAACGAGTGGAGCAAAAAAGATGTCACGGCGGCCATCGAGCATGCGCTGGCCCATCCCGAGGTGATGGCGAACTACGCCGTGAGTTTCAATAAGGAGCTGTCGAGCCTCGCGGAGCAAGATCCGCTGAAGGCCGCGGGACTCGTTTTGCGGTTCAAAGACGAATCGAAGCGCGGCTCCATGCTGAGCAGTCTCATGGAAGGCTGGATCGAACGTGATCCCAAGGCGGCCTTTGACTGGGCGATCGCCCAAACGAACCCCAAACTGCGCCAGGAGGCCGTCGCTGCCGCGGTGGGTGCGTGGTCGAAATCCGATCCCAAGGCGGCGATGGACTATGTGGCGACGATTCCCGATGGGGAAGTGCGACAGCAATCCTTCAAACGGGCGTGGGGAGACTGGTTCAAAAGCGATCCCGTGGCCGCCACGGAGCACCTCAGCAGCATCAAGGACTCGAAGATGCTCGATGACGTGCGCTTTTACTTTTCCTACTACACGGAAGGCTTCACCTCGGCGGAGCGCGGCCAGCTTCTCTCCCGCCTCACCGATCCGGCCTTCAAGACACGCGTCATGGACAGCATGAGCGATAACTTGATCCGCAAAGGCAACTACAACGAAGCCATCGAGCTGCTTAATGAACTGCCAGACTCGATCAGCCGTGATCGCAACGTGTGCCAGCTCAGTGCCGAATGGGCCAAGAACGATCCTGCGGCCGTCAGCCAGTGGCTGAAGGCCTTGCCGGACTCATCGGACAAGGATCTCGCCGTGGCGGGATACGCCCGCTCGCTGGCCAGCAGCGATCCCAACGCTGCCATCGCTGAGGTGATGAAGATTCCGGATGCCAAAGTGCGGGATGGAGCGCTGAACAACGTCGCTGCCGTGTGGATGAGGTCGGATGCCAAGGCCGCCACCGCATGGATGGCGACCCAGCCGGGCATCTCGGAAGCGGATCGCAAGATGATCGAGATGTATTCCCGCATGAGTGGCACGATCTCGATTGGTCTGCCGGTCATGGTGGGCACACGCCGGTGATTGCAAGCTTGGCAGAAGAAAGAGCATGAGCATCATGCGGCATGGCAAAGTCTTGGTCTGAGAAGTTCACTCATCCTTCTGAAGTCGTCGTGAAGATGCTCGAAAAGCCCTACGCAGGGCAGGAGCCGGGCGTGAGGATGCTCATTCCCACGCCGGCGGTCATCGCGGCCTATGTCGAAAGCATTCCCGAGGGCGAATCACGCTCGATGCCGCAACTGCGCGATGATCTGGCGGCGGCTCACAAGGCGGATTTCACCTGTCCGCTCACGGCGGGCATCTTTCTGCGCATCGCCGCGGAGCGTGCGTGGGAGATGCATGAGGCTGGAAAGCCGCTGAAGGCCATCACGCCCTTCTGGCGGGCGGTGGATCTGAAATCACCGCTGGCGAAGAAACTGGCCTGCGGGCTCGATTTCCTCACAAAGCAGCGGAAACGCGAAAAGCTCGACCGATGAGCTGGTCGAAGATCAAGCCTCGCTTTCGCCCTCGGTGACGCTGCCCATTTGCACGCGAACGTGGCCGGACTTCAGCGGCACGCCGTTGAAGTAGGGCGGCTCGACCTGCACGACACGCGGTGTGCGGCTGGGCGGGATGTTCACGATCTGCAAAAGGTCCGCGGCCTCGGAATCGATCTCGCGCAGCAGCTCGCGGGCTTCCGGTGAATTCGGCGGCAGCAGTCCGAGCTGCGCGAGACGGCGATCCTGCGCCTCTTTCCAATCCCGCAGTGGCCGCAGACGTGCTTCGAGCGTCGCGAGCTCGCCTCGCGCCTTTTCGATGCGGCGGTGAAGGTCATCGAGCGGGGCGTTGTTGGCCGCTTCGAGCTCCGCACGACGTGCGCGAAGCTCCTCGACCTGCTGTTTGCTGGAGGTGAGATCGTCGCGGCAACTCGTGAGAGCAGCCTGCGCCTCCGCGAGGCTGGTCTCGATTTTCACGAGAGCCTGCTCCTGATGCGTCCGCTCCTGCTGAAGACCTGCGATGGCCGTTTCGTGGACCTTTTGACGCTTCTCCGCCTCGGCGATGCTGTTTTCCAACGAAGCGAGCTTTTGCTCCATCGGAGCGAGTTCGGCGATCTGGCTGCGAAGCTTGGCGCATTGCTCCTCGGCCTCGCGGAGCTGTTGCTGGCTGCTTTGCGCCTTCGCGGCGATTTCTTCGTGTTCACGGCGAACGGCGGCCAGCTTGTTTTCTTCGGCAAGCAGGCTGGTGGTGATGCTTTCGAGCTGCTTTTGCGTGTTCGCGACTGCCGCGGTCTTGCCATCGAGCTGGCTGGTGAGCGTCGCGAGGCTGGCGGACTTCTCCGCATGCTCGCGGGTGAGGCCTTCGATGGCGGCGAGCCATTCCTGCTGCTTCGCCTCGGCCTGCTTGGCCGCTGCTTCGAGCAGGGCGAGGCGGTTCTCCGCGGCTCGCAGTTCTTCGCTCGGGATGGCAGACGGGGCAGGGGAGCTGACGGGCACGCGGCGGGTCTTGGCCGAGGGAGCAGGTGGCAGCTCGAGATCGAGCACGGCCTTCAGCGGGCCAAAAGCGAGCTGATCACCGTGAAGCAGCGTGTGGCTCAAGACGCGTTGTCCGTTCACGAAGGTGCCGGCGGCGGACTTCAAATCGAAGACCTGCACGCTGCCATCCGCATTCATGAGCAGCTCGGCATGCTGCCGGGAGACTCGCTCGTCATCCACGAAGACATCATTCTGATCCGTGCTGCCGATCGTGATGCGGTCGGTCAGTGGGACGATGATTTCCTGTCCATCTTCGAGGATGAAAGTGAGTTTCGGCATGCGGTGGGGTGAGGCCGGGAACCTTCCGCAGGATCAGTGCCGGACGCAAGACGGCGTTCGATCTCTTACTTCATCTCCTCGCGTTCGCGCCAGCGCTGCTCGTGGCGGTTCATCTTGCGGAAGAACTCGTTTTCCTCCTGCGGCGGGGTGTTCGGATCGAGCGGCATCCGCAGGCGGATCTCCAGGCCGCGCGGCTCCAGCATGCGGGCCTCGGCATTGCCGCCGTGCAGATGCATGGTCACGTAGATGGCCATCATGTTCACGCCGAAGTCATCCGGGCGGCGGCTGCGGGTGAAAAACGGGTCAAAGAGGTTCGAGGTGCGGTCGTGCGCATGCCACAGGCCGGTATCGCGAAGGCAGACGACGAGGTGCGCCCCGCCCGCGGCATCCAGCTCGGTGGTGGCGCTGATTTGAATGCTGTCTCCCTCGGCCAGGTGGGTGATCTCCTCGACGAAAAGCAGGCGCCACATCTGGCGGAAGCGTCCGCCATGCACCATGAGGTGCGGCAGATTCGGATCGAGCTCCACGTCGACGTGCAGATTCTTTTCCACGAGCTGCTGGCCAAAGACGTTCAGCATCTCTTCGAGCACGGCCTGGAGGCTGATCTCATCGGCCCGCATCAGGCGTTTCGCCTGCGAGGCATCGGCGAGGCGGGAAAGCAGCGCCTGGATGCGGTCGATCTGCGTGGCGGCCTGGCTTTGGATGTCGAGCCAGAAGCTGGTGTCGCGTGGCGGGGCTCCATTCAGCTCCTCGATGATCTTCATCGGCGCGAGGTCGATGAAGGCCCGCACGACGGTCAAGGCGTTGCGCAGATGGTGATTCAGGCCTTCCGCCATGATGCCCAGGCCGGAGACACGGTCCGCGGCGAGCATGTGGCGTAGCGTGTCCGCCTTCTCCGCCAGCAGCCGCTCGCGTTCGACGAGCACCTGGTAGTAATCGAGGGCGTGCTTGATGGTGTGGGAAAGCTCCTCGGGGTCCCAAGGCTTGTGCAGGTAGCGGAAGACGCGGCCGTCATTCACGGCATTGACCGCGGCCTGATAGTCCGTGTAGGCCGTGACGAGGATGCGCACGGCATTCGGGGAGAGCTTGCGGGCCTGCTCTAGCAGCTCCACGCCGCTGGCACCGGGCATGCGCTGGTCGGTCAGCACCAGCCCGATCTGCGGGCCGTAGGCCTCGAGGATCTTGTAGCCATCAAGGGCGTTGTTGGCGATGTGGACGACGTAATCGTCGCCAAAAATCTCCCGGAAGTAATGCAGCGCCTTCTCCTCGTCATCGACGTAGAGGATGTGGTAGGGCGAGAGACGCTGGGCGGACATGCGGCATGCATCCAAGCCGCGCCCGCCGAATGCGGCAACCACTTTGCTGCTGATCCCTGCAAACAGCGTGACTTTCCGGTTGCCCCTCCGGCTGCCAGCGCCTTAATCCGCCCTCCCTTCCTCACCAGCCCCCGTTTTCCCATGCTTGAGTTCTTTCGCCGCCATCGTGGAGCCTTCCTGATCGTCCTCACGATCGTCATCATCATCACCTTCTCCGTCTGGGGCGGCTGGCGCTTCGACAAGACCGCCCAGGTGGCCAAGGCGCTGCCCAGCGATCATGCGCTGACTGTTTATGGCAAGGACTACACGAATGCAGAGGTGGGCCAGGTGGGCCGCTCGCTGCAGTTTGCGATGCAGCACCTGAGCATGTTTGACCTCTACATCGGCCTCAGCAGCCTCGGCGGGCAGGACGGCTCGAACAGCGGCGGCGGCATCGTCGGCACCGCGTTGGTGCTGAAGCAGCTCCTCGAAGACACCGGCATCCGCGCCAGCGATGCCGAGGCCGTCGAGGCGCTCAAGAAACTGCCGAACATGCAGACCAACGGCGTCTTTGACCCGTCCCGCGGCCAGCAGGTGGAAGAAACCGCCGGCATGTATGGCCTCAGCACCGCTGACCTGCTCGACATCATGCGCCTCAAAATCGGCCTCGATAAGCTGAAGGAACTCGTCACGAAGAATTACGCCGCCTCCAGCTTTGCCGCGGAGAAGCAGTATGCCAGCAACCAGCAGACGATGAAGGTCTCGACCATCGCGTTCGACACGGAAGCCTTCAAAAAGGACATCAAGGTTACCGACGACGAGATCAAGAAGGCCTACGAAGAAGCCAAGGAAAGCTACATGACCGTCGAGAAGCGTGCGGTGAAGTATGTGTTCTTCGAAAATCCGAAGGATCTCGACAAGAAGCCCCTCGAAGAGCGTCAGAAGCTCCAAAAGGCCGTCTCGGATCGTTTGAATGCTTTTACAGAGAAAGCCCTCGCTGCGGGTCGTGATGCCAATCTCGAAAAACTGGCTGCTGAACTCAAAGAGAAGGTCGAAACCATTGCAGCGTTCGAGCAGGCCACGCCGCCGGAAGCTCTGAAAACCGAGTCAGCCTTCATCGAGGCCATTTTCAGCCAGCCCAAGACCCAGCCCGTCTCGGACGCGGTGAAGACCGACAAGGGCTGGTATCTTTTCACCATCTCCTCGCTCGAAGAGCCGAAGCAGCAGGAACTCGCCGCCGTGAAGGACAAGGTGAAGGATAGCATCGTCGAGAAGAAAGCCGCCGAGGCTCGCACGAAGGCCGTGAATGAGGCGCGTGACTTCCTCGTCGCCGGTTTGAAGGACAAGAAGAAGATCGAGGACCTCGTGAAGGAGAAGAAGCTCACGTTGGCTCCGGTGATCGAACTCGATGCCGCCACACCGGCTCCGAACATTCCGAATAGCGCACAGATCGCCCGCGAAGCGCAGAAGACCGGAGTGGGCCAGGTCTCGCAGGCTGTCGATACCGACAAGGGCACCGTGCTCGTCTTTGTGAACGCCAAGGAACTGCGCAAGAGCGACAACGCCGCCAGCCTCCGCAAGCAGCAGGCCGACAGCCTTGCCAATCGCGAAGGCGAGGGCGTTTTCGAAGCGTGGTTTGCCAAGAAGGTCGAGGAAGCCCGCATCGAGATGCCGGTGCGCACCGAAACCGCCGCGTGATCGAGACACCACCCAGCCCTGAGGTGGAGGAAATCTTCGACGAGGCCAATGGCCACGTCGCTTTGGGTGAGCTGGCGGAGTCGATTCCGCTCTTTCGCAAATGCGTGGAGCTTCAGCCGGGCTTTTTCGATGGCTGGCATGCTCTCGGCATGGCTTTGCTGAAGAACGAGCAAGTCACCGAAGCCATCGGAGCCGGCCTCATGGCCACCACCTTGCGTCCCAACGATCTCCTCGCGTGGACCGCGCTCTCGCAGATGTATGTGCGGAACAAGCAGATCGCCGAAGCGGAGGACGCGAAGTCCAAGGCTCGCATCCTCTCGCTCGGCGGGAAGGTCGTGAAGGATCAGTAATCCACGATGCTCGTGTCCCTAGCGAAGGTGATGGGGCCGCCGCGGAAGGGCGGGTAGCCGGTGCCGAGCACCATGGCGAGGTCGATATCATCGGCGCTGCCGGCGATGCCTTCTTTGAGGCACTTCATGGCCTCCTGACTGATCAGCAACGCGAGGCGGGTCTGGATGCTCTCGTGCTGCGGCATCGGCGGCGCGGCGGTGAAGGCGATCTCGCGACCGTTTTCATACCGGTAGAAGCCGCGACCGCTCTTTTTGCCGAGATGACCTTCGGCCACCATTTTGTCGAGCACGTCCGATTTCGGAAAACGGTCCGGAAAAGCCTCCGCGAGGGTTTTGGCGACATGCGAGGCGACATCGAGGCCAATTTCATCAAGCAGGCGCATCGGTCCCATCGGCATGCCGAACTCCAGCATGGCCTCGTCGATGTCTTTGACCGGGATGCCGCTGGTGTGAAGCCGCACGGCTTCCATCAGGTAGGGCACCAAGATGCGGTTCACGAGGAAGCCGGGGCTGTCTTTGACCACGATGGGCGTCTTGCCGATCTTTTGCACGAAGGTGATCGCCGTGGCGAGCACGTCCGGCGAGGTTTCCGGCAAGGTGATGATCTCCACCAACGGCATGCGATGCACTGGATTGAAGAAGTGCAGGCCGATCACACGCTCGGGATGCGGCACCGTTTGAGCCAGCTCGGCCACGGAAAGGGCGCTGGTGTTCGTCGCGAGGATGGTGTCGCTCGAAACACGAGCGGCGAGATCGGCGAAGATCTTCTTTTTGAGCTCCATGCTCTCCGTGGCGGCCTCGATGAGGAGGTGATGACGGGTGAGAGGCACTTTCTCGGTGGTCGTGGCGATGCGGTCAAGGGTGTCGCGGCCCTGCACCTTGGTGACCAGCCTGCGGCGCGTGGCGTCTGAAACGAGGCCACGAATGCGTTCCAGGCCACGCGCGAGGCTGTCGGAGGCGACATCGGTCATGAGGACGCGGATGCCGCGCGAAGCGAGGGTGTGCGCGATGCCGCTGCCCATCACACCGGCGCCGATGACGACGGCGTCGTGGATGGGAATCGGCGTGCCGGAGGCCGGCGGACGCTTGCTGGCGTCCTCGCGCTTGAAGAAGAGGTCGATGAGCCGGGCGGTGTCGCGGCTTTGAATGAGCTCGGCGACGGCATCGCGTTCGAGTTTGAGGCCGTTGTCGATGTCGCCATGCGCGGCGTGCGTGACGACGTCGATGGCTTTCGGGATGGCGGGATACAGGCCGCGTGTTTTGGCCATCGCCTTTTTTTTGGCCAAACGGCCAATGAGGCTCGAAACGAGGTTTTCGAGGTTAAAACGAGGCGCGGGCCGTTTTTCACGAATCAGGCTGCGAGCAAGCTTTTCGAGGTTTTCCGGGGCCACGACATGGCTGACGAGTCCGGCGTGCTTCGCGGCGCTGGCACCGAGCACCTTGCCGCTGGTGATGAGGTCGAGCGCTGTGCCCACGCCGATGAGGCGTGGCAGCCGGGTGGAGCCTCCCCAAGCCGGGAGAATGCCGAGTTGCGTCTCCGGCAGGCCGATTTTCGTGGATTCGTGGTCGCTGGCGATGCGCCAATCGCACGCGAGGGTGACTTCAAAACCTCCGCCGAGGCACGCACCATGGATGGCAGCGATTTTGGGGATCTTGAGCCTCGCCAGGCGGTCAAAAACGGCTTGTCCGAGCCAGATGAGGTCGTTCACACGAGCAGGAGGCATGCGGCGGATGGCCTTCAGATCGGCTCCGGCCACGAAGATGCGGTCTTTGCCGCTGCGGAGCACGAGGGCTCGCACGCGGGTGTCGTGCCGGAGGGTTTCGAGGTGGTGGTTGAACTCTCGGAGCGTCTCCTCGTTCCAGACGTTGGCGGAGGCTTTGGGGCTGTCGAAGACAAGCCAGGCGATGCCGTCGTGATCGACATCGACCCGGAAATGACGCGGAGCGGGGTGGTGACCGTGGATGATGTCCCAAAGGGCGTGCGGAGCGTCGTGCAGCACGTCAGGACGGTCGGAAAGTGCCGTTTTCATGGCCTGCGGTGGTTGTTGCAGGTTCTGACGGCGGACCTTTGAGAAGGTTCAAAGGTTCTTATCGACGAGCAGAGAAGCGGAGCGCCGGGGATTCGGGTGGAATCCGTTCAGGGCGGCACGAAGGCGCTTGGCGCGGTCGATGCTGGCCTCGGCTTTTTGGAAGTCGCCGCTGGCTTTGTAAACGGCGGCAAGGTTGATGAAGGTCTGCGAGAGGTCGGCGGGGTCCATCTGGCCTTCATTGAGGCTTTGACGGATCGTGAGGGCTCGCTCGTGCATCTCCTGGGCGCGGTCCACATCAAGGCGGGCGTAATAGAGAACGCCGAGGTTGTTGTAAACGGAGGCCACACGGGAGCTTTGCTCGCCATCCATGCGCTGGAAGGTTTCGAGAGCCTCGATGTAGTATCTCTCGGCCTTCTCGAACTCGCGGAGCTGCTTGAAGATCATCGCGAGGTTGTTTTTGATCGTGGCGACCTTTTCGGTTTCGCCGAGACCATTGTCCTCGCTGATGTGGAGCGCCTTTTCGTAGAATTCTGCGGCCTTGTCCATGCGGCCCCAGCGGTCGTAAAGATGCGCGAGGAGGCTGTAGATGCCGGTGAGCAGGTCCGCGTCGTTTTTGCGGCTCTCCTGCGCCCGGAAGAGAGCCTCGCGGTAGAGCGACTCGGCCTTGCGGAAGTCTCCTTCCTTCTGGCGGAGATCGGCGAGGACGCTGATCTGCTCGACGAGGCTGCCAATGCGCGATGGGTCATGATACGCCAGTCGACGCGCCTCCTCGACACTGCGGGAGGCGCTGGCGATCTGGCGCTCAAGGGCGGTATCCATGCTTAGCTGGCGTCGCGATAGGACTTGGCGAGGTTGGCGATGGTGTTGCGGGCAGTGGCCATCATGTCGCGGCTGACGCCGGCGTTTTCATACCAGTGCGTGTAAGCGTGGTTGTCGAACATGATGTCGAAGTTCGCGACGAGGCGCTCGAACACCGCGGCGATGCCAGTGTGGTTCACGAGGGCCAAACCGGAGGAGGCAAAGCCTTCCGGAGCCGTTTCAGCAACGCCGAGCTTCACACCGGTGGGGACGTAGGAGGCGAAGTTGAGCGTCTTGCGGATGGCGGCCATGTTTTCCTCGACTTCCTTGGCCTTCACATCGCCGCGGAAGAGGGCGCAGGCGGAGAGATAGACGCCGTTGGTCCAATCGATGGCTGCGGTGAAGTTGTCCTGCGCGAAGGTTTCACGGGCGACATCCGGGAAATTGATGCGCACCTGGCCTTCCTGACCGGGGCCACGCATCGGAGCGAAGGAGGCGGTGAGGAAGTGGTTGCCGGGGAAGGGAACGAGGTTCGTGACGTATTCGCTGAGGTCGGTGTTCAGCTTGCCGGGGAAGCGCAGGGACGCGGTCACCGAGCTCATGATGAGCGCGATGATGTGGTTGAGGTCCATGTAGTTCGGGCTGCGGTTCAGCTTGGCCTTGGCGATGCGGAAGAGGGCTTCGTTGTCGAGAAGGACGGCCGCGTCCGCGTTGTCGAGGATGCGCTGAAGGGTCAGAATCGCATTGTAAGGCTCGACGGCGGAGTCGGAGATGAGCGGCGAAGGTGCGACGGAGAAGGTGAAGATCTTCTTTTTCGGATAGGCCTGACGCAGACGCTCGAGAATGAGCGAGCCGAGACCAGAACCGGAACCACCACCGATGGAGTGCGTGAGAAGGAAGCCCTGGAGGGACTTGGTCTTCTCCACCGCGGCGTCGATGACGTTCATGATCTGGTCGATGATGCGCTCGCCTTCGACGTTATAACCACGGGCCCAGTTGTTGGCGGCACCGGGGATTTTGCGGACGATGCTGCCTTCATCGAAGAGCTGCGCCATGTCGCCACCTTCGATACGGGCGATGACGCCGGGCTCGAGGTCCACGAGGACAGCACGGGGGATGTATTTGCCTTCGCGGACCTTGTGGAAGAAGACTTCCATGTTCGCGTTGGCGGCCACATTGGCACCGGCCTTCGGTGTGCCGGACTCGGTGAGGCCGTGCTCACGCAGGACAAGACGCCAGAAGCGGTCTGCGATTTGATTGCCACACTGGCCGACATGGATGCTCAGGATTTCTCTCACGGGTGTTCTTCCTCCAACTGGGTTTGATCGTCGTTAAATGAATGATGAATGGGCTGGGAATCAGCGGCGGCGGTCCACGAGGTCGCGGAGGCTCATGCTGCTGGCGCGACCGTCCTCGGTGTAAGTGCGGGGCGAGTCACCGGAAGTGTCCTGCACCTTGGCCTTGGCACCGCTTTCCTCGGCGACCTGGTAGCTCTGGATGAGCTCCTGGGCGGAGGCACGGAGGGCATTGATCTGCTCCTCGGACATGCCTTCATTGAGATACCAATTGGCGAAGGCCTTGCGCTGCCAGAGCTTGTCAAAGTTCGCGCAGATCCGGTCGAGCACGCGGGCGATCTCGGTGTTGTTGGCGAGGAGCACCATGCTCTTGCGATGGGAGATGCCGCACTGCTCGACGTAGCCGATTTTGAACGCGGTGGGAATCCAATAGGTGAGCGGCAGGGACTCGCGCATGGCGGCGAGGGCGCTGTCGGCCTGCGGCTTGTCATCCATGATGCCGCGGTAAAGCACGGCGGTGGAGAGGAAGCGGCCTTCCATTGGCGAGCAGGCGGCGAAGACGCTGCCGTTGTCGAAGAGGGACTTGATCATCTCCTCGATGCCGAGTTCCTCGAATTTGCTGCGGTCCGGCGGCGTGAGCGGCGCGAAGGAGCACATGAGGAAATGCAGGCTGGGCTGTGGGACAAGATTCGTGAGCAGCTCGCGAAGGCTGATTTCCACCGTGAGGAAGCCACTGAAGCGCATCGAGGCCGTAAGACCGGCGAGCGCCTCGGTGATTAGCAGGTTCAAGTCATCGACCGTGGGGCTTTCGATGTTCCACTTGCGGTGTGCGAGCTCAAAGAGGGCCTCGTTGTCGAAGATGAGGCAGGCATCGGCACTGCGGCGAAGCGTGTGGAGGGTGAAAACGGTGTTATAAGGCTCCGTGACGACGCTGGAGACCTGCGGCGAAGGCAGCACGGCGCAGGCGAGCACAGGAATCTCGGGATGTTTTTCCTTCAACGACTCGATGAGCAGCGAACCGAAGCCGGATCCGGAACCACCACCCGTGGCGTGCAGCACGATGATGCCGCCCACGTTGTCGCACTTGTCGATTTCGGTGTCGAGACGGCCCATGACCTCGGGGAGGACCTCGCGACCGGCACCGAGGTAGCCGACGGCGAAGTTGCCACCCGCGCCTTCGGTGCGGGAGATGAGGTTCGCGGGATTGAAGAGCGAGCCAGAGTTGGCCTTGACGTTTTCGATAACGCTGGGCTCGAGGTCCACCATCACGGCACGCGGCACGAAGCTGCCGCCGCCACCTTCGCCGAGGCGGGTGAAGAAGGCGCTCCAGTTCCCACGCGGGTCCTGGCCTTGGGCGGTCTGGCCGGTGAGCGGGTCGATACCGTGCTCCTGGCAGATGGTTTTCCAAAACGAGGCCGCGATCTGATTGCCAGCCTGGCCGATTGATACAACGATTACATTATTGACCTTCATCAGTCTCTCCTAGGTTACGCGGTTTGAATTAGTGGGAACGGGTGAGTTTGCAACGGGTGAACGAAAAACACACAACCAATCGCAAAACAGGCGGCCCGGAGGCCCGCCCATCCCGACTGGCAGCTAAATTCTTTTTTAGCGGCGGCGATGCATGCCGTCCATGCAAAATCCAGACCTCCGTGATGAATCTCGGGCGATACTGGGAAGGATTGCGGCATGGTGCGTGCTACGAGGTGAAGCTCAGTTGCGTGCTGGAGGCAAGGGGGATGCCGTGTTGTGCTCTGGAAGCACGCCTACTTTGCGCTGCACGTGCCCCTGTTTCATTTTTTCGAGCTCTTCGGGGGTTGGCAGAAGGGCTTTGCGAATCGTCACGGGGTCTTTTTCGACCGCTTTGGGCGGTTCTGGCTTTACGGCCGGAACTGAAGGTGTCGTGGCCGGCTTCTCTGGGGGCGCCACGGCTGGTTTTGGGACACTGGCAATCACCGGTTTTGGCGGTTCCTTCGCAGGGGACGGAGTCGTGATAATTGCCGTGGTAGGCGCCGGAGCCACTGGCTTGGTCTCGGCGTTCGCTGAAGGAGCTGGTTTGGTCACTGTCGCGACGGTTTTTTGGGGGGCTTGCTGCGCCGGACCTTCCGTTTTGGTCGCAGTGGAAGGCTCAGCGTCCACGATGCTAGAGGCAGGCCGCTGATCCAAGAAGAACCATGCTCCAAAGGCGAGCACAACGACTGCGGCGGCGGCCCAGACAACCCAAGGCAACCCTTCTTTTTGGCCGCCATACGGACGAAATTCAGTCTGCTTGGCTATAGCCCGGCCTGGAGCTTCTTCGTCAGCGGAAGGGGTGCTCCATTCGTCCTCGAAGTCTGAGACGGCCCCCACGCTTTCCATTTGCTCGACAGGCACGGCATCGCCGCGCAGGCGGGTGGCGAGGTCCACGACCGGAGCACTGAGGGTGGCCTCAAAACGGTCGATGAACTCCATCGGCGAAGGTGCCTTGCCCGAGCTCTGAGCCTGCTCCCAAGCCTGACGCACATAAGAGGCGGTAGCTTCAGGCACGGATTCGCTGAATTGAAGCTGTCCGCCCAACTGGCGTTCGCCAGCCAGCAAGTAGGTCGCAAGCACCACAAACGAACGGTGACGGTAATCGCGATCGCGGAGATGCTCTTCGGTCTCAGCATTATCGGCATCGAACTCGACCAGCAGCGGCTCGTAAAGGCTGCGCATAGTCATGTGAGGACGGATCTTCACGCGGAACGGCGGCCAGGCATCGAGACGCTTCTGCATGAGGCGCTCGGCCTCGCGGGCCATTGTCGGTCCGTTTTTGCCGACACGGAGAAGGATGTTCGAAGGGTGCAGATCCACTCGGGCCACGCCACATTCGACGGCTTGTTCGAGAGCGGAGCGCACCTGCTTCATCAGCACGAGCAGTTCATACGGATTGAGCGCCACACGCTCGGCCATGAGCCTGCTGAGCGTGAATCCGGGCTCGCGTTCCTCGGTCAGGAAGGTCCAGTCCGGGCTCTCCCACAGGCTGAGCGAGCGGAGAATGTTCGGATGGCGGTCCGGATTGAAACGCCACATCTGCAGCGGCACGGCTTCGTAGCGCGATTTGTCCACGATGCGGGACGGTGGCAGCATGTGCACTGTGATGAGCTGCTCGCTCTTCGCATTGATCGCAGGGATCGTGAAGGGGGAACGGCGTGCGTTCTCCATGTCCTCGACACGGAAGCGGCTGCCGAAGATGGTCTGCACCGGCACATTCTCCAAAAGAAGATCTTGAAGATGGGAGTGTGGCTGGAGCGGTCCGATCACCACGAGGTGTTTGCGGAGATTCCGGCCCTGCGAGGTGCTGGTGAGGGCCGTGAAAGCCTCGCGCACTTCGTCACGCAGCTTTTCGACGGAGGCTGGGGCGTTGGCGGGATCGACGAGAGCGGTTCTCAGCGTCGTGCGAAGGCTGGTTGGGAGCTGGGTGAGCGTCGGATAACGGTCCGGGCTGTCGCCGCGATGCACCTGGCCGGTGAGCAGCAGAAACATCACATCGCAGAGTTGGGCAACCAGCCGCGAACCATCGGTCGCTCCCGCGTCTGGACGGGACAGGCCATAATCGATGACCCTGAGTTGCAAAAACGTGTCCTCGATCGTGCTGACCAGCAGGTGATTGAGGCTGATTTGCGTTAGCAACCGGGGATGGCGTGCCTTCAGATACAGCACATCATCAAGCAGCTGATACATCATGGCAAAAGCCGTGGAAGGAGACAATGCCCCGCGCCGACTGACGTAGTCCTGCACAAACTCGCCATCATTGAGGTTGCTCGTGTAGTAAACGAGGCCTTTATCCTCGCCCACTTCCAGCACACGCATGAAGGATGGCAGGCGGACATCGGCAGCCTGTCTGCCCCGGTCAAAAGCAGAACGTTTTGCCGAGGCGTCCATTTTGTCTCCCTTGCTCAGCACATGCAGCTCCACGAGCCGCTTGATACGCGTGTCGAAGGCCAGGAAAACAAGCTCATCGTGAGAGCGGGACAGCTCGACGGCTGAACCGTCTGCCTTGCGCGAAATGCACAAGCTGCCGAACTGCTGGAGGTCATGATCCATGGGTGAAGGGGAAGGGAGTTCAAAAGGGAGTGTGAAAGTCCCTGTGGACTAGCATTTCTAAGGTTTGTGGCGCAATAATGCAAAAACATTCTCAAAAATCTAGTAATTTATCATCAATCACCAACCAAGGTGTGACATTTCTAGTTAATGAATCCCGGTGAAGCCAGTCTCGATCACTTCCCTCGAACGGTTTTGTCTCGGAAAGGCGATGCCACGACGTCGAGCAACGACTTCCGACTGACATAGAAGATGTCTGGATCTCCCTCGACCTGCCCATAAAAAAAGGCCGTGTCCGCATTTGGCTGGGTCGGCGAGAAAACAAGATTGGTCTCCTTGACCGGACCATCCGTGCGGCCAGCCTCGCCGAGTAGAATCTGAATGCGCAGATAGGGGGTCTTCAGCGCTTGGATGGCATCGCCGCGGCTGGCCGACCAGTCTTGGACGGAAAACTTCGCCAGCATGCCGGCCATGCGGTCAGCTTTCGCGCGGTCGATATCCTCGGTGACGTCTTTGCCAGCCCGGGTGGCTGTCCATTGAGCCGTAGCGGGATCGTGATTCATGACCAGCGGCGCTGCGGCACCGAGTGACAGGGTGATGCGCCGCAGCGCAAAGGTGGAGAACCGGAGAGCGCCCAATCCTTTCCACTTGATGCCATCGGGCGGCAACGCAGGAAGGAGCGATGGGTCAACGCGGTAAACAAAGGGCTCGTTTTCGTATTTCGCGTAAAACTTCGTGCTGTCAGCGTTCGCGCCGAAATTCAGCGTGATGGGCTTAAACTGAGGATAAGTCCAAGAAATGCTCTGGAAGGGCTTGTCGAGCCCGTAGGGCGCAAGGTCTGCGGCCGTGTCGGCGCTGAATTCAACAATCTCATGCGTGTTCAGGGCGTTCAGCATGCGGGCCAGGCGCTCGCCGTTGGCGCTTTCCCATTTGCCATGCCGCTCGAGAAGCCAGCTGCCATCCTCATTGCGAAGTTGCACCTTCGGGAAGGACTGGCTGGTGATCGTGATCGTCTTGAGCGCATCCGCATTGATCTGGGCAAGCATGTGGTCACGCAGCACATTCGGCTCCACCCAGAGGCGGGCGAGGTCCTTCGTGGACACGCTGAAGACCTGCTTCCGATGGCTGGTCGTCGCGGTCGTGGAGGTGTCTTTGTCCGTGGCGGGCTTTTTGATCGTCAAATCATAGGTCGGGCCCTTCTCGTTCGTCTCGATGTGCACCTTCAGTTCATCCGCTGCGGGTGTTTGAGCCTCCGGCTTCGTTGCTCCTGTCGCTGCCGGTTCCTTCGCGTCGATGATCTCGATGTTCAGCAAGGCCGAGAGCACTTCATTCACGCGTTCTTTACTCGCACGCGTCTTTAGCGGACGCAGCAGCACCCACGGCAGGTGCTCGCTCTCGCGGAAGAGCTCGATCTGGCCGCCGGCCTGGTTCAAAGTCACGCGGTTGATCGCCTCGGTTGGCACGCGCACCAGTTTCGAATCACGCCAAGCCACCGCCGGCAGTTGCAGGAGGGAAGGCGCCAGCGTCCGCGCCACATACCAGGCCATGCCAGCGGAGGCTTGATCGCCCGTTTGCGGCATGCCAATGTAGAAATTCCCTTCGATCACCGAGGCGCTGCCAAACCAGCACTCGTGTACGACCGTCGATCCTGACAGCAGGCGCACCTTGTGACGTGGCTTGTCGAGGCCGGTCTTTGCCCACTCTTTCGCATCGAACTCCTCCTGGTTCACACGCTCCACCCACTCCACGGCGTCGAGTGCTTCGATCAACAGAGCGACTTTTTGTGGATCAGCGAGATCCTCGCCAACCTCCCAGTTCTTGCCGGACTTTTTCAGCGTGGTGACCATGCTGTTTTGATCGGTGATCTCCACCAAGGTTACTTTCTCGCGGTCCACACGGGTCGGGCCACGACGCATCTCGCGAAGTTGCACTGCGGAGGGAAAGTAGCGCTCGATGCCCAGGATCAGGGCACCAAGCGTCAGCACGGCCACAAAGAGAAGAATCGTCGTTCGTGAGTTCATCAGGCGTTGAAGGCTCGGGATTCGACTAAGCGGCGCGGCGGCCCGCCCAGACCATCAGGCCGATCAGCAGCACCAGCGCTGGCATGCTCACTGATGTCAGCCAGAAAATGATCTCGCTCTGCCGCGGTGTGAGCTGGATGCGGTAGGACTTGCGGGGCTTCGAGGTGATACCGATTTGGTTTTCACGATTGATGATCCAGTTCAGGCTCGCGGCCACAAAGTCGCGGTTCACGGCTAGCATCGTCGTTTTGTCCAACAGCGTCGTGTTGCCCACCACGACCATCCGGGAGCTGTCCACGTTCTTGCCGGCATCAGTGCTCACACCGCGCTCCACGCTCGCTCCCACATAGACGGGCGGATAGGCGTCCTCGTTCTCATCCGGCACCGGAAGGTCGTCATAGAACTGCGTCTCGCCCCAAAAGTGATCCGCCGCCTTCATCACCGGCTTCACACGCACGGACTTTTCCTTCAACAAGGGATCGTCAGCGCCTTTGAGCTCCAGAGACTCCGTCTGTCCGGCCAGCGTCGTGGCGCTGTTTGCGAGGTGCTTCGTGAAGCTCACATCCCGTGCGAACTCCGCCTGCACGCTGAATTCCTTCTTTGGGCCCGTGCTCGTGCTAAGTGCCATGATCACGCGGTCTCCACGGGGCTTCACTCCCAGGTTGGCCAGCCATTGGTCGAGGTTCTTCGTGCTGCGGCCGGGGTCCAGCAGCATCAACACGCCGGCGCGGCTGCCATTCCAATAGTCATCCAGCATGCGGATCTCCCGCTCGTTCAGGTCGTAGCGGCAGCCCAGCAGAATGATGCCGTCCGCGTGCGTGGTCAGCGCGGTCACATCGCTCAGGTTCAGCGGCAGCACGTTGAAGTTGAGTTGCTGGCCGATCTCCTGCAGCGCGGTCAGGGCCTCGGTCACGGCACTGTCAGACCGTGCTCCCTTGCCCCCGATATAGTAGAAATTGCGCACGCGGCCCTCCATCACGCTTACCAGCGCGGAAGTCACGGCGTCCTCGCCGCGGAACTCGATGATCTGCTTGTTCGTGCTCGTGCCCGTCTCACGCACCGCCAGCTCATCCTCGGTGATGAAGCGCTTGTTTGGTCCGGAGATGATGAGCACACCGTTTTGGGACAGGGACAGCCCGGTTCGGTTTTTTAGGTTCTCCGCCCGTTCAATGTCACGCAGCGGGTCGATCGAGCGCAGCTTCACACGCTGTTTGCCATGCAGGCGATATTCCTCCAGCAGCATCTGCACCTCGCCATAGAGCTTCGAGTCACGGGCAAAGACCGTGTAGATCTCCACATCGCGTGTCAGCTTGCCCAGGTAGTTCAGCGTCGCCTCGCTCAGCGTGAAGTTTTGCGCGGGGCTCAGGTCAAAACGCGAGTAATACAGGTAGTTCAGGCGGTTGATGCCTCCAAAGATCGCGATGCACAGGATTACCTGGATCAGCACATTGATCCCGATGCCGATGCGGCGCGGCATCGCCTCCGCCGGGGCGGCGGGAGATGGGGCGGGCTCGTGTTGGGAAGGCTCGTCGGGCATGATCTCAGGGTTTCCAGCGGCGGAATTCCACCACCTGGTGCGTGAAAGACAGGAAGAGCAGCGTGAGGCTCGTGTAATACACCAGCGGACGCGTGTCGATCAGCCCGCTGGTGAAGATGCGGATGTGCTCCGCGCTGGCGAAATAGGCCACGATGTCCACGATCGAGTCCGAGAGCTTGCGGCCGATCACCATCACAAACACGCCCAGCATGAAGTGCGTCAGGCTCAGTGTGAAGCTCAGGATTGCCGCCACGATCTGGTTGCGGGTCAGCGACGAGGCAAAGATGCCCATCGCTAGGTTGAACATGCCCATCGCCATCAGGACGATGTACGAGCCACCCATCGTTCCGGCCGGCAGCTCCACCATCCCGGCTGTCACCCAGTGGGCCACGCGGAAGTTGAAGAAGCTCGGCAGCCACAGCAGTGCGTAGATGATCAAAGCGGCCACAAACTTGCCCGCTACCACCTGCCAGGCACGCACCGGTGCTGTGAACAGCGTTTCAAACGTGCCCAGACGCCGCTCCTCCGCAAAGCTGCGCATCGTCAGCAGCGGGAACACAAAGAAATACGAGAGCCAGAACCACTGCGGCTGGAAGGTCCACGTCACGATGCTGCCTTCGCTCGGAGCACTTTCCAGGATCGCCAGCGCCGCGCGGAAGGCGAAACCATTGAGCACCATCACCAGCGCCAGCACCACATAGGCCACCGGCGATACGAAGAACATCCGCAACTCCTTCTTGAGCATCACCCAGAAGCCTCTCATGACAGTCCTCCCTTCAATGGTTCAGCCGTCGAGGCCAGTTCCACAAACACATCCTCCAGACTTGGCAGCTCGCGGTGCAACTCGCGCACCTTCCAGCCCTCCGTGGCCGCCAAGGCTTGCACTTCCTCGCGCACGTCAAAGCCCGGCTCCACCCGCAGCATCAGATGCCGCCAAGGGCTGCCGTTCGCGGCTTCTTCATTGCACTTCCGCACGCCGTTGATCTTCTCCAGCTTCGCCGCCGCTTCCTTGTCCGCCGTTTCCAGCTCCACATGCACCAGCGTCGAGGTCTTCAATTGGGTGGCCAGGTTCTTTGGCGTGTCATCCGCCAGGATGCGGCCGCGGTGCAGCATCACCACGCGGTCGCAGGCCTGCTCGACCTCGTGCAGGATGTGGGTGGAAAGCAGCACCGTGTGACGGGAGCGCAGATCCCGCAGCAGCTCGCGCACCTGCCGGATCTGCACCGGATCGAGGCCGTTCGTCGGCTCGTCGAGAATGAGAAGCTTCGGGTCATGCACCAGCGCATCTGCCAGCGCCACGCGTTGGCGGTAGCCTTTGGAAAGGTTGTCGATCAGGCGGCGACGTACATCCGTGATCCCGCACAGCTCCATCACCTCGCCCACGCGGCGACGCATCGTCCGCCCGCTCAGGCCCTTCAGCTCCGCCCGGAAGCGCAGGTATTCCTTCACCTTCATGTCCACATACAGCGGGGCCATTTCCGGCATGTAGCCTACCGATCCCCGCACCTTCAGCGAGTCACGGAACACATCAAAGCCCGCCACTTGGGCGCTGCCGGAGGTCGCCGGCATGAAACCGCTCAAAATGCGCATCGTGGTCGTCTTCCCGGCCCCGTTCGGACCTAGGAAGCCCACAATCTCCCCCGGTTCCACCTTGAAACTGATGCCGTCCACCGCCGTGCGACCGGCGTATTGCTTGGTGAGCTTGTGGACATCTATCATGGGGAAAGGGAAGGAGAGTGGAGAATCTGCCTTTTATAATGGCCCCGCTCCAAAGACAATCTTTGAATCAAACTTTTGCCCTAAGGGCTGGTGGAACCTACAAGACTCGTCACATGCCCACTCGCCCTGCTCCCAACGCCCGTAACTGGACCATCGTCTCGCAAAAGGTAGTCTATCCGGGGCGGCCGTGGCTGGAGGTGACGCAGGATGAGGTGCTGCTGCCGAGCGGGCGGACGATCCCGGACTTTCATGCCATCTGGATGAGTGATTACGCGATCCTGTTCGCCGAGACGGATGATGGGCAGGTGCTGCTGGGGCGGGTTTACAAGCAGGGCGTGGGGCAGGTGACGCTGACATTTCCCGGCGGGGCGGTGGATGCGGACGAGGATGTGATCACCGCGGCGAAGCGGGAGCTTTTGGAGGAAACTGGATACATCGCTCGCGAATGGACGGTGAAGGCCAAGATGGTCGTGCATGCGAACTACGGCTGCGGGCACGCCCACTTTGTGCACGCGAAAGGGCTGACGAAGGTCCAGGAGCCGCCGCATGACGACACGGAGGAGCTGGCGGTGGAGTTTTACCCGCGGTCTGCTCTGCGAGGCCTGCTGGAGCGGGGGGCAATCGAGGTGATGGACTGCGCAGCGATGCTCGGGGTGATGGGCGTTTGAAAATGGTGCTTGGAAGCGGCGCGGGCCTTCTCTAGTCTCGCGGCATGACCCGACCGCGGCTTTCGCTTCGAGATTTTTCCATTCCTTTGGCCCTGCTGGCCGTGATGGCGTTTTTTGCCGTGGCCGCGCCGGAGTTTTTGAGTGCTCGAAACCTCTCGAACCTCATGGTGGAGCTCTCGATCACCGCCACGCTGGCGATGGGCATGCTGCTCATCATCCTGCCGGGACACATCGACCTCTCCGCGGGCAGCGGCGTGGGGCTGCTGGGCGGCATCGCGAGCGTGTTCGTGTTTCATCACGAGCTCATGGCACCGGTTTCGCTACTTTTGGGCCTGCTGGCGGGTGTTTCAATATGGCTGGGCATGGGGGCCTTCATTGTCAAAGAACGCATGCCGAGCTTCATCGTCACATTGGGGGCTCTTTTGATTTTCAAAGGCCTGTTCTGGCAGGTGATCGACAACGCCACCGTGCCTGTCGCCCCCGGTGGCCAGACGAATGCGTATTCGCTGCTCACCACCTACTACCTGCCGACCTCACTGGGCTGGGCGCTGGCGGAGGTGCTCGTGGTCGCGTTGGTCGTCACGCAGGTGCTGGCGAGGAAAAAACGCCTCGAGCATGGTTTCGAGGCCGACAGCCCGGAGATGATGTTTTTGCGGCTTTTCATCGCGGCGCAGGCGATTGCCTTGTTTGTGCTCGTCACGGGTCAATTTCGAGGCATCCCGCTGCCGTCGCTGATTCTCGGCGTGGTGAGTTTTGCGGTGTATGTGATCACGCAGCACACGGCGCTCGGAAGGCATTTGTATGCCATCGGCGGCAATGCAGAGGCCGCGCTCGTTTCCGGCGTGCCGGTGAACCGGGCGGTGATCGCCGCGTTTGGCTGCATGGGCGGCATCGTGGCGATCACGGGCTTCATGCAAACCGCCTACGCCGGCTCCTCGACCACCACGGTCGGCGAGTTGATGGAGCTGGATGCCGTTGCCGCGTGTGTGATCGGCGGGGTGAGTCTTCGCGGTGGCCGCGGCACGGTGCTCGGCGTGCTTTTGGGAGCCATGATCATGACGGCGCTCATCAATGGCATGACGCTCATGTCCTTGCAGCCCGAGCATAAATTCATCGCCCGCGGCTCAGTGCTCATTCTGGCGGTATGGATGGACATGCGGCTGAGCCGGAGGCAATGACGAAACCAGAATGAGGAAGGACGAATGATTTCCGCATTCGACATTCATTCGGCATTCGTCATTCTGGTTTCGTCATTTCAACCATGTCCACCGCTGCTGCCGCACTCCTTCGCGACCACCTTTTGCATCGCCAGTCAAAAGGAGAGACGCATGTGCTGCTGCGGCCGGGTGCGTTTGGTAAAGCCGCTATCTCGGGGCGTCCAGAGCCGAAGGTGGAAGCGCCTGTGGCGGCTCGTGAGAGCCTCGAACGTCCGCCGGAGCCGACGAAGTCCCGCGTGAGCCTGCTCACGCCTTCCGGGAACTCCAACGCCGAAAAAATCGCCTCGTTGGTGGCAATGGCGGAGACATGGGAACCAGCCCGCCAGCTTGGCTCGCTGCGCCAGACGATGGTTTTTTCGGTGGGCGATCCGAATGCGAAGCTGATGCTCATCGGCGAGGCCCCGGGAGCGGAAGAGGAACGGCAACGCGAGCCCTTCGTCGGCCCCGCAGGTCAAAAACTCACCGGCATCCTCAAGGCGATGGGCCTCGAACGCTCGCAGGTCTATATCAGCAACATCTGCAAGTTCCGTCCGGCGATGGACAATCAAGGCAGCGCCAACCGGGCACCCACCGAGCAGGAGATGGCGGCGTGTTTGCCCTTCGTGCTGACGGAGATCGACATCCTCCGGCCGCAGGTCATCGTGGCACTCGGAGCCACCGCGTCGAAGGGACTCGGCCTCGAAGGCTCGGTGGGCCGGCTGCGTGGCCAGTTTCACGAGTTTCAAGGCACGCCGATCATGGTCACCTACCATCCCAGCTACATTCTGCGGGAGGAAAAGATGAACGGTGGCATGCAGGCGAAGCGCCAGGTGTGGGAGGACATGCTCCAAGTGATGGAACGCCTCGGCCTGCCCATCAGCGAGAAGCAACGCGGCTTCTTTAAAGCGGCAGCAAAGTAGCCTGGAAGGGGAGTTTTAGGCTCAAAATGGCACAAAACGGCCTTTCGCCCTCCCCACGACCGAGGCGGTCACAAGGCCGGACTTGTCCAAATCGTGGACTTCGGCTAGTTTCTACGCCCCACTCCCCTCCCAAACTATGTTTGATTCCATCCGCAGGGCCAGATTGCAGCGCCAGGGGCTTTCCTGCGGTAAAACGCGGCGGAAGCATCAGGAGGGAGATCTCTTTGATGAACTTCGGACGCATCCGGCGGCGACGGTGGCGGTGTATGTGCTGTTCTTCATCGGCCTCGCTATCTTGCTGAGAGTCGGCGCCACCTTGGCGGAGGGCGTGCCGCCTCCCGATTTCCTCGATTGGCTGAGCGTGGGTGCTATCGGCACGGCTCTTGTTGTCCATCAACGCGTGGCTTTGCAATGTGAGATGGAGGAGAACGCCACGCTGCTGCTCGTGCTCGGCACGCTGCTGCTGCATCTCGTTTTGGGGGCCATCGTGATCGACTTCGGTGGCAGCCAGGGCTGGCCACCGGCTTTGCTGGGGATGGCGGTGCCGCATGTCTTTGCGCCGCTGGTGCTCTCGGTGATGCTCGGTCGGAAAATCGGGCTCTTTGGGGCCATTTACTCCACGCTGCTCGGTTCGATGGTGTTTGGCGGCGTGCTCAATCCGATCACTTACCTGGCCACTTCATCGCTGCTGGGCTTTCTCGCGGTGGTGTTCACGAATCGCGTGCGGAAGCGTAACCGCCTTTTCAGTGCCGGCCTGTATGCGGGTGTGGCTGCGGCGGTGTTCTCGCTGATGCTGCATGAGGCTTCCGGTTTGATGGAATCGGTGAAGATCACGCGCATGATCGGTGTGCCGTTCGTGATCGGCGTGCTCACCGGCATGGTCGTGGGCGGTTTCCTGCCGGTGCTGGAGCAGCTTTTTGGAGTGACTACCGAGGTGAGCTGGCTGGAACTGGCCGATTTGAACCATCCGCTGATGCGCCGCCTCTCCATCGAGGCTCCCGGCACCTACCATCACAGCCTCGTGGTGGCGAATCTGTCCGAAGCAGCGGCCGAAACGATCGGCGCCAGCGCCACGATGTGCCGGGTGTCGTCCTACTTTCACGACATCGGCAAGCTCTCGAAGCCGGAGTACTTCATCGAGAACATGGATCCGGCGGTGAATCCGCATGAGGATCTCACCGCTCGCATGAGCGCCCTCGTGATCATTGCGCATGTGAAGGACGGCGTGGACCTCGCCATCAAGCACAACCTCAACTCGCGTATCATCGATGTGATCGAGCAGCATCACGGCACCTCGCTGGCGTGGTATTTCTACCGTCAAGCCCTCGATCAAAAGGCCGAGATGCTGCGCCTCGTGGAGCAGGACAAGGCGAAGGAAGACGATGTCCCGCAGGTGAGCGAGGAGGTCTTCCGCTATCCGGGGCCGAAGCCGCAGTTCAAAGAGGCGGCCATCATCTCGCTGGCAGATGCCGTGGAGAGCGCCTCGCGCACGCTGGAGAAACCGAACGCCTCCCGCATTGAGACAATGGTGAGCGAAATCGTGCAGGCCCGCATGCTCGATGGCCAGCTCGATGAGTGTGACCTGACCATCGCTGAGCTGGCGAAGGTGAAGGCGAGCTTTTGCAAGACGCTGCTGAGCATGATGCACGGCCGCATCAAGTATCAGAAGGCCGTGGAGGCCGCTCCGACCACGATGATCCAGCGTGATGAGCCGAAACCGGTCTTCGCCGGTCCAGCCGAGCCTCCGACGACAGCGTCGATGAAGATCGTCGAGGCTTCGTTTGCCGGTCCGGAGGCCGAGGCGAGCGTGAAGAAGCGTTCGCGCCGCAAAACGCCGCCTGCTTCCGCTGCCTGATGCCTGCCAAACGAACGCCCGTGCCGAAAGCGGTGCTCTACAACCGGCAAAAGGCCCTTCAAGTGCCTCTCCCATGGCTGCGCCGTCTCGTGAAGGCATCCATGCCGGCGTGTCTCGCGAAGGGGAAAGAGCGTGAAGATGCCGTTTTGGCCACACTGGATGAGGTGGAGATCACCTTGGTGGATGATGCCGAGATCGCCCGCGTGCATGGCGAATTCCTCGACGATCCCACGCCGACGGATGTGATCACGTTTCATCATGGTGAGATCCTCATCAGCACGGAAACCGCCGCCCGGCAGGCGGTGGAGCACGGGCAGCCTTTGGATCATGAGCTGGCTCTTTATGCGATTCATGGCCTGCTGCATCTCGCTGGCTGGCATGATGAAGAGGAGGCCGAGGCCGAGGCGATGGCTCGCGTGCAGGCTGGCATTTTGCAGGAAGCACTCGCAAAGGTGGGAAGCGCGTCTTGATCTTCACGCGGCTCCGGGCAGGCTGGGCGCATGAAGTCCCTTTTGCTGCTTTTTGGATGTCTCAGCCTGACCACGCTCGCCGCGGACTGGCCGCAATTCCTTGGCCCGAATCGCGACGGCAGTGCCGCGGCATCCGAAAAGCCGGTGGATGGCAGCGAGGAGGCGGTGACGCTTTGGAAAAAAGAGCTCGGCAGCGGCTTTGCTGGCCCGGTAATTGTTAATGGACAGGTAATCGTGTTTCATCGCGTGGGCGATGAGATGATCACGGAGGCTCTGAAGGCCGCCGATGGGCAAACGATCTGGAAACACAGCTACAGCACCGACTACCGCGATAGTTTTGGCTTCGACAATGGTCCACGTGCGGTGCCTGCGGTCATGGACGGGATGGTCTTCACGCACGGGCCGGAAGGTCGCGTGGAGGCCCTGAAACTGGCCGATGGCTCGCTCGTGTGGAGCTTTGATACCGTGAAGGAGGTCGGATCACCGCAGGGGTTCTTTGGCCGTGCTTGCTCGCCTCTCGTGATGGGTGGCAAAGTGCTCCTCAACGTGGGCGGGGAAGACGGCGCAGGTATCATCGCCCTCGATGCGAAGGATGGGCATCTGCTTTGGAAAGCCACAACGCATGAGGCGGGCTATGCCTCGGGTGTGGTGATGCCGGGCGATGCCTCCGTGGCGGCGTTTTTTACTCGGAACGGCATTTCAGTCCTGCAAGCCGCTGATGGCAAGGTGCTGGCCGATGAGCGCTTCCGTGCGGAAATGGAAGCCAGCGTGAATGCCGCCACGCCGCTCGCTTGTGGGGACGGACGTCTGTTTTTCTCGGCCTGCTACGATGTGGGTGCGGGCATCTGGCAGTGGGACAAGTCGAAGAAGGTGCTCACGAACGTTTGGAACAAGGGCGAGGCGCTCGACTGCCATTACTCAACCCCAGTCTGGCATGACGGGCATCTTTACGGCTTTCACGGACGGCAGGAAAGCGGGGCCGTGCTGCGTTGTGTTTCAGGCGCCGATGGCACCGTGAAGTGGGAGGCTCCCATGAGCGTGCCCGGCGGCACATTGATCCGCGTTCAGGAAAAGCTGCTCGTCGTGACCGAACGCGGAGAGCTCTGGGTCGTGAAGGCTGAGCCGGCCAAGTTTGAGCTTTTGAGCACCACCCAGATCATGGGCCTCCGCCATCGCAGCCATGCCGCGTTTACGGATGGAGTGCTCTTTGCCCGCGACTCGGATAAAATGGTCGCCGTGAAGGTGAAATGACGCCTCAGCCGAGGCGTGAACGACGGCGCAGGAGGAAGAGCAGGCCTGCAGAGCCGATCAAAAGTGCTCCGGTGGGTTCTGGCACGGGCAGAAGGAAGTTATCCGTGATGTGAGTTGCCACAGCAGCACCGAGGGTGGCTCCATCCGTGTTGTCAGACATCCAGTGAATGCCGCCATAGATGCGGCTCATGCCTGCCTCCTCGGCGGCTTCGCTGAAGCTGTTGAAGGTGCGTGTGTAACCAACGGGAAGGAAGGGGGACTCGGAATCTGCAGTGAAGGTTATATTGTCTGTGCCGAAAAAGGAAGCTAGAACCGCCGCTCCTGTCATGCTGAAGGCACTGTGACCGCTGGTGTAAGAACCGAAAGAAGGAGTAGGAATCAACGGAGTCCAGGTTGCATCGACGAGGGTGTCCGGATTTCCATCGGTGTCCGCGGTGTTGATCGCAAGCATGGGCCGCCAGTTGTCGAAATAGACCTTGGCCTCCCAGGTAGCGATTCCCGTGTCAGCCTCGGCCAGATTTAGCAGGGCGAAAAGGCGTGCGTTCTGCTCCAGATTCAGGCCGGCGGACGCCGAGATGCTCTGCGCGATGCGATTCCAGTGGCCGGGAGGCGAGGCAGTACCGGGGCCATCGACCCAAAAGTAGGCGATCACGGTTTGATCGGCTGTGCGGGTGGAACTAGTGGAGCTTCCGAGGCTTTTGACCTGATTGAACTCAGCCGTGTATTGAGGGCTCTGGACCCACGCTTGGTAATCAGCAGGCGTGGTGCCGTTCAGGCCAGCGGGGCCACCCGGGCGGAACTGGCTGGGGCTGTTAAGGGTGAAAGGCGTCACGTTAGCCCACTGCGAATAGAGAAATGTGCCGGTGCTAGCTCCCCAGGCTCCAGGATTCGTTCCAGGCTGCCAGCGGCCAACGGTGCCGAAGGGCTGGGGGCTGTAGGTGGTGGCTGCATTCCAACCATCATTCGCACGTGCACCGATCATGGCTGTGGCAGCCGCAGCTCCCACCTCCATCCCGCGAGTCTTGGCATCACCGGCAGAGATGCCTGACATCTGCGTGTTGTAGAGCGTAGTGAAGTTGGACAGATAGGGATTGCCAGCACCATAGCGATCCGTGTAGATTGAGGTCAGCGTGTTGTAAGCGGCCGTCGCAGCGGCGGCCTCCATATCGATCCCTATTCCGGCCGTGGTGGGGTCAAAATAGCCGAGATACGACTGATAGTTCCGGTTAACGGAATTCACGGCGTCAAACATGGCTCCGCCAAGCATGCCCATCGTGCGAGAATTGATCGGTGGGGCCGCAGAACTCGCCTCCGCCGCGAACGTCTGGCGCATGATGGAATTCCATTCAGTCACCACATCCGCACGAAGCACGGAGGTGGCAGCGACGAAGGCTAGAGCGATGAAGGAGCGGCTGCGTTGCATGGGGAGGGAGGTGGACTATTCAGATTACCGAATAAAGTATCCCTCAGAAAACATAACGAAAAGATAATTCTATAAAAACTATAACTTTTCGGGCAGGTTTTGCCCAATGCTTGCCAATTCTGGTCGCTTAGTGACAGCCGCACCCGGTTCCACAGCCCCCGCCTGACCTCGCTGGGGCAGGGCTTCCGCCTCCGCCCATCAGCCCAGTGCCCCCGATGGGCACCCGGCGGACCGGTTTGCCTGACTCGGGATGACTGGCCAGAGGAGCTTCTTTCATGCTTTGGCGGACCTCGAAGCGGACAGGTGCTTCACTTTCACTCTGGGGAATGGTTTCGTAAACGTAGGTGGGCATGGCTCCGCGTCTTTTAATGCTCATCTGGCGTTTCGCGACCTCAAAAAGCGCTGCCAGCAGGGATCAATGCAGCTTTAAAGTGACGGCGCTGGAGTCCTTCAGGACCTGTCCAGCCTCCCGTCGGGTCATTTGCTCAAACTGAGCCGCCCAGTCCCGCATTGAGTGCTCAGCGTGACCGTAGGGCAGGAAATCGCGGGCGTTGAAGAAGGTCAGCTTGTCCGCCTCGTTGTCGGCAAACTGGAAAAACACCCGGTTTCCGCTGTGGGTGACCACCTTGCCCTCGATGGCCATGTTTCCAGAAGTGAACCACCGGGCCAGGGAGGCCGCGGGAGTGACTGCCACCTTCATCAGAGTGAGCGCCGCGTTGCCGTTCGGGCTGGTGGGATTCAGTTCCGTGATGGCGAGCTTCAGCGTCAGAGTATCCTTGCCGGGTGTTTTCACGAGTTGGTAGCGTGGTCGTGGCGACTGCTTGAAGGCCGCGGCGAACTCTTCCCGCAGCTTCCACGCCATCCATTGCTCCTGCCGCTGCATGCCCCAGCGTAGCTCCTGACGCGTGACAGCCTTTTTGGGGGCTCGAAGATAGGCCAGGCTCACCGGCGCGATGTAGATCTTCTTCGCCGCATTGCCCTCTTGAAGCACTTTGGGGTCCGCAGAGGTCCAGATCGTCTGAAAAGGCAGTTTGCCCTTCGTATGGATCGCCTTGGACCGGTTTTCAAAAAAGGCGGAGAGCCTCACCGGTCGTGCTTTGAGCAGGTGATTCGTCGCCGAGCATGAGCACAGCATCGCCATGAGGGGCAACAGCACCAAAACAGATCGGCAGGGCAGGGGAGACGGCATCACACGCGGGCAAAGGCTATCGAATCGGGCCTCAAAGCACAATATCAGAGTCAGCCTCGAGGCTGTGAATCCTCATTTTGTGGTTCTCGCTGCCACACGGGCACGGCGTGGCAAGACGCCGCTTGGCATCCAGTGTGCACGGATTGGCATCCTCGCCCTCGGCTGACACGTTTCGGACCAGCGCTGCGTTTCCGCTCGCATGAAAGCCACGCTGCACCTCTCGCTCGTCGCTGTCGCCACCTGCTTGATCGCGCCATTGCAGGCCGCTGACAACACCTCCGCCGCCTCCAAACAGATCGACTCGCTGCTCGCCCAGAGCTGGCAGAAGCACAAGATCACGCCGAATCCGCTCGTCGATGACGCCACCTTCCTGCGCCGCGCCTATTTGACTGTCGCGGGCCGCATCCCGACTTATGAGGAGGCGAAGGCCTTCCACGCCTGCATCGCCAAAGACAAGCGGGCGAAGCTCATCGACTCGCTGCTGGCCAGCGAAGGCTATGTGCAGAATTTCTTCAACTACTGGGCCGATGTGCTGCGTGCGCAGACGCAAGGCGTCGCCGGCAGCACCACGGCCGAGAATTATGTGAACTACCTCCGCCAGTCGCTGCGCGAGAACAAGCCGTGGGACCAGATGGCCCGCGAGCTCGTCTCCAGCGAAGGTTCCTGCTTCGACACCGGTGCCATCGGCTACTACATGCGCGACCGCGGCATGCCGCTCGACAATTTGTCGAACACCACGCGCATCTTCCTCGGCACGCGCATGGAATGCGCCCAGTGCCACGACCATCCCTTCGACAAATGGACGCAGAAGCAGTTCTACGAGATGGCGGCCTTCACGCACAACATGACGGCGTCCAGTTACCGCTCGAAAGGCAACGACGAGGTCAGCAAAATGATCCGTGCCGACAAGTCGCTCGACAAAGAGACGCAGGACCTCATGCGCCAGGCTTTGCAGGAAGTCTTCCGCCCGCTGCGTGACACGCTCGTCGTGCAAAACAAGAGCAGCATCCGCCTGCCGCACGACTACAAGTATCAGGATGCGAAACCAAAGGATGTCGTGCCTGCATCGGTGATGTTTGGCAAGCCCGTGACGCTCACGAAGGAGTCGAACACCATCGGCGAGTTCGGCAAATGGCTCACCTCCGCGGAAAACCCACGCTTCACCACCATCATCGCGAACCGCCTGTGGAAGCGCGTTTTCGGTGTCGGCATCTACGAGCAGGTCGATGAGATGATGGACACCTCCGTGGCCTCGAATCCGGAACTGATGCGCTTCCTCGAAAAACAGATGGTCGCGCTCAAATACGACATGAAGGCCTACCTGCGCATGCTGCTGAACACGCAGGCCTTTGCCCGTGCCAGCGAGAAAGAAGCACCTCCCGGCGTGCCCTACTACTTCCAAGGCCCTGTCTTCCGCCGCATGACCGCCGAGCAGGTCTGGGACTCCATGGTCGCCCTCGTCAGCCCGGATCCCGAGCAGCCAAACTGGTCCGCCCGCGAGCGTGAGCGCCGCGAGCTCAGCAACCGCCACAACCTCGCCAAGATGCTCGACAAAACCGAGCCCGAGCTCCTTTTCGAAGCCGCCAAACTCGTCGCCGCCGCGATGAAGGATCAAAACAAGGAATTCGACCAGCTCCGCAAGGAACTCGATGTCGCTCGTGCGAAGGACGACAAGGAAAAGGCGAAGGAAATCCAGCGCCGCCTCAATGACAGCCAGCGCATCCTGCGCGAGACCGTTTCGAAGTGCTTCTACGAGGCCGCGAAGAAGTCGAACAACCAAGAAATCCAGGCCCAGCTCGCCGCCAGCGCCGGAGACGGCCCCATGGAAATGGCGATGATGAACATGATGGAAAACGCCCGCGTCGATGCCAAGGAAGCGCCGCTCAACGACAAGCTCATGAATCGCATCAAGGCCGATGAAGCCCTCCTCGGCATCAAGGATCCGAAAAGCATCAAGAGCTACGAAAACTACCAGAAGACGCTTCACCAGACTTGGAGCCGCGCCGCCGAACTGCCCTCGCCAGCCCCGCGCGGCCACTTCCTCCGCGAATTCGGCCAGAGCGACCGCGATGTGATCGAAAACTCTTCCGATGAAGCCTCCGTGCCGCAAGCCCTCACCATCATGAACGGCTCGCTCCTCAGCAGCATCACCAGCGGCTGGTCCACCTTCAGCCTCAACCTCCGCAAAGCCGCCACCAACGAGGAAAAGATCGATGTTCTCTTCCTCAGCCTCTACTCCCGCCCACCCACCGAGAAGGAAAAAGCCAAGCTGCTTCAAACCCTCGAATCCTACGCCTCCAACAAAGCCCTCTGGGAAGACATCACCCTCGCCGCCCTCAGCACGCAGCGCTTCATCTTCGTCGAGTAACTCAACTTGAAACTTTAAACCTGAAACACGTCATGAACTCCGAACTCTCCCGCCGCTCCGTGATGACCCGCATGGCTCAAACTTGCCTCGGCGTCGGCTTGCTTCCCTCGATGGAGCATCTCTTCAGCAGCAAAGCCTTCGCCGCCGGTGAAGGCGCTGCCACGGCCAAACAGGCCGCCACCGCACGCAACGTCATCTTCCTCTACATGACCGGTGGCCAAAGCCATCTCGACACCTGGGATCCAAAGCCCGACAACAAAGAGGTCGCCGGTCCGGTGAAGGCAATCAAGACCAGCGCCGATGGCGTGCGAGTCAGCGAATACCTCCCGCGCATCGCCAAAAAGATGCACCACGCCACCGTCATCAACTCGATGGCCACCAATACCGCCGCGCATGAGCAGGCGAACTACTTCATGCACACCAGCTTCGGTTTGCGCAGCACCATCAAGCATCCCGGCATGGGCGCGTGGCTCAGTTTCTTCCAAGGCCCCGGCAATCCCGCGCTGCCGCCGTATGTTTACATCGGCAACGACAGCCGCCATCCGGGGGCCGGCTTCTTCGCCAAAAAACACGGCCCGCTCATGGTCAACAACCCCGAGGCCGGCCTGCAAAACGTGCGCCCGCAAAAAGGCGTCACCGATGACCGCTTCGCCATGCGCCGCGACCTCGCGGGCGCTCTCGATGCCGAGTTCCAGGCCAAGTGGGACACGCGCGGCGTCAAAGCGTATGCCGACATGTATGATGACGCCGTCCGCCTCATGAAGAGCGAGGACCTCGTCGCCTTCGATCTCACCAAGGAACCCGAAGATGTGCGCAAAGCCTACGGCAAAGAAACCTTCGGCCAGGGCTGTCTGCTCGCCCGTCGCCTCGTCGAGCATGGCGTGCGCTTTATTGAGGTCAGCTTCGGCAGTTGGGACACCCACACCGCGAACTTCATCAACACGCCGCGTCTTTGCGACACGCTCGACACCGCGCTCACCGCGCTCGTCACCGATCTCGAACAGCGCGGCATGCTCGACAGCACCATGATCGTCGTCAGCTCCGAATTTGGCCGCACACCGAAGATCAATCAGAACCAAGGCCGCGATCACTACCCCATTTTCAGCTCTGTCATTTTCGGCGGCGGCATCAAAGGCGGCTTCACCTACGGCGCCACCACACCCGACGGTGCCGGCATCGCCGCCGACAAAGTCGGCCCGCCCGACCTCAACGCCACCATCGGCTACGCCCTCGGCCTCCCGCTCGATCAGGTCATCTACTCCCCGAGCAAGCGCCCCTTCACCGTCGCCGACAAAGGCCAGCCGCTCACGCATCTGTTTGCGTGAGACGGTGCTGAGACCGTTAAACAAAAGCGAGGTGGGTTTGGACCTGCCTCGCTTTTTTCATGCTGGCGTGAAGTCTCCCTCCTCGGGATGATGGGGCATGGCTCACCCCGTCGTTTCTCGTCGTCATTTCATCTCAGCAGCCTTTGCTGGCACCGCTGCGGCTCAAACAGCTCCCTCTGAGGATCACCAGTTCGATGAACCGGCTCAAAAGATCCAACTGTGCGACGACGCGGACGTCATCGTATGCGGCGCGGGGCCAGCAGGCATCGCCGCGGCGATCACAGCGGCGCGTGCGGGGGCTCGGACGCGCTTGTTCGAGGTGCATGGCTGCCTCGGCGGCGTGTGGACGGCCGGTTTGCTGACTTACATCTTTGATTTCGACAAGCCGGGGCTCACCCGCGAGCTCACGCGCCGTCTTGACGAGCGTGATGCACGCCGAAACAAGAACCCGAGCCGCTTTGTCTATGAACCGGAGGAGATGAAGGTGCTGCTGGAGGTGATGTGCCTCGAAGCTGGCGTGAAGACGCAGCTTCACACGCGTGTCAGTGCCGCGTTTCGCGAAAACGGCCGCCTGCGCACCATCGTGACCGAGTCCAAATCCGGGCGTCAGGCATGGCGTGCGCCCGTTTTCATCGACGCGACCGGCGATGGCGATCTCGGAGCGCAGGCAGGTTGCGGCTGGGATGTCGGCCAGGCGAAGGATTGCCCCTGTCAGCCGCTTACGATGAATGCGCTCGCTGTCGTGCGGGATGTGAAGGCGCTCACGTCTTTCATTTCCTTCAACGGCACAGATGAGTTTAATGGCCCCGGCGGCCATCTCACCTGCGTCGAGGCCTTCAAAGCCGAACTGAAGCGTGCCGGCGTCGAGGCTTCCTACGGCCATCCGACCATCTTCCCGGTGCGCGACGATCTCGTCATGCTGATGCTAAATCACGAGTATGGCATCAAACCGTGGGACGCCGCCGCCATCAGCGAGGCCACCATGCGCTCGCGGGCGGAGGTTTTTCGCCTCATGCGAGCCCTGCGAAAGCTTGGCGGCCCGTGGGAAGGCCTGCAAATCGCCTCCACCGCCGAGCAGATCGGCATTCGTGACGGCCGCCGTATTCATGGGCGTTACACGATGACCCGCGACGATCTCATCAAAGGTGCGCGGCAGGAAGATGCCGTCGCCCGCGTGACCTTCGGTGTGGATATCCACGCCGACTCGAAAGAGACCAACAAGTCGAAGCCCATCAACAACGGCAACTTCAAGATGCGCCCCTACGACATCCCGTTGCGTGCCTTGATCGCGAAAGACGTCGATGGACTCATGATGGCGGGCCGCTGCATTAGCGGCGATTTCATTGCGCACGCCAGCTATCGCGTCACCGGCAATGCCGTGGCGATGGGAGAGGCAGCAGGTGCCACCGCCGCACTCGCCGCGCTGTCCAAGCGCCTGCCGCACGAGGTCGCCTGGAGCGAAAGCGTCGAAAAACTGACGAAGATCGGCCTGCGAGCCTGAGTTTAACCACTGTTCATTCTATGAAGCCCTCCCCCGTCTCTCGTCGCCACTTTCTCACAGCCGCGCTTGCGGGCGGTACGGTCAGCTCGTCGCAAATCATCGCTGCGGAGGCCAATAGCGGCTTCAACGAACCTGCGCGTGATCTTCCGTTGACGAATGACGCGGATGTCATCGTGTGCGGCGCAGGTCCGGCTGGCGTGGCGGCGGCGATCACGGCGGCGCGTGCGGGGGCGAAGGTGCGTCTCTTTGAATGGCGCGGCTGTCTCGGTGGCATCTGGACGGCGGGGCTGCTCGGCTACTTTCTCGACTTCAACAAGCCCGGTTTTGCCAAGGAGCTGCGCGAAAAACTTGATGTCCGCGATGCGCGGGCGAACTCGAAGAGCACCAGCCGCTTCTGCTACGATCCCGAGGCGCTGAAGCTGCTGCTGGAGGAGCTTTGCGTGGAAGCAGGCGTGAAGTTTCAGTTTCACACGAAGGTCTGCGCGGCCTTCAAAGAGGGCAACAGGCTCACTACCATCATCACGGAGTCCAAATCGGGCCGGCAGGCATGGAAAGCGCCCGTTTTCATCGATACGACGGGCGATGGTGATCTCGGCTACCAGGCGGGGTGCGCGTTTGAGATGGGCATGGCGGAGGATTGCCCCTGCCAGCCTATGTCGCTCAATGCGCTGCTCGTCGTGAAGGATGCGGAGGTGCTGCGTGAGTTCGTGC
Organism: Verrucomicrobiaceae bacterium; assembly: GCA_016795465.1. Taxonomy (GTDB): domain Bacteria; phylum Verrucomicrobiota; class Verrucomicrobiia; order Verrucomicrobiales; family Verrucomicrobiaceae; genus Prosthecobacter. The sequence goes on along the minus strand of JAEUHK010000078.1, from coordinate 11,203 downwards.
GTTTCGGCCAGCCGAAGGAGGGTGAAAACACCGACGGCGAGAAAAAGAAGCGCATCAAAGAAGTGCTGGTGAGCACCGGGCACTTCCCTAGCTACGCCAGCCCGACGATGTGGCATGTGCGGGACAATTTGATCTTCGCCATGATGAACCACGAATACGGCATCAAGGCCTGGGACGCAGCGGAGATCACCGCCGCCACTGTGAGTGCTCGCGCGGAGATGAACCAGATGGTGGCGAACCTCCGCAAGCTCGGCGGACCATGGGAGGGCATCCAAATCGTCGCTACTGCCGAGCAAATCGGCGTGCGAGACGGCCGTCGCATCAAAGGCCGCTACACCGTGCTCCAGGACGATCTCGCGAAAGGTGCACGGCATGACGATGCGGTCACGCGCGTCACTTTCGGCATCGACGTCCACGCGCTGAGTGCTGAGCACAACAAGCAGCACGCCATCATGCCAAAGGAGATCAAGATGAAGCCCTACGACATCCCCTTGCGTGCGCTCATCGCGAAAGATGTCGATGGCCTCATGATGGCCGGACGCTGCATCAGCGGCGATTTCATCGCGCACTCCAGCTACCGCGTCACCGGCAACGCCGTCGCCATGGGGGAGGCCGCCGGCGTCACCGCCGCGCTCGCTGCTTTGTCCAAAAAGATGCCGCATGACATCACCTGGGATGAAAGCGTGAAGAAACTCACCGAGTTGGGCTTCCGGGTTTGAGTACTGTTATCATACCAGCAGGAAAAGTGTAGAGACGGCCAGTGCGTCCGTTTTGCCAGCATGCGTTCTCTTGCCTTCTTTCTTCTTACCTCATCCGCATTCGCAGCGACATGGCCGCTCGATGCTCTCGAAGAAGCATTCACCGTTCGAGGAACGGCGGCAACGGCCAGCGGCGTGTCAGGGAAGAGTTTGAAGCTCGATGGAGCCTCGCTGGTCGAGCTCAAAGACAGTGCGAAGCTCGCTAGCGGTGCGTTTACGGCCTCGCTGTGGTTCAATCCGTATGCGCTCGGCGGCGGGCAGCAGATGCTCATCGGTAAAAATCGCTATTCGCGAGGTGAACGGCAGTGGGGGATCACGATTGAGCCGGACGGGCATTTGAAGGCCTATTTGCATCAAAACGGCTGGAGCACGATTTCATGTGTGGAGCCGCTGAAGGCTGGTTCGTGGCATTTCGTGGCCTTGGTGGTCGAATCGGCGAAAGCGACGCTTTTTCTGAATGGCAAGCTTGTCGGTGAAGTGAAGCTCAAACAGCCAATTGCGGCCACGGTGGCTCCCATCACGCTTGGAGGCATTTTTGATGATGGAAGAGCTCGCCAGACTTTTCTCGGCGCACTCGATGAGGTGCGAATCGAACCGCAAGCGTTGCGCGAGTTTCCATTTCAGCCTGTCACGGCCACGCATGAGCTGCCAAAGCCGAAAACGGCCGATTTTCCGCTCTGGGATGCCTCGCAGAAGCTCTCGGAGGCTAAAGACCTTCCGGTGCTCGATGGCGTGGCGTTTCACGTCATCAAGAAATGGGACAAGGAAGCCGATGGTTACACCTTCCTGCACGGCGTTGGGCTCTGCTGGCACAAGGGCAAGCTCTACGCCTCCATCGGCCACAACAAGGGCGAGGAGAATACCGTCACCGAAGAAGCGCAGTATCGCGTGAGCGAGGATGGCGGCCAGACGTGGAGTGAACTGAGTGCGATTGATGCGGGTGAGGACAAAGACCTTGCGGTGAGTCATGGCGTCTTCGTTTCGCACGCCGGAAAGCTCTGGGCTTTCCACGGAGCCTACTACAACAAGATGGAACGCATCCACACACGTGCCTACTCGCTCGACGAAACGACCGGCGAATGGACGAAGCATGGCGTCGTGCTCGAAAACGGCTTCTGGGCGCTGAATCAGCCGGTGAAGATGAGCGATGGCAATTGGATCATGCCCGGCATCAGCGCAGGGCCTTACTCAAACTCCGGCGTTTTCCCCGCAGCGGTCGCGATCAGTCATGGGGACGATTTCACGAAGTGGGACTTCGTCAGAATCCCGGTCCATGACGGCATCCGCCTGTGGGGTGAGTCGTCAATCATCGTGGACGGCACGAACGTCCTTAACATCGCCCGCTATGGCGGCAAGGCGCTCGCCTTGATCTCGAAAAGCACCGACTTCGGTCGCACCTGGACCACGATGGGTGAAAGCAACCTGCCGATGACCACCAGCAAGCCTGCCGCAGGCATGCTGAGCAATGGTCGCCGCTATCTCGTGTGCACCAATGCGGCGAACAACGGCGGACGACGTGCACCACTCACCATCGCGATCAGCGAGCCGGGCAAGGAGATCTTCAGCAAGGTCTTCGTCATCCGCCACGCCGAGCACAGCGGCGTTGGCGAATCGAATCCGAAAGCTTCGCTGAGCTATCCATGCGCCACCGAGCATGAGGGGAAGCTCTACGTCGGCTTTTCCAACAACGGCGGCCGCAAAGGCAACCTCAACAGCGCCGAGATGGCGGTGATTCCGATCGAGAAGCTGAAGTGAGGCACTTCACGCCCTCTTCGGTATCGCTGTAGGTGGCGCGATGGTGCTTCCAGGCACGAACTCGGCGGGCGTGAGGGTTTGCGTGAAGTCGGGTTTGCCGCGGCTGATGTTGGAGGCCCAGTTCACGATGCGGCGGATGACGGGGCGCATGTCCCAGCGCATGCAGGCGACGGGGGGATCGCAGCGGGAGAGCGCGACGTCGTCGTCGGTGCTGATGATGGAGACGTCGTCGGGCACGCTGAGGTGGTGTTTCAGCAAGAACTGCATGGTGGCGATGAAGTAGGTGGCTTCATCGACGATGAGCGCGGTGGGCGGGGTGGCTTTGAAGAGGGAGCGCAGGCATTCGTGAAAGCCGGCGTTGGTTTCCTCCCAGTCGGGCAGGTTGAACTCGCTGGGCTGGAGACCGTGCTGGCGCAGGGTGTCGAGGTAGGCGGAGATGCCTGCGGCGGGGTTTGGGAGGCGAACGGCTCTCCGGGTGAGCAGCGTGATGCGTCGATGACCGAGCGCGATGAGATGCTGCGTGGCCTCGGCCATGATGGGGGCTTTGGAGGGGCCGACGGAGGGGATTTTCAGGCCGACGCGGTTGCCGAAGAGGGCAAAGGCGGGAATCGGCTGGCTGGCGAACCATTCGAGGACGGCGCGTGAGCCGGCGCCGATGATCCAGGCATCGGCTTTGGTCTGGCGCACGAGTGCGGCGACGCGTTTGGGATCAAAACGCAGGTCGCTGAGTGAGTGCGGGAGCGAGACGATGGTGTGACCGGCTTCTTCGAGGGCGTGGCGGTAGTCGAGGTAGAACTTGTTTTTCTCGTCCACGGATTTGTCGTTCACGAGCAGGGCGATGCGCAGGGTGCGGGCGGTTTTGCGATGGCCCTGCGGAAGGTTGATGAGTCGGCTGCGGCCGGCTCCCTGGGGCAGCAGGAGGCCGCTCTGCTCGAGCTGGCGCATGGCGGCCTCGATGGTCTTGTTGTTCACGCCGAGTTCGGCGGCGAGGAGGTGCTTGCCCGGCAGCGTGCCGCTCCAGCGTCCACGGAGGATCTCACTGCGCAGATGCCCGGTGACCTGATCGGTGATGGAGATGAAGGACGGGGTGCTCACGGGGCAGGATACTGGACTTTTGGTGCTCGATTACCAAGCGAAACTCGGCTGTGACTTGGATGATTGACGCTCTAGATGAGGTGCCGTATCCTCTGAGCCATGAACGCGACTCTGCATCCACTCATCGAACTGCCGAACGAGCTTTCCGAGAAAGCTAGGGCGGTGCCCGGGCTGCAGGAGCGCTTGCTGCGCTTTATCAAGATGGAGGTGGCGATGAACGAACGGCGTCAGCAGCGCTACAGCCCGGAGGCGCTGGCGCTGGTGAAACGGGCACGAGCGCTGGCCGAGAAGCGCAAGACGGACGGCATCGACCGCGCCGAAGGCATGAAGGCATTTGATCGGAACTTCACAGAAATCACCGAAGCCCTGTAGCCATCCACCATGCTGCGTGCCGTTCTGGATACCAATGTGGTGCTGGCTGCAAAGCGGTCGGTGCATCCGCAAAGTCCGAACGCGGAAATCATCACGCGGTGGATGGCTGGCGAGTTTGTCTGGCTGGTGAGCGATGATGTGGTGACGGAATACGCGGAGAAGCTGCTGGAGAAGGGCATTGATCCTTTGAAGGTGGAACAGTTTGTGGCCGACCTGCTGCAATACGGTGAGGAAGTGCCCATTCGGTTCTTTCACTTTCAGCACTATCCCGTGGACATGGATGATGTGGCTTTCCTGCTCGTGGCCATCAATGGCTCCTCGACCCATCTGATCACCTACGACGAACATTTGAAGGACGTGGGGGTGTTTTATCCGGAGTTCCTCACCTGTGAACCCGTGGCATTCCTTTCGGATTTGCGCCGCACGATGGCTCCGTGAAGATCCAGCGATCGCGGAGGATTCTGAGCAAGTTGGCGGCATGAGAGCAAGGTGTCCCACTGGATGCTATGTGGCCAGGTGGCGAATGGGAAAATCATTGAGCGTAAATTCGCAACCCTCATCATTCGGGCTCGATCCTGTCATGCGTCTTCTTTCCTCGTTCACTCTTCAGAGAACCGTTTGGGTTCTCGCGTGCCTTGCGTTGGGCGCTTCATCGATGACGGAGGCGGCGACGCTGACGTGGAATGGCGCGGGTGCGAATGACAACTGGTCCACTTCGGCGAATTGGGGCGGCTCGACTCCGGTGGCGGGGGATGTTCTGACGTTTGGCGGCATGACGCGGCTTTCGCCGGTGAATGATCTGGCGGCGGGCACGGAGATCAGCGGCATTCTTTTTCCCAACAACTATGCGGTGGGTGCGACGGGGGCGTTTTCGATCTCGGGGGCGAGTTTTGTCCTGGGGGGCAATATCACCTCGACAGCGGCGGCGGTGACGGGCGGGTCGTTCACGATTTTGGACAGCATCGCGAATGACATCACGCTGAATGGCACGCGCACGATCACGACGGCGAGCACAGGGTCTGGCAGCACGCAGATGCTTCACAATTTGGCGATCAGCGGTGTGATCAGCGAGTCGGGCGGGTCGTTTGGGCTGACGAAGTCGGGCGCGGGCACGTTGACGCTGAGCGGGCTGAATACCTTCACGGGGCCGATGGGGATCAACACGGTGAGCAGCATGGTGGCGGCGAACACGCTGGCACCGAGCGGCAGTCCCAGCAGCATCGGGGCGGGCTCGCTGGTGAATCTATCGGCGAACACGGCAAGCCTGAGCTACACCGGCAGCGGCAATGTGGCCTTCAATCGCCAGATCACGCTCACGCCGGGCGGTTCGGGCGGCACGTTTGCGAACAACGGCACCGGGGTCATCACTTACAGCGGCACATTTGGTGCGGCGGCGAACAGCACGACGGGCAAGACCTTCACGCTGGGCGGTTCGAACACGGGGGCGAATGATTTTCAGTCGGTGATCGCGAATGCGCCGAGTGGATCGGCACCGAATGTGGCGGTGACGAAGGCTGGCGATGGGGCGTGGACGCTCAGCGGCCTGAATACCTACCTCGGCAGCACCATCGTGAATCGCGGCACGCTGAACGTGAGCGTGCTGGCGGCAAACGGATCGCCCAGCAACATCGGCGCGGGCACGACGATCGCTTTTCAGAACGCCTCGGCGGTTTTCAATTACACCGGCAGCGCGGATGTGACGCTGAATCGCAACATCAACCTCAACACGGGCACCGGCGGCATTTTGGCCAATTTGGGCACCGGCGTGCTCACCTGCACGGGCGTGTTCACGAATGTGGAGACCGCGAGCAACAAGAACTTCACTCTCCGCGGCACAAACACGGGCGCGAACACCTTTCAGTCGGTCATCGCGGACAACGCGAGCGGCACGGGCAATTTCACCACGCGATTCACGAAGACCGGCGTGGGCACCTGGATCCTCACGGGGCTGAATACTTACACGGGCAGCACCACGATCGAAATGGGCCGCTTGCAGGTGGGCGTGGCGGGTGTGGGCACGACGGGCACGGGCGCGGTCACTTTGGAAACAGGCGCGACGTTGAATGGCACGGGCATCGTGGAGGGCAGCGCTTTCACGGCTCAGACGGGCACCACGGTGCATGCGGGCGACAGCACGGCGGCGGGCACGCTCGGCACGCTTTCATTCGAGTCGGCCTCTGGCACGGGGAACTTTGATTTCCAGGCGGGAAGCACGGTGCAGCTCGATCTCACGGCGAGCGGCACTTCGGACCGGCTGAGCTTTACCGGCACGGGTGGCCAGACGTTGATCTTCAATGGCAATCTCACCGTGGGACCGGCCACGCTGACTCCCACCGCTGCTCGCGTTTATCAGCTGCTGAGCTGGACGGGTCTCGCCACCACCACTTTTGCCAGTCGCTACGATTTCACCGGTTATCTCGATGGCGATGGCGATGAACCTGCGGGCCTGGACCTGCCGGACGTCGCTGCGAGCATCTACACCTGGGACATCAGCAATCTGGAAAACGATGGCAGCATCGCGCTCATCGTGCGGCCGGCTCCGGCGGTGAATGCCATCACGCACGCGACGGCCGCACCGGCGGTGAATGGCTTTGATGTGGCGAATCTCACGCCGCGCAATGGAACGGACAAATGGTGGGTGGAGACCGGCACGGAGGCCAGCACCGCCAAGGGCCAGACCTTCCGCACCGGCAGCGCTCCCCTTTGGCTGCGAGCCATCACCTACCGCATCGCCCCGAGCACCGAGGCGGACCCGACAAAGACCTACGTGGTGCGTGTCGGCCGAGTCGCCAGCAACACCTTCACCTTGCTGCATTCGGAGACTTTCACGCAGACGGTGACACTGACCGGCCAGCGCTATGTGACCTGGCGTTTTGCGAATCCCGTGCTGCTCACCGGCGATGTGACTTACGGCATCGATGTCGGCATGACGAGCACCACCTCCGCGTGGACCACCGGCATTCCTTATCTCGAATACAGCAACGCCAGCTACGAGAACGGCGAATACTACAACTCCGGCGGTGCCACTGCTGGCGTGGGGACGAACACCCTCACCTACTTCCCCACTCGCGACCGCGTCTTTCACCTCGACATCGAGGCGCCGAATGGAGCCACGCTCGCCTTCATCGCGGGTAATCCGGCGGACAACAGCACGAACAACCTCATCCGCACGCATGTGATCGGCGCCTTCAATCAAAACCTCACCAAAGGCACCAGCGGCAACATCCGCATCCGTGACATCACGAACACCGCGGCCATCACCACCGTCGATGTGCCCATCACCGACCCGCGCATCACCCTCCAGGCAAACAACCTCCTCATCGCTACCGCCGGACTCATCGAGTGGAATAAAAAATACGCAATTCAGATTCAAAGCGGCGCGCTGCTCGGCACCGGCGGCACGCCGTTCAGCGGCTGGACGAATGACACGACGTGGAACTTCAACACCGCCGCCGCCGATCCACTGCTCGCCGCCATCGCCGCATTGAAAAATCACCTCACCGGCACCACCGTGCTCACCGCCGCGCAGATCAGCACCCACAGCCAGACTTTGAAGAACGAGCAGCCCCGCTTCACGGAAAGCGCCGCCATCATCACCGCGCTGTTTGACCTCATCACCACGCATGAGGTCGAGGTCGGGCCGCTCTTTGTCGTCGGGGGCAATCTCGATCGCGATCTCGAGACCAATGACATCCCGTGGACCATCTACCGCACCATGGAGGCCATCATGGACCGCATCTACACGCCCGCGATGCTCGCCCAGTATGAGTCCACATTGAACGGATACAAATTCGCCACCTCCTCACGCTTTCCCGGAGCCTGTGCCACACCGCCAGCGGGCCAAACCAACACCGTCTCCATCAACGCGAGCTTCCCGGACACCTTTGGACGCGCCACGCAGATGTGGACGAACCCTGCCCGCAAGGCCACCGGCAGCTACCTCGCCCCCGGCACCATCGCCACCGTCACCGTGCCCGCTTCACTCGTGAACAAAGGCTACCAGATCCGCGTCGGCTGCCATTCTTTGGACAACTCGAATCGCCCGCTCGTCAGGCGCATCGACCGCTGCACGCTCGCCTACGACATCACCTCCACGGTCACAAAAGTCGCCAGCCCGCTCGGTGGCGGCATCTACATTGACGTTCCCCTCAATGCCAATGCCGGCGTCGTCTCCATCACCATCGTCGGAGCCGCACGCTCGCCCTTTTTCTCGTCGCTGCCGCATCGCATGACCACGCTCGCCGAATGGCGGAACACCGAGCGCACCCTGCCCGGCCCCTGGGCCGATTTTCAAACCGAAAAAGTCCTCATCCAGGTCCCACGCAGTTGGATCTACGCCTACTCCGATCCCATCACGAACATGGCCAGTTGGGACCAGGCCGTCGATGCCATGAACGACCTCATGGGCTTCCCGCGCATCCGTGGCAAAGAAACGCTCTATGATCAGGTGGACCTCCAGTTTGACTCCTCCGTGTATTCACCCGGCTACCCCACCGTGAACAACACCTACAGCCCCACCACCACCTACAACGGCAATCACAATCACTACCTCCTCACCGGTGCCCGCAACTCACCCGCCTTTCATTTCCATGAACCCGGCCACGCCTACTTCTTCCCCAAGCACGACGGCGAAGTCGAAGCCAGCGTGAACCTCCCCCACGTCGCCGTGATGACTCAGAAGTTCGGCGTCTCTTTCGATGCCGCCCACGGCGACTCCATCACCGGCTTCAACGCCTTCTGCACCCTGCCGAATACCGCCGTCATCTGGATGACCAGCTTCAATTTCTCCCCCCGCAAAAACCCCATGGCCGACTACGAGAAGGCTTACCAGCCCCAGGGCCACGCGAAGTTCACCGACCTCGCCCGCCTCTTCGGCTGGCAGGGCATCAACGACTTCTTCTACTACTACAACGACCGCGAAGACCGCGGCCTCACCAGCCCCGAGGACGACGACAGCCTCACCCTCCAGCTCTGCAAATCCTACGGCAAAGACATCCTCCCCATGTTTCACTTCTGGGGCATGCATCCCGTCAATGCCACCACCCTGGGCAACAACATCGCTGCCCTGAAACTCAAACGCCCCGTCGAGATCTACGACCGGATCATGGAATACAAGGCCCAAATCCCCGCCGACAACGCCGCCTTCCGCACCTTCATGACCAGTTGGTATGACGGACAGCCCAGCCTCAGCGGCTTCACCGTCGAGCGCGAGCACGCCGAGCAATGGAGCACCACCCAAGGCACCGAATACAACGAAACCGTCGCCACCCGCATCCACGCCCGCGTGCAGGAAATCCTCAACCTCTACTACCCCGCCGGCCGTCCCACCGACTACCAGGCCTGGGACGCCAACTTCCCCGGCATCGACCTCCCGGCCACCGCCGATGCTGATGGCGACGGCCTGAGCAACGACACCGAGCGCCTCTTCGGCCTCGATCCCACCCGCAGCTCATCCAATCCTGTCAGCAGCACCGACTCGCTCAAAGCCGCCGGCACCCTCACCTACACCCGCCGCACCCCCAGCCTCAGCGGTGCCACCTACACCATCTGGACCAGCACCGACCTCGCCACCTGGACCCAAGACACCGGCGCCACCCAAACCGTCACCTCCACCACCGCCGACAACGTCCAAACCGTCAACGTCACCCTCAGCCCCGCCCTGCTCAGCAGCGGCCGAAGATTCATCCGCGTGCAGGCGGTGGTGCCGTAAGGCTGCGGAAAGTGGCTGCGGCTTTAGCCGCATCTTCTCCCACCGAAGCCTCGTTCGGCTGAAGCCGAAGCCACTTTGCTTCAAGGCGCAGCAAGGTGTCGCGATCAAGCTTCTGGCAACTGCTTGAGCATCCGGTCAAAATCCGACTCAAACAGGCGGTCCTGCACGATGCGGTATTTCTCGAACTCGCTCAGAGCGTGAGCTTCTGCGATCTCGGCACTGACTTTGCCAGCATCTTGGAGGATCTCGCGATCCGTCGCAGCGATGAAGCGGTTCAGGCGGGTTTCCCAATCCTGCATGGTCATCGGGATCTGGCGCATGGCCATGTCTTCGGCCACGTCGAGGTAAGCCGAGACAAGACGTTGAAGTTGCGCCAACTCGTTCTCCGTCAGGTAGTTCTTCGCCACCACGACATCGAACTTCTGAATTTTCCCGCCGGGAGCATCCTTCCAGGTCGTCAGCCCCATGCTGTCCTTGGTGGCATCGGCGCGGGAGACGATGACCTCCGCCGCTGTCTTCCCGTGGATGGCCCAGTGGAGCTTGTTTTGCACCGTCGCAAAGAACCGCTTCGTGGCCGCCGCCGTGACATCGTAATCAATCGAGGTCGCGTAGATGTCGGTGATCTTCTGGTAGAACTTCCGCTCGCTCAGGCGGATCTCGCGGATGCGCTGAAGCTGCTCTTCGAAGTATTGCTTGGTCAGAATGGAGCCGTCATTCTTTAGCCGCTCGTCATCCATCGCGTAGCCCTTGATGGTGAACGATTCAATGATGCCCGTGGCCCACTTGCGGAACTGCACCGCCTTCTCCGAGTTCACCTTGTAGCCCACGGCGATGATGCCTGAGAGGTTGTAGTGCTGGGTTTCGTAGTTTTTTCCGTCGGTGGCAGTTATCCGGAATTTCCGGATAACTGAATCTTCCTGCAACTCGTGGTCCGCGAAGATCTTTTTCAGATGCTCGTTGATGGTGCGGACGTTCACGTCATACAGCGCAGCCATCATCTTCTGGCTGAGCCAGACGTTCTCATCTGCGTAAACCGCCTCCACGCCCCCATGCCCGCTGCCCGCCACAAAGGTGAGGTATTCCGCCGCTGAGGAGCGAACCAAGGAGACCTCGGCCTTCTTTTTGGCACGGCTGGCGGGTGTTGGCTTCTTTTTGGTCATGGGGCCAGAAGGGTCATTTTGTGAGCCTACTTTCCAGCACGATCTCGTCAATGCGATGCCGGGATTCGCTGCGTCTACCGCAGATTTTGAAGGCAGGCGTCAAATGCCTCTACTTGGGCAATGAGGCGCTGAGTCCCGCATTCCTGAAAGTTCAGCATCACAGGAACGAGCCATCCGATGTTTGCTCCCTTATCCCAAATCGGCTATAATCGGCCAAAATCGGCTAAATAATCAGCCAAGACCGCCATGCTTCCCCCTGTTTTTACCATCACGCCCGAGATGCTGCGGCTCATCGCCGAGCTGGAGGATTTCAAAGGGCAGTGGCGCATGATCCGCAGCCTTTCGCCCGAAAA
>JAEUHK010000069.1 GCA_016795465.1 Verrucomicrobiaceae bacterium | reverse complement strand
CGATGAAGTTTGGCACCTCGATGTCGGCTCATCGCATCCTGGGGCTGGAGAAGGTCCCAAGGGTCCGGCTGTTCGCCGGTTAAAGCGGTACGCGAGCTGGGTTCAGAACGTCGCGAGACAGTTCGGTCCTCTATCCTCTGTGGGCGAAGGAAAGTTGAGGGGTTTAATTCCTAGTACGAGAGGACCGGAATTAACGCACCTCTGGTGTTCCAGTTGTTCTGTCAAGAGCATCGCTGGGCAGCTATGTGCGGAAGAGATAAGCGCTGAAAGCATCTAAGTGCCAAGCTCCTCCCAAGATAAGCTTTCCCTGAAGGATCGTGGAAGACTACCACGTTGATAGGTCTCGGGTACAAGCGCAGTAATGCGTTCAGCTTAGAGATACTAATCATCCGTTTGTCTTGCATTGTGTTCGATTTCCGAACCATGCTTGATTGTTCAAGCTCAATTCAATTTTGCTTCTTTACCTGTATGTAGTTGTCAGAGAACATGGTTTCCAAATGCGTCTCCAGACACACGGCTCATTTCGATTAGTCGATCATGACCCGCCGTCTGGTGACCATGGCACAGTGGTCCCACCCGTTCCCATTCCGAACACGGAAGTGAAACGCTGTTGCGCCGATGATAGTTGGGCGATAGGCCCCGCGAAAGTAGGACGTTGCCAGATTAAATCGCCCCGCGCCTCGAAAGAGACGCGGGGCGTCTTTTTTCATGGCTTGGTATTCCCCGCAATCTTCTGACTATCACACGAGGCCTACAAAAGTGGCGCAAAATATCGCCGCACGTGTCCCTTGAAACCTGGCTCATCACCACCCTCCAGCGCGCTGACCGCATTAATGGAACGATCTGAGCGTATCCATCGCGGCCCCTTCAAGAGGCCTAGAGCCAACTCCTCCGAGTTTCTCATCGATAGCCTCTAATCGTTGAATAAGGTCCACAAGATGTTTCCTCGGATACATGCCGCCAGCGGCTGCACAAAAATGAGTGCGGCACCCGAAGGGCCTGTGAGCATAGACGCTACAGCGTCCGGTCGAGTCCAACAAAGGACACGCACCATCGGGGTGCGCTTTGAGCTGGGTCCGCCCGCTGGCTCGTATGCCTTTCGCCAAATAAAGAGCCTCACCCAAGGTTAAGAGCGGCGTTCTTCCAGTGTGACGAAAGTGGCAGCAACCACTTCGCAGCTGACAGTCGCGTGCCAACGACCGCCGTTCGATCTCGGCATAAATAGCCTTGATCTCCGGTTCAAAGGCATCGGCATCCCGTTTTGATGTCTTCTTCTGACGCATAATGCCACCAAATGAGCCCCGATTGCTGTCCCGCGCATCATTTTTAAGGTGTGAACAATTGAAGTTTGAGAAATTTCCGTTTCACCGCCATCTTTACGCAGTTGCCTTCTGAACAATTGCCAGCAGGCCAAACCAACCGCCACCCACCACAGAAACAATGCATGAGCCTGCCTGAAATCGCCGGACATGAACTTCAGGACCTCGTGGGCAGTGGACGCTGTGGTGCGGTCTACCGGGCAGTGGGCACGAACGGCAAAAATTGTGCCGTCAAGGTGTTCAGCTCGATGGCTATCAATCGCAAAGCGCTTTCCACTGCGATTCGGGCGCTTCAGCAAATGCCGCATCACCGCGGTGTACTTCCGATCGACACCTTTAGTTTCGAGAAAAGTCCGTATTTCTGTGTGATGCCCCTCGTGGGTGTGATGACAAAAGACAGCGCTGGCCGCCGGCAATGGCAGACGCCTACGCTAGAGTCCCTTTGCTCCGGTCTGTCACCCGATCAGGCATGGCGTCATATTTATGAACTAGCCGATGCGCTCGCGTGGTTGCACAAACATGGTCTTCCGCACGGCAATCTGCGTCCATGCAATGTCCTGCTGGAAGACGATGCCGAATCATCGATCCGACTCGCGGATGTGGCACAGGGATGGGTCGGTGGAATTCACCACCTCGAGCTCACCGATCACTACATCCACCTTTGCCCAGACCAAGTCGAGAATCCCGACGGGGTCTTCGCAGGCTATGGGGCATCGTGGGACGTGTATGCCTTTGGTGTCATCGCCTACCGCATGCTCACAGGCACCCTTCCGCGTGCTGCAGCTGCCTGGCAGGAGCAAATCGCCATCACCCAGCAACAAGCGGCTACCGGCCATGCCTATTCCATCAATGGCGCTGCTTTGCTTGCCGCTGTTCGCGCCCAGCCCAAAATCGTGTGGCCGCATCCCGCTCAATCAAAGTGGGAGGAACGTCGCCGCAACATCATCGAGCGAGCCCTCGACTTGAACGCATCTGCTCGCTGGAGCGATGTTCGTGAAATTGTCCGTGAATTCGAGGTGCTCGAAAGTGACTACCTGCTCGAAGAATCGCGTGAGCAGACAGTTCAGGAGCGGGTCAAGCAGGCGAAAAAGGTCTTGGTGCTCCAGTCGACGGCCGTCGTGCTGCTCACCGTCCTCTTGCTCGCCACCATCTATGGCTTCGTTACCCTTCGCCGCGCCCAGAAGGCCGAGCTGACCATTCAAAACATCAACGACGTGCACAAAGTGGAGATCGATGCCCGCGAGGGCCGCATCGCCACGCTCACCAGCGAACGCGACATCGCCCGCCAGGCCAAGGCCACCGCGGACGCCAACCTGCAAAACTCGCAAAACGCCGTCGATCAGTTCCTCACGCAGCTCCTGCAAACCCCCACGGGCAATGCCGTCGAGGCCGACTTCTCCCGCGAGCGTCTCCAGGACGCGCTCACCTTCTGCATGCAGGGCCTCCCTGCCTTGGAAGCGGATCCCGCACTGGGAGTCGAGCGCCTGCGTGCCTATGGAAACATCGGCCAGATCCATCTGCGGTTGCGTGACACGGCCAAAGCCGTCACCTACCTCACCAAGGCACGCGAACAGGCCGCCGAACTCATCAAGAATGGCAAGGAGAGCGCCCAGGCCCCGCTGCATCAGCAGTGGTTCGGCCGCTACAGCCTGCTCCTATCCGACATCCGCGCTCGCGAGGGCCGCCACAGCGAATCCCTCGCCCTCCTGCGTGATGCCACGACGAATCTCGAAAGCGGTCTCGCGGCTGATCCGAAGAACCGGCTCGCCCGCAACGAATGCGCCCGTGCCTCGCTCGAATTTGGCCTGCGCAGCTTACGGAATGGCGATGTCACTGAGGCAGAGACCGCCTTCGCCCGCATCCCCATCGTCATCGATCCGAAGCTCATCGGCACCGATCTCGCCAACGACGAAAAATTCATCATCGCCCGAGCAAAGTTCGCCAAAGGCATCAGCCAGCGGGATGCCGGCAAGGCCGAAGAAGCGCTCAACACCCTCATCGACAGCGTGAAGGACATGGGCGAGCTCGTGCTCGGCAGCAGCCCGCGGAATCAAGACCAAGCCCTTCTGCTTGCCGAGGCTTACACCGAGCTCGCCGAGCTCATCGCGAAGAATTTCAGCGGAGCCGATGCCAAGGAGGCGCACAACCAGGCCGTGCCCATCCTGCTGGAACTCAACCGCCTGCTTCCCGACTGGGCGGAGGTCAAATACCTCCTCGCCCGCAACTACGGAGCCCTCGCAGCGCTTTCCCGCGATGCCGGCCAGCCCGGTGAGGCCAGCAAGAAGAAGCAGGACGCCATCCTGCTCGTGAACGAGATCCTCGCGGACGACAAGACCAACGCCCGCTACCAATTTCTCCTCGCGAAGCTCCGCGGCGAATACGCCGAGATCGTGGCCGACCTCGGCAAAGCCACCACCGCGTTGCCGATTGCCAAGCAAGCCGTCGAACTCCTTCAAACACTCGTCGCCGGCCAGACCGACACCAAGCTCACCCCCGAGCGGAAGATGTGGGAAAGCCAGCTCGCGCAGCTCTTCGGCATTCTCGGCCACACCAGCGAGGCCGCCGGGCAGAAACCGGCCGCTCGCGATGCCTTCAAGAGCGCCATCACCATCTGGGAAAAACTCGCCGCGGCCTCCACGAACGACGAAGTCGTCCAAACGTCGCTCAATTGGAGCAAAGACCGCCTTGCCCGCCTGAAATGAGCCTTGCCGAAAAACAGCGCCAGCTCATCGAGGACCTCCATTTGATCCCGGATGTGCAGGAGAGGCTCTCCGCTCTCACCGCCTACGCAGCCCGCATGCGGCTTGATCCTGCGCAGCAGATCGATGCCCATCTCGTTCCCGGCTGCGTCTCCCGCGTCTGGCTCTACGGCCAGCTTCGCGATGGCCTCACCCGCTTCGATTGCGAGGCCGATTCACCCATGGTCAAAGCCCTCGCCGCCCTGTTGTGCGACCTTTACAGCGAGGCCACACCCGCCGAGGTCATCGCCGTCGAGCCCGAAATCTGGCAGCAATGCCAGTTCACCAAAATGCTCACCCCCACCCGTCTCAACGGCCTCGCCAACGTCCGCCGGCTCATTCGCGAAAAGGCGGCGGCTTGGGCGTGAGTTTTTCAATCCTGCCATTCCTTGATTCTCAGGGCTTTTCCGCGTGCTTGGATCGGTCGTGGTGCGTTGGATACAAAAATGTTCGTGACATCCTCACGGAAATTTGCTGGAATTTTTCTGTTCGAGGAAATTCCCGATGAACGCCTCCTTCCAGTGCATCATGCGCAGGCCCACCAAGGTGACTCACCTTGACGAGCAGGGCGGGGCTTTGGGAGCACGGAGCACGGAGCACGGAGCACGGAGCACGGAGCACGGAGCACGGTAACGGGCAGCGGAAGTCTGGGATGGCTTTTTCAAGGGGAAAGGAGGCTCGGGGTATGAGTGGTTTGCTGGACCAGTTGGCGGTCGCGGCGTGGTCTTCGGGCCGTTCGGCGGGAGATTCGCGCCTCACCGGTCCGTCACCGCGCCATGCGGCGGGATCATCCGCTGATGTCGTTCCATCATTGCGCCTCAGCGGGGGATCGCGGCCGTGTAAGGTGGAATCATCGCACCGCACCGGCCTGTCGTGGAACGGTGAGGTTCCGTGGCTGCGCCGTGAGGTCCACTCATGCCACCACACCGGGGAATCACCGCGCCGTGCCGTTTGGGCGCTTTCCAGGCCTCTGAAGGCTCTTTTCAGGCTCCAGGCCCCTTGCTCCACGCTCTCAGCCCCCTGCCGCCGCCATGCTCCCGCTCCACTGGGATGCCGTCAATCCCCACTCGATACCACCCGGCCAGCCTTACCGCTGGGACGATCCGAACCTGTTTTTCGGCCCCGATGGCCTCGGTTACGCCCGCGAGCCGGGCGATCCCGGTTTTGTGCCCTACGGGCCGCCGCCTGATCCCCTTTCCTCCCTCATCCAACCCAAACGCCGCAAAGCCATGCCCAAATCCGACTACATCAAGAATCGTGACGCGGAATTTTCCGCGCAGCTCACCACGTTCAAACTCAACATCGGCTCCTATGTGACCACCTTTGGCCTCACGACGGCGCAGGTGGAGGCGCAGGCGGCGGATGCCGCCTACTTTGCCTACGCGCTGGCCTGCCAGGAGGTGTGCATCAATGGCAGCCAGCAGTGGACGGCTTGGAAGGATCTCATCCGGGATGGTGGCACGCCGCCGGCCAGCGGTGCTCCGGCGGCCGGAGTGCTGCCGCCTGCCGTCCCTGCCGTGGCACCAGGCGTGGAGGCACGTTTCCGTGCCTTGGTGAAGCTCATCAAGGCGCATCCAGCCTACAATGAGGGCATCGGCCAGCTTCTGGGCATTGAGGGGCCGCAGCAAACCGGGCCGGATTTTGCCGTGTTCAAGCCGGTCTTCTTCGTGGAACTGCGCGGCGGGCAGGTTTTCCTCGGCTGGACCTGGCAGGGCCAGAGCGCCTATCTCGATATGATCGAGCTGGTGGTGGACCGCAGTGATGGAAAAGGCTTCGTCTTCCTGGCCCAGGACACCACGCCCGGCTACGCGGACAGCACGCCGCTGCCCGCCACCCCGGCCAAATGGACCTACAAGGCCATCTTCCGCGTGGGGGACCAACGCGTGGGCCAGTGGAGCGATGAGGTCAGCATCACCGTCGGTGGGTGACCGGTGCCCCTCCCATTGTTCAGCCATAACTGTCGTCTTTAACGTCCTGAATCTAGGCCATGACCCCGATGAATGACCTTCCTGTGATCGCCTTGCGCACGCTCCGCCGGAAACGCTGGATAGCGTGGGTGCAGATCCTGACCTTTCTTGGCTGGACCTTCAGTTCGCCCAGCTTGAACGCCATCTATGTGCTCCCGGAGGGCAGTTATAGCCTGAATGACCCATCGACCTGGCAGCCAGTGTGGGATGGCGGGGCGAACAACGACCCGGAACCAGCGGGCGGGCCGGACCAGGAGGACACGGACGGAGAGGGGGGAGATGGCCTGCCAAACTGGTTTGAGGACTGGTATGAGTTCATGCATGCCCCGGCAGGGTGGACGATGGGCACGATGCGGGGCAATCCAGACAGTGACTACGACGGTGCCACGGACGGGGATGAGCTTCTTGTGATGAGCAGCGACCCGCTGGATGCCTACAGCCTTGGCATGCAGCTCCCGGACGGTTCCAGCGTGACGGACGGCCAGTATTATCAGTGGGCCAATCAAGACAGTGATGGAGACGGCCTGAATGACTGGCCGGAGATGACCGAGCATGGCACGAATGCCAATGCCTATGACACTGATGGCGACGGCTGGGGGGATGGTGATGAGATCGCAGCGGGCAGCTCGGCTACCAACCCCGATTCCGATGGGGATGGATTGGGGGACCTGGATGATTCCATTTACTCGAATGATCCTTATGGCGATCACGATGCCGACGGCTTGGACAATCACACGGAGGTAACCACGTCACACTCATTGCCCGATGGCACGGCCGGGTACACCTCGTTGCGGGTGGCGGACACGGACGGGGATGGACTCAGTGACGGCTATGAAGCCGCCACACAAAGGTACGATGAGTACAAGCTGGCCTCGAATCCCCTGAGGGTCCAGACAGATGGGAACACGAATGATGGGCAGAACAGCACCTATCTATTTCCTTCGGACCTGCCCCAGTCCTTGTCGATCACGACCTCCGGGGAGCTGCCTGCGGCCTATGCTGGCATGAATTATGCAACCACGTTCAGTGCGGCGAATGCATCTGGCAGCGTGAGCTGGAATGTCACGGACGGGGAGCTGCCCGCAGGCTTTGGCTTTGAGGGGGCGTCACTAGTGGGGAATGCGTCCACCCCGGGCGTGTTTCATTTCACGGTCACGGCACAGGATGCCCACACTTCGGTTAGTGCGTTTTTCACCCTCGTGGTCTCGGTGCCCGCTGTGTGGATCAGCAGCAGCTCGCAGTTGGCGGGTGTTTATGTCGGCAATGACGTGAGCCATCAGTTCGCCGCCTCCGGCGGAGGTGGTGGTTACGTCTGGAGCTGTGACAATCTGCCCGTCGGGCTTTCCTTGTCTTCGGAGGGGCTGCTGACGGGCATCCTCTACTCCACGGAGAATTATTACTTCACCGTCAGTGTGTCGGCGGCGGACGGAAGCACCGCGGAGCAAACGGCCTGTCTCAGTGTGACCGAGGAGCCGCCTCCCCCCGTGGTGGAGGTGACCAGCAGCCCGAATCTGACGGACGGCTGGCCTGGGCAGTCCTATTCCTGGAGCTTTTCCGCCGCAGGTGGGACGGGTACTTATTCGTGGACCGCCGGGGCATTGCCAGCGGGGCTGAGCCTTGATCCGTCTGGTTATCTCAGCGGCACGCCGTCAGAGTCCGGGACTCACACATTCAGTGTCACGGCCACGGATGGCAATGGGATCAGTGGAGGACAGACGTGTACGCTCACGATTGGTTCCATTGACCCGCCTGCCCTGCAAATCACCCATCCGGGCTCGTTGAGTGGCTCGGCGTGGAGCCCGTTTGCGTTGACCCTCAGCACCTCGGCTCCACCGGGCACCCCGTTGTCTTGGTCCTTGTTGAGCGGCCCCGACGGTGCGGCTGTGGACGCGGCCAGCGGCCTCCTTTCCGGCTGGTGCGGTGAGGCGGGCGGCGGGATCAGTTTGGAGGTCTCGGTGACGGATGGCTATTCCTCGGACAGCGTCTGGATCTCCATCGCCTCGGTGGACCAGGACGCGGACGGAGACGGTGTCATGGCCTCGAAGGAGCACGAGCTGGCCCTGGCCTGGAACCTGCCTCTGCACGATGGGGATCCTTTCAGCAGCCGGGGAGAAGGCGAGGAAGGAGCCCATGACTGGCTGTACTACTACTTTTCGGATTTGGAGGGAGACGACCACTGGACAGACACGGACGGGGATGGCCTCGGCTCCGCGCTGGAGCAGTTTCTCGGCACCAATCCTGATCTGCAAGACAGCGATGGTGATCACAAGCCGGACTGGTGGAATCGTTATCTTGCTATTGACCGCTTTCATCTCGCCCGCGAGGGGGATGGAACGGTGATCGATCAGGATGGTGATGGACTCCCCTGCACCCTTGAGCTGCTCATCGGCTCCGATGACACCCAGGCGGACAGCGATCATGACGGCCTGTCAGATGACTGGGAGTGGGGCAATGCCGGCTATTCGGACATCACTCTCGAGGATTCAGACGCGGACGGGCTTTCGGACATGGAGGAATACAACGCCGGCACCTATGCACGCCTGCCCGACAGTGATGGTGACTTCCTCACTGACCGCGAGGAACTCCACGGCCTCTTCGGCCTCGTCCTCGCCCCGATGGATTCCGACAGCGATGATGATGGTTTCGCAGACTGGACGGAGGTGGATCTCACGGACACGGACGGTGCGGGCATCCCGGACCGGTTAGAAGAGGTCTGGCTGATGGACAAAGACGATCCGCTCGATGAACACGGCGACCTCGACGGGGACGGGCAGACCAACCTGGAGGCCTACCAGCGCGGCTGGGATGCGCGGGCCATGTTTGTCCCGCTGTTTGACCGCGATGGCGATCACATGACCAACAATTACGAACTGGCCCGCGGCCTTGATCCCGATGACCAAACGGACGGGGCGGATGACCCGGATGGTGACTGGCTGACGAATGCCGAAGAGTTCAAAAACTTCTCCCACCATCTGCAGAATCCCACTGGCAGCCTTTTTAGCACTCCCGAGGGAACGTCCACCCAAATCTGGGACATCGACCAAGAGACTGGACAAGGGAGCGGCTGGTACCGATCCCCTGAGAACGATTATGAGTTCTACTCTGGCTCGGAACTCTGGCTCACTCCCATCTGTGTGGATGGTGTGCAGCGTGACCTCCAACGTGACGGCGGCCCTCTGGCAAGCCGCCAGCACGATGACGACTGGGACCAGGATGGCATGAGCAACTTTCAAGAGCTGTATCCGCCCTCCGGCCCGGCCTCCGATCCGCGCTCTTATGATGCCCCCCTCGAATTCACGGCTCCGCCTGACACGGTGCCGCCCGGCGGAACCTACAGCAGCGTGCTCATGGCCGGCGGCGGGATGCCTCCCTACCAGTTCCGAGTGAAGGAGGGCAGCCAGCTCCCTGCCTGGCTCACACTCACCGGTGCCCGCCTGCACGGCACCGCTCCAGCCGACCCCGTCGCGGAACCTCCTTTCAACCTCGTCTGCCGGGATGCCCGCGGCAGCGAAGCCGAAGCCAGCGTTTACATGAGGGTGGAGGATCCTCTTCCCGCCTTTGCCTGGACCACAGCGTCAGACCTGGGCACGGTCTCGGAGGGCGCTGGGAGCTTTTCGGTCACCTTGGGGACGACGGGAGGCGTGGGGCAGGTGATCTTTACGGAGACGAGCACCAATTCCGGCTGGGGGGTGAGTCCCTCTGGCGAGGCGAGCTTTTCGTTCCCCAACAATCCCGTAGGCACTCATTCCTTCACCGTGACCGCGACGGATGGACACGCGCCGCCGCGCATGCTGGAACGCACCTTCACCCTGACCATCATCCAAAGGCCGGCCATCGAACTGCACACCACCAACGCGGACCTCGCCGGCACGGTGGGCGGCATCTACTCCACCACGCTCTCCGCCACCAGCTCGGACGGCGTCGCCTGCACCTTCAGCGTGGGCGGCCTGCCGCCCG
>JAEUHK010000060.1 GCA_016795465.1 Verrucomicrobiaceae bacterium | reverse complement strand
GCTTTGCCTTTGCGAGCCTTTTGATTGCTGTGGTAGTTTGCTTAGCCATGTGGGTGGTGTGTTCGGGTTCTATCAGAGACTCCCTTCTTATCACCGTTCCGCTTCGGTGACTCCGCCCACATGGTATCTTCCCGACGTTTGAGAGCGTGCGAAGACCTCGAAAGCCTCCAAACACTCGGGAAGTTCGGCGAAGCAGTCTTCAACACATCGCGAAGCCACACCCGCCGAACATTCCCAAGCTACGGGCTACTCCTTCAGCTTCTTCACGAGATACTCGGTGGCGTTTTTGGCGACGCCTTCAACGCCGGGATAGTAGAGTTCGCAGGTCACGCCGTTCGCTTTGCAGTGCTCTTGGAGCTTCACGCCGAAGTTGGCCGTGTGCGTGGGGTCTTTCTCGTCTTTGCCGAGGTTCGGGACGCCGCTGAAGGTGAGATGCACGGGCGGATCATCACTGGTGACGAGGGCATAGGGCGAGTATTCCGCGATCCACGGCAGGATCTTCTCACGAGCGGCGAGGAAGGCATCGAAGGTGGGGCGGTCCTTGCCGGTGAGCGAAAGGAAGGCGTGGCCACCATACTTGCTGTTTGGAGTCCATTCCTTCATCTGCTGCGGGTCGAGCGTGGTCTGCGCACCGGCGACGGAGGCGCAGTAAAGGCGCGTGGACTCGCGGGCGATGGGATCGCTGCTGTTCGGATCGGCCATGTCGGGATGAAAGGCCAGCCAGAGGCTGCTGCAGGCACCGGCGCTGCCGCCGCTGGCACCGATGCGAGTTTTATCGATGTTCCATTCCTTGGCCTTGCTGCACACGGTTTGAAGCGCGAGCGCCGCATCATGCAGCGGTCCTTTCACCGGCGGCACCTCGTCCTGCGATTGCGAGACGTAGCGGTAGTTGATGGAGACCACGCTGATGCCTTCTTTGAGGTAAGGCTCGACCGCGATGCCTGCCTTGTCGCCGCCCATCCAGCCGCCGCCATGGATGAAAAAGAGCAGCGGCGTGGGCTTGTCAGACTTCGCCTGCCAGAAATCGAACACGTTCCGCTCATGCGGACCATATTTGAAGTCAGCGACAGTCTTCGGCGGGTTCTTGGGATAAACTTTTTTCGCCGGAGCCTTCTTCGCGGGAGCCTCGGCCTTGTTTGCAGGTTCGGCTTTCTTGGCGGGAGCTTGCGCGAGCGCGGAAAGACCGGCCAGCAGGAGGATGGAGAGAGTGAGTTTCATGGTGGAGCGGCATCAACGCCTCCACCGTGCTCATTCTGGCAGCGATCACCGTTTCGCTCCGATCCGGGCGATGCACTCGCGCACGATGCGGAGGCACTCATCGGGGCTCGCGGGCATCGGCAGCGTCACCGGCTGGCCTTTGACTTTCAAATGACGCGACATGCCGAGGCGATGCACATCGGTCACGGCGATGCCGTGCGAGGCAAAGAATTGGACGACTTCCTGATCGGTGGCGTAACGGCTCATGAAGCTGTTTTCGGCCGGTTTGGCCCGTTTTGCCAGTCTGGGCTTCATTCGCCGACATGCACGATACCGCGCTCGATGGCGATGGCGACGGCGTTGGTGCGGTCGTAGGCACCGAGCTTCGACAAAATGAGGCTGATGTGCAGGCGGATGGTGCCCATGCTGAGCTGGAGGATGTCCACGATCTCCTTCGTGGAATGCCCGCGGACGAGCAGGCGGAGGATTTCGAGTTCGCGATCACTCAGAGGCGAACGCTTCTTGCGTGCCTCGATCTTGGCGGCGATCTCCGCTGGGAAGAACTTCCCACCTCCAGCCACCTCGCGGATGGCTCGCAGCACGTCTTCGCATTCGCAGGACTTCGTGAGATAGCCTCGCGCACCGGCTTCAACAGCACGGAAGACATCTTCCTCCCCGTCGAGGATCGTGAGGATGATCACCCGGGCATCCGGATGGCTGGCTTGCAGAGCAGACAAGGTCATCACGCCGCTCATGTCGGGCAATTGATAGTCCATGAGCACCACATCGGGCGTCAGCCGGCGATAGAGATCGAGCGCGTGCGATCCCGTGCCGGCCTCGCCGACGACTTCCATGTCCGGCTCGTTGTTCACCGGCATGGCAAGGCCGAGCCGGGTGGCGAAATGATCGTCCACAATGAGGACGCGGATGGTCTTGCTGGCACTCATGCGTGGCTGGTAGGACGTTGCGGCACGCACACTTTAACGGTGGTGCCCTTCCCTGGCTCGCTCAGGATTTCGAGCCGGGCGGAGATTTTTTCGGCACGCTCACGCATGCCCTGAAGGCCAAAGTGCTCGCCCGGCGACACGGGGGCGGCAGGATCAAAACCGATGCCATCATCGCGAATCTGCATGCAGACCTCCGCCGCGCCGTAATCGATGCGAATGTCGATCTGGCGAGGCTTGGCATGCTGCGTGGCATTGGCGACCGCTTCTTGAGCGAGGCGCAAAAGATGCGTTTCAGCCGATCCGGGCAGGCGAACCGGTTTGCCAGTCGTTTGCACCTGAAAGGCAGCGCCGCCCACGGTGGCCAGCGGTCGGAGCAGCTCCTCAATCGCGGCAGGAAGACCTCGCTGCTCCAGCGTGACGCTGCGCATCTCGCGGATGGTGCTGCGCGACTCCTCGCGTGCCCGCCGCAGCAGGCGCAAAGCCAGCCCGAGTGGCTCCGCGGCCTCCGTCTGGCTGTGCGGCAGCTTTCTCGCCGATGTGTCCAGCAGCATCGTCACACCGACGAGCTCCTGCTCAAGCGTGTCGTGCAGATCACGAGCGATGCGCTGCCGTTCTTCGAGCGTGGCCTGCTGCCGTGCCTGCTGTCGGATGACCGATGATTGCCGGTGCACGAGAAATTGAAGCCCCACGGCCCACGCACCGATGATCACCGCCAGCACCGCGAGCCCGCCAAGTGCCCAAAGACCTCGCGAGCCTGACCACCACGGCGGTCGTGCGACGATCACCACATCAGCCGGGCTTCGCAGCAGGATGCGGAAGGCCGTGGCGTTTCGCGGGATGACGAGCGGATGCGTGGAAAGCATCTCGCAGATGCCGGTGAGGCGCAGTTTGGAGCCTGGCTCCAGTTCCAGCGTGCCCGGCAGATGCGCATCAAACACCTGCCCCGCCACCCGACAGGCCAAAATGGTGCCATCGACCTCTCGCGTGGCGTCGAGCAGTTCCGCCTCCAGCCACACGAGCTCGCATTGCTCGCGGCTGTGACGCGTGGCAGCAGCATCAAAGGCCACCGGCTCGGGCTGCGCGGTCGTTTCGAGCAGCGAGACATTTACGGCGCTGAGGCTGGGCCGGAAGGGCGTGACTACCGGATAGCCCTCCGCCTCCACGACATCGCCACTGCGCATTTCCAAAGGCTGCGCCGTCTGCACATACAAGCCTCCTCCCTCGCCGCGGAGGTAGAGCCCGCGACCCGGAACGACATGCGTGAGCACGCCACGCACGCGGGTGCGTTGTCGCAATGAAGAACCGGCACGCAGCAGGCCATCGACCGGCACCAGCGGCACCTCGCTCGCTGCCTGTGCCTCCTCCACGAGGGTCAGAAAACTCAGTCCCTGCACGAACAGCAGCCGTCCGGACATTTGCCGCTGGTCATTGAAGTGCGTCCCCGCCACGCCACGCACCCGCACCCGCTGCTCGATGAGCTGCCAGGGCAGCCGTGCACCTTCCATCTCCTGCGGCAGCACCGCCTTGAGCGGCCAGCCCTCCATTTGCAGATCCACGACGAGACTCTTGTCACCAAACCACGTGCCTTTGACCACCGCCTCGATCTCCACCGGATGACAATCCGCCCCCGGCGCGAAGAGCTGCTCCGCGGTCAGTTTCTCGTAGTTCAGCGATTCACCCGCCGCGGTCTGTTCGAGGCGTTGCGGGAGGATGACCGGCAAAAACTCGCCTGGGCCGGTGACACCTTCGATGCGCAGTTTTTGACCGGCGCTGAAGGGCTGCGCTGGCCGCAAAGGCTCCGGCACGCCCACGCAGATACCATCGTGTCCATCATGCACCAGCAGCACGCCCCAGCCGGGATGGTAGCAGCTCACCACCGCCTCCAGCCGCACCGGCACCCCTTTGGCCGCCTCCTCCGCTGGCAGCGTCCGCACCGCCCCGACAGATGCCAAGGGCTCCACCGCCGCGGCAGGCAGCGGAAGCATCAAAATCATGGTCAGAAGGCTGGCCCGGAAGCGGCTCATTCCTGGCATCATAGCGTGCCAGAGGCCATCGCGAATTGTTCATTTATCTAAGTGACATCTGAGTTCGAAATTTGGTAGAACAGACACGTTGGTTTGTCCCCCGAATGGCCCAAGAAGCTCCTCGTCCCGGGCGGAGTTGCGGGCATGGTCAAATCCACCCAACCCCCACCTTCTTGTCGTGACCTGTTCCCCCCTTCCAGGACTGCGCCAGGCCTGCCGTGCGTTACTCGCCTGCAGCCTCGCTTTCACGCCGGCTTTCGCCGGGCTGCTGCCGCCGACATCGCCTTATGTTGTGACGAATGGCGTCGTGACGGGCGAGGCAGAAAACTACCACGCCAGAGCCACCGGAAATGGCGATCAATGGCTCGAAGCGCCGACGAATGCCGTCGTGCCATCCGGTGTGACGTTTGAGAATGCGAGCGGCGGCCTTTTCATGCAGGCGCAGCCGGACAATGGGCCGGGCAGCGTGCCTTTCAGCGGCGCGGGCAGCGGGCCGAGTATCGACTACTCGGTGCAGTTCACCGTGCCGGGCACTTACCGGCTCTACCTGCGCTGGGACGGCCATGACGGCTCCTCGGACTCGATTTACGCGGGCATCGTCGAGCTCGCGGACGGCATCGGTGGCACGCATGCGGACTGGTATGAGGACTTTAGCCACACCACGTCGGATTTCGGCCAGCAGGGCTGGGATGGCACCGGCGAAGCGGAGGTGAATGTGGCCACGCCCGCGCAAAACGCGATGACCTTCACCATTCCGAGCAGCGGCATCTACACGCTGCGCATCGTCGCTCGCGAGGATGGTGTCGCGTTGGACCGCTTTCGCATTCAGCTCGCCACTTTGCCTGATCCGAATCCCGTGGCCGCTCTCGGGCAGGACATCCTGATCGGCAGTGACTCGTTCACCTATGCGAATGGCAGCATCGCGGGTCGGAATGGCGGCGTGAACTGGGATTTCGACAATCAGGACGGCGATGGCTTCGTGGGCTTTCGCCGCGAGGGTGTTTCGACGTGGGACAATGTGTTTGGCACGGCCACGATCGCGACGAACAAGCTCACGACAATGGATTCGGCGGCGAAGCGTGAGTTTGGCTTCCCCAATGAAGGCGATGGCGCGGTGAGTGAGACGGGCGGCATCCGCTACAAGCAGGTTTATTACCGTGTGAAGATGACGCGGGCCGCGGGAGCGACCTGGGGTGGGGTGAGCATGTTTGATTTCAACAACGAGCGCATCTTCTTCGGCGTGCAGGACGCGGTGAATCCGGCGAGCGGCGTGCGTGAGTTCATCATCGGGCAAAATGGCGTGACCTATTCGGGTGTGCCGACGGTGGACAATGGAACGACGGAGTTCACGATCGTGGCGAAGATCGACTACGCGAACGACAAGCTGAGCCTGTGGGTGAATCCGGAGCTCACGCAGCCGGAAGGTCCACCGAATGCGACGCGGCCGTGGCAGAGCGACAATTGGAACACCGCGGTGCGTCTTGGCAGCGGCGGCAGTGGCGCGACGACTTGGGACGATCTCGCGGTGGGCACGAGTTGGGGTGCGATTCAGGCGGCGTATCCGGTCAGCACGCCGGTGAGCGGCGCGGATGTGATCATCGCCCGCGAGGACTTCGATTATGACAACGGCAATGTGGTCGGTCAGAGCAGCGGATTCGGCTGGGACTTTGACAACAGCACCACGAACAACGCCTTCATTGGTCGCACGCAGACGCCGAGCAATTGGGACAACGTCGAAGGCTGGCCTTACATCTTCTCGAAGCGTCTCACGACCTGGAACAGCAGCGCGAAACGCGAATTCGAGACGCCGGAGGCGGATGGCAGCTTCAGCAATGCCGCGGCGTCGAATTACAAGGTCGTGTACTACCGCTTCGAGATGCAGCGCAGCGCCGACAACGTCTCCTGGAGCGGCTTAAGCCTCTACGATGGCAACAACGAGCGACTCATGTTCGGCGTTCCGTTTGCGCAAAATCCGGCCAATAACCGTCGCGAGATTGGCATTCACAATCTCGGCGCGAATCAGTGGAACTACACGGGCATCGCACCAGTGGCGGGCACGAAGTATCAGATCATCGCCAAAGTGGACTACACGACCGGTTTTGCGTCGCTGTATGTGAATCCGAGCCTCACGGGCGGCGAACCGGGCTCGCCAAATGCGACGCTGGCCTTCACGAATGCGCACTCGGCGCTTCGTTTCGGCTCGGGTGGCGATTCGCCGACGTATTGGGACAAATTGATCGTCGGCACGAGTTGGAATGCCGTTGTCACGCCGACGTATCCATCACCGACAGCAGCGAGCGGCGGTGATCTCGTGATCGGCACAGACACGTTCACTTATGGCGATGGTCCCATCGCATTGCAGCAAGGCGGCACGGGCTGGGATTTCCAAAACACCTTTGGTCCGGTCGATTCGAATGATCCTTCGGCTTGGAGGCACGAGTTCAACTCGCCCTACATTTTCAACAACACGCTGCGCACCTGGAATGCGGGCGCGTTGCGCACTTTCAACGGCGTGGAGGCTGATGGAGCGATCAACGATGCCGACACCTCCGCCGCGAAGGCGGTGTATGTGCGTGTGGACATGCGTCGCGATGCCGGCGTGAGCTGGGGCGGGCTGAGTCTCTACGATTTCGGCACCGAGCGTTTCCTTTTCGGTGTGCCGTTTGCCGAGAATCCGGCGTCGAATGTGCGCGAGTTTGCGATTCATGATCTCGCCACGGGTCACACCTACTCAGGCACGGCTCCAGTAGCGGGCACGGACTACACGATCGTGGCGAAACTCGACTTTGTGGCGAACAAAGCCGTGCTGTGGGTGAATCCCGACCTCTCGCAGCCGGAAAGTGCGAATACCATCGCTGCCGAGCGAGCCTACACCGGCACGAATTGGATCACGGGCGTGCGCTTGGCCTCCAGCGCGGATGGGGACACGCATTGGGACAATCTCGCCGTCACCACGAGCTGGCGGGCGATGCAGAGCGCTCTCGGAACGCCCACGGCCTTCCCGGATGCCATCACGATGCGTCACACGAAGAAGGCGCTGCTCGATGTGCGCAAAAACGATGCCGGTGTCGGCAGCGTGGTCATCGTGACACCGCCGAGCAATGGCACAGCCAGCGTGGATAGCAGCGGGCGCATTTTTTATGAGCACACCACCGGCACACCGGCGAGTGATTCGCTGACCTACAAGCTTGTGGGCACGAATGGCGAGTCTGCGCCGACGACGGTGACTTACACCTTCACCTCCGCGCTGCGCCTCGCGAACACAACGAGCATCGTGCCGCTCACGCCGCCTGCCACGGGCCTCGCGGTGGTCGATTCAACGCCGGGTCTGAATTTCACCGCGCCGAGCTGCATGACGCATGTGCCGGGCAATCCGAACAAGGTGCTCGTGGGGCAGCGCAACGGCCAGATCTGGCTCATCGACAACATCCACAGCGCCACGCCGAACCGCACGCTCTTCATGACGCTGCCCGTGTATGATGATGGCAATGAAATGGGCCTCAAAGGCATCGCGCTGCATCCGCAGTTCGCCACGAACCGGCAGTTCTTCGTCACCTACAACCTGCGCATCTCGAACGCCGACTTTGCCCGCGTTTCTCGCTTCACGGCGGTGAATGGCAATCTCGATCTCGGCGATCTCGCCAGCGAGCAGCCCTTCATCTCGATCCCGAATCCATCCACGATTCACAACATCGACTCCTGCCGTTTCGGACCCGATGGTTACTTCTACTGGTCCGCGGGCGATGCCGGCGGCCTCAACGACAGCAACAACTTTGCGCAGTTCATCGACAAGAGCTTCTGGGGCGGCATTTTCCGCATCGATGTGGATCGCCTGCCTGCCAATCTGGAGCCGAATGCGCACAGCGGCATCGTGCCGAACCCCGCGGACTCGAACAAGGCCTTCTTCAAAGTGCCCGCGAACAATCCCTTCATCGGCGCGACGAGCTTCAACGGCCTCGCTTTGACCGGCACGCTGCGCACGGAGATCTACGCCATCGGTTTCCGCAATCCGTGGCAGTTCTCGTGGGATACGCAAAACGGCGAGATGTGGGCCGCGGATGTCGGCTTGGATTTGTGGGAGGAGGTCGATGTCGTCACGCCCGGTGGAAATTTCGGCTGGAGCTACCTCGAGGGCAACGCGGCCGGCACGCGCGCGAATCCGCCGGTCGGTTTCAACCCCATCGCGCCGCTTTGGACCTATTTCCACGGCGGCGGTGCTCTGGAAGGACGCAGCGTCACTGGCGGCTTCGTTTATCGCGGCTCCAAATATCCCGCGCTGGTCGGGAAGTACATTTTTGGCGACTTCGTCAGCGGTCACATCTGGTCGCTCACGCGAAATGGTGCCAATCCGCCCACCGTGGAGCGCATCACCGGCGAAGCGGGCGTCGTCGCCTTCATGCTCGACCCTGATCCGGCGAATGGCGACATTTTGATGCTCGACTACGGCGACGGCAAAGTGCGCCGTCTCGTGTCGCAGACCGTCGATACGACTTTCCCGGCCAAATTGAGCGACACCGGCCTTTTTGCCGACATCAGCGATTTGAGCTTCAATCCCGGCATCGAGCGCTACGACATCAATCTGCCGTTTTGGAGCGATTACGCGATCAAGAGCCGCTGGTTCATGCTGCCGAATGGCTCTGACACCTTCGGCTTCGTGCAGGATGGCAACTGGTCGCTGCCGCAGGGCGCGTTGTTCATCAAACACTTCGACTACGAGATGACGCGCGGCAATCCGGCCACCAAAAAGCGACTCGAAACTCGTCTTTTGATGATCAACGCCACCGGCAGCTATGGTGTGAGTTATCGCTGGAACAATGACGGCACCGAAGCCTTCCTCGTGGCCGATGGCGGCGACGACTTCGACATGAACGTCGTCATCAACGGCAACAACACCGTGCAGCACTGGCGCATCCCCAGTCGCAGCGAGTGTCTCGCCTGCCACACGCCGCAGGGTGGTCACGGCCTCAGCTTTGAAACGCGACAACTCAACCGCACCGGCACGCTCGGCGGTCAAACCGGCAACTACCTCGAACTCATGGCCAACGCCGGCTACTTCAGCAATGCGCCGACGCAATTCCACACCCTGCCGAAGTATCACACACCCACCGACACCAGCGCCACGCTCGAAACGCGTGCGCGAAGCTGGCTCGCCGTGAATTGCTCGTATTGCCACCAAACCGGCGGCACCGGCATCGGCGCCTTCGACATGCGCCCCGAGCTTTCTTTGACCCAAACCACGATGATCGACGCCCACGTCGGCAATGTGCAAGCCGGCGACCACAAAGCCCTCGTGCGTGGCTTCAACGACAAATCCGTCATCTGGAACCGCCTCAGCGCCAGCGGCGGCTACACCCGCATGCCTCCGCTCGGTAGCGCCGTCATCGATCCCGAAGGCACCCAAGTCGTCATGGACTGGATCAACAGCATGGCCAGCCGCCAAACCTACGCCGAATGGCGTCTCGCCCAGTTTGGCAGCTCATCGAGCCCCGCCGGTGATCCCAGCGCCGACGCGGATGGTGATGGCGTCACGAACTACAACGAGTTCCTCGGTCAAACGCTGCCCTTGAGCGGCAACTCCACGCTTCAGCCACTCTTCAGCACCGGCAGCACAAACCTCAGTATTCAATTTCCGAACCTGCCCGGCCGTCGGACCTGGGTGGAAACCAGCACCAACCTCACGAACTGGACCTTGTGGGACATTCCCGGCAACAACGGCACGCCAAGCGCCTCCGGCAGCACCCGCACCCTCACCGCCCCCATCGACGGCCCGATGCGCTACTTCCGCCTCAAGGTGGAGGAGCAGTAACACGCACCTTCAAAGCTCATGCCTCGCTTCCTTTTTGTTTTCCTGATGCTGTTTGCTGTGTCGCTCCGCGCGGAGACGATGCTGCAGTATTTCAATACGTCGTGGGCGGAGATCACGGCGAAGATGCCGGAGCTGGCGGAGGCGGGTTATACGTCGTTGTGGCTGCCACCGCCGACGAAAGGTTCCGGCGGGCTTTCGGTAGGGTATGACATGTGGGATCCGTTTGATCTGGGGTCGAAGAATCAGCGGAACTCGGTGCGAACGCGGTATGGGACGGAGGCGGAGCTTTTGAGGCTGGTGGAGACGGCGCATCGGTTTGGGATTCGCGTGTATTTTGACAACATCATGAATCACCGCGCTTTTGACGTGCCGGGCTTCAATGAGAACACGCCGATCGATCTCTACCCGGGCATGGTGCCGGAGGATTTCCATCTGCGGCGGACGCAGGATGGGTTTTACCGCAAGTGGGACAACACACGCTCGTGGAATGATGCGTGGCAGGTGCAGAACCTTGGTCTGGCAGACTTGATCGACATCGCGCAGGAGCCGGGGACGACGAATTTGAACTTTGGGCTCACGGAGGGCTCCACGGCACCGAAGATCAGCTTCATCCGTGATCTCACGCGGCCGGAGCAGTATTGTTACCTGCCAAACGGAACGTATGTGGGCTTTGGACCGGGGAATGGGATCACGACAGAGTTTCTTCAGGCGAACTCGGGCTACTACTCGGAG
This sequence comes from Verrucomicrobiaceae bacterium, assembly GCA_016795465.1. GTDB lineage: Bacteria > Verrucomicrobiota > Verrucomicrobiia > Verrucomicrobiales > Verrucomicrobiaceae > Prosthecobacter. Next base: position 30,563 of record JAEUHK010000060.1, on the reverse strand, counting down.
CGGGTGGAGGACTATCTGAATCGCGCGGCGCGTTGGTTGATTGATCGCACGAAGGCGGACGGGCTTCGGCTGGATGCGGTGAAGCATGTGCGGGCGGATTTTTACGGCGCGACGTTTGGCGTGGACAAGGACAGCTCCGATTACGGCTACAACGGCCAGGTGCAGCGTCAGTTCAACATCACGCGCGGCTTCAGCGATCCGAATCATCGCGACAGCGTGTTCAATGTCTATCAGGGCCGCGATGATGCGATGATGTTCGGCGAGCATCTCGGCGAGCCGCCGGCTTACGGGCCGTACATCGACTCGGGCATGCGTTTGGTGGACAATGACCTGCGCAGCCAGCTCAACAGCCGCCTTGGCAATCCATCGAACGGCCTGCAAGGCTACGATTGGGCGGGGTCGGGCGGTTTTGCGGCGAATGTCGGCGTGACGCACGCGCAGAGCCATGACAGCGACTACGCGGCGCGGAAGGAGCTTCAGCATGCGTTCTACTTCCTGCGTGATGGGCTCGGTTTGCTCTACACGGACGGGAATTATCAGGCGGAGACGCTCGGTGAGAGCGGCGGCGCGTTTCCGCGTCATTCCAACACGAGCTTCCTCGGCCAGTGGGGCGATGGTCGCGTGCCAAATCTGCTCTACGTGCATGAGCAGTTTGCCCGCGGGTATCAGCTCGGCCGCTGGAGCGACAGCGATGTGGTGATCTGGGAACGTCTCGACAAGCGCGAGAATCCCGCGATGAGCGATTCGGATGCGGTGACGTTGCTCGTGATGCTAAGCGACAACTACTCGCAAGGTCTCGCGCGGAGCTTCACGAGCGCGTTTCCGGCTGGAGCCTATCTCTACAACTACTCGTGGTATGGCGGCGGCTTCTACAAATTCAAAGAAGAGCTCGCTTCGACGGTTTTGCCTGCCGGCGGCTACTTTTTGTTCTCGTGGAAAAATCCGGACCCGAGCGAGCTTTGGAAGAATTTTGGCGGCAGACCCATCACGATCACGGAAAACGGCGTGGAGGCCAAAACGGTGCGTGTGCGGCGCAAAGACGGCCCGAATGGCGACAAGGCATTCAATGGCAGCACGCTGCCGGAGGCTTCGCGGCCGATTTTGGCCCCGGAGACGAATGTGACGGACTACACTTACAGCGTGGACGTTCCGCGGGTGACAAGCACGAGCGGCGTGCGCTTTGTGGCCCGCACGGATGGCTCGACGGCGAATGTCTTGATGAAGCTCGATGGCGGCATCGACCTGAATGGCACGGTGCCCGTCGGCAATACCGATCCTGCGCTGCGCGACAATCCACCGGCCATCGCGACGGACACTTTCCTTGGCTTTGAGCAGCCCAATTTCATCAGTCGCGTGCATCCGGAGCTGTTTGCGGCGCAGGACACGGCGAGAAACAGCACCGGCAGCGCAGGTGCGGAGACTTTCACCACCACGACGGTCGTGAACGGCACCGCGCCGAAGTTCGTCGATGCCAACACGGCCGCGTTTCTTTATCATGACCCCGCCGCACCGGTTGGCAACCTCACGCCGGCCCGCAATCAATACGATGCCTCGCGCAATGAGATGTGGGTGAAGGCGAACAGCGTCGGCGGCGGCTACAAGGCCTTCCTTTATTACACCACCGACGGCTCGAACCCCGAAGGCGCGGCGGGTCGCGGTTTCGGCACGACGAAGGTCGTGGAGATGAACTACCGCCACAACGATGACAGCGGCGCGAGCGATTGGTGGAGCGCGGTGCCACTTCCGGGTGATTTCACCGCGACATCGAAATACAAGATCGGCATGGCGAAGGACGCGAATGATCCGTGGTGGCCGGGCAATGCGGCGGCGGTGACGCGGAAGCAGAAGATGATGACCACTTTTGAAACGAACGCGCTGAACCTCGCCACGCTGAACATTCGCCCGCACAATGACTACGGCGTGTCGCAGACGGGCCTCAGCGAGGGCATGCACGTCATCCGTGCGCGTGCCTTCCTGCAACGCGGTGGCCAGGCGAGCATCTACAACACCTTCACTCAGAGCTTTTATTACGATGCGCAGCGTCCGCTCGGCGAAGTGCGCTTCCCGGCGGCGGACAATGACACCGTGGGCGGCAGCGAGTATGGCGTGGTCGTGCGCACGGACCCGAGCGTGACCGAGGTGTGGTATCACATCGACGACAACAGCGCGAGCAACGACGACACCATCACGCGCAGCCAAAACGGCAACGGCGGCGGCTTTGAGCCCTTCACGGACTCGAATCGCAATGGCACACGCGACAGCACGGAGACCTTCACCGATCTCGACGAGGATGGCGTGTGGGACAGCAGCATCGGCACGTCATGGGTGAAGGCCACGGAGGTCACCCCGAGCGTCGAGCCGACGAATGTGAGCTACACGAAGGAATGGCGCTTCAACTACGCGAACATCCCCGCCGACGGCACCGCGACGATCAAAGTGCGCCTGCGTGAGCTCAGCAGCGCCGGTTTCAAAGACTTCGCGCTCAGCGATGTGAACGGCCACTACACCACCGTGAACCGCGTGGTGAACTGCGCGGGCCCCAACATCCGCATGTTCGTCGCCTGGCCGCCGAATGACGGCGATCTCGTCGGCGCGGGTTATGTGATGAAGGTGTACTTCTCCAAATCGCTCGCCGATGGCCTCACGAGCACGCAGTTGCGCGATCGGTTCACGATTCGCATCGGCTCCAGCGAGACGAATCAATACACCAGCTACGCGCGCGACCTCTACGCGATCAATTACGACGAGACGGCAGATTACCACGCGCTGGCCTTCACCTTGCCGAATCTCTACAACGACCAGCCGGACTACCTGCACCGCATTGAGGTCACGCATGATCGACCGTCGCCGAATCCCGATCTGCTGGCCACGCGGCTCGTGAAGGCGGAGCCGAGCATCACGCCTCGCATCAGCATCGTGAATCCGCCGGAGCTCGACAGCACCGGAAAGCCCTTCGAGATCGTTTTGCCGGATGTGGCATCGCCGACGGCCGATCAGCGGAAATTCACGATTCGGGTCAGCACATCGGTGGCGGCCGATTCGGTCGTTTTGAACGTCAACAACGGCCCCATGACGCTCAGCGGGCCCACGACGACAATTGATGGCAACAACAAGCTCTGGGAGTGGACGTGGTCGGCGATGCAGCAGGGCGAGTTTCAATTCACCGCGACGGTTTTCGACAACGGCAACGAAAACCACGAGACACGGAATGCCCGCGTTTTTTTTCGCCAAGTCGTCCCCGCGAGCGCGGCGGACCCGGACGACGATGATGATGGATTGCTCGATGGAGATGAAGGCACCGCCACACCGCTGCCGAATGGCTTCCCGAGCACCGATCCACGCTACAAGCCAAACGCCGAGCAATGGACGAATGGCGAGGTGCATGTGGCGAATGCTTTTGGCAAAAGCGATCCGCGCAATCCCGACACCGACGGCGACGGCCTGCCGGACGCGTTGGAGGTCGGCTGGAGGCTCGCGTTGACCGTGGGCGAGGCGTTTGCGGACACGGGCTTCGGTTCGCCGCTCGCTGGTGCGGGAAATGGTGTCTTTGACTGGACGGACACGAACAACAACGGCGCACACGATGTCGGCGAGGCGAGCGAAAGCTTCACCGATGCCGATTCGGATGGGAGATACGACTTCGGCACGATTTTGAGTGCGGACACGAATGGCGATGGCGTGACGAATTTCCGCGGTGACATCGATCCGCCCTTCTTCAACACGCTCGACAACCTCAACAAGGTGCCCGGCGTGAACACCGCTGCGGAAGGTGGAGATCGCTCGCGGCTGCTGCGCGGCTCCACGACGAAGCCCGATGATCCTGATAGCGATGACGACGGCATCAAAGACGGCATCGAAGACGCAAACAAGAATGGCTGGCTCGATGGCGATGGCGCGAGCATCGCTCCCGGCGATGCGCCGACGACCGCACGCAACTGGCCGAACAAAGTGCGTGATCCCGGCGAGACGTGGACCGAGACCGATCCGAACAACGCCGACACCGATGGCGATGGTGCCCGCGATGGCACGGGCGAGGACAAGAACGGCAACGGCCTCATCGACGGCGACACGAACAATGATCGTGTGTGGACTGCGGGCGAAATCTGGAGCGAAACCGATCCGCTGAAGATCGACACCGATGGCGATGGCCTCACCGATGGCTGGGAGATCCGCTACGGCCTCGATCCGCTCGACAATGGCACCTTGAGCCTGCGAAACGGCACCGCTTTGGCATCCAACGGGCCTGCGGGCGATCCAGACAGCGATGGCTTCTCGAACCTGCAAGAGCTCACCAACGGCACGAACCCGATGGAGCCGAACAACGTCACGCCACCGCCGCCGGGGCAGATCGTGATCGGTCCGCAAACGCCCACGATCACCGTCGGTGCCGTCACGAACACGCGTGAGTTCACCGATTGGGCCATCGACGACCTCATCATGCTCGATGAATACAACGGCGACGGCACGAACAACCAGGGCACCGACATTTACCGCGCCAACGACGGCTTTGACAGCAGCCGCGACCTCGTGGCCTTTTACGCGCATGATGGCGGCGCGGTGGTGAATGGTGGCGACGGCTTGTTTTACTTCCGCGCTGACTTCCAGGACCTCAAAGCGCTCGCCGAGGAAGGAAATCTCGATCTGTATGTCGTGATCGATTTCAACTCGCCCACCATCGGCGAGTCCGCGCTGCCGGACAGCATCGACACGCGCACGAACATGAAGTGGGAGGTCTGCGTGGCCGCTTACAGCACCGATAACGGTGCGGTGTATGTTGATACGAATATCGCCAGCAACAGCACGAGCATCAATCAGGACCTCACGCCCTTCGGTGTGGTGCGTCGCAGCCAGGCGGAGGCGGATGGCTTCAAGAAATCGTGGTATAGCCGCCAGTTTGACGCGGTGGAGTTCAGCATCAGCCGCAAGGCGCTGCTCGATGCGGGATGGAATGGCGATGCGAGCACGCTGAACTACCAGGTCTTCACCACGAAGGACGGCACGCAAAACACGCCGACTCGCGGCGCGGGTGATCTCGCCGGTCGCAGCGACATCCGCGACAGCATGCTCGATGACTGGATCGCCAGCGATCACTGGCGTGCGCAAACGGAGATCGCGGGTGCAGGCAGTGTTTTGAGGGCGTGGTTTGGCCCCAGCGGCACGAACGACAAATGGAGGCGCGTGAAGGTGGCGAGCTTCATCCAGGAGAATCGTCCGCTCATGGCTGGCAATGAAATCCAGACGCTCATCAACAATGGCGCGGGAGGTGGATGGTATCGCCCGCTCGATGTGCATCAGGCTTACTCCGCGCCGATGGCGCTGAACATCACGCCCGTGATGGCGCACGCCATTCAATGGGCCAAGGTCGATCCCGCGGTGAACAAACCGTGGCGCGATGGTCCCGCCTTCAATACGCGTCTCGATCAAATGGGCGCTCTCGGCACCGTGCGCTTCACCGGCACGACTTATGGCGGCCACATCCTGCCGTATTTCCCCACGAGCTACAACGTCACGAACCTCGCCGATGCCCGGACTGCCATGGCGATCATCTTCCACGCGAATCCGCTGGTTGTTCCGGCGCCGGAGTTGTCTATCGAGGACCAATCGTATGAGGACTTCAAGGCTGCGAACTACTTCTTCACCATCGTGGAGCAGACGCGGCATTTGGAGAAATGGTTCGGACGCACTTCGGCGCTCGGCAACGACGGCTACCGCCTCAATCGCATCCGCGGCGTCAAAACCTTCGCCATAAGCGATCAGGCCACGCAGTTCCGCTTTCAAAACACCGACAACGGCCTGCACACCTCCCTGCGCGAGCTTTTGAACCGCAAGGCCCGCAGCGCCACGCAGGATCAAGTCGTGATCCTCGGCAGCGGATGGACCGATTTCACCTCGAAGGCCAGCGCCGATGCCTACGACATCAACATCGCGTGGATGGCGTCGCGTCCGTGGATTCAAATCACCACGCCGGAGGCCATCGCCGCGGGTGAGGTCGATTCGAACCGCGATGGCACGCCCGAGGCCTGGCCGTTTGTCGAGCGCGGCACGCCTGCGCTGCCGCTCGTGAGCAAAGACTTCGTCCACTACGCGACGCAGGAAAACTACGACAACTGGTACTTCGGCCAGAGCGGTCGCGAGGAAGGTCTGAATGGCAAAATCTTCAATGTGAGGCCCACGGTGCCGCTTCCGGCCGCTTTTAGTCAGGTGGGCGTTTCCGGCCTCGTGAACAACGCATGGACCGCCGGCACCACTTTGGCCGTCGCGGAGCCGAATCTCGGCTTTTTGACGCGAAACGCCTTCCACGCCTCGATGTGGCTCACCGCCTTCCACGATCAACCGACTGCTGATTTGAGCAAATACAGCACTGGTGACTACATCTACCCCGACACCAGCAACAACAACCTCGCGGGCTTCTCCAAAGCCGCGCAAAGCCAGTTCCGCTGGGCCGCGGTGTATAAAAGAGTGTCTCAATGGGCCGCGAGTGCCGCCACGCTTGCCAATTCGAGCAGCACCAGCGCCGAGGATGCCGATCTCGATGGCGAAAACGAGTATCTGCTCTTCAACGACCGCGTCTTCGCCATGTTCGAGCGCATCGGCGGTCGCATGACCTGCGCTTTCGTGCGCGATTTGAGCAGCGGCCGCGTGCTGCAAGTCGCCGGCAATCCGCACAGCTACTCCGGCTTTGAAACCGAAGAAGAGGGTGCGGTGAATGTCATCAACGGCGCGGTGGGCAGTTATCGCACCAGCGGCTTCAAAGATTGGTATTTCGGCAGCATCAACTACAACAACGATCTGTATGTCGCCGCCGCGACGACCAACGGCTTCACCTTCACCAGCAGCGACGGCAAGATCGCCAAAACGATCACCCTCGCCGCCCGAGCGAATGCCCTGCGAGCCAATTACGCCCTCTTCGGCCCCGAATCCACACTCTACCAGCGCCACGGCCTCAATCCGCACCTTCAAAACCTCCTTTTCAAAGGCCAGACGCATCTCAGCAATATCAGCAACACCGGCGGCATTGTTTCCCTCACCAACTACGCCCCCGATGCCACCGTCCGCGCCTACCTGCGCAGCATCACCGCCACCACCTACAACCCCGGAGCCATCGACGACGATCCCGTGACGCAGTTCGACACCCTCAACATGCGCAACCAGGCGCAAACACAGCAAATCGAGCTCGCTTTGACGAATGGCGCGACCTTCGACCTCGGCTTCGAAACCGGCGTGACGTTGAGCGAGTCCACCGACGGCGATTCCCTCCCCGACGCCTGGGAAGCCGCCAACAACCTCAACAACACCGACGGCACCGGCGCGAACGGCAACACCGGCAACGCCGACGGCGACCGCTACGACAACCTCAGCGAATTCATCTTCGGCCTCAGCCCCTCGCAGAGCGACAACTACCAACCCCAAGTCATCAAAGCCACCACCGGCTTCGACGTGACCTTCCCCACCATCCCCGACCGCTGGTATCGCGTCTTCGCCAGCGACACCCTCAGCACCTGGACCCCCATCGGCACCGACCACCTCGGCACCGGCTCAACTATAACTGTGAACGACCCGACCGCTCTGCCCGCCCGCTTTTACCGAGTGGAGGTGCGGCTGGTGATGCCTTGATGGCTGGCAAAAAGATTTGCGTCAGAAAGAGAAAACCCAGGCCCCTATTTTTGCCATCCAAAATCCAGCACCAGCTTGTGCTTCTTGATGAAGGCATGGTGCCACCGCTGCTTCAGCGGGCGACGCGCCGCCGCCTCCAACTCCGCCTGCCAGCCGGCGAGAATGGATGGGGTGGTGGAAGGGTTCACGAGGGGAGGATTGACCCGTGAGCTGGAAATCGCCCTGGCAGAAACGTGGCTTCGGCTTGAGCCGAAGCATCGCCGTCCAAGGAGCCCAGAAGGCTGGCAACGAAAAGGGGCGGCAGGAAGAGAAAGCCAGGATTCTGCATTTTTCTGCCATCTATGTTTTTGTCGCAATCAGCGATCCGAGCCAGCCGCAGAAAATGGTTGCCCGAATCTGATGAAAGTTTACGCCGAGGATTTGTTTGCTGACAACAACACCTCTACGGCGTCGCCGCCAAGGGGCAAGGTAGTAGCTATTTGCGATGAACTCCTGATTCATACCGAAGTGTGCGATACTCGCCGTAGTCGAGTTGAATTGTGGTTTTCCACCAAATTCGATCACCAGGCTGCAGGCCTAGGTTCACATCCACAGGATGGTGATTCAGGATGAGATCCACGCCAATTAGCCCTGCTGCCACACCCGGGCCTCCACCGAGAGAGCCTGCCGCGCCAGAGGTGATCGTGAGGACGTCTTGCACTGCCAGATTTGCGTTTGACTGCATCTTGGCGATTTGATCCTGAGTGAGTGGAGGTGAGTTGTAGCTAAAGGTTCGGGTGTCACCGACTCTCATTCCGGCAAATGGACCGCTTTCCACAGTGGTGGGGGCGCGATACTCTGGATCGAGTTGTTCAAGGGACTCCACCCCTTGATTAAACAAATAAACAAATGCTCCTGTGACCGCCCCATTGCTGAATTTTCCTCCACTCAAACTTGATGACGTTCCGCCCACAACTGCTGCTGCGGCGACTTGATAGCTCTCACCAACATGTTGTGCTATGAATGGCGAGGCAGCTGCCGAGAAGGCCCCTGACAGAAATCCATGGCGAAATTGTCCACCCTGCAGTTCTGCCATTCCACCTTGAACAGAGCCATGAACGGCCACTTTAATGGCGAGCTTTTCGTAGAAGTTGGATTGTGAGACTTTTAACCCGTGAAGTTTGAAATGGCTTGCAGCCCCATGTGTCAGCCCAGCACTCAGACCTCCAACGACACCACCTGCTAAGCCGGCTCGCAGAGCATCACCGACACTTCCACCAGCTAACAACGTCCCTGAAAATGCCGAACCAAACCCAAAGCCTGCGCCGAAGGCAGCAGCTCCAAAAGTGGTGACGGTTAGCGTAGTGCTCGTTCCAAGAGCTGCACCGATCGCTCCCATGAAACTAACTCCTGGGCCAGCGAAGGCCCATACAGCTGCGCCTCCAGTCAAAATGCCAATACCCACCGCTGCAATCGTCTTCCAATTGTTCTTCAGGAACTTCCCGATGCTCTTGAAAAAGAACCCGCTCGGATCGGTGTAGCTCAGCGGATTGTTCAGCACGTAGCTGTAGCGGTTCAGGTTTTGCAGGTTGTCGGGCGACTGGACGAACGGATCGGGGCTGAGGAAGCGGGCGGTGATGGGATCATAAATGCGGCCGCCCATGTGAACGAGGCCCACGAGGTCGAGCATCTCGTGGCCGGTGAAGCCGCGATGAGTTTCCGCGCTGCCGGGCGTGGCGGGATAGGTGACCGCCCAGGTGCCTGCGTTGTGCGTCACCGTGCGGCGGCGGCCCCAGGCGTCGTAGCTCTGGCGCTCGACGACTACGCCGGAGCTGTCCGTGATGGCATCCACGGAGCCGAGGTGGTCCTTGTGGATGAAGCGTGTGCGCTGCGCGGCACTGGCGGCGCTGCGCTCGTCCGTGTGGATGGCCACCACGCCATTCCCACCGGCGATGTGGTGGATGTGGCGCACGATGCCCTCGCTGGTGATCTCCCGCTCGTAGAGGCCGCCGATGTATTCGCGCACTGTCTGGCTGGTGGCCCCGGAGCCGTTTGTGTGAAAAATGGTCTGGCGGTAGAGGGCGCGGTCCGGGCCGTAGTCAAAGCTGAGCGTGTCCCCGCCTTTGCGGATGCGGGTGGGCTTGTTGAAGGAACTGTAGTCCAGCACCGTACCGCCATCGGTGGTGCGGTTGCCCTTCACATCGTAGCTGCAGGTCTTGTTCAAAGCGCCGCCGCTGCTGCCTGTCACGCTGGTGAGCGCGTGAGGCCCCGCGCCGCTGCTGGCGTAATTCAGCGTGCCCACATCACTGCGGCTGGTGAGGTTCCCGAGGTCGTTGTAGGCGCAGGTCACCGCCGCCGCGCCCGTGGTGCTCACGGTTTGAAGGCGGTTCAGCGTGTCGTAGCCGAAACCCTCGACGAAGTGCGTGCTGAAGCGTTTGTCCCGCCGCTCGGTGAGGTTGCCGATCAGGTCAAAGGTGAAGCCGAGCTTCTGCACATCGCCGCTGGAGCCAAGCGTGCTCGTGATGCCCTGGATGATCCCCGTCTCCGCCTCAAAAGCCCGCTCCGTGACGATGCCATTCCCCAGCGCCTCCTGCGTCACCTGCCCGCGGGCATTCACCTGGAGCGCCCGCCAGTAGAGCGTGCTGGGATTGGCCCCGTTTTGCACCTCGCTCAGATGCCCGCTGGCATTATACACCTGCCGCGTGGCGAAGCCGCTGGGGTAGGTGACACTCTCCGGCCTGCTGTAGAGATCGTAACCTCTTGAGGTGGAGAAGACATGAAAGCCATGCGTCTCCGCCGTGGCGGCAGGCCGTGCCAGCGCATCGTAAAAGTAGCGCCGCTCAAATCCCGGCCCCGCCTCACGCGCGAGCTGGCCGACGCCCATCGCCGCCGTGTCATAGGTGAAGGTGGTGACGCCCTCCGGCTCCGTGCGGCTGGTGACACGCCCGAGACGGTCGTAGGCGAGCGTGGTCGTCTGGTTGGCGGCGTTGGTCTGCGTCTTCAGCTCGCCAAAGCCATTGTAGGAGAAGGTGGAGACGCCGCTGTTCGGCTCGCTCATCCAGGTTTTGTTCCCACGCACGTCGTAGCGCAGCTCGGTGGTGTTCCCGGCGGGATCGGTGACGAAGCGCAGGTTCCCATACGGATCGTATTTTCGTGTGATCGTCTTCGCCGCGGTGCCGAGGTATTGGCTCGACTGCACCGTCCAGCCCATCGCGTTCACCACGGTGACGGCTTTCTGGAAGTCGGTGAGAGCGGCGGAATTGTAGTTCCGCTCCACGGTGGTCGTGAGGCCGTCGTAGGTCGTCTTGGTCACGCGATTGCCCGGATCAGTCTGCTGATACTCACGGCCCACCGCATCGTAGAGCATGGTGGAGTAAAGCGGCGTGTCCCCGGCAAAGTAAGGCTGCGAGGCATGGGTGACCTCCCCGCGGTTGTTGAAGACCTTGTGCGCTGAAACCGTGCGTCCGTCGAAGGCTATGCCATCCGTCTTGATCTCACGGTCGAGCAAATCATACCACACCGTCTTTGGTGCGCTGCCGCTGGACTGCACCCGCACATAATGCACCGCCCTTGGCGGCGCCCCCACCGTGCTCCCAGTCACGTGACGGTAAAACGAGCGCGTCACCGTGCCATCCGGCCGCGTTTCGTTGATCGGCCTGCCGATGGCGTCGTATTCCCAACTCGTTGTGAGGCCGTTTGGCCCCGTCTGCGTGAGCACATTGCCCAGCAGCGGATCGTAGGTCTTCGATTCCGTGTGCCCCTCCGCATTCGTCGTGGTGGCGACGAAACGGCCATCAGGCGTATAAGTCGTGGTGGTGGTGCGGGAGGCGGCTCCGCTGGTCGAGATCGTGCTGGTGAGGATGTTGCCAAAGTTGTCGTGTGTGTAGTCCTTCTGCTGTCGCAAGACGCCGCCGCTGGGTTCGATGACTTCTTGCGTGAGCAGGCCGGTGGTCGGGTGGTAGGCGAAGGAGGAACTGCGTGTGAGGCTCACCGTGCCTGCTCCAGCGGGATTCGGTCCGGACTTCGTCACGCTGCTCGTGGCGAGGCGACCGAGAATCCAACGAGTGGTGTCGTTTGTGTAGGTTGAAACCAAGGTTTCGGAGACATCACCTTGGGTCGTGGTGCTTGTGAGCAGATTGCCGAAGCTGTCGTAGTCCACGTTGTTTACGGTGGAAGTGCGGACAGGCGGGCTGCCCACCGGTGCATTGACCTCAAAGCTCCGCGTGATGCTTTCACTGGAAAAGGTGAAGTAGGACTTCTCCGTGTGCGCCCCGTTCGTGAACGGGTATTCGTCAAACACCCAAGTGTTCAATGTCTCCGAAATCAAACGCCCGTCTGCGAGCTTCTGAGTTGTGCGCAGAGGGCGGCCAGCCACTTGAGGCCGGGTGTTGTCATACTCTGATCGCGTGACAATGCCTGTCGTGTCATCTGTCTGCTCTACGACCGTGAAACCTCGAAAACCCTGCCCATCGAGGCTCATCCATCCCTGCTCATAGTGGTAAGAGGTGGACGAGGTGGTCACAGGAGGATTGCTCACCGCCATGAAAGCGTCACCATCCACGCCATTCCGCATCTGCATCTGTGCGACGACATGCATGGGTGCCTGGATTGTGTAGAACGGATAGGCCAGGGCCGCCCCCTTGGTGTAAACAGAGGCGTCCGTGAGCGGCTTGTAATCAAGCTGAGACCAGCCGCCCTGGCCGTTTGTCACTTTGGTGACCAAATCGGGTTGTTTGCCTGCGCTGAGGTAGAGGAAGTAGCGGTAGATGTCGAAAGGCTGCCGCCAGACGAGAACATCCGTGCGCCCGTCGCCGTTGAAGTCCCCGAGAATGTTCCTGCTTCCTTGATTCGTCTGCGAGGGAATGTCTGACTGAACGGGCGCAGCAAATGTGCCGTCTCCTTTCGCCCGATAAATGTCATACCTGCTGCTGGTGGCATTCCACATCATCATGTCCGACAGGCCGTCGCCATTGAAATCCGCCACAGTCTGGCGGAGCAGATTGGCGGAGGTGTTAGGAGTCACATTGCTTGCAAGCGGAGCCGCAAAACCGCTGCCCTTGGAGAGGTGAATGTCATACTTGCCGGTGGAGTTGTTGAAAACGCCGAGATCGACCAAGCCGTCCCCATTGTAGTCCCCTGGAAGGTGGAGAATGGAACTGTTCGACCATCCGGGCACCGTGGTAGCCGTGGCAGCGCCAAAACCCAGGCCTGTGGAAGGGAACAAGTTGAACAAGGAGTTCGAGAACGGCACATGGTAATTCAACAAGTCCGCCATGCCATCGCTGTTGAAGTCGCCGACGATTTGCTGGGGGATTACCGTCGTGGAGTTGTGACTTGGCAATGACACACCAGTGATCCGGGTGAATGTGCCGCCCGACGATGTCACGTAATAGGGATAGTAGGCGGGAGACGCGCTTTCCGATGGAATGGTTCTCCAGACCATGAAGTCCGTGCGCCCGTCACCATTGAAATCTCCGGTCACCACCGGCCTGGATTGTGAGGCCGGGTAATCAAAAGGAATCGCAACCTCGGGGGACAGGGTAAAACCGCTACCGTTGGCGAGGTAGAGAAAATAGGAGGTGTCACGCTGGTGGGACATCACATCCGTCATGCCATCTCCGTTCGCGTCTAGAAGGAAGAGGCGCGTCAGGCTTCCGAGATCGGCGTCTGGCGTTGACAGATCGGTAAGAATCCGCGCACCAAACGTGCCTCCACCCTGATTCAGATACAGATCAAATTTCAGGGTTGCCGAGTCGTAGATAAGCACGTCCGCAAGTCCGTCACCATTGAAGTCACCCGACAAATCCTCCACGAAGGCAGACAGGCTGGACCCTAGGCCGGTCGCCAGCGGAGCGGAGAACGTGAACGGGGTTCCATTGGTCTGCCAGGTGATTACGGTGGGAGGAAGTTCGGGCCACGGGCCGCTGGCTGGCTCGACACCTTTTTCCCGAACCTGGACGAGTTGGGATTGCGCGGAATCTGCACTCAACTGGTAGTCGAGTTCATATCGCCGCAGGGCATTGCCGTTGTTTTGCGCTTCAATTCCGATCAGGCGTTTCCGGATTTCAACTTTGGCCCCGCCTATGTAGCTGATGCGGGCATCCGGGCGGTCTTCATATTCAAACAAGACCGTTGATGATGCCACCAATGGCGGAGAAACCGAGGTGTTCGATGTGTAAACAATCGACTGAACATTTCGATAACCGCTCTCAGGTGCTGGAGGAGTTGTGTAAGTGAACTCCATGGCATTCCCCATCGTGTCTGTGACCCGGACCAGCAGCCATGTAAGCAGTTCCACATCGCCGACAAATCGTGCCGCATCCACCTTGGCATTTTGAACGCCTCCATACTCGTAGGTCAGGCCGGCCTTCGTTTTCACCAGCCATTTGCTGGGTGCATTGCCCTGCTGGCCAATGGCGGTGATCTGGGAGAACGATTCGACTTCCGTGCGATACTCCGATCCAGCGACTCCCCATGTGCCCGATACCAAGATCAAACGCTGGCCGTCGAGGGCGAAGCGGTCGTTGGCATCGAAGTTGACGCCGCCTTTGACGCCATCCTGCGCGACGGTGCGTCCGACGCGGCTGATGGTGCTGAGGCCGCTGAGCGAGAAACCGACGCCGAGCGGGCCATTGCCGCCCTGGCTGGAGTAGTTGATGGAGAGCTTCGGCTGCATCCCGGCGGTGCCAGGGGCGACGACAATCGGGATGCTGATCTGCGCCGCGCCGGTGTCCGAGACGCCTGTCTCCACTGGGGTGTAGCCGGAGTCCGTGCCCGGATGATCCGGCACAGCGGCGATGCTGCCCGCCGTGAAGCTCCAGGTGGCGGATTGGCCGCCGATGGTGAGCGTGTAGTTCTGTGGCTGCCCGGCGATGCCCGGCGCGGTGGCCTGCATCCAGAGCACATCACCCACCTTCACCGTGGCGCTGGAGCCGGTCTGCGCGGTGCCATTGACGAACAAGGTGGCTCCTGCCGGAATGCTGGCGCTGAGCGTGCCCGCGAATCCCGCCAGCGTGATGCTGCTGGACCGAGCCGTGGAGCCAGTGGCGACCGTTTGGCCCGGCGTGAAGGCAAAAGGCTCGATGGGCGTGGTGCTGGCACTGGCGAAGCGACGCACGACATGCAGCCGCATGAAGGCCCGCGAGCGCTGCGCCATGGACTGGCGGTCGATGTAGCGCATCTGCCGCAGCCCGCGCAGCGTGCTGCCGGTGGCCTGCTCCCATACGGCGGGATTTTCCGGCTGCGGCTGGCTGAAATCCACCGAACTGGCCTGTGGCGACCAAAAAGCGAGGTCCTGACTCGTCTGTGCAAGCACCCGCAAGTCAGGATCATCGGTGCGCAGATGCGCGGTGATCTGCGGATAGCGATACTCGGCCGCTCCCGAGTCCGGCAGGAAGAACTGCCAGCAATCGCTGGCCGGATTATGCCGCATGGGATCGGTATCACAGGCATACTCGATGAGATTCGCGATGCCATCGCGGTCCGGGTCCGCCTCCTCGCCCCAGGTGACACTGCGCTGAACCACGCTGCCCGTGGTGGCCGTGCCCCATTTGGAAGTCGCCCAAGCCAGATACAGATCCGGCGCAGCCAAGGCCGGGCTGGCAAACGCGAGGGCGAGAAAGGTCGGGAGAGCGGCTCTCATGGGCGTGATGGTGGTGACATCCCTTGAAAGAGCAAGTGACGGGTGGTTCTCCGAAGAAAACGCGTCTTCACTCTTGCCATCTGGGCTCCTGCTGCGCTGCCCGCCCGCCTTTACCGCGCGTGGAACCAAGGCGGAGGACGCCTTGACGAGATTGATGATTGTCATCTCGCAGGCTTTCTGACACCATCTCGACATGCCTGAGATCAGCCGGTTTCTTGGAATCCGTGTGGAGATGTTCTATGACGATCATCTTCCTCCTCATTTCCATGCACGCTACGAAGGGGAACGTGCTGCGTTCACTCTCGATGGCGCTCTGATGGAGGGAGCCATGTCGCCCCAGGCCAGACGTCTGATCCGCGAATGGGCCGCCGGGCACGGGGCTGAACTGGCCGAGGACTGGCAACTCGCCCAGCAGCATCTTCCCTTGAAGCGCATCCCACCCCTTGCTTGATTGCCGCTATGACGACAGCTCTTCCAGAAACAGTCTCGCTCGAAGCGTGCGAGGTAGCCTCGCTCCGCCTCACAGGTCCTCATCGTGTCAGCCTGCACTTCCGCGACGGCTATGTGGCTGAACTCGATTTCAGCTCTTACGGTGACGAGGGCGGGCCGCTTCGACGGGCGCTATCCGACCCGGAGACCTTTGCGCTGGTGTTTCTCTCCTACGGCATTCTTTCGTGGCCGAACGGTTATGACATCGCGCCTGAGACCCTGCGTCGATATGCTCATCAGGGATACGTGGGCTGAGCTAGCGACCGTAATTTCAACGGATGACCAAAGGACGGGCACCAAGCCCCGCCTAGTAGTGATGCAGCCCGACCTGCCATGATCCGACTTCTGTTCTTCCTTCTTCTTGTTTCCTCTGCCTCCGCCTGGGTGGCGAATGAGGTCGATTTTCCCGGCGATGGTCAGGGGTGGGATTTAGGCACGACGAACAGCTACAAATATACCGGTCCGGATGGCAGCACGGAGTGGTTTCGCTTTGAATGGACCGCCCCGGCTGCGGATGCGGACTACAACTTCAAGATGGTCACCGGCAACAACTGGAACCAAGACTACGGCGGCAATTTGATCTTCCCGAAGAACGAACTGGCCATCCTGTATTACCAACCGCTCGGCGATTCGGCGGCCAAACTCTCCGGCGGCTTGACGAGCGGCAAACGCTACATCTTCACGACCAAGGACCCAGGTCTCGCGAATACGTTCATCAGCGTGATGGAGCTCAGCAGCGCTCCTGTGGCGATCACGGGCGTCTCGCGAAATGCGGGCACCGGTTTGATCACCATCAACCTCAACGGCACGCCATCGGCCGAGGAGAAGGTCTATGTGCGTTACACGGATTCGGCGTGGAAGTATTCGCAGGTCATTCAGGCCACGGTGGCGGGCAATTCGGCAACGACGACGATTCCGGACATCAAAGATGGCAAAAACTACGCGTGGTATGTCTTCACCAGCACCGCCACGCCAGACAAATTCCACAACGGCTTCGCCACGGACGCGCTGACGCTTTCCTGGAACAATAACGCGGGCGCGAACTACTCGATCACCGGCATCCAGCGCATCAGCGACCTCACGATCAACAGCGCCAGCGGGCCGTATCAGACGACGAAGTTCTTCATCGACGAGATCGCGGGCGAAACGCAGTCGCTGAATGTGAGCGCCACTTTCAATGCGGGCACACCTCCCACGGAGGTGCAGGTGGTCACCAATCTCAACCGTCGCGAAAAGGCCGATCAGGATAACAACGGCGACGGCATCGCGGATGCGATCGTGCCTCCGGCGCGTGATCTGGCCACCACGGGCGAAACGCATTACTACAAGGCCTATCCGATGACGAATAGCAGCGGCAGCACGTGGATCGCCGCGCTGCCCGTGACGAAGACCGGCTCCTATCGAGCCACGGTGCGCTATCGCTTCTCGCCGACCTCGCCGTGGTTTTACTATGGTGATCGGGATCATGCGGTGGTGGTGAGCCCGAGGAAGACGCTCGAAATGACGCTGTATGTGGTGAACACGCTCAACATCGAGGCCACCGCCAATAACCAAGGAGGTCGCAGCACCTTCACCGACCTGCTCGGTGCCGCGGATGGCGACACCGACGGCCATGACCCGCTGAATCTCGATTACTTCAACTTCGTGCAAGCCAATTGCCTGTGGTTCCAGCCCATCCATCCCACCGGCGGGCTCGGCGTGGAAAATGATCCAGCCACTAGCTCGCCGTATGAACCGGGTAGCCCATACGCCACCAAGAACTTCTTTGCCGTGAACCCCGCGATGGGTGCGGCGAACAGCGAGTCGTCGGCGATGAGCGAGTTTCAAAATTTTGTCGCCAAGGCGGATGCTTACTCCGGCACGGTCGGCACCATCAATGTGATGCTCGACTATGTGGCCAATCACACGGCCTGGGATGCGATTTACGGCCAGGGCGGTGTCGATCTCGGCTTCACCGGCAGTGCCACCGCGCCGCTGCCCGTGCATTGGTACAGCCGCACCGGCGACTACGGCCAGCCCGCGACCTACTTCACGAATCTCGGCGACAAGGACAAGGCGGTGGCACCGGATCGCAATGACTTCGGCAAGTGGAATGATGTCACCGAGCTCTACTTTGGCCGCTACTCCGCTCTCTGGCGCTTCGACAGCTACACGCCGGAAAGCGCCCGCCCGCATCGCAATGAGGATGACTTCATGGACTTCAACAGCCTCAGCCCCGAGGTGATCAAGAGCTGGCGCTACATGGCCTATTACCCCGTTTACTGGCTGCAGCAGACCGGCCACTCGTTGACGAACTCCACCACAGGCACCTACGCCCAGCGGCTCGCCGCCGATAACAAAGGCATCGACGCCCTGCGCTGCGACTTCGGCCAGGGCCTGCCGAATCCGCTTTGGGAATACATCATCAACCGCACCCGCAGCGCAAAGTGGAACTTCGTCTTTATGGCCGAGACGCTCGATGGCGGTGAACCCGGCTACCGCAGCAATCGCGTGTTCGACATTCTCAATGAGAGCATCGTCTTCCAATTCACCGGCAGCACGCCGGTGAACAAGGAATGGGCCCTGCAAGGCGCTCTCGAGAGCCGCCGCAGCAACTATCGCACCGGAGCCATCCTGCTCAATCTCACCAGCCATGACGAGATCATGCCGGACAATGACACCTGGCTCACCGCCACCCGCTACGGAGCGGTTTCCGCCGTCGCCGGACTGCCGATGATCTTCCTCGGCCAGGAGCAGGGCATCCAGCGATACAACACCACGCCCGGCAACGGCCACTTCGACGGCTTCGACACTGACCACGAGCTGAACTTCGGCAAACGCGTGCCGCATTTCAAAAAGTGGAACCGCGCCTCCTTCTGGACCAATCCACCGCCGAACAACGCCGGGCTCGCCCAATGGTATGGCCGCGTGAACTGGGCTCGCCTGAACAGCCCCGCGATCAAATCGATCAATCAATACTACCTCGACCAAAAAATCGGCGGCGGCGCTCCCGCCGACAACATCTTCGCCATCGCGAAATACGAGCAGGCCAATGCCTCGCCCGCGTTCAAGGATGTCGTGTTGTGCTTCGCCAACCTCTTCGAGCACAACGCCACCTCGCCCGGCACGGGACCAACGACACACTTCAGCACCAGCGACACCTTCGACATTCGCGGCGGCGTCGGCGATCCACTTTGGAACCTCCTCGGCCTGCAAAACAGCGCCGCACGCCAATACAACATCCGCAACCTCGCCAGCAGCAACGCCGGCGCCAATGTGTGGGGCACCGCCCGCACCGGCGCGGACATTTACAGCAACGGCATCTTCGTCAGTCTCGGCGGTGGCACCGTCAATCCGATCACCAACGACGGCGAGCTCGCGCAATTCTTGAAGATCGTCGATGTCACACCTCCACCGGCTAGTGCCCCAAACACCAGCTACTACCAGATCGGCAACCAAGGCACCTTCACCTGGACCAGCAACGCAGGCCCGCATGACAACATCACCAACTGGCGCATCAGCATCGGCACCACACCCGGCGGCAACAACGTGGCGAACAATGTCAGCGTGAACGGCACCAGCTACCAATTCACTGGCACGCCCGGTCAAACCTACTACGCCATCCTCACCGCCGTGAGTGCCGCGGGAGTGAATTCCACCTCCAGCACCTCCGACACCGGCGCTCCGAATCCCAGCAGCACCACGACGCCGGTCAAATTGCTCGCTCCAACGGCCGATGACGACGCCGACGGCCAAACGAACGAAGCTGAGCATGCCGCGGGCACGAATCCGCTCTCAAGCGCCTCCGTGTTTAAGGTGAGCAACGCCTCCGTGCCCGCGAATGGCCAGTTCGTCATCACTTGGGCCAGCGTCGCGGGCAAAAAGTATCGCGTGCAGCGTAGTGCCACCTTGTTGAGCACGGATTGGGTGGATATTTCACCCGAGATCACGGCGAATGGAGCCACGAGCAGCTACACCGACACCAGCGCAGGCACGGCAAAGCACTTCTACCGTGTGCGGCTGGTGCCTTGAAGGAGGCTTACTGCTTCAGCTTCGCGATCAGGAACTCGGCAATGCTCTTGTGCTTCACCTCCGGTGCTCCGGGGTAGTTCAGCTCGCACTCGGTTCCATTGGCTTTGCAGTGCTCTTGCAGCTTCACGCCATAGTTCACCGTGTGCGTGGGATCCTTTTGAGGCTGGCCGAGAGCGGGAGTGTCACCGTAACGCAGATACACAGGCGGATCGTCTTTGCTGACGAGCTCGTAGGGCGAATACATTTTGATCCACTTCAGGACGCTTTCGCGTTTCTCAAGAAACTCGGCGAAGCGTGTGTCGCGCGTCTTTTTGTCGTTAGGGTCCATGAAGCCGAAGGCGTGGCCTCCGTAGCGACTGTTCGGCGTCCATTCTTTGAGCTGCTTTGGGTCGAGCGAGGTCTGCGCACCATTGACCGCAGCACACCAGAGGCGTGTGGACTCGCGGGAGACGGGATCGGCGCTTTTCGGGTCCGCCATGTCATCGTGAAAGGCGAGGTAAAGGCTGCTACAGGCACCAGCACTGCCGCCGCTGGCACCAATGCGCTGTTTGTCGATGTTCCACTCTGCGGCTTTGCTGCGGACGAATTGCAAAGCTCGCGCCGCGTCCTCCAGAGGCCACTTCACAGGCGGCATCACACCCGCGAGCTGCGCTTGGGTGGAGTAACGGTAATTGATCGAGACGACGGAGATGCTTGCGGCGAGGCATTCGCGCAGTTCCGCCACACCTGCCTTGTCCCCGTTCACCCATCCACCGCCGTGGATGAAGAAAAGGAGCGGCGTGGGCTTGTCGGAGCTTGCTTTGTAGAAATCGAGCACCTGACGCTCATGCGTGCCGTAGGCCACGTTGGCGATTGTGGGGGCGATTTTCGGCTTGGGAGCCGGCTTGGCCGGTGGAGTGGCGTTTTGGGCTTGGAGGCTGGCGATCAGACACAGGAACAGAAGAAGGCGTGGTTGCATGGGAAGAAGGACGGATGATGGCGTCGTGGTCTAAACGACCAGTTGACGCGAGTATCTCGATGAAATCTTGACCACCCTGCCCTCCTCACGACTTTTCCACTCAGATTCACGCATACCGCATCGTTTCTATTTTACCCCCATGCAAACCACGCCCGAAAGCCCCGCCACGGAGAAGAAGGTCGAGAAGACCGAGGCCGGGAACTACTTCGTCTCCAATTATCCGCCGTTCTCCTTCTGGAAGCCGGATCAGGTGCATGTCGTCAAGGAGGTGCTTCAGCGCCCCGCCCCGGCGAACATCCCACTCGGTGTTTATTTCCACATTCCGTTCTGCCGGAAGCGCTGCCACTTCTGCTACTTCAAAGTGTACACCGATAAAAACGCCGGCGAGATCAAGGCCTACATCGACGCTGGCATGCGTGAGATGGAGCGCCTGGCCTCGCAGCCTTACTTGAAGGGGCGGAAGGCACACTTTGTGTACTTTGGCGGCGGCACACCGAGCTACCTTTCGGTGCCGCAATTGAAGGATCTGACCGATCGCATGAAGGCGCTGGTGCCGTGGGACGAGGCAGAGGAGGTCGCGTTTGAGGCGGAGCCGGGCACGCTGAATGAAACGAAGCTCACCGGCATCCGCGAAGTCGGCGTGACGCGTCTGAGCCTCGGCGTGGAGAACTTTGACGATCACATTCTCGAAACGAACGGACGTGCTCATCGCAGCGGCGAGATCGGCAAGGCCTACAACTTCGCCCGCAGCCTCGGTTTCGAGCACATCAACATCGACCTGATCGCGGGAATGATGAACGAGACGGAGGCGAACTGGAAGGTGTGCGTGGCCAAGGCCATCGAGATGCAACCGGACGCGGTGACCATTTACCAGATGGAAGTGCCGTATAACACGACGATGTACCAGCAGATGAAGGCGGAGGGGAAAGTGACGGCCCCGGTGGCCGACTGGCAGACGAAGCGCGACTGGGTGAGCTACGCCTTCGATGAGTTCCAAAAGGCGGGCTACACCGTGACAAGCGCCTACACCGTGGTGAAGGACCCGAAGCGCATCAAATTCGTCTATCGCGACTCGCTCTGGGATGGCGCGGACCTGCTGAGCTGCGGCGTGGCCTCTTTCGGCCACCTCGGCGGTGTGCATTATCAAAATCAGGCCGACGTGGGCCCCTACATGCAGGCGGTCGATTCCGGGAAGCTGCCCATTTTCCGCGCCTACCAGACCACGCACGAGGACCGCTTTGTGCGCGAGTTCATCCTGAAGCTGAAGCTCGGGCGCTCCGAGTGGGCTCCTTACATTCAAAAGTATGGCGAGGACCCGCGAAAGCACTTCGGGCCGCAGCTTGATTATCTTGCCCAGGAGGGTTTTGCCACGCTCGACGAGGCGGGCATCTCCCTGACGCGTGCCGGCCTGCTTCAAGTGGACCGCCTCCTTCACGACTTCTTCCTGCCTCAACACCGCCAGTATGCCCGCTACACCTGAAAGCGCAGTCGTCCGGCAGGATGAGGACATCCTTGCACCATTGATTTTCTTTTACGGCATCGGCAGCACGCGTCCGCGGGTGACCTTTGTGGAGCCATCGGAGCTAGCCGAGCAGGAGCGGAGCCTCCTGGTGCATGAGAAGGACATGACACCGCGACTTCGTGAATATCACGCGAGCGAGATCGACCTCGATGTGGCCGCCCGTGCCCGCATCGGGAACTACCTCGTGCGTGCCAGCGTGCTGCACCGCCGCAGCGATGGAAAGCCGGTGGAGTTTGGTGCGATCGGTATTCACCTCGATCTTTTGCCCGAGGAGGCTCAAAAGCTCGTTTTGGACGGTCGCGTGCCGTTTGGGGCGATTCTCGAGCAGTATTCCGTGCCGCATTCCAGCCATCCGCGGGGCTATTTCCGCGTTTCGGTGGACCAGCGACTCGCTGACTTGCTCGGTGCCACGAGCGGCCAGATGCTTTTTGGTCGCTGCAACGAGCTGCGGCACGGCTCCGGCCGCGTCCTAGCCGATGTGGTCGAAGTGCTCCCGCGTGTTATTTGAGGGGCCACATGGCAAATTTTCAACGTGACGCCATCCGGGCGACGTCATATCATCGCGCCCCCGCCAAGCCCCCATGCTGACCAACCAGACCATCGACCCCACGCGGCAGCACACGCCGGACAACCAGCCGGCGCTGATCCGTCCGCTGGTCAAGGCCTGGCGCTGGCTCGTGCCGGCTTCGGTGGCCGAAAAAGACCGGCAGAGTCCGCTGGCCCGGTATGTGGCGATGGCGCTGATCACCAGCGTGTGCGTCTCGCTGCTCATCGCGGCCATTCTGTATGCGAAGCCAATTCAAGATTCCTGGCAGAGCTCCCGGGCGGAGGGCATGGTGCGGGAGGCGCGTGACATGATGGAGAACGGCCAGATCGCCAACGCGGTCTTCAAAGCTCAGGAGGCCTACAGCAAGGCTCCACACAATGTCGAAGCGATCCGGTTGAACAGCGAGTTCTTCACCCTGATGAAGCGCGAGCAATCGATCTATTTCCTCGACAAGCTCCGCGAGAAGGGCGCCGAGACCTTGGAAGACAAGATGCGCCGAGTGAAGGCGCTCAAAAATCTCAACCGGGACAAGGAGGCGGAAAAGGAGCTGGACACACTGCTCCGGCAAGAACCTACCAGCGCCGCGCTGGCCAAACTGGCCGAGGAAATCTACGGCAAAAAGCAGCAAAACACCGCGCTCCTGAACATCATGCGCGGTCTGGCGGACAAGAATCCCGAAGATCGCGAGTCGCAACTGCGGCTGGCCCGCGTGCAGGTGGAGTCCGGCATTCCTTCCCAGTTCAACGACGGCATCAACACCGCCTGGATGATCGCCCAAGGCGATGACGAGCCGGGCCTGAAGGCGCTCGAGTTTCTCAACGGAATCGAGAGCCTGCCATCGGAGGTTTCAATCCCGCTTGTCAAACGCCTCAGGACGCACCCGATGGGTAATGAAAGCCACCTTGTGGCCTCCCTGCGGCGCGAGACCGCACTTTATCCGGACCGCAAAAAGTCGATCATCGACTCGGCGATCACGCTCTTCAAAGACAAGAAGCGCGAGAAGCTCGTGCCATTCATCGCCTGGCTCAAACAGGAGCAGCAGTGGCTGGAAATCGTCACGATCGTGTCCGAGGACGATGCCAAACGGCACCAAGGCCTGCTCGAAAACTACCTCACCGCTCTCACGGTGCTGAAACGCTTCGAGCAGATCGAGCGACTCGTCGAAAAGGACGAGGAGGTGAAGAAGATCCTCGACAAGACCACCCATGCCATGTTTCGCGCACATCTGGCCTTTGTCTCCAACATGGCCCCGGAGGAGCTCAGGGGCCGGTTGATCGTCGCCAAGGGCTATGCCGAGAGTGAAGGCAGGCTCCCTGCCTTGCAGCGTATCGCTGAGTATGCTGATGCCCGCGGTCACTTCGACATCGCCGAGGACGCATACCGCCTTACCATCCGCACCGCCCGCCGCAATGCGAACGCGATGTCTCCGCGCATCGAGCGGGACGCCCTCATCGGCCTGCTCTCCGCCAGCCTGAACAACGGAAACTCCGAATCCTATTTCAATGCCGCACAGGAGGCCGTGATCCGCTTCCCCGAGGATAGTGAGTTCCTCGACAAGGCTCTCTATATCAGCATTCTCCTCGGCAACGACATGGAGACCAGCCTTCGCAAAGCGCAAAAGCTCCTGCAGAACCAGCCGAAGGACAATCATCGGAAGCTCATGGTGGCGCTGGCCTATTATCGGCTCGCAGACAAGCAGCAGTCTGTGAATTACATCCAGTACATGGATCTCAATTTGCTGACCGAGGGGCAGCAGGCGGTGTTTGCCGCCATTGCGGCCGCCAATGGTTTCCGCAGCGAGGCTCTTGGCGTGGTCAAGAAGATCAATCCACAGGTCAGGATGTTTCCCGAAGAGCGCATCCTCTACAGCCGGGTCTTCAATTGAACTTCACCGACACAAAAAAGCCGCCTTTGAGGCGGCTTTTTCTTTTTGGAACACCAAGTGGCGGAGCGGACGGGGCTCGAACCCGCGACCTCCAACGTGACAGGCTGGCGTTCTAACCAACTGAACTACCGCTCCATACCGTTTGGTGGGCCGCGATGGTAGATGCGACCTCCAACTTCGCAAACGGAAATTGGCCTTCTTGAAAAATTCTATCCGCGCCGGGGTCCGGGCACCTTCTGTGGCACTTTGGGTTCGGGCATGGCATCTTGGATGCGCTTTTCCACCGGTATGCCGAGCCAGTTTTCGACGTTCTTCAGGTGCTCGATCACGCCAGGAGTATTCATGCCGCGATCATACTCCTTTTTCAGGATGTCGTAGGCCTTTCGGTAGGCGGCGGGGTTCTGAGGCGCCTGGGCATAGGCAAAGGCAGCGAGATGCAGTGTGATGAGCGGAGCACCGTTCTTGCGAGCTTCCATGTAGGCGTCGCCAGCTTTTGCCATGTCGTAGCTGCGGCGGAAGTAGATGTCAGCCAGGCGTTCCCACAGGCGCGAATCGTTCGGAGAGAACTTTAGGCCTTCGAGCAGGATATTGATGCCGCGTTGCACGTGCTCGTGGTAAAGCTGGCCTCGGATCTCGTTGTTACGATCCTCGCTCCCGTCGCGATTGAAAAGGTAAAAACCGGCGGCGTTGTAGGCCATGTGCCATGCGGCCTCATCCCAGTAGGTGGCATTGCGCGGCTGCAGCCGCGTGACGATGTGATAAAGACTATCCACCTGGCCCCAGTTCACCCGTTTGAACTCAGTGTAGGCGCGGAGCTGCAGCATGCTGGCCACCAGCCCGCGCACGCCGCCGAGAATGGCCGCCAGGCCGCTCTGGCCCATGCTCTCCACCGCACTGACGGGCACTGGTTCATCAATGAGCCTTGCGGCACGCAAATCACGCGTCACCCGCTGCTCCAGCGGCAGTTTTGCCACACCGAGAATCAGCAGGACGCCTAGAGCCTGGAGTTTTCGCCTCATAGCTCCTTCTCCACAAAAAGAAGGTGGGCGATGGTCATGTAGCCGCACACATACATGGCGGCGATGCCGACCATATCGAGGACGGCGGCCCACGGGACCGACTCGCCGGCGACCACGCCATCCACGACGTCAAACTGCGCCAGATCCGGAAAAACGACCGCCAGAGCCAGTGCCGCGAGACGTTCCGTCTGGCCGCTGAGGTAAGGATGCAGAAAAAACTCACGCAGCAGGTGCTCGCCATGACCGATGATCACCGCGCAGAAGGCCACGACGATGGTGAAAAGCGTCGAACTAGCGATGCAGGCCAGCACCAGTGCCATCGTGGTGACCACCGCGGCCTTCAAAAAGATAGCCAACACCGCCCAATGCATCTCCCAGGTGAGCCCCTGCCGGGCAACCATGCCCTTGAGACGCTCGATGGTCTCCGGCGTGGCCTGGCCGTCATACTCCAGCGCCCGCATCATGTCCTGCATCACCATGCCCTGCCGGGTGTAAATCACCGCGCTGAGCACGAGATCCATGATCAACAAGCCACCGCCAATGAGCAGCAGCACTCCCACCAGCTTTCCGGCGAGGTATTCGAAGCGTGGCACTGGCTTGGACAGGATCGTATAAAGTGTGCGGTCTTCCATGTCCTTCGGCAGCAGCAGCGCGGTGGATACGATGCCGATGACGAGGCTGAAAATCTGCAGGGTGCCAAGCGACACCGTCTTGATGAGGCCGAGCTGCTGCTCGGGATTGATCACCGAAAAGGCAAAACCCGCGCCTACTACCAGCACACAGAAGAGCAGCAGGAAGAAGAGGATCTTCATGCGGATGAGCTGCGTGACTGTGGCGAGCGCCAGCGTCAGCACGCGCGCGATTTTCAATCCGAGACCGGAGGACTGGATGACGACAGCGTTCATGATTTGTCCTCCGTGGCCTCAAGGAAGAGCCTTTCGAGGGTCGTGCGCGGCTTGCCACTGCTGACGAGCTTCACGCCGCCACCGCTGGCCTTCACGAGTTGCTCGATTTGAGCGAGGAGCGCAGGACTCGCATTCTCCAAAGTGATCTCTGTTTGGCTCTCCACCGCGGTAAGCTCATCAAGGCGGCCCTCACGGACCATTTTGCCATGCGCCATGATGCCAACGCGGTCGCAGACTTCCTGCATCTGCTCCAGCAAGTGGGACGTCACGAGCACCGTGAGGCCGCGCTGCTTCATTTCCAGGATGAGGTCGCGGATTTTCCGCGAGCCGGCCGGGTCAACACCAGCGGTCGGTTCATCGAGCACGAGCAGGCGCGGATCGTGAATCAAAGCCTGTGCCAGGCCGAGGCGTTGCAGCATGCCTTTGGAAAAGCCGCCCACGCGGCGATCTGCGGCCGATTCGAGGCCTGTGAGCTTCAGCATGTCCTGCGCACGATCCTTGAGATTAGTGCCACCCAGGCCGCACAATCGTCCGTAGAAAAGCAGGGTCTCCAGACCAGTGAGATGCTTGTAGAAATAGGGATTCTCAGGGAGGAAACCCACGTCACGGCGGCTCGTCACATCGGTGCTCGATTTGCCAAAGATGCTCGATTCCCCCTGGGTGGGGGCCAGCAGGCCGAGGATGACCTTCATCGTGGTCGATTTGCCGCTCCCGTTCGGCCCGATGAGGCCATAAACCTCACCCGCCTGAACCTCAAAGCTCACGTCTTTCACCGCCATGAACGCCCCCTTCACCAAGGTGCCTTTGAAGACTTTGGTGAGATGGCGGACACTGACTGCCGGTGGGGATTCACTCATGCGGGAGACTGGGCCGGATCCAATGGCGAGGAAATGCTGCGCGGCAAGATTTCACCTGCATCAAAACAGCCCCGGACACATGTGATTTTCATCCAAAAAAGCCTTTGCCGCAGGGGGCATCTTGCTAGTCTGAAATCGCCTTCACCGGGCACATTTTCCGAAGGGAATTCTTGGACGGATTTCGGTGAGGGTTTCTCAGACTTTTTTATGCCAGACGACATCATTGATTCCACGGGATCAAACTCCACCGCCGTAGCTGCTGACCAGGCTTACGGTGCCGAACAAATCCAGCACTTGGAAGGCCTCAAGGCGGTGCGCATGCGCCCCGGCATGTACATCGGCGAAACGGATGAACGGGGCCTGCATCACTGCGTGTTCGAAGTGGTGGACAACTCGATCGACGAGCATCTCGCGGGGAATTGCAAAAACGTCTGGATCAACATCCACAGCGACGGCTCCATCAGCATCGAGGACGATGGTCGCGGCATTCCAGTCGAAATGCACGCGAAAGGCATGCCGACGGTCGAGCTGGTGCTCACGAATCTGCATGCGGGCGGCAAGTTCGGCGATGGCGCGTATGAGTTCTCCGGCGGTCTGCACGGCGTCGGTGCGAAGTGCGTGAATGCGCTCTCGGATTGGTTCAAATGCGAGGTCTATCGCGATGGCAAGATCCACGCGATCGGCTTTGAGCGCGGCATCACCACCGAGCCGCTGAAAGTGCTGGGCGATCTCGATGATCCAAAGCGCACGGGCACGAAGATCAGCTTCTTCCCGGACGCGACGATCTTCACGATCACAACAACGTTTGTGTTTGAGCGCCTGCGCACGCGCCTCCGCGAGCTGGCGTTCCTGAATCCGGGCATCACGATTCACCTCACAGACGAGCGCGGTGAGGAACCACGCTCGGAGACGCTGCTTTATGTCGATGGTGTGAAGCAGTTCGTGAACGAACTCGGCGAAGGCAAGGACAAGGTGCATCCCGAGCCGATTGTGATCGCTGGACGTCGCGAGGTGATGCTGGAGGACAAGAAGAAGTTCATCCTCGTTGATTGCGTTATTCAATACAACAAGGGCCTGAGCGAGCAGACGCTGTGCTTTGCGAATGCGATTCCGAATCCGGACTTCGGCACGCACTATTCGGGTCTCAAAACGGCGCTCACGAAGGCGGTGAAGCAGTACATCGCTTCCAATCCGAAGTCCTTCAAAGAGAAGATGCCGGAGATCGAGGGGGATGACTGCCGCGAGGGCATGATTTGCGTCTTGAGCGTCAAACATCCGCATCCGCGCTTCAATTCGCAGACGAAGGTGAAGCTCGTGAACGGCGAGGTCGAAGGCGTGGTGAACTCCATCGTGTATGAGGGCCTCACGCGTTACTTTGACGAAAATCCGGACATGGCGCTGGAGATCATCAAGAACATCATCATCGCCGCGAAGTCCCGCGAGGCCGCCCGTCGTGCCCGCGAGGCCATCCGCAAGGACGCAATGAGCAGCGGTGGTCTGCCCGGCAAGCTCGCTGACTGCTCCGAGCGTGATGCAGCGAAGACCGAGCTCTTCATTGTCGAGGGTGACTCCGCCGGTGGCTCCGCCAAAATGGGCCGCAACCGTCACAATCAGGCGATTTTGCCTCTGCGTGGAAAACTCATCAACACCGAGAAGGCACGCCTGGAGAAGGTGCTCGCGAACAAGGAAATCCAAACGATGATCACCGCCATCGGCACCGGGATCGGTGGCGACAGCGAGGTGGAGGGCAGTTTCAACATCGACAAGCTCCGCTACCACAAAATCATCATCATGACCGATGCTGATGTGGACGGCAGCCACATCCGCACGCTGCTGCTGACCTTCTTTTTCCGTCAGATGCCGGAACTCGTGAAGCGCGGCCACATTTATGTGGCCCAGCCGCCGCTGTATCAGGTGACGCGCAAAAAGCGCGAGGAGTATGTGCAGAACGACGAGGAAATGGACGCCATCCTCCTCGAACTCGGCTCCGGTGAGATCACGCTGCGCAATGTGTCTGACAACACGAAGGTCGATTCCGACAAGCTGAAGCAAATTCTTCAGCAACTCGTGCCGATGGCGAAGTTTGCTGACATCATCCGCCGCCACGGCGCGGATTTCGAAACTTATCTCCAGCATCGCAACACGGAGACCGGCGAACTGCCTCACTACCTCGTCATCATCCGCGAGGGCAACGAAGTGCACGTCAAATACCTCCTCGACCGCGACACGCTGGCCAATTTCGCCCGCGAAAACGCCGATTTGCATCTGTTTGGCAAACCGGAGGTCGAAGGAGCTAATGGCACCGCGCCGAAACAAACTCGCCGCGCCCGTTTGATCGAAGTGCACGAAGCCCACGGCATGAAAGCCCGCTTCAAGCAACTCGATGAACTCGGCCTGCACGTCGATCACTTCAGCAGCCAGGACAAGCCGCTCTTCGAAGTCATCGAAGGCGATGGCGACAACGCGAAGATCCATCCCGTCTTCAGCATCCCCGGCATCCTCGACAAAGTCATGGAGATCGGCAAACGCGGCATGGAGATCAAGCGCTTCAAAGGTCTCGGCGAAATGAACGCCAAGCAGCTCTTCGAGACCACCATGGATCCGACGAAGCGCACGCTCCTCCAGATCAAGCTCGACGAATCCAACGCCCACGAAGCCGAACGCATCTTCACCATCCTCATGGGCGATGTAGTCGAGCCTCGAAAGCACTTCATCGAGGAGAACGCGCTGAATGTCCGCAACCTCGACGTGTGATCGTGATCAAGCCACCGCCTGACGTAACCCTTTTCCGATTCCACTGATGCAAGACTCCAACACACGCCCGATCTCGGTCGCCGACGAAGTAAAAAACAGCTTCCTCGACTACTCGATGTCCGTCATTATTTCCCGTGCTCTGCCGGATGTCCGAGACGGTCTCAAACCTTCTCAACGGCGCATTCTTTACGCGATGCATGAGCTGTCGCTCTATCCGCCGAAGAAGCATGTGAAGTGCGCGAAGATCGCGGGTGACACCTCGGGTAACTACCATCCGCACGGCGAGGCGGTCATTTACCCGACGCTCGTGCACATGGGGCAGGAATGGGCCATGCGGGAGACCTTGATCGATCCGCAGGGGAACTTCGGCAGCGTGGAAGG
>JAEUHK010000003.1 GCA_016795465.1 Verrucomicrobiaceae bacterium | reverse complement strand
TAGTCAGGACCGCTCAGCGCATGCTGCTCACCGTGAATGCAAAGGATGACACCGCATTCCTCCATCGCTCGGAGCACCTCGCCGCCGATCAAATCATCCATCGGCAGTCCGTGTTCGGCATTCGTGGTGCCATGCGGGGGGTAGTATTTGCAGGCCCTCAGCCGTCCGGAGGCCGCGCCTTCACGGATCATCGCCGCCGTGGTCTGTCGCGTCAGGTAAAGCGGCACGATGAGCTGCTCGAATGCGTCCGCTCCTGCCGCTCGCAGCTCCGCCGAGTAGCTTTCGATGCTCCAGCCATCGCTTTGCGCTGGACCACTCACGCGTGACACTGGTGGCTGCGTGTTCGGCATCGCCAAAGTGCCTGCGCAACCCATGTCGAGGTGCGCTTTGACATACGAAGCCATCGCCGGGCCTTGGCGGAAATGCGTGTGAAGATCGAACCACTTGGGAAGCGTGAGAGTCATGCGCCCGTCCGGTAGCGTGAGGACGCGTCGTGCTCAACTGCGCTTTGCGGCCAAACCCACGCCAGCCTATCTTCCCCGTGTTTTCATCGAAAGAATGCTCGCGCCATGGGTGACGAGGCCGCTGCCGCCGGTGATGATGCGGCGGACGGGCTCACCGGTCTGCGGATCGGTCTTCAATGCCGGATCACTCATCTTTTGCTGCACCTCGAAACGGCGCGGCTGCTCTTCCGGATTCGCGGGAATGGTTTCGTAAACGTAGGTGGCCATGGTGGTGAATAGGTCGGCAAATCGTGTTGGGAGGTCTTCGCGTTTCAACTTCAAAATGCATGCCACCTCGACACTCATGATTCTCAGCGATTTCAGCAAAAGAAGCCTTGGTGGTGCGTTCCACCTGCGCATGACCACTCACTCGCTCTCCCGTCGCAGCTTCCTCGGCACCGCTCTCTCCACCGCCACCGGCCTTTCTTTGCCACGCTTCGCCTCAGCAGCGGAGAAGCCGAACTCGGTCTTCGGTGGGGTGCGTGTCGGATGCATCACGTATAGCTATCGCAGCATGGCGAAGACGGCGGAGGAGACGCTGAAGGCGCTGGTGGATTGCGGCATCAGCGAAACGGAGCTCATGGGCGGGCCGACGCAGCTTTTCGCAGGCATCAAGGGTGGCAAGATCACCGATGCAGAGCGGGAACAGCAAATTGCCAAGTGCGTGGAGATGCGGAAGATGTTTAACGACGCAGGCGTGAACATTCACATCCACAAGATGGGCTTCGGGCAATCGAATGAGGAGATCGAATTCAACTTCCTCGTGGCGAAGGCGCTCGGCTGCACGGCCGTGACCACCGAGCGCAATGCCATCCTCGCTGCCCGTGTGGCACCGTTTGCCGACAAGCACCAGATCTGGGTCGGCTTCCACAACCACACGAACAACCTGCCGGAGATGGACCAGTTCGATTCCATCCTGGATCTCGGCCAGTACATCGGCTTCAACCTCGACATCGGCCACTACGTCGCCGGCACGAAGGGCAAATCACCGATCCCCGTGCTGGAGAAGTATCACGCGCGCATCACGAACCTGCACCTGAAGGACCGCACCGCCGACGGCGGCAACGTCCCGTGGGGCCAGGGTCAGACGCCGATCAAGGAAGTGCTGCAGCTCATGAAAAAGGAGAAGTGGACCTTCCCCGCCGAGATCGAGCTCGAATACAAGATCCCCGAAGGCTCCGACGCCGTGAAGGAAGTGGCGAAGTGCGTGCAGTATTGCCGAGAGGCGCTGGCGTGAGCGACGGTCATTGCTTCCCCGAAAAAACGAAAGGCCA
The DNA here is from genome assembly GCA_016795465.1 of Verrucomicrobiaceae bacterium. Lineage (GTDB taxonomy): Bacteria > Verrucomicrobiota > Verrucomicrobiia > Verrucomicrobiales > Verrucomicrobiaceae > Prosthecobacter. The sequence continues at coordinate 4,220 of JAEUHK010000003.1, read as the reverse complement.
CCGGGTAGCCCAAGTGACCTTTCGCCGAACGGGTAGTCCCATTCCAAGGCTGCGGAACTTGTAACTGCCGTTACCTCCGCTCGGCAGGAACGCCGTTGGTGTGGAGCACACTTTCTACCACGCGGCACCTGATTTTGATCTCACGCAAAGGCGCAAAGGCGCAAAAAAGACCCAAAACCAAACCTTTGCGTCTTTGCGCCTTTGCGTGAGACCTCCTCTCGTTGCTTACCCTGCCGTGCTTTGGCCGGATTGTCGCGAAGGTAGGCTGTCACGCTACTGAAGGGCTCGGGACGGCGGATGAGGCGGTCGAAGTCATCGGGGCTGCCAGAAGGGATTCAGGGCGCTGAGGCCGGTTTGGGGGATGAGACGGCTCGAAACGCCTTTCCAGCCTTGCAGCGTGTCGGGGAGGGATTCGCCGTCGCGGAGGGTGAAGAGCGCATGGACGTGATTGGGCATGGTGACGTCGCTCCAGAGGTCGTCGCGCTGGCCGTCGAAGTGATGCAGGCGGTCGGCGACGATTGGGGCGAGGCGTGGATCACGCAAGGCGCAGGAGCCGTGCGCGGCGTCGAGGTGTTCGTCGAGCCTGTCGGAGAATTGGCCGTGGCAGCAGGCTTCGGTGATGTCGTCCCAAGGCGGCGGATTCGCGGCGAGGAAGGCCTCGCGGGCTTGGTCTCCGAAGCTTCAGCGGAGGACGAGCGCGAATACAGTCATTGAGGAGTTCACGTGGCAGCGAATCGGCGAGGCGGAAGGTGGCGAAAGACTGAATGGTCGGAATCTTGCAACAGTATTCACATGGTTCCTTTCACTTCTTGCCATGGTCAGCAGGGCATTTTTCAAGCAACGTCCCTGGCCGCAGATGCTCAAAGAAGGCGGCACGAACGATCTTCTGTTGCCCATTGCCATCTCTGACAGTCTCGACACATTTTTCAGTAGCTTGCAAACCACTAACGCGGCAAACTTCTATCTTTTCGAGGCCAACGGGCGGCTTGATTTCTTGAGAGGGATACTGTTTCTCTGCGGCGTTCATCACATCCGTCCAGATAGGAAGGGCAAAGCGATTGGAAAATGCGGGATCGTGAACAGGTTCTGGCTCGTCAAAGCCAACCCATACTCCAGCTGTTAGCTGAGAGGTGTAACCCAGAAACCAGAGATCAGTGAACTTTTCGGTGGTGCCGGTCTTGCCTGCCGCGCTGATCTTGCCCAATCCAAACTCAGAAGTGGCGGCACTCCCAGTGCCTCGCTCAAGCGCATCCACCAAGCATGAATGCGTCTGATAACAAGCTATGGGATCGACCGCAGTTTCACTTTTGTCTTCAACTTCATAGACCAAGCGGTCTTCCCTGTCGGTAATCTTCATGATGAGGCGTGGCCTATCTGACCTCCGTCCTTGGTTGGGAAAGGTCGTGAAAGCATTGCAAATTTCGCTCAGTGTCATTGAGCTTTCACCGAGCATTGAACTCTGGTTATCTGAAATTGGAGATTTGATTCCTGCTTTTTGCGCAAAGACCTGCACGGATGGCAAGCCAACGAGTTCTCCCATGCGAAGCGCACAGTTGTTGTAGGAGTAGGTGAGTGCAGTTCGTGCGCTCACGGGCTTCAGAGAGTATGTGCGTTCGGTAACCTCTGCCCCCCACTCCCCGAGAATTCCGCCACCAGGCGCAGCAATGGGAGAATCATCCAGCATGCTGATCGGAGAAAACCCGGATTTGGCAAAGGCTGCGGCATAGACGAAGGGCACGAAAGCAGTTCCCGCAGGCCGCGCGATCTTCAAGACGCGATCTGAAGTCTCAAAAGGTTCTTCACGGAAGCTGTCGGCCTTCTCTGCTGCGGCTCTTTCAGCATCTCTCTTGTAGTCGAAGCCTCCGACCAGTGCGAGCACGCCTCCGCTCTTATTTTCGATGACCATGGTGGCGGCTTGAATGTATCTGGGGGAAGACATGGGTGTGTCTGGGCTAATAGTGCCGTTCTGGATTTTTTCGTGATAATCGGCCGTCAAGGCTCGATACTGATCGTAGGTTTGGTGGTCGTAACCGGGGCTTTGCTCGATTTCGGTAAGCCGTTGACGCACACTCTTCTCAGCCGCCACCTGTAGCTCCGGATCTACCAGCGTGAACACCTTAAATCCACCCACGGCAGCTCGTTCCTCGCCCACAATTATTTCCAATTCCTGGCGAATCGCATCTTTAATGTAGCCCAATTGCGCATGCTTTGGCGCAGCTGTGATCATTGGTTTCTTTTCCCATTCGGTTCTCTCTAGTTCTGAAATATAGCCTTCCTCGACCATTCGGCTGAACACGATGTTTCGTTCACGCAACCATGGTTGAGGGTGATTGGAAGGATCTTTGCGAAGCTCCGCCACCTCGCTGCTGAACTGAGAATTCTCATCGAGTCCTTCCTGAGTATGGAGCAAACCGACCAGCGAAGCTGATTCCTCCAGTGAGAGATTTTCAACAGACTTGCCAAACAAGCCCTGTGCGGCGCTTTGCACCCCGTAGTAGCTCGCGCCAAAGTGAACGCGGTTCAGATACAGTTCGAGAATCTCTGTTTTCGTATACCTGCCCTCTATTCTCCGCGCGATGAAGGCAGACACGATGGACGCATCGTCCTTGGACAGTGACGACCCGAAGGCATCACAGGCCAGTCGGTGCGTAATCGTTTGAGATTTGCCGTCCAGGGCGTTGGCCAACTGGGAGTAGTCAATGCCGCTATGTTGATAGAACCTCGGGTCAAGACTGGCTACCATCGCATCAACTAGGTAGTGAGGCACTTGTGAGAGGGAGACGGGGTCTCGGTCGACAATACAGATGCGGCTCAGTTCACTCCCCTTTCGGTCGTAGACCACCGTGGACATTTCCATCTTTTGCAACTCTTCAAGATCGAATCTCCCAGCCTCTCTTTGGATGAAATACAGCCCTACCCACGCTGGTGCCGCAGCAATGACCAAGACCACCGCTGCAACTTTTAACCAACGCCACCTGGACTTTCCGAATCGGAACCATGCAAGGCAGTCGAATAGTTTTGAGCAGACTACCTTTGCCGCCGCGAGCAGCCACGCCAATAGACCTGTGACCGAACGCAGCATGTAACCGCCCCCGCTCACGCATCTTTGCCCCAGGGCCAAACACCATTGCTGCCCCCTCATTCGCCATTCTTGTGCCCATTGCGAAAAGCTGGCTCTAAGATTTCGCGCCAGCTCCTCATGTTCGTCCGTTGGATGGGTAGCGCTTACCTCTATGGCGCTGTGTCGATCCACTGGTGCAGCAGCAGAGAGCATTTGCTCGGGTGGAAGGTGAAACTCTGTTTTCAGATACCCCATGAGATGTCTGAGCAGCCTGTCCACATCCGGGTGGAAGTCAGGGTCTCGCCGCACTTGGGCGGCATTCAGGAAGGCTAGCTGAGACAAAGACTCAGGAAGCTCTTCTGGCTCAGGCATCTTCGCACCACCCACGAGCACGGGCACCACACGGATGCCTTTTATGGCGAGTGCGTGCTCGATCTCAATGCGGACATGATCCTTTTGCTGATCTACACGCCGCACCCCGCTAGCTGATCGCACCGAACTCCATGCCGGACCAATCACTACCAAGACTGCCCTGCAAGTATTGAGGACGGATGCCACATGATCCCGAAAATCGACCCCAAAAGGTATCGTGTCCACATCGCGAAAGACGGAGCCAGGGGAAAAGGCACCCTTCAACCGATCATAGATGCGGCCTGTCACGTCGGCAGAGTCATCACGCCGATAGCAGATAAAGATCGTATTGGGAGGGAGAACCATTGCCCGTGTGGTAATTACACGTCCAAGGTCATTCTGCACAAAATATTTGCTGTTCTCACTCTAGGCATGGCCGCCATGAAATTAGCTGGCGAAAGCTAGCTGAACGCCAGCATTGCATTGCTTCAAGCGGCCAAAACTACTTATGATACTCCTGCAACGCCCGCACCTGCACCTCGCTGCCTTGCAGTGACTTGATCGCCTTCAGGGCCGCATCAGCTCCGCGCAGCGTGGTCATGATCGGAATGCGGTTTTGCATCGTGGCGGTGCGGATTTTGACTTCGTCCTCGCGGGTGTTTTTGCCGGAGGGGGTGTTGATGACCATCGCCATGTCCTTGTTTTTCATGAGGTCGATGACGTTGGGGCGCTGGCCGCTGGCGAGTTTGGGGAGGATGTTCACGGGGATGCCGGCGTCGGTGATGACCTGGCCGGTGCCGGGGGTGGC
>JAEUHK010000048.1 GCA_016795465.1 Verrucomicrobiaceae bacterium | reverse complement strand
CACTGGAAACGCGGCCAGATGCTCACCATCGACTACGGCGGCGCGTTTCCGGCTTTGTATCACCGTCGGCCAGGAGGCTCGTTGAGAGGCTATTTGATGCATCAGCGGCTTTACTGGCCGGATTTGCTGCAAAGCCCCGGCCGCATGGATTTGACGGCGGACATCAATTTCACGGATTACCGAGCCTGGTGTCATGAACTCGGCTTTGAGGAGCTGAGCTATCAAACGATGGCGCAGTGGTCTGGGTATGGTGAAGCAGACGGCGCGGGTGAGGCGTTCAAGTGCGTCATTCACCAACCATCGAAGGTAGAATGATGTCGGGTAAAATGATGAATCCCATCATTCTACCCCCAAATCATTTTACCCTTTCTGACGGCAACATCGGCGAAGTGCGAGACCAAGAACCCAGCACAAAGCACCCGAAAAGAACTCAAGAGCATGCTTTGCCCAGCTCGCAGGGATGGAGCGCGGCACGAACGCATCGAGCATGAACAACAAGCCCGCGGCTTGAAGCAGGAAGCTCACAACTCGGATGATCTTTTTGGCCATGAATTTACCGCAGGCTGAGCTTCACAAGCTCCTCGCTGCTCAGTGCCTTGCCAAACACGGCGATTTCGTCGAGGCGGCCTTCCCAGTTGTCGGTGTTGTCGCTGCGACCGCCGAGGAAGAGGGCGGGGATTTTCACGGCGGGGGCTTCGGCTTCGAGATCGAGGGTGCCGTTGAGATAGATGCGCACCTTGCCGCCTTTTCGCACGAGGGCGATGTGCTGCCAGATCCAGCGGGGCAGCTCGGTTTGGCCGGCGAATTGGTTTTGGCCGACTTGGAGGACGAGCTTGCCGGTGTGGCCGCTTTTGCCGCCGATGCCGAGGTGCTCGCCGAAGGCGCTGGTGCCGTGGTTGTGATCGCGGGAGTAAAACCAGCCGCAGAAATCGCGACCGTCATTCGGCATGCCGTTCCAGATCCACATCGAGAGCGTGTAGTCCTCGCCGAGCTGGGCGAACTCGGTGGCGAGGCGACCGCCGACGAAGTGCGGGGCGCGGTTGACCTCGCCGCCGCAGAATTTCGAGGCGTGCGGGCCATCGAGGTAGTAGGCGACACCGCCTTCGTAGGTGGCGTGATGCTCATGCGAGGTGGCATCGACCGCCACGGGACCGGTGAACTCGTTCAAGCGCCAGTAAGCCAGCGGGCCGAGATCGGCGAGGCTCTTCGTGGCCGGTCCGGCGCTGAGGTGCCAGGGCTTGCGCGGGGCTTTGCTGACGGTTTCGAGCAAACCGATGGCCGCCTGCGTGATCTTCGGCTCGGCCATGACTTCGAGTCCGGCGGAACGTGCGGCCCAGGTGTTGTAACCGCCCCAGGCGTGCATCTCCGGCGGCGGGATATAGCCATCGCCACCATTCGCGAGCTCGATGACCAGGGTGTGCGGCAATGGGCTCGCGGCTTTGATCTTGAGGCCGGTGATCGCATAGGTCTCGTTCGGCGTGGTGGCGATGCCGATGGGGCCGATGCGCAGCGCCTGCACGACGATCTCCGTCTGCTGGCGCTCGTGGAGGAGGATCTGCTCGCGGGCATAGACCTCCGTCGGGGTCTTCGCCAAACGATCGCCCATCTCGGCGACGATGCGCTGGGCCCATTCGAGGCGCTGTTTGTCCGGCACGCGGTATTTCAGCGTCATGCGCCGCTCGGCCATGGCCACATCGACATCGCTGCGATACTCGATTTGCTTGTAGGCCTTCATCGCGATGTCGAGCAGGCCTTGCGTGTACTCGTCGATGGTGGGCTTCGGGCGGTCTTTCTCCGGCACTTTGTAATCGACACGGTAGATGTCGCCGCTGCAGCCGTGGGACATGATGCCGACCATGCCGCCCTGCGGGTCGATGCGCTGCTTCAGGCCTTCGGCGAAGAGGCCGAAGTAGTCGGCGCTGATGTCCTTGTCGCCAAAGTAGTGCATGGAGAAGTTCGCCAGCACGGCCAGCGGCTTGCCATCGGCGCTTTGAATGGAGATGAGCGAGAGATCCGGGTCCTCGGGGCCGGATTCGCCGGTGACATCCTCCCACACACGACCTGCGTGCATGTTGGCACGCACCGTCATGTTGCCAAACGGGTCCTCCGTCACGCGATCGGGCCGTTTGATCCACTGACGCAGCGCGGTGAAATCCGCCGCGTCCTCCTTCGCAAAACCGATGCGGGCTGGTTTGAGCGCCTTTTGAGCCGCCGCGATGGCCTCGACGAGTTTTTCCTTCAAAAAGGGCACATAAGCCGGGTCCGCCTCCGTGCCGAGACAACCCATCGAGGCCGGCGCGGAATGCGCATGCGTGGCGGAGATGAGCATGTGATCGGCGGCGATGCCTGTTTTCGCCGCCGCGGTCTTCTTCGCCTCATCGAGCAGCTCACGTCCCATCATGCAACTATCCACCACCACGATCGCCACCGACTCCTTACCATCCGTCGCCACAATGGCCCGGGCGTTCACCCGCGTGGTGATCTTGTCCACATAGCGACTCAGCATCCCGCCATTCACCAGCACCGGCAGCTTCGGCGGCGTGATGTCGATCACCGCGGCTCCGGCTTGGAAATCGGCGTGGAGCGGTTGGACAGCGAGAAGAGCAAGCAGCGGGAGGAGTCGGCGGATCATGGTCCGTGGAATACGGGAGCTGGGGCCGTGCTTTTGATCCAGGACCTGGTTTTTGTCAGACCGTGGCTTTCAACGCATCAAAGTCAGCGCGTTCTCTGGATGAAGTTTTTCCGGGTTTAGTCCAAGATGTCCACTCCAAGACTACCTCTGACGAAGGAGCGAGTATCCGATGACAGACCATAGGAAGATGATAACCGCCACGGCTAGCAAATGGTTCCACCAAGGCGCACGTTCATACAGGATCAGTTTGGGGTTCTTCGGATTCACCAGAATCCAGAGTGAGTTTCTTGAATTATGAAGACCTTCAGGATCGAATGTGTGATGCTCAAGTGTGTGCCGGTTGTAGTGAAGCGTAATCAGTTTGGAGAATGCGCGACTGTCAAAGGTATAGCTAATCCGAAGGTAATACACGCCGTGAATGATGTCGCCTCGTGGCACCTTGGATCCGACGATTTCATAAGTGGCTTGCACCGCCTGCCAGTTTTTGTTCGCCTGTCTGATCGAAACAAGATACGAAAGGTACAAGAGTGTGCATACGACCAAAATGCCGACGATGGGGATGAGATCAGTCATCGAAGCAGGGTCGGAAACGGCAGAGGCGAGATCGGGTGCAGCTAGCTGACAAAATGGAGCAATAGTCTTCTTTGATTCATTCTCGCAGCCGTTGGCGTCGATCCATCTCAATTGCTTGCCACGGCTTCGTCGCCACCGGCGAGCCAGAGAGCGAGGTTCATGGCGAGGCGGGTGTTGCTGCTGACGGTGGGTTGTTTGGCGTGATGGATGACTTTGGAGTTGAGCGCCTGATTCTGAATGGCGCTGCCACCACCGAAGGCGACGACGCGGCCTTTGCCGAACTGCCGGGTGAGCATCACGCTGTCATGCGCCGATGGCAGGACCTCTTTGGCTTCCGCCTGACCGGCCACAGCTGTGCCGTGGAAGACTTGGAAGCCTTCCAAGCCGCTGAGGATGGGATGCTTGTCCGAGGGCGTGACTTGAAAACGAACATCACCCAAGCCGCGTGAGGCGAACTGGAGGCCATAAGGTGCGATCAAGGGGTTGAAATAGAAGGCATCGAGTTTGTCGCTGGCGGTGGGTGAGGAACAGGTGACCGCGAGACCACCGCCAGCCTTCACCCACTCGCTCACGGCCTGGATCTCAGACTCGGTGAAGGCCTTGGTGCGGCCATTGAAGCGACCGTTGAAGATCACGACATTGAAATGGGCGAGCACCTTGGCGTTAAGTCCCGCGGCCGGATCAAAGTCCGGTGCCTCGCGGGTGCTCATGACCTTCGCCCCCTGTGCCGTGAGGATGCGGCCGAGCTGTGCGGAGCCGAAGTTGTATTCGTTGAAAATGTCCGTGCCGCCGTGCGAGTCCTCGATCAAAACGGTCACCGGTTGCTTGAAGGGACGAACGGACGGGATGGCAGGAGGATCGGTCATGACGACGGTGGTCTTCGCACCCGGCACACAGATGCAGCCGCCCGCCGCGGTGGTCTTGGTGGTCATCATGCATGCCGCGGGCTTGGTTTTGGCCATCTCGGCCAGGGTTTTGCCTGACGAAGAAACCAGCGGCTGACGCGGTGCGACGGAGCTGATGACCGCATTGGCATGCGTGGCCACGTTCTGGAGGTTCTGCATGATGGGGTTGTCGGGACTGAGCGGATCGCCTAGGCGCTGCGCCAGCTTCTTCACCTCCTCGACGACCATTTCTCCCTCCGAGGCGACCGGGAAGAGCACGAGGCCATAGACAGTCACGGGGCCATGTACCTGACGCAGCACGATGCGGGTGGCCGTGGGGTATTTGTTCAACGAGATGATGAAGGTGTTCGTCGAAAGCGCCCCGCCGACATCGATGAGATTTCCAAACAGATCGACCACCACCGCCCGCCCTTGATCATCGAAGAGCTGCACCGCGAGGTCGGACGATTGTTCGGCGGAGAAAAGCAGCGTGGCAGCGAGATCGCCGCTGATCTTGGAGCGGTCGAGGCCGATGGCGAGCTTGCCACTTCCATCCGCGGCAGTCGCCTGGACATGCCAGCAGGCAGGCTCATCAAAAAAGGCACCGCCGGACTGCTCCATCCCGGTGATCCAGGCCGGTCGAGCTACTTTGGCAAAGGCTTCAGCAGTTTCGTAACGTTTGTCGAAGCTGAACTCTGCGACGCCGAGCGGTTCTGCAGCTTGGGAAAAGGCCATGGAGGCCATCCAAATGCCCAGGAGAAGGTGCAAGGCCGGGAAACGCGAAGGAGCAGATTTGGCGTTCATAGGCCTTTAAATTATCAAATTCACCCGAACGGCACAAGACCATTCTCATGGAGCCGCCTGCGCATGTCCGGCATTGCCATCTAAATGCCTTTCCGATAGCATTTCGCGATGAAATTCACCCGTGCATCCAGCCTGCCTGCCAAGCTGTTGGCCGCCGCTTGTGCCTTGTCGTGCGGCTGGGCTCAGAACACCACCACTCCAAAGACCCGGCCGCCTCCCACGCCGGAGCAATTGCGACTCCGGGCATTCGTGAACAGCCGCCGGAAGCTTGTCGAAGGTCTGAAGCCAACGGATGATTGCACCCGCCTGCTCCAAGCAGTGGAGTCCGGTCGCGTGAAGCTCGACAACACGGATCTCCGCTCGCTCACGCAGAGTGTTTTGCAGGAGCTGAAGATTCCGGTTAGCTCTCAGTTGCTCGTCTTCTCCGGCTCCGCGTCGCAAGGCACCCGCGTGAATCCGCGAAACCCGCGGGCGATCTACTTCAATGATGAATGCTATGTGGGCATCGTGCCCGGCGGGCTGCTGGAGATGATCGGTGTCGATGCGGCTGCCGGTGCGACGCTTTACACCTTTCAGAAAGTCGGCACGAAATCTCCGCCCACCGCCATCGCGAACGATGGCTGCATGGGCTGCCATGGAGGCTCGGACTCGGGCTATGCGCCCGGCTTTTTCATGCGCTTCTGTCTGCCGGAGATGTCTGGCAAGATGACGGGTATCATCAATGCAGTGGAGGGTCACGAACGCCCGCTTGAAGATCGGTTTGGCGGCTGGTTCGTCACCAGCTTGGACCAGCGGGCCTTTCCATCTGCGGGCATGGTGATGAAAGCAGGTGTCGCGGTGCCCACCCGCATTGGCGAGCTTTTCGATCCTGGCCTGCACCTTGCGCAAAAAAGCGACATCCTCGCGCATTTGCTGCACGAGCATCAAATTGGTTTTCACAACCGCCTGATCAAGGCGCTCATGAGCGCCCATGACAACGGACAGGCAGAAGGGGCACGCATGCTACCCTCGCACGAGGAAGACATCGACGAGGTGATCCGCTACATGCTCTTCCGCGGTGAGGCACCGCTGCCTGCCGGGGGTGTCACGGGCGATCCGCGTTACATGGAAGACTTTCGCCGAAACCGCCGCCCCTCGCGCACGGGTGCCTCACTGAAGGATCTCGATCTCAAAACACGGCTGCTCAAATACCGATGCAGCTACATGATCTACACGCGTCCGTGGTTGGAGATGCCGGCTGAGGTCAAGGCAGAGCTGATCACCCGACTCCATCGTGCACTCCAAAGCCCTGATGACCCTCTGAGCGATCACCTTCCCGAATTCGAACGGCTGCAAATCCTCCGCATCCTGCGTGACACCCTGCCTGGCCTGCCAGATGACTGGTGACCCTTGGTTTAAACAAAATCCGTGATCGACCCAAACTCAGCATCAAACAGCCTGCGGTAGGTGCGGAAGGCGAAGCGGTCGGTCATGTTGGCGATCCAGTCGCAGACGAGGCGGGCGCGGCCGTTGGCATCGGGAGCGGCTGCGATTTCGGTTTCGAGGGTTTCGGGCATCAGGCGGAGGCCTTTGGGCTGGGCGGGCTCGATGTAGCGATCGCGCAGCACGCCGAAGAGCTGCTGGAGGATGTAGTCGGCCTTGTGGTCGAGCTGCTGGAGCTGCGGGCTGCGGAAGACGAGCTCGAGGGAGATTTTTTTATGCAGATCGGCGCGTGAACGCAGCGCGGGGTCGATTTGCAGCTCGAACTGATGGCGCTTGGTGCTGGCGCTGAGGAAGTTCGCAGTGGGGACGAGTTTGGTGGCGCGGATGCAGTCGCCAATGAGGCGGTTGAGGCGGCCTTCGACGCGGTCTTCGCGGATGGCTTTGCACAAGAAGGCGACCCACTCGGCCTGTGAGGCATCGAGCGACTGTTTTTCGGCCCAGCGTTCGAGGTTGGTCACATTGATGAAGCCGGCACGGATGCCATCGGCGAGGTCATTGAGGGAGTAGGCGGTGTCGTCGGCCCAGTCCATGATCTGGCATTCGATGCTCTTGAAGCCGTTGCGCGGCTTGCCGGGCGTGAGCTCGACGGGGAAGGCCTGGTGGCCCATGGCGAAGTCGAGCCACGTTTCCTGGTCGTCGTAGAGGTAGTGGTTGGTTTTGCCGGCGGGGCGTTCGGTGAAGAGCGTTTTGTATTTCAGCACGCCATCGAGCAGGGCACGCGAGGGATTCATGCCGGCGCGGCCTTCGCTGAAAAGCGTCTGCGTGAGGATGCGGAGGGTCTGCGCATTGCCTTCAAAGCCGCCGTAGGGCTCCATGAGGCGGTGCAGGGTGCGCTCGCCGGCGTGGCCGAAGGGCGGATGGCCGAGATCGTGGCTGAGGCAGGTGCTTTCAACGAGATCGGGGTCGATGAAGCACTCGTCGTCGAGGATGTCGCGCTGCTGACGGAGCCAGCCGCAGATGCTGCGGCCGATTTGCGCAACCTCGATGCTGTGGGTGAGGCGCGTGCGGTAGAAGTCGTATTCGCCGGAGAGGAAGACCTGCGTCTTGCTCTGCAAACGGCGGAAGGCGCTGCTGTGGATGATGCGGTCGCGGTCAATCTGGAAGGCGCTGCGATACTCGCCGTCGAAGACTTTCCGCTCGTGGAGCGTGGCGGTGTCGAAGGGGCTGTAGAAGCGATTGGCGGGCATGGCAGGCGCGAGGCTAGGGAACCACGGATTTAAACCACGAATGGGCACGAAGAAGCACGAATGATTTTCGGCTCGTTGGCCCTTCATGTGAATTCGTGCCCATTCGTGGTTGAGAGAGTGATTTGACCGGCGGTTTCTAGCGCAGGTTTGAGCGCGGCGGAAACATGAAAAAAGGGCGGATCATGACGATCCGCCCTTCGGGTGTGATTTTCTGGCGAGTGGCTCTTAGACCTCTTCACCGACGGCGTAGCGCACGAAGCGGCGCACGACGAGGTTTTCACCGAGCTCGGCGATCTTGCTCTTCACGAAGTCGCTGATGGTGATGTCGGGGTTCTTGATGAAGGCCTGCTCGAGGAGGCACTGCTCGGCGAAGATCTTGTCGATCTTGCCCTGCACGATCTTCTCGACGATGGCGGCGGGCTTGTCCTTGATCTGCTCGGCGGCGATTTCCTTCTCCTTGGCGATGAGGGCCTCGGGAATTTCTTCGCGGCGGATGAATTTCGGGCTGGCGGCGGCGATGTGGAGGCTGATGTCGCGCACGAAGGCCTGGAAGATTTCGTTGCGGGCAACGAAGTCGGTTTCGCAGTTCACCTCGATGAGCACGCCGATGCGGCCTGCCATGTGGATGTAGGAGGAGATGATGCCTTCCTTGGTCTGGCGGTCGCCTTTGGAGCCGGCCTTGGTGATGCCCTTCTTGCGAAGGATGGTTTCGGCCTTCTCGATGTCGCCACCGGCTTCAGCGAGGGCTTTTTTGCAATCCATCATGCCTGCGTTGGTCTTTTCACGCAGGGCCATGACGACTTTAGCGGAGATTTCTTCTGCCATGATCGGTCTGGGTTGGGGGGTAAAGGTGAATTACTTCTTGGCTTCGGCCGTGGCGACGATGACGGGGTCGATCAGCTTTTGCAGGATGATGCGGATGGAGCGGATGGCGTCGTCGTTGGCGGCGATGGGATAATTGATGAGGGAGGGGTCGGCGTTCGTGTCCACAAGGGCCACGATCGGGATGCGCAGGCGGCGGGCCTCGGCGACGGCGATGTGCTCGCGGGCGGCATCGACGATGACGACGGCGTCAGGCAGGCGGTCCATGTGGCGGATGCCGCGGAGGTTGCGCTCGAGCTTGATGCGCTCGCGGTTGAGGGAGGCGAGCTCCTTCTTGGACATCTGCTTGAACTCGGGCTTCTTCTCGATGTCCTCGAGGTAGTTCAGGCGGGCGATGGACTTGCGGAGGGTCTCGTTGTTCGTGAGCGTGCCGCCGAGCCAGCGGTGGTTCACGTAGAACTGGTGGCAGGCTTCCGCGGCCTGTTTGACGGCTTCCTGGGCCTGGCGTTTGCAGCCGACGAAAAGGACCTTTTTGTTCTTGCGGGCCAGTTCGCTGAGGAAGTCAGCGGCTTTGTCGATCTGATTGACGGTCTCCTCGATGTTGAGGATGTGGATGTTGTTTTTGGAGCCCATGATGAATTTCTTCATCTTCGGGTTCCAGCGTTTGGTCTGATGTCCAAAGTGGACGCCAGCTTCGACGAGTTCGGCGAGTACGGGGGATGACATGAGGTATCTGAGGTGCCTTTTCTTCCGCACACGCTCACGAGGAGCATGCTCTGGCCCGCGAAAGGGCTGATTCGGTGGATCGGGCTGAGTATTGAGCCTTTGTCCCGTCCAACATGGCCGGGCGAAAGGGGCCGCGATGGTAGCGGCGACCACCCCGGCGGCAAGCGGTTTTTAGGGCTGAAGAGGGAGTTCAGCAGGGCTTACGCACCAAAACAGTGACGTATTGAGCTGCCAAGCTGGCCGCGAAGTATCGCGCAGCGGTAGGGACCTTGAAATCAGCAATCAAATTTTCGTCAATCCTCAATACTTCCAGCTAAATGGCCGCGGGCATGACCGAGTTACGATTGATGAGCATTCGATTGTTGGTTTTTGAGGTTTGGAACCACGCGTGATGCAGTCCTGTGTAGAAACCATAACCAGTGATTCATTTCAGGCGTGGGCAGGTTGACGCGGGGCAAAGCAGCCGCTTCCGAGACATCTCCCCGGCAACTCACGCCGTTTGAGCGACCTCCGAGGCGTCTTCCCGGTCATTCACGCCGTTTGAACGACCTCCGAGGCGTCTCCCCGGTCGCTCATGCCGCTTGAACGACCTCCGAGACATCTCCCCGGTCACTCACGCCGTTTGAACGACCTCCGAGACATCTCCCCGGTCGCTCTTGCCGCTTGAACGACCTCCGAGGCGTCTCCTCGGTTTGTCTCGAAAAAAGAGCCGCGCGAAACCCAATTGTAGCTCAAGCCCTCACAGCAGTGAAACGGGGTCCACATCCCACACGACGATGACATCGTCCGGCAAGGTGATGGATCTGAGAATCCGGTGAATGTGCGCGGTGAGGGCACGAATGCGGGGTGTGCGCAGGAGCAGGTGAAAGCGGAACTGGCCATGGGCCTTCGCCAGCGGGCTGGGGACGGGCTCGCCCATGACGACATCAGCCGGCAATGCCTCGGTGAGGCGGCGGTGAAGGGTCTGCAGGGCGAACTCCGCCCGGGCCTGGTGTTTGCCGCGGCTGCTGATGAGCACGACATGGCTGAAGGGCGGGTAGCGGAAGGCCTGGCGGTGCTCAAGCTCCTGCTGGGCAAAGCCTTCGAAGTCGTTGTGACGGGCAAACTGCACTGCCGGGGTATGCGGCGCATAGGTCTGCACCATCACCTCGCCCTTGATCTCTCCACGCCCGGCACGCCCAGCGACCTGCACGAGAAGCTGGAAGGTGCGCTCAGCAGCTCGGAAGTCCGGGAGGTTCAGCGCGATGTCCGCATTCAGCACGCCGACGAGGGTGACGTTCGGGAAATCGAGCCCTTTGGCGATCATTTGGGTGCCGATGAGGAGATCGAGCTTCTGGGCGCGGAAATCGCGCAACATGTCGCGGAGCTGGTTTTTCCGCTGGATGGTATCGGTGTCCACGCGGGCGATGCGGGCCTGGGGAAACAAGGCACGCACGGCCTCCTCGACACGCTCGGTGCCGAAGCCGGCGAACTTGATGGCCGGGTCGGAGCATGAGGGGCACTTCGACGGCGGGAGGCGGCGGGCTCCACAGACGTGGCAGACGAGACGGTGATCGTGCTTGTGCAGGGTCATGGGCACGCTGCAGTCCTGGCACTGGACGGTCTCGCCACAGGCGGTGCAGGTGAGGGAGGTATTGAAGCCGCGGCGGTTGAGGAAGAGGATGGTCTGCTCCCGCTTTTCGAGCCGGCTGGTGATGGCGGCGTGGAGCTTGGCCGAGATCATGCCGGCATGCTGCGGGGCCACGGCGGTGCCTTTTCGCCGCTCGAGGCGCATGTCCACGATGCGGATGTAGGGCAGCGTTTTGCCATCCGTTCGGCGGGTAAGGCGCAGAAGCTCATATTTGCCCCGCGAGGCATTTTCGAAGGATTCGAGGCTCGGGGTGGCACTGCCGAGCAAGACCACGCAGCCTTCGATTTTGGCCCGCACGACCGCGAGGTCCCGGGCGTGGTAGCGTGGGGTCTCGTCTTGTTTGTAAGAAGGCTCGTGCTCCTCGTCCACGATGATGATGCCGAGTCTCTCCAAGGGGGCAAAGATGGCGCTGCGGGCACCAATGACGATGTCGGCGCGGCCTTCCTGGACCTTGAACCATTCATCATGGCGCTCGCCATCGCTAAGGTGGCTGTGCAGGACGGCGATGCGCTCTTTGCGGTCCGAAAAACGGGACTTGAAGCGCTCGATGGTCTGCGGCGTGAGGCTGATCTCCGGCACCAAAACGAGGGCCGTAAGCCCACTTTCGAGCACGCGGGCAATGGTTTGGAGGTACACCTCGGTCTTGCCGCTGCCAGTCACGCCGTGGAGCAGGAGCGGCCGGGCTTCCGCGGGCTTCGCCAGTGCTTTCGCCGTGGCATCGACGGCCTCCTGCTGCTCCGCGGTGAGCGTGAGAGCCTGCGAGGGCATGAATTCCTCGTCTTGAAACGGATCACGCTCCACGCGTGTCTCCGTGCGGGATAGCCATCCGGCCTTGAGCAACGGTTTGATGATCCCGGCGGCCCGCGGCAGATCACGGCGCAGCGAACTCAGGGTGATCTGCCCTCCTGCGGCTTTCACCGCATCAAGCACCCGTGCCTGCATGGGGGCTGTCTTGAGCATCTTTTCCCAAGTGTCATGCGGCGGCATTGCAACCAAGCTCAGCCGGCTGTCCTTCAAGAAAGTCTCCGGTTTCTCCCTCACCACCTGAGGAAGCATGGTGCGAAGCACCTGATACCGCGGGATGATGTAATACTCGGTCATCCACTTCGCCAACGCGAGCAGGCCGGCCGTGAACATGGGCTTTGAGCCGACAAGGGAGATGGCCGCCTTGAGTTTGCCCCGATGAGGCGAATCACTCATCACCTCCATCACGACAGCCGGGACCTGCTGACGCTGCAGGGGCACCAACACCCGCGAACCGACGGTGAGCCGACCCTCCAGCCGGGAAGGCACCAGATAGTCCAGTTCGAGAGCGGCCGAACCCTCCAATTGAACGCGGACAATCGATTTGTTGGTCAATTCGGTCCGCTCATCCGCAGCCTCCTTGCACTCCGTGCGCGGCTCTTCCCCGAACAGATCGCGCTCGACGCCGTCTGGCTGTGGGGATGTCGGAGGAGCCTTCATGGCAAAAAAAACCTCCCGGCTCACGCCGGGAGGTTCAACCGAAAAGGTTGTGAATCGCGCTAGGCGATTAGAAGCGGACGCTGAGGGTCACGCCGCCCATGAGCACGCTCTTGAACGGGGTGTCATTCACAGCAGGTCCGGCGACCAGATTGGTGGTGGTGCCGAGGGGCAGGTTACCAGCAATGTAGGGCGTCAGAGTGGCGCGGCTGTTAAGCTTGATCGGGAAGCGAAGGCCGGTGCTGATGGCTGTCCAGCCAGTGATACCGTTGCCACCGACGTTACCGCCAGGGATGAGGGCATTGCCCTTATTGAACTGCCAGTTGAAGTTCTTGCCGTAGCCCACATTGAAGAAGGGAACGATGCTGATGGAATCGGTGACCGCAATGTTGGTGTTGAGGTCAAGGTCGAAGTACCAGGAATCATTCACGAAGTCATAGTTGGCGCTGGAAGCGACATTGATCGGGCCGAGAGCAGTGGCGAGGCCAAGGCTCACTTCCTGACCGTCGTTCATGTTGCCGACCGTGTTGAAGTCGCCCATGTTACGGAAGTAACGATAGCCAGCGCTGAGAGTCACCGGGCCGAGGTCCTGCTGGATAGCAGCACCAAGCTGGAGGCGCTGCCAGGACATGTCACGAGCGCCAGCGAGGGCGAGGTGATCTTGGTCACCAGCGAGGGAACCGTAGTTCACGTCCCAAGCGAGGCGGGTGCCTTCGACGAGGGGGATGGCACCGCCAAGGGAGCCGTCGATCCAGTGCTGGCCGAGGTTCGCACCACGCCAGACGGCGTTGGTGTGGTAGCCGAGGCCGACGTTGACACCGAGGTCATCGTTCACGGGCTGCACAGGGGCAGGATTTTTGGGGGCGGGGGCGGTTCCGGCCACAACGGGAGTGGCGGCCAGTGCCAAGAACCCCAGCGTCTTCAGCAATGCATTCAATTTCATAGTCTGATCAGGTTGGTTTGGTTGGTTGGTTGAGGTCGGACACTCGCATGGTTCGAACTTCAAGCGTCATGCTCGAAGCACGAATTACGTGCGCCGTTAGAATCAAAAATTAGCAGGGGCTGTAATGGCTGAAAAGCATAATTTTCACTTTTTTGCATTTTTAGGCCCACAGACTGCTCTTGACTTGTTATTTTTGCTCTACGCTAAACAAACCGGCAAAAGTGCGAAGACAACCGCTTCAAAGTCCAGCTTTGACATGCCAACCACCTTTGCTGCGGGTTCATTTGGCCGTGTAGCCACCATCAACCGGCAGATTGACAGCCGTGATGTAGCGGGAGGCGTCACTCAGCAGGAAGATAACGGCACCTCCCAGATCAGTATCGTGTGCCATTCGGCCCAGCATGGTGTGCTCGCAGTAGCGCTTTAGAAAAGGCTCCGGCTGATGATTGAAAAAGCCGCCAGGCGCCAGGCAGTTCACCCGGACACCTTGGGGGCCGTAAAGAGCCGCGTAAAAACGTGTGAGGTTCGCCATGCCGCCTTTGTGAAAGAAGTAGTCCGGCGGCATGTCACCCATGGCTGTGCCTTCATAAAGCTCGTAGCTGGGTCCGATCATGCCCTGAATGCTGCCGATGTTCACGATGCTGCCACGACCGGCCCCCGCCATCGTCTTGCCAAACACATGGTGCATCAGCATCACCCCGGTGGCGTTCACACGCATAGATTCGGCAAACTGGGCAGCGCCGCCATTCGCTCCTTTCATAGGCCGGAGCACGGCATTGTTCACGAGTCCGTCAAGCGGGCCATGTTTTGAGACAACGCGGTCGTGCAAAGCCTGCACCGAGGCTTCCTCGCCTTGATCGAGCGACTCGGCGAAGACCTGATTCCCCTTGGCCGTCTCTTGCTCGGCAACCGCTTGAAGCTTCGCGACATCACGTGCCGCGAGGATCAAGGTCGCACCGGCATCCGCCAGCATCGACGCGAGACCGCGGCCGTAGAGTCCGGCACCGCCGGTGAGCAGGATGGTTTTGCCGCGAAGGGAGAAAAGGTCGGCTGACATGGCTGGG
This sequence comes from Verrucomicrobiaceae bacterium, assembly GCA_016795465.1. Lineage (GTDB taxonomy): Bacteria > Verrucomicrobiota > Verrucomicrobiia > Verrucomicrobiales > Verrucomicrobiaceae > Prosthecobacter. The sequence continues at coordinate 35,174 of JAEUHK010000048.1, read as the reverse complement.
ACTACTTGGATCGATAAATAGAGTCGCTTTGCGAAGAGCCGGCGGTGCCGCCGAAGTCGCTGACGAGCTTTTTGAAGGCGCTGCCGAGCTCCAGCACATCGGCGCCGAGCGTAAAGACCCGCGTGCCCTCAGCCACCACCTCTTCCTTTTGACCATACAAAGAGGCCACGGCAGGGTACTTCCCGTGTCGCAGGGCAGCGGCGGCCACCTTTTTGCGGGCGGCCACCACGTCGGGATGCGTGGCCTGGCCCAGTTTTCCGATGCGATGACTGAAATCACCCGCTCCGAACAGCAGCATGTCAAAACCGGGCACCGCCGCGATCTCGTCCACCACCTCCAAAGCCTCCGGGCTCTCGATTTGCAGAATGACAAACTTCTCCGTGTTGCAGTGGTGGGCATAATCCGCCAGCGGCACCTGGCAGAACAGACCGTCCATGTTTCCGGCGTCCAGCGCCTTGCTGCCCAGCGGCCGGCAGCGCACCATGTCCACGACCCGCCGGGCCTCGTCCGCGCTGGTCACATGAGGCACCATGATGCCCGTGGCATCGCATTCAAAGGGCTTCACATACTCGCTGTAGCCGCCCTTGTTCACCCGCACGATCGTATCGAGGTCATGCAGCTTCGCGGCACGCACCTGATGCTCCAGATTGAGCCAGTCATTCGGCACATGCTCATTGCAAAGCCACACCGCACTAGCTCCGGCGAGCCCGGCCAGCTCCACGATCCGGGGATCACCCAGATTAAGCTTCAAAACAGTGCTGTTCTGGCCGGAGCGGAGCTCGCGGAGGATGCGGGAGGGGCGGAGTTTCATGCGGAAACGAGGGCTGGATGGCTGGGGAAGCACGTTATAAAGCGTGCCGCTGCCAGCTGCCGACTTTTTCACGCGGTCACTTCGGAATACCAAAAAAAGGAGCCCCTCGCCGTTTGCACAACGCCAAAACAAGCGCACTCTGCCCGCCCCTTCCCCCCGTAAAAAGCCCCAATGAGTGCCTCGCTCCCCTACCGCGCCAACGCGGACTTCCTTGAGTCGAAATACATCGACTGGAAAAAAGACCCTGCTTCCGTCGAGCCGCTGTGGTCATCGTTCTTTGAAGGTTTCGAGCTCGGCATGGCCAAACTGGCCGCGCAGCCCGCGAAGGGTGCGGATGGCTCCGCGACGCTCTCGGAAAAGACGCTGAGCTTCCGCATGCGCGTGACGAATGCGATCCATCACTTCCGCGCGCTCGGTCACACCGCGGCGCATCTCGATCCGCTCAGCACGCAGGGACCGGAGATCGCGTCGCTCTCGCTCGCAGGCCTTGGTTTCACGGATGAAGAGCTCGAAGAGGATGTGCAGACGCACATGTTCCGCGGCGGTCAGCCGATGAAGCTCAAAACGATGCTCGGCGAACTGCGCCGCATTTACTGTGGCAAAACGGGCTTCGAGTTCTGGCACATCAACAATCCCGAAGTGCGTGCGTGGCTGCTCGACCGCATCGAGGTCACCGAAGCACCAAAACCGGCCGCAAAGGAGCACATCGACGCGTTGCGCTGGTTGCTGGAGGCGGAAACGTTCGAGCGCTTCCTGCATCGCCGTTTCGTCGGGCAGAAGCGCTTCTCCGTGGAAGGCGGCGAATCGTTGCTCGTAGCCCTCGAAACCGTGCTCGAAGGCATGCCAGCCTACGGCGGACGCGAAATCGTGCTCGGCATGGCCCACCGCGGTCGTTTGAGCGTGCTGGCGAATTTCCTGCGCAAGCCGCTGGAGTATCTCTTCTACGAGTTCAGCGAAAACTACGTGCCCAACATGGTCGCCGGCGATGGCGACGTGAAATACCACCTCGGTTTTGAAACCGTGCGCCAGACGGCGAGCGGCGATTCCATCGGCGTGATGCTCGCGCCGAATCCGAGCCACCTCGAAGCCGTCGATCCCGTCGTGGAAGGCATGGCGCGTGCCCGTCAGCGGGCGCTTGGCGACACTGCGGAGCGCAAGAAGGTCATCCCGGTGCTCATCCATGGTGACGCCGCCTTCGCCGGCCAGGGACTCGTCGCGGAAGTGCTCAATCTCTCGCAGCTTCCCGGTTACCGCACCGGCGGCACGATCCACGTCATCGTGAACAACCAGATCGGCTTCACCACGCAGCCTGCGGACGCCCGCAGCTCGCACTACTGCACCGACGTGGCGAAGATGATCGAAGCGCCCGTCTTCCATGTGAATGGCGATTGCCCGATGGAAGTCGTCCGCGCTGCCAAGCTCGCGCTCGAATTCCGCCAGACCTTCGGCCGCGATGTCATCATCGACATCGTCTGCTACCGACGCCACGGTCACAATGAGACCGACGAGCCCGGCTTCACGCAGCCCAACATGGCCCGCGCCATCGGTCAGCATCCGTCCACCGCCACGCTCTTCCGCCTCGACCTCGCGTCGCAGGGCATCCTCGATGAAGCCGGAGCCGCCGCGTTGCAAAAAGAGCTCGAAGACGAACTCGAGCAAGGCGTCACCACGCTCGCCGAGAAGGACAAGTCCGCGAATGGCGGCAATCCTTTCGAAGGCAGCATGGCCGAGCTGCAACCGGCCTACGATTACAACCCCGTCAAAACCGGCGTCGAGCTCGCGAAGCTCAAAAAAGTCGGCGAACGCCTGCTGGAAACGCCCGAGGGCTTCAACTTGCATCCCACCATCGCGAAGCGCTTCCTCGCGGCACGCAAAAAGGCCATTGAGGCCGGTGAAGGCATCGACTGGGCCTACGCCGAGTCGCTCGCCTTTGGCACGCTGCTCACCGAAGGCCACGGCGTGCGCCTTTCCGGCCAGGACGTGCGTCGCGGCACCTTCAGCCATCGCCACAGCGTGTTTTACGATTCCCAAAACCGCGAGCGCTACATCCCGCTGAACAATTTGCAGGCCGAGCAGGGCCGCTACTGCGTTTACAACTCGCTCCTGTCCGAAGCCGCCGTGCTCGGCTTTGACTACGGCTACTCGCTGCTCGCCAGCAACCTCCTCGTCTGCTGGGAGGCGCAGTTTGGCGACTTCGTGAACGGTGCGCAGGTCATCCTCGACCAGTTCATCGCCTCCGCCGAGAGCAAATGGCAGCGCCCCTCGCATGTCACGCTGCTTCTCCCGCACGGCTACGAAGGCCAGGGCCCCGAGCACTCCAGCGCCCGCCTCGAGCGCTTCCTGCAGCTCAGCGCCGGCGGCAACTGGCAGGTGTGCAATTTCACCACGCCCGCGCAATACTTCCACGCCCTGCGCCGCCAGATCAAACGCAGCACCCGCAAGCCCCTCGTCGTCATGACGCCGAAGAGCCTCCTGCGTCATCCGAAGTGCGTCAGCAAGCTCAGCGACATGGCCGAAGGCACCACCTTCAAGGAAGTGCTCGACGACGAGCATCTCACCACCGCGCCGGAACGCGTCACGCGCCTCATTCTGTGCTCCGGCAAGGTTTACTACGACCTGCTCGAGTTCCGCGAAGAGCACAAAATCAAGAACGCCGCCATCATCCGCATCGAGCAGCTTTACCCGCTCAACTACGAGATGCTCAAGGAGATCGTCGCCAAGTATCCGCGAGCGCAGAAGAAGTGGATCTGGTGCCAGGAAGAGCCCCGCAACATGGGCGCCTTCTACTACATCCGCCCGCGCCTCGAAGAGCTCAGCAACCACAAGCTCCGCTACGCCGGCCGCGAACGCTCCTCCAGCCCCGCCGCAGGCTCCAAGGCCATCCACAGCCTCGAACAGGACAAACTGGTCGAGGACGCCTTCAGCGTTTGATTCCTGATTCATCTCAACAACGTCAATCCAGTCAATCAGGTCCGCCAAACACCCTTTCTCGCAAACCATGTCCGACATCAAAATCCCCGCACTCGGCGAATCCGTCACCGGAGGCCAGATCGCCAAATGGCACTTCAATAACGGCGACTTCGTCAAAGTCGGCGACATCCTCCTCACGCTCGAAACCGACAAAGTGGCCGCTGAAGTCACCGCCGAGGCCTCCGGCACTTTGAGCATCGCCAAGCAGCCCGGCGACGATGTCGTCATCGGCGACGTCGTCGGCCAAATCGCCGAAGGAGCCGCTCCCGCGGTCGAAAAAGCCCCTGAAGCGCCGAAACCGGCTCCAGCGGCCGCTCCCACTCCCAAAGCCGAGGAAAAGCCCACCAACATCACCGAGTTTAAAGTCGTTCCGAAGCCCGAACCCGCTCCAGAACCTGCCGCGAAGCCTGCGCCTTCCCCCGAAGGCCGCATCACGCGGAAGAAGATGACCCCGCTGCGCAAAAAGATCGCCGACCAGCTCGTCAGCGCGCAAAAGACCGCCGCGATCCTCACCACCTTCAACGAGTGCGACATGTCCAACGTCATGGCGCTGCGTTCCAAGCTCCAGGATGCCTTTGTCGCCAAAAACGGCGTCAAACTCGGCTTCATGAGCTTCTTCATCAAGGCTGTCGTCGAAGCCCTCAAAGCCGTCCCGCAGATCAACGTCCGCGTCGAGGGCGATGAAATCGTCCACCAGCACTACTACGACATCGGCGTCGCCGTCGGCACCGAGCGCGGCCTCATCGTCCCCGTCCTGCGCGATGCCGATCAGAAGTCCTTCGCCGAACTCGAGCAGGACATCCTCGGCTACGCCAAAAAAGCCAAAGACGGCAAACTCCAGGTCTCCGACCTCACCGGCGGCGTCTTCACCATCTCAAATGGCGGCGTTTACGGCTCCCTTCTGAGCACCCCGATCATCAACCCGCCTCAAAGCGGCATCCTCGGCATGCACAGCATCCAACAACGCCCCGTGGCCGTCGATGGCCAGGTCGTCATCCGCCCCATGATGAATCTCGCCCTCAGCTACGACCACCGCGTCGTCGATGGCAAAGAAGCAGTCACCTTCCTCATCCGCGTGAAGGACTGCATCGAGAATCCCGCCCGCATGCTCGTGGGGGCTTGATCGCCCCTTTTCGAGTCTTTCCAATATTGGTCGGGCTGGCGGGATTCGAACCCACGACCTCTTCGTCCCGAACGAAGCGCTCTACCAGGCTGAGCCACAGCCCGCCGTTTTGTCATTGCTGACGAAAATCTGCGGAATCACGCGGCTGTCCGCCGCGAGCGGGTCGGATTTGTAACCTCTCGCGGCCAAGGCGCAAGCTGGAAGATGGGTGAAAGCCGGTTGAGCAGTCGCCTGCTTACTTTTTCCGCTTCGCAGCCTTCTTCGCGGCTTTTTTGGCCACTTTCTTCGCAGGTGCTTTTTTCGCGGCTTTGGCTGCTTTGGGCTTCGGTGAGGCTTTCTTCTTCGGCTCACGCTCGATCGGCGGCTCATCTTCCTTCAGCGTGACCTCAGGCGCATCGCCCCAAAGCTCTTCGAGGGCATAGTAGTCGCGTTTTTCGGGCGAGAGGATGTGAACCATCACATTGCCGTAATCGAGGATCATCCACTGGCTGTCGTAGCTGCCATCGCGGTAGAGCGGACGCTCACCATGCTTTTCCTTCATCTCGTCCTCGATGTTGTCGCGCACGGCACGGAGCTGCGGAGCGGAAAGGGCGCTGCACAGCACGAGCCAGTCTGTCACGGGCGAAAGGCCGCGAAGGTCCAGGATGCGGATGTTTTCCGCTTTTTTGTCGTCGGCGAATTCCGCGCAGGCGCGGGCGAGGTCGAGGTCTTGCATGATGGGCTCACGCATAAAGCAAGAATCCCTGCCTTTGCGAGCGGAAGCTCTGCACCCACCCCTGCCAGCGGGAGGCGATGACCGGCCCCGGCGTGCCGCGAAGCAGGTCACGATGCAGCGATTCACTGCCGAAGACCTTGTTGAAGAGGTTCAATTTAGACCCGCTCATGCCACGCACGGCCTTACCGCCGCTGAGCCGGTTGATCTCCGCGAGCAGCATCACATCGAGGCCGGTGAGATCCGTCGAGTTCCGCGGATCGATGTGCAATTTCACACCGCCGAAGCCTTCACGCGAGTAGGGCGAGAAGCGCACGCCGGGCGTGTTCCAGCGCTGGCAGGCCGCGAGCAGCGCCCCGGGATTCACCCCGCTGCCGCCGGCATAGCCGAAGGGATTGTCACTGCCGATCCCCACGTCCACCGCCGCCGCGCCACCTAGGATGCCGGTGGCGACATAATAAAAGGGTGAGGTGGCATACGGAATGTTGGGTGAGGTTGGATGCCAGCGCAGCCCCGTGTCCTGCCAGACCATCGAGCGATTCCAGCCCTGCATTTTCACCGTGGTCATCCGCGGCACGCGGCTCACCCAGCCTCGCGTGCAGGCCATGTGCGCGATTTCCCCCGCCGTCATGCCATGCACATAAGGCACGGGCACTTGGCCGACGAACGACTTCCACTGCGGCTCCAGCGGCGGACCCTCCACACGCCAGCCGCCCATCGGATTCGGCCGGTCGAGCACGACAAAGAGCTTCCCATTCTCCGCGGCGGCCTCCATCGAAACGATCATCGTGCTGATGTAGGTGTAGCTGCGGCAGCCGATGTCCTGGAGATCAAAAACCAGCACATCAATCGGCGCGAGCATGGCTGGCGTGGGCTTCCGCGTGGGACCGTAAAGCGAGTAAACGGTGAGCCCGGTGATGCTGTCACGCCGCGTGCTGACATGCACGCCTGCCTTGATCGAGCCATCAATGCCATGCTCGGGCGCATAAAGAGCCGTGAGACCGCCGCCGAGCGCCCGCTGCATCGCCCGGCGAGTCTGCTCGCCGCGACCGGTGAGGCTCGTGTGATTCGTGATGAGTCCCACACGCTTCCCACGCAGCAGGTCAAAGCCCCGCGAGGCCAGCACATCCACGCCGAGCATGAACGGCCCACCTACTTGCGGGGCCGCGGCTGGCTGCTGAAAACCCTGCGGCATGGGCACCTGGCAGGCTGTTCCCAGCATGGAGAGCGCAAGGCCCGAGGCGAAATGACGGCGTGACGGTTGCATCGTGCTCCTGTATCGCGGGAGTCCGCACGCTGCGCAAGAACCTCTTGTGAAACCCCTCGCGCTCGCGGAAATCCCCCGCTTGTCCAAGCCCTTCCAACTCCTCGCGACCGCACGCACGCCCGATGGCACGGAGCTCACGCTGCACTCGCACGACACGCACTTTTATCTGCGTGCCAACCGCCAGCCGCTCATGGGCACCAACGCCTCAGAGTCCGAGAAACAGCTCGCCTGCCTCGCCTGTGCGCGTTCACACGCTCCGGCAAAGGCACGCGTGCTCATCGGTGGCCTTGGCTTTGGATTCACCCTGCGGCAGGTGCTGCAAATCGTCGGCGCAGAGGCATGCGTGCATGTGGCGGAATTGCTGCCGCAGGTGGTGGCTTGGAACCGTGAATACCTCGGAGCAGTCAACGGCCAGTTGCTGGATGACCAAAGAGTCGAGGTATTCATCGAGGATGTCTTCCACGTCATTTCACATGCCCCGGCCGGTCACTACGACGCCATCCTTCTCGACGTGGACAACGGTCCCGTCGCCATGGTGCAGGATGGCAATGCACGACTCTACCAATCGCAAGGCTTTGCCGCCATCACGCACGCGCTCAAGCCCGGTGGCCGCGTCGCCTTCTGGTCTGCCAGCACCGATCAGGCCTTCGCGAAGAGGTTCGCCAAAGCAGGCTTCAAGGTCGAAACCGTGCCCGCCAAAGCCTGGCCGCAGGCCAAACGAAACACGCACACGATCTTCGTCGGCGACCGTCGGCGTTAGCTGCCTTTCCGCTCGTCTTCTCGCGCTTTCATATCAGGCAGCGAGTCCAGATACAACGCCTCCACCTTGTCGCGAGCCCACTGCGTGCGCCGCAGGAAGGTGAGACTCGATTTGATGCTCGGATGCCAGTTGAAGCAATTGATCGGGATCATGCGCCCGAGCATCTCCCAGCCATAGTGCGCCACGAGTTGCTCGAGCATCATCGCGAGCGTGATGCCGTGAAGAGGGTTTTTGGGACCGGCGGCGTGCATGAGATTATTCCTCCGGCAGTTCGCCTGTTTTGGCGCTTTTGACAACTTGGGCCTGCTGCTTCGCATTCAGCGCACCCGTCTTCACATACTCGCCATCGAAGTAAGCCCGGGCTCCATGGTACTCGCCCGTGTTCGCGCCGATGATCTCCAGCTTCCGATCTCGCAGGATGAAGCTGAGGTTCGTTTCGCCCTCCTTCGCGGGATCACGGCCTTTGTCGCTGAACCAGCCGATCGTGTTGTTCCATGCGGCGATGCCCGCGAGGCCTCCGAGATGCGATGTGGGCCCACGCACGCATTCGACGATGAAATGCAGCCTGCCATCCTGCTCGACGATTTGAATCGTGCCGCCATGACTGTCGCTCCAGATGCCTGTCAGCGTCTCATCGGCACCCCACTCGCGCACGAGGCCCTTGAGCCACTTCGTGCGATCCTCCGCCAGATAGGCAGCGGCCTCTAGATACTCCGGCGCATCCAGGGAAAGTTCGCCATCAGCCTCGGCACCCGTGTACATCGGTGAACGAGCCAGATAGTCACGATACTCAACCCACCCTTTTTGCCTCTCCTTGAGCTCGTTGAACTCCGATTCGGGCAACGCCGCCTTCGCGGCCGCCCACGCCTCATTCAGCGCCTTGTCGGCCTTCTCGTAAAAGACCTTCGCTTGCTTGGCGGTGAGCTTTTTCTCCTGAGCGTGGACCACGCCGGAAAGCGCCGCGAGCAGCAGCAGGGTGATAAAAGAGATCGTGTGTCGCATGATGCCGCAGGCTAGCTCTCACGCAGGCCTTGTCCAAAAGCGTTTCCATATCAGCAAGCCACAGACCAGCACGACAGCGGCCGCGAACAGCTTCCAGTCCGACTTCAAAGGTCTTTCGGGCTCGGTTTTCACTTCATCAATCGTCACCGTCTGCGGCAGCAAATCGGCCATGTCTTTGAGTTCCGGCAGTTTTTGGCCCGGTGTCGCCTGATCCTTCACCATCTGCTTCCAATCGACGGCCATCGCGATGTCGATGCCGGGGTTTTGCTCCTTCACCTGGCAGGAGCACGAGCCGATCAAGAACTGCGCCGCCTCGTCAATCGTCTCCGCGCGGATGCCTTTGCCGACGAGTGCGTAAAGCGCCCGACCCTGGCCGAAAATCGGAAACGCCATCGGCTCGTTGAAGCCCCGCAGGTCTTCCTCGCTCGCCAGCAGCATCGCGATGAAGGCCGCCTCCGCCGGATCATCGCGCTTCACCTTCACAATGGAGAAGGCGAGCCGCAAACCATCGCCAGGGATGGAGACGAGGCCGTTTTTGATGTCCTGGTCGTCGAGCTTTGGCAGGTTCATCACGCCGCCGAGGTAGTCGAGGCGTTCTTCGAGTGTCTTCAGTGCCGCAGCGTCCTTCGTGGCATCGCCGCTCTCCAAAAACACAAACACCGCGCTCTCGCCATTGCCGAGCCGCTCCGCGATCTCCTTCCGTGCAGGCGAATCCACCAGCACGGCCACATTCGCCTCCGAAAACGGCGCGGACCAGATCACCGCGTCATTCCGCGCCGACTTCGGCTGCCGCAGCTCGATCTTCGGTTCCGTGCCGGTCGTGACGACATAATTCTCCGGCAGCTTCGCACCCGCCGGAGCCGTCACGCGATACGCATCCGCCTCCCAATGCTCCAGCGCATAGCGAAACACCGGCACCGAGCAGGCGAAGGCGGTCCCAGCGGCCAGAAGGAGGAAAAAAAGCGGACGAATCATGTGACCCGCACAATACGGCGACTCCGGACGTTTTGAAGCAGCAGACTTTCCCGACCCAACCATGCGCCCGCTCCTTTGCCTTCTCGCTCTCTCCACGGCTGTTTTCGCCGAATGGCCGACTTACTTGCACGATGCCTCGCGTGTCGGCGCGACGACGGAGAGTCTTCCGGGCGCATTGAAGCCTGCGTGGACTTTCGCATCACCCACGGCACCGCAAATGGCTTGGGCGGGAGAGGATGGGCGAGTCATCGAGGGGCATGAGCTCTTCAACCGCATCCGTTTTGACGATGTGTTTCATGTGGCGATCAGCGGAGGGCGCGTGTTCTTCGGTTCGTCGGTGGATGGGCGGGTGATGTGTCGTGAGTTGGCCACCGGCAAAGACGTGTGGTCGTTTTTCACGAATGCGCCGGTGCGGCTCGCGCCGATGATCGCGGATGGGAAGGTGTATGTCGGCTCGGATGATGGCTATGCGTATTGCCTCGATGCGGCGAGCGGCAAGGTGGTGTGGAAGCTGCGTGCGGGGCCGCATGATGAGCGCATCCTCGCTCGTGGACGCATGGTGTCGCGCTGGCCGGTGCGGACGGGCATCTTGGTGGATGGCGGCATCGCGTATTTCGGCGCGGGCGTGTTTCCGCATGAGAAAGTTTATCTTTATGCGGTCGAGGCGGCGACGGGGAAGGTGATCTGGAAGAACGATGCCATTTCCGAGAAGGACGCGGGTCGCAATGACCTCTCGCCGCAGGGTTATCTGCTCGCGACGAAGGACATTCTCTTTGTGCCGTCCGGGCGCACGCTGGCGGCGTCGTTTGATCGCAAAACGGGCGAGTACATCGCCAAACCGGAGCCGGGATGGCGTGGCGATGCGGGCGGGCAGATCGGCGGCACGCAGGCATTCCTCGCGGATGATCAAATCTACGCGGTGGGCGAGCATCACATCCTCGCGCTGGATCAGCAGAAGCAGAAAAGCGGCTTCGGATGGTTCGCGGGCACGCAGATGACGCTCGCGGGCGACATGGGTTACATGGCGAACGGCACCAAGATCACCGCCATCGACCGCATCAAGCACGCGGAAGGCACGCGCATCCGCCACGGCCACGAAATGGCCATCGCAAAGATCACCGGCGACCTCCGCAAGCATCCCGCACTCGCCGAGGCGAAGAAACTGCAAGCCGCGGAGTCGGCCGCGCGGAAGGTGAAGGACGATCCAGCGGCGTTTGCGAAGGCGCAGGCCGAACTGGCGGCCATCGCGGCGAAATACGAGCCGCTGCGTCTTCAATACAAAGGGAAGCAGGATGAGGTCGCGCAGCACAAGGCCGATCTCGCCAAGGCGGAGGACGTCGGTGTGCGCTGGACGCTCGAATCGCCTCATCAATCGGCGCTGATCCTCGCGGGCAAGCATTTGATCGCCGGTGGCAAAGACGAGGTGATCGTGATCGACACCGAAAAAGGCCAAATCACCGCCAAACTTGCCGTGGAAGGCGAAGCCCGCGGCTTGGCGGTCTCCGATGGTCATCTCGTCGTCAGCACGACGAAAGGTCGCGTGCATGTGTTTGGTGAAAAAGAAGGCTCACCGACGCTGGCGGCCTCGAATTTCATTTCGAGCAAGGGTGAAGAGGCAAAGGCCATCTTGAAGCAAACCGGCGTCAAAAAGGGCTTCTGCCTTGTTTTGGGCGATGATGGCTCGCTGGCCTATGAATTGGCAAAACAGAGCGAACTCGTCGTTTTCGGTGTGAACTCAGATGAGGCCAAAGTGGCCGCTGGAAGGCAAAATCTGCTCCAAACCGGCCTCTACGGCACGCGCATCACGCTCGATCATCTCGACCTCGCGATGATTCCGTATTCGAGCTACTTCGCGAACCTCATCGTCGGTGAACCCGGCGGCGTGCCGAAGGATGTGGCGCGGCATTTGAAGCCGATTGGCGGCAAGTTCTGCTTCGCGACGAATGCGAAGAGCGATGCGTGGCTCGCGGAGACGAAGTTGAGCGAAGAAAAAGCCACGATCACGAAAGCGGATGGCTGGACGGTGCTCACGCGGGCGACTTTGCCCGGTGCGAGCTCGTGGTCGCATCAATATGGCAACGCGGCGAACACCAGCAGCACGAACGACACGCGCATCAAAGGCGGCATGAGCGTGCTGTGGTATGGCGATCCCGGTCCGGGGCAGATGGTGAACCGTCACGATGGCGCGGTGGGACCGATTTCGACCAACGGCCGCCTCTTTGTGCAGGGCAATGACAGCGTGATGGCCTACGACGCTTACAACGGTCAATTTCTGTGGGAGACGAAGAACCCCGGTGCGATGCGCACCGGCGTGTACAACGCCCGCGAGCCCGGCAACATGGTCGCGAGCGACGATCATTTCTTCATGCTGCTCGGTGATGAGTGTCTGCAATACGACGCGGCCACCGGCGAGGTGGTGCGCACGCTGAAAATCCCCGGCGCAGGCACGAAGAAGGGCCTGGAGTGGGGCTACATCGCCTATGAGGACGGTTTGCTCTACGGCACGGAGACAGAACGCGTCGAGAAGGCCAGCGAAGTCGCGCGTCGCGGCAAAAGCGCCTCCATTTCGACGGATCGCATCTTCGCGTATGACGTGAAGACCGGTGCGCTGGCGTGGACTTACCAAGGGAAGCACATCGCGCACACGACGGTGGCGATTGGCGATGGCAGCGTCTACTTCATCGACGCCTCGCTCACGCCGGAGCAGCGGAATTTGATGCTCAAAGAGGACAAGAGCGCGCTCGCCAAGCTCACCGGCAAGGAGCGCGAACTCGCGGAGGATCGCGTCAAAAACAACGACATGCGCATGGCCGTGGCCGTGGATGCGAAAACGGGCAAACAACTCTGGGCGAAGCCAGTGGATGTAACGGATTGCAGCGAGATCGGCATCGGTGGCGGCGCATTGACGCTGATGTATCACAACGGTCATCTCGTGCTCGGCGGTGCGAACGCGAACGGGCACTACTGGGAGCAGTTTTTGGCCGGTGAATTCAAACGCCGCCGTCTCGTCGTGCTGAACGCGACGAAGGGCGACAAAGTGTGGGCGAAGGACGGCAATTACCGGCATCGCCCTGTCGTGGTGGACGATGAAATCATCGCGGAGCCGTGGAGCTACGATCTTTACACCGGGAAGCAGAAGACGCGGCAGCATCCGATCACCGGCGAGGAGACCGCGTGGATGTTTGCGCGGCCGGGACATCACTGCGGCGCCATTTCGGCCACGCCGGGCATGATGTTCTTCCGCTCGAAGTTCACCGCGTTTTATGATCGCGACACGGACAGCGGCACGGAGCACTTCGCTGGTCATCGACTCGGCTGCTGGATCAACACGATCCCCGCCAACGGCCTCGTCATGATCCCGGAGGCCAGCGCCGGCTGCGTGTGCCTTTTCTCCATCGCCAGCACGATCGTCTTCGAGCCGCGGGAGGACCGCATGAACTGGGGCGTGTACAGCGCCGATGGCGTCACGCTGCCCGTGCAGCACATGGCGCTGAATCTCGGCGCTCCCGGTGATCGTCGCGACGCACACGGCAAGCTCTGGCTCGGCTATCCGCGCCCCGCGAGCCGCGCGGGCATCGATCTGCCGCTCAACTTCAAGCCGCAGTATCTCCAAAGCGGTGGCGAGTATGCCTACAACGCCGAGAGCTTCGAAATCGCGGGCCACGACACGCCATGGATCTTCGCCAGCGGCCTGCGCGGCCTCACGAAGCTCGAAATCCCCGTCCAGGCCCCCAATGCCCCTCCAGCGACCTACACGGTGAAGTTGATGTTTGCGGCGCTGGAAGGCGACACTCCCGGAAAACGCATCTTCGACGTCAAACTCGGCGACAAGGTCGTTTTGAAAGCCTTTGACCCCGCAACACGCAAAGGTGCTGCGGTGGAGATTTTCGAGAAAGTGCCCGCCAGCGAGCTTTTGACCGTCGAATTGATCCCCAGCGTCGGCGAACCGGTGTTGAGTGGCATTGAGATCCTCAAAACAAACGCCAAGGAGATCACGCAGGGCGTGGCGACGCGGTGAGGCTCACACCACCACCAGCACGATGGCACTGAGCATGAGCAAGGCACCGATGAGGCGCCAGCGCATGACCTTGGGGCCGAGGTGCTGCTCGGCATTCTGGAACCAGTGGCCGACCATCCACACCAGCGCGACGCTGAGCAGGCCGCGCGAGGCATAGACGATGTTCGCATTCGTGGCCTTGCCGAAGACCGCAAGCGTGCTGACGAAGGTGATGCTTTGCACGCCGAGCAAGGCGGAGCCGCCCGCAAGCCAGGGCCACGCTTTGCCGGGGATCTTGCTCAGCGGCGCGGAGAAGCGGAAGATGAGACCAAAGGAGAGGATGGCATTGATCCAGAAGATGCAGGGCAGCAGCCGTCCCGCTCCCCACGATGGCCCCCACTTCTGCACGAGCACATCAAACACCGCGAAAGCCACCGCGCCAATGGCTCCGGCGACAAAGGTGATGAGCAGGTGCCGCGGCGGTTTGTCCGCATCTTTGCGATTGAGGCAGGTGATGCCCACCACGCTCAGGAAGGCGGCGATCCAGAGCTTCACTCCGACGGCCTCGCCGATCAAAATCGGCGTGAGGAAGGCCACGAGCACCACTTTGAGACCGAACACCGGCACCGCGACGGATACATCGCCCTTTTCAAGCGCGAGGAATTGCGAGAGCTGCCCGATGAAAAGGCACATGGCGATCACGCCGGGCTGCCAGAGGAGCTCTTTTTCCACCGGCGGACCGCCGAGCAGCCAGAGCAGGGAGAAGAGTGCCGCAACGATGAGGTTGGCGACAAAGGTGGTGCGCCACAGGCCCACACCGAGGTCGCTGGACCGCTTCAGCACGAGGGCTCCAAAGGCATACAGCAGGGCGGCAAGGAGCGGGAAGATCGTGGTGGCAAGAGCGGGGGACACCCGGCGACGTATCACGCGCAAGCGTGGCCGCAATGACGGAGATATTGCCACGCACACTTCCGTTGAACCGCGTGCATTTCGCCCTAACGATCCGCCACCAACCATGATCAAGCACTCCCTCCTCGCCCTCGTGGCCCTCACCGGCTTTTCCTTCGCCCAGACCGCGAACCTCGCCACGTCCCCTGCCCCGCGTGCGGGCGGTTGGATGAAGCGTCACGAGTCCTTCAACGAGACCTCCAAGAAGGGCGAAGCGCAGCTCGTCTTCCTCGGCGATTCGATCACGCAGGGCTGGGAAGGCGCGGGCAAGGAGGTGTGGGCGCAAAAATGGGCTCCGCTGAAGGCCGCGAACTTCGGCATCGGCGGCGACCGCACCGAGCATGTCATCTGGCGTTTGCAGAATGGCAATTTCGACGGGCTGAAACCCAAGCTCATCGTGCTCATGATCGGCACGAACAACACCGGCCACCAAGGCCGCCCCGCCGCCGAGCACAACAACGCCGTTTACACCTCGCCACCCGAGCAGACCGCCGCCGGCGTGAAAATGATCCTCGACCTCATCTTCAAAAAGATGCCGGAAACCAAGGTGCTCATGCTCGCCATCTTCCCCCGCGGCGCGACGCCTGAGGACGCGATGCGCAAGCAGAACGCCGCCACCAATCAACTCCTCGCCGGGCTCGGCGATGGCAAGAAGGTGATCTTCAAAGACATCGGCAACACCTTCCTCCAACCCGACGGCACCTTGCCCAAAGAAATCATGCCCGACCTCCTCCACCTGAACCCTAAAGGCTACCAGATGTGGGCTGATGCGATCGAGCCGACCGTGAAGGAATTGATGAAGTGAGTATCGGGGCCATTCCTGGCCCCTTTGATCCGGGGCAGGAATGCCCCGGATACCATCAAACGCTCACCAAAGAATGATCGTGAGCTTCTTCGGGCCGTGCGCGCCGAGGATGATGATGCGCTCGATGTCGCCGGTGCGGCTGGGGCCGGTGATGAGGGTGGTGAGGCTGGGCCATTGTGCGCCGTAGCGCTGCTGGATGAGTTCGTAACCGGCGGGGAGGTCTGGCAGAAGTTGATCGCGACGCGCGAGGACGACGTGATGCTCCGGCAGCACGCTGAGGGCACGGCCGCCGCCGCTGCGGGCGGTGAGGAAGACGCTGCCAGTTTGCGCGATGAGGGCATCGCACTCGGTGATGCCGGCGTCGCAGGCTTCGAGCTCGAAGCGGTCGTAGCCTTCGGTGGTGTCCAGAAGCGGGCTGAAGCCCGAACTACGAACGAGGCTATCGGTGAGCGTGCCGCGGTGGGTGGCGATTTTTTTCCACCCGTGTTTCGCGGCGAGTTCGGCGAGTTTGGCCTTCGCGGCGGTTTCATCGGCACAGGCGTGGAATTCGGCGCGGAGGAATTCGGCGTTCGCGGCGAATTGAGGCACGAGATCGTGCACAGCGGGCAACACGGCGCGTTTTTGCGCGGCGGTGGCTTCGAAGGGCTGCGGGTGGGTGTCCGAGAGGGCTTCTTCGATGCGGGCGAGGATGAGTTCGCGGGAGGTGGTGGCTTTGGTGGAGCGTTTGGGACGTTCGGGAGCGTGTGTCGGACGGGTCGGACTTGTCTGACTGGTCGGACGGGCTTGGTGGTGAGGCAGATTGCGGGACTTCCACCAGTCTTTGAAGCTCTGCGGGGCCATGGCGGGTGCCGTGCGCGTTTTCGTCCAGGCACGCATCGGATCGAGGGAGGTTGCGGAGATAAGGCGGTGCAGCGGCTGCGCTAGTTTCGCGAGCTTCGTGCCGATTTGATACACGACGGGCTTGTTGATGCTTTTGGCGAAAAGACGCCACGCGAGGCCTTCGAGTGCGTCAGGTTTTTGGCGCACGGCGTTGCGGCGGTTTTGCAGGAGGTGGTGATGGAGGTCGATTTTGACGGGGCAGGTGGCGGTGCAGGCTCCGCAGAGGCTGGAGGAGCCGCTGAGATGCTTCCAGTCCTGCAAACCACGCAGATGCGGTGTGATGACGCTGCCGATGGGGCCTTGATAGGTCGTGCCGTAGCTGATGCCGCCGATGTTTTTGAAGATCGGGCACACGTTCAAGCAAGCGCCGCAGCGGATGCAGTGCAGGGCGTCGCGCTGCTCGGCATCAGCGAGGAGGGCGGTGCGGTGGTTGTCGAGCAGGACGACGTGCCACTCCTCCGGTCCGTCGATCTCGCCGGGCTGTCGCGGGCCGGCGTAGGCCGTGTTGTAGCAGGTGATGGGCTGCCCGGTGCCTGCGGTGGCGAGCATCGGGAGGAAGAGCGCGAGATCGCTCATCTTCGGCAGCACTTTTTCGATGCCGACGAGCGAGATCATGGTCTTCGGCAGTGCGCCGGTAAGGCGGGCGTTGCCTTCGTTTTCGGTGATGGAGATCATGCCGGTCTCGGCGATGAGGAAATTCGCGCCAGTGATGCCCGCATCGGCCGTGAGGTAAGTTTGACGCAGGAAGCGCCTCGCGATCATCGTGAGCTCCTCGGGATCGTCGGTGGGGGCGGTTTTGAGCTTCTCTTCAAAGAGATCGCTGATCTCCTTCATGCTGAGGTGCATGCACGGGGCCACAAAGTGATACGGAGGCTCGTTTCGGAGCTGCTGGATGTATTCGCCGAGGTCGTTTTCGAGCACGTGGTAGCCGGCTTTCTCCAAATGATCGTTGAGGTGGATTTCCTCGGAGGTCATCACCTTGCTCTTGATGATGCGTTTCACCTCACGGCGCTCGAGGATGCTGAAAATGATCTTCCGCGCTTCTTCGCTGTCCTTGGCCCAATGCACGACGGTGCCGCGTGCGGTGGCTTTTTGCTCAAACTCGACCAGATGCTCGTGCAGGCGGCTGATGGCGCCTCTTTTCGTCTGCGAGGCGAGAATGCGTGCTTGCTGCCAGTCCTGGAAATTTCCCTGCGAGCGGGCACGGGCGTCGTAATACTTCCACATGCCGGTGTGGAGGCGCTCGCGGTGCACGAGGTCGTTCGTGAGGCGAGTGGCGGCGTCGAGGAAGGTCGATTTGGCGGACATTGGTGGGAAATGACGAATGGAAAGCGGCAGATTCTGCATTCATCATTCGGATTTCATCATTCCCGCGTCAGCGGGCCACTTTTTCGTCCCAGCCATGAAGTTTTGCCAACTGCCCGCCTGCCTCTTTGCCGCCGCTTGGATGGTCGGCACGGGGCTTGCCCAGCTCGCGGAGGAGTATCGTCTGTGGACGAACACAGCAGGCAAAGAGATCGAGGCCACGCTGGTGTCCGTGGATGCGGCGGCACGCAGCGTGAAGATCAAAATGAAGGATGGCAAAGTGTATGATGTGCCCATCGCCAGCCTGAGTCTGGCGGACTTGGAGTATGCGAAGACACGTTACGCGGCGATGCAGGCCGCCACGCCGGTGCCTGCGGAGAGTCTGCGGAAGCGTCCGCCGGTGACCGTGCTGCCGGCGGCGAAGTTTAAGGCTCCGTCCGCGACGGATTACCTCAACGGCATCGCGAAGGTGCGCCCGCGGCTCATTCAAAACGCTGCCGGGTGGGCTGTGATCCAGAAGCAAATCGCCAGCACACCGGCGTTAACCAAGCTGATGGCCACGCTGAAGGCCTCGGGCGAGGATTTGCTCAACGATCCCGAGCTCACCCGCATCAACGGCGAGGGAATCGGCGATGTGAGCGAGGGCTCGCGGGCCATCTATCGCATGGCGTTGCTCGCGGCGCTGCACTTTGGCGATGGCGATCTGAAATGGAAGGAACGTGCGGTGCGTGAAGTGATCCTGCTCTGCGACAAGACGAACTTCCGCGACTGGCATCCGGCCGAGGCCGCACCGGTGGCTGACATGGTCATCGCGGTGACGCTGGGCTATGATTGGTTTCGCGATGGCTTCAATGCCAAGCAGGCCGCGGAGATCCGCACGTTCCTGCGACAAAAGGGCGTGGACGCACTCATCGCCCACATCCACGGCGAACCCGTGCCGCCGACGGCCTTTGGCACCGCGCCGGAATCGCCCGCGGACGAGCCACCTGCGACGAAAGACACGAGTCCGGTGACGCTCGAAAAGATGCGCATGGCTTCCGCTTTGCTGCTGAATGCGATGGGTTTCGCCGATGAAGACCCGGCCATGGCGAAAGCCGCCGCCAACGCTGCCGCGAAGGTTTTTGGTGAAGGCATGCTGCGCTTTGCTCCATCAGGCGTGTGGCCGGAGGGGCTGATGGCGGGGGACACGGTGATGGATTACGCCGCGATGGTGATCCAATCACTCCGCAGCGCGGCAGGCAAAGATTTCGGTCTGAGCGTGCTCGAAGGTGTCCCGCAGTTTGGTCTGGCCCGCCTGCATCTTTTCGGGCCCACCGGGCAGCCTTTCCACCTGCAGGCGGCATCGGCCGGTGGTGGTTTGCGGCCGTGGATCACCACCTGGCTCGCCGGTGTGCATGGCAATCCTGGCCTGCCGGCCTTTACCTCCAGCGAAAGGCTGCCGGTGGACACGACGCACTTCAGCGAGGTCGGCCATTATCTGTATTTTAATCATCAGGCCGCGAGTGATGGCGTGGCGGAGTCGCTCGACTACGTCACGGCGGGTGGCATGGCTGGGACAGTGCGCAGCGACTGGAGCGGCGAGGCACTTTACCTCGCGGCGAAAGGCGGTGACAATCGCGAGCCGCAGGCGCAGCTCGATATCGGCACCTTCGTGCTCGATGCCGGTGGTGTGCGTTGGGGCTTGGAGCTGGGCATGGAGAACGGCATCGGCGAGGCTCCAGCCGACGAGGACCGCACGAAGCGCTTCCAGCATTTCCTCGAAGGCACGCGAGGCCAAAACACGCTCTCGTTTGGCGGAGCGAATCAGGAGCTCAATGCGCGGGCGAGTGTGATCGCGAGCCACTCCGACCCCGAGACGGGCTTTGCCATCATCGACATGACCAAGGCGTATGACAAACATGCCGACAAGGTGCATCGCGGCATCCGAGTCGTGCGTGGCGCATCACCGTATCTCGTCATTCAGGACGACATGAGCATCAAAAGCACGCAGCCGCTCGTGTGGAGCATGCAAACCCAGTCCATCGAAATCGCGGTGGACGGCTCCACGGCCACTTTGAAGCAAGGCGAGAGGCAACTCCTCGCCACCATCGTCTCACCAAAAGGTGCCACCTTCACCGCCGAGGAGCCTCCGCCTCCCGCCGACCCGGAAAACGGACGCAAGCTCGGGACGGCGACGCCTGACTATGAAGGCGAAAACATCAAAACGCTGAAAGCCACCGTCCCAGCCACCAAAGGCAACGTGAGCCTCTGCATCACCTTCACCCTTCAGCCCACCGCACCGGCCCATACGCACACGCCGATCAGCGAGTGGATGCGAAAGAAGTGAACGCAGCACATTCTGCATTCCTCATTCTGGTTTGGTCATTCCCGCGTCAGCGGGCCGTGAGGACTTCAGCGATGTGAATCGTCTTCAGCGGCTGTTTTTGAGCGGTGAGGAGGCCTTGAAGGTGCATGAGGCAGCTCGAATCGCCGGAGACGAGGTATTCGGCGGTGGTGTCGCGGGCGGAGGCGCATTTCACCTCGCCCATGGCGGTGGAGATCATGGGGAATTTCGTGGAGAAGGTGCCGCCGAAGCCGCAGCAGGTCTCTGCTTCCTTCATCTCGACGAGCTGGAGGCCGCGCACCTTTTCGAGGAGCTGACGGGCGGGCTTTTTGAGGTTCAGCTCACGCAGTCCATGGCAGCCGTCGTGGTAGGTGACCTTGTGCGGGAAGAACGCACCGAGATCGGTGACGCCGAGTTTGTTCACGAGGAAGTCGGTGAATTCCCAGCACTTCGCGGCAAGCGCATTGGCCTCCGCTTCCTCGGGCTGGCCGTGGAAGAGCTCTTTGTAAAAGACCTTCAACATCGCCCCGCAGGAGCCGGAGGCGATGACGACGGCCTCGCTGTCACGCAGCCGCTTCAGCACGGGGCGTGCGGCTTCGCGGGCTTCATCCCAGTAACCGGCATTGAAGGGCGGCTGGCCGCAGCAGCCGAGTTCATCCGGGTAGTCGATTTGATGGCCAAGTCCCTCCAAAATGCTCACGATGCTGATCCCAGCCTGCGGGCTGATGAGATCGACGAAGCACGGGATGAAGAGGGTGACGGTCATGGAGCGGTGGATTACTGGAGGGGTGGGGAGATGCTATCAAGGATTCAACACTCCCACCCACTCCACGTCCGCCTCTTCGGGATGGTCAAAAAGTGCGCATCGGACAGGCGGCGAGGGATGCTTTTTGGTCGGAGGGCAGGTTTGGACATCGTCGGAGGTGACGAAAGGCCTTCGAGTGGCTTGGATACGGGTCCCCATGCGCCTTTTGAGTTTTTTCGCTTTCGTCACCGCCATCTCCGCCGCTGATCCGCTGCCGGAGGTCGTCATCACGGCCACTCGTTCGGAGGATGAGGTCAAAAAGCTGCCGTCCATCGTGAAGACGCTCGACAAGAAAAAGATCGAGGAACGCCAGCCGCGCACCTTTCCAGAGGCGATGCGGGAGCTGCCGGGCGTCTCGATTCAAAAAACCGCCAACGGCCAGGGCTCGCCCTTCATCCGCGGCTTCACCGGCTTTCGCACGCTGATGATGGTGGATGGCATCCGCTACAACAACTCCACCTTCCGCGAGGGGCCGAATCAATACTGGGCGTTGCTCGATCCCTTGGCCATGGAGCGCATCGAGGTCATTCCCTCCCAAGGCAGCGTGCTTTACGGCAGCGATGCCATCGGCGGCACGGTGAACGCGATCTCGAAGAGCTCCGGTTTTGGCAACGAGGCCGCGGGCAGCTTTTTCAGCCACGGGCAGTCCAGCTACCGCTGGAGCAGCGCCGAGCACAGCCACATCGAGCACCTCGAAGCGAGCATCGGTGAAGGTCAAAAGTGGGGCCTGCATGTGGGCGGCACGATGGGGCAGTTCGGTGACGTGAAGCCCGGCCAAGGGCCGCGCATGCGAAACACCGGCTACGACCAGTGGGCCTTTGACATCCGTCTTGATGTGGCCCTGAACGACCACTGGCTGCTTACGGCAGCCCATCAGCAAAGCCGACAAAACGACGTGTGGCGCACGCACTCGACCACCTCCGGTGTTTCCTTCGAGGGCACCGCCGTCGGCACGGATCGCGTGCGCTCCTTTGATCAGGCACGCAGCCTCTCGTATGTGCGCCTGAGCGGCAAAGACCTCGGCGGCTGGATCGACAATGCCCGCCTGACCATCTCCATGCAGACGCAGGGCGAGGAGCAGCTCCGCGTGACGGGTGCGGGCGTGAAATCGCTCAACGACGTCGATCTCAGCACGCTCGGCATTGATCTGCAGCTCGAGAGCCTGACATCACTCGGCCGCTTTGTGTACGGTGTGGATTACTACCACGACTGGGTGGAGACGGATGCCACGGACAATCCCATCCAGGGCTCCGTGGGTGATGATTCGAGCTACGACCTGCTCGGCATCTTCCTCCAAGACCACATCGACGTAGGCAGCCGCTTTCATGTGACGCTGGGCGGACGCTTCACGCATGCCCGTGCGGACATCGGCAAGTATCGCAATCCGGTCACGCTCGCGCAGCAGTCCTACTCGGATGAATGGCAGAACTTCAGCGGCAACCTGCGCCTGATGCTGGACCTCGATGAGCAGGACCGCTTCCAGCTCTTTGGCGGCATTTCGCAGGCCTTCCGTTCGCCGAATCTCTCCGACCTTTCCCGTTCAGACATCGCCCTCTCCGGCCAGACCGAGGTCCCCTCCCCTGGCTTGAGCGCTGAAACATATCTGACCTATGAAATTGGCCTCAAAGCACAGACGGAGACCATCACCGCGAGCATGGCTTATTTCTACACGCAGATCGAAAACCAGATCGTCCGCCGCCCGACCGGCGTGGGCACCCAAGTGGCCAAGGCAAATGGTGGCGATGGCTACATGCAGGGCATCGAATTCTCCACGAACTGGCAGATCAATCCCAACTGGAGCGTCTTTGGACATATCGCCTGGGTAGAGGGCGAGTCCGACCAGTTCATCGGCCTCACCAATTCCATGCGTCGCGAGCCGCTGGGCAAGGTGTCACCACTCGTGGGCTACGGCGGCGTGCGCTGGCAGACCACCTCGAAGAAGGTGTGGACCGAGTTCGTATGCCTGACCTACGGCGAGGCCGCCCGCATGAACACCGCCGACCAGCAGGACGTGCAGCGCATACCGCCGAACGGCACGCCGAGCTTCTGGCTGCTCACTCTCCGCGGTGGCTGGCAGGTGAACGATCATCTCATCCTCAATGCGGGCGTGGAAAACATGCTCAATCAAAACTACCGCTACCACGGCAGCGGCAGCAACGAACCCGGTGTGGGTGTGAACCTCGGCGCGACGGTGAAGTTTTGATGCCTGATCAAGCCACGATGTCACGGATCACATGGCCGTGCACATCCGTGAGGCGGCGCTGGATGCCGTTGTGATAGTAGCTGAGCTTTTCGTGGTCGAGGCCGAGGAGGTGCAGCGCCGTCGCGTGAAGGTCGTAGCAGTAGGCGGGATGCTCGGCGGCTTTGAAGCCAAGGTCATCGGTGGTGCCGTAGGCCGTGCCGCCGCGGATGCCGCCCCCCGCCATCCACGCGGTGAAGGCTCCCGGATTATGATCGCGGCCTTTGCCAGCACCTTGCGCCGCAGGCTGACGGCCAAACTCCGTCGTGCAAATCACGAGCGTGCTCTCCAGCAGGCCGCGTGACTTCAAATCGGTGAGCAAGGCAGCCGCACCAGCATCAAGAACCGGCCCCCAGTAGCCATGATCGCGCACGAGGTCCTCGTGGCTGTCCCAGTTCGGCCGGATTTTCTTCGCGGTGGTGTTTTCCGCGCCGCAGAAGAGCTGCACGAAGCGCACACCACGCTCAACCATGCGCCGTGCGAGCAGGCACTGCCGTCCAAACGGCCCAATGTCCTCGTGATCGAGCTGGTAGAGCTTTTTCGTCGCCTCGCTCTCGCCGCTGACATTCGTGGCCTCCGGTGCACTGAGCTGCAAACGTGCCGCTAGCTCGTAAGCGGCCATGCGGGCCTCCAGCTCGCTGTTTTCGCGTCGAGCGGCCGCGTGCGTGCGATTGAGCACTTGGAGGAATTCGCGGCTTTTTTGCTCGGAACCGTCGATGTAGCCTTTCGGCGCAAAAAGATCGGCGATGGGCGGTTTTTCGGCATCGGTGGCAATGACGGTGCCTTGATGAATCGCGGGTAAAAAGCCTGCGCCCCAATTTAAGACGCCACCGGGCGGCAAACCACGCGGATCAGGCAGCACGACGAAGGCTGGAAGATCCTCGCTGAGGCTGCCGAGGCCGTAAGTCACCCATGCGCCCATGCTCGGAAAGCCGGGAAGAATGAAGCCGCTGTTCGCCATGAACATCGCGGGCCCGTGCAGCGCCGTTTTGCTCTGCATCGAGTGGATGAAGGCCATGTCATCGACCTTCGCGGCGAGTTTCGGAAACAAATCGCTCATCCAGCGGCCGCACTCGCCATGCTGGCGGAACTTCCACCAGCTCGGCTGGCAGTTGCCGGGCTTCGACGCGAAGAACTGCAGCTTGCCATCGGGATCGAAGGGCTTGCCCTGACGCTTCTCGAGCTCCGGTTTGTAGTCCCAGGTATCGACATGCGAGAGGCCGCCAGGACAGAAAATCTGGATCACCGCCCGTGCCTTGGCCGTGTGATGCCCGCCTTTCGGCGCAAGCGGGCTCGCCGCCGCGGCATCGCGATGCAGTAGCGAGGCAAAAGCGGCACCGCTGAGGCTGTGGAGAAAGTTGCGACGTGTGTCTGGCATAAATTGGTCTGACCAATTGGCATTACGCTGGCCGCCGCCGACTGTTTGCAGCTCTTTTGCCTCCCGATGCCAGGTGACTTCGCCCCAAGACAGCATTGGAATCTGCCGCGAGCCGCGTTAAGTGCCAGTTCATTACCAAACCGACCCCTTTAAATGATCTGGAACGACTGGCTGCGCGTGCTGCGTTGGCGAGCCCTTGAAGAAGGCGATGCCGACGGGAAGCTCGTGAACATGGAGCGGCGGCGGGAGGCCACGGCTCACACGCGGGCCGGGCTGACGAGCGAGGAGGTCAAAGGCGATGCGCTGGATGACCGCACGACGTCGTTTGTCGAAAAACGCTCGGCCTGGCTCGACGCGGAAGCGGTGGGATGGCGCGGAGATTTGATCCGCGAGCTGGAATCTCTCCGCGTGCCGCAGGGAAAGTGGAGCTGGGCTGTCGCCGGATGGATCGCGGCGATGGTGGCGGGCTATTGGATGACGGATTTGGGTCAAGAACGTGAGTTTAATCTGCTGGCGCTGCCGCTGGTGGGCCTACTGGCTTGGAATGTGGTGGTGATCGTGCTCGGCGTGCTGTGCGAGCTGATGCCGTCGCATACTTTGGCAGGTCGCGGAGGCTGGCTGGCGGAATTGCTGGCGCATGGCGTGTCGCGGGCGCGGAAGTCGAAGGAGCCGAATGCGGTGCAGGATCGCTTCACCGAGCTGGCATGGCCTTTGGCCTGGCGAAGGCTTCAGGCACGGATGCGGGCCTGGCTGCATGTGGGCGCGGCGATGCTGGCGCTCGGCGGCGTGGTGGCGCTGTATGCTCGCGGCTGGTCGAAAGAGTATCGCGCGGTGTGGGAGAGCACGCTGCTGCGAAAAGAAGGTGCGCAGGCTTTCTTTGGCACGCTGTTCAAACCGGCCTCGAGGGTGCTCGGCAGGGAGATCCCGCTCGACGAGGTGCCGGACATGTGGCGCAGGGCGGGAGAGCCGGTTTCGCCAGCTCCGGCGTTGCCGTGGATTCATTTGTATGCGGGCACGCTGCTGGTGCTGGTGATCGTGCCGCGGCTGGCGCTGGCGGGTATCGGCGTGGCGCGGATTCATCGTGGGATGGCGAAACGGGCGCGGCAGTTGTCGTGGGGGCCGTATGTGCGACGCTTGCTGAATGCCGTCGAAGGCGGTGGCGAACGCGTGGAGGTGCTGGTGCATGGCATGGACCCCACGGCGTCGCAGCGCGAGGTGTGGGATCGCGGCATTCGTGAGCGTTTCGGCGGCTTGGCGAAGTCGGAATACACCCGCATCCCCGCGGGCGATGAGGATGACTTTGCCGCGCTGTGGCAGCCGACCGGCGCGATGCTGGTGATGCTTTTCAACATGGCCACGACGCCCGAGGCGGAGGTGCAACGCCGCCTCGTGAATGATATCCGCCAGCGCCTGCTGACGAAGCATCCGGAGCCGGAATTCGTCATCCTGCTCGATGGCACGAGCCTCGGCGGCCGCTGGCCGGAGGACAAGATCGCCGGGCGCGAGCGCCTGTGGTCGCAGATGATGGAGGGCCTCGGCGCGGAGGTGATTGTGGCGCTTCGCAAAGATACCGGCGTGCGAATGCTGCCGGAGAGCGTAAAGTAAGCACTGTTCTTCATGGGAACCCTCACCTCCAGCGCGACCACTCCTCCACCGGCCCAAACGGCCGGTCTGGACGTGCGCAGCGAGACGGACATCGTGACGCTGAGCCTCATCTCGCACACGAACGCCGGCAAAACGACGCTCGCCCGCACGCTGCTGCGCAGCGACATCGGCGAGGTGCGCGATGCACCGCACGTGACGCTGTTCAACGAGTCCTACACGCTGCTGAATGATTCGGGCAGCGTGCTCCGACTGTGGGACACGCCGGGTTTTGGCGACAGCGCCCGCCTTTTGAAGCGTCTCAAACGGGAGCGAAATCCGGTGCTGTGGTTTTTGTCCCAAACCTGGGATCGCATCACGGACAAGCCGCTCTGGTGCAGCCAGCAGGCGCTGAAAAACGTGCGCGAGGAGGCCGATGTGGTGCTCTACCTCGTCAATGCGGCGGAACCGCCCGATGCGGCGACTTACATCGAGTCGGAGATGGAGATCCTGTCGTGGGTGAGCAAGCCCGTGGTGGTGCTCCTCAACCAAACCGGCCAGCCGCAGGCTCCGGAAGTCGAAGCGGGCGAGATCGAGGCCTGGCGCAGTCATTTGTCGAAATACAAACTCGTGCGCGAGGTGCTCACGCTCGATGCCTTTGCCCGCTGCTGGGTGCAGGAGGATCGCCTCATGGGCGTGCTCGCGCCGCTGATGGAGGGATCAAAAATTGCCACTTTCCAACACATCAAGAAGGCGTGGCATCAGCGGAACATCGATGCCTTTCGCGGCTCGGCGCGTCTGCTGTCCGAGCAGCTTACCGCCGCGCTGATGGACGGCGTGGAGGTGCGTGCGGAGACGCTGCTGGAGCGCATCGGCTGGCAGCGCGAGGAATTGAACCGCGAATACAACGACGCGCGTCAAAAGCTCGCGTCGCAGCTCGCCGACCGTGTCGAGCAGACGACGAACAAGCTCATCGAGGTGCATGGCCTGAGCGGCGCGGCGGAAAAAGAGCTCAGCCAGGTGGCTCGCGATCATTTCCACCTGCCACAGGGCGTCAACGAGAGCATCTGGGGCGTGCTCGGCAGCTTCGCCGGTGGCGCGATGGGCGGGCTCATCGCCGATTTGAAGCTCGGCGGCCTCACCTTCGGCGGCGGTGCCTTGATCGGCGGCCTCACCGCCGGTGTCGGTGCCTATGCGCTGATCCGCAGCTACAATCTCGTCCGTGGCAACGACCATCGACTGCGCTGGTCGCGCGAGCATTTCCGCGAGCAGGTGAAGCTGGCGCTGCTCACCTATCTGGCGATCAGCCACTACGGTCGTGGTCGTGGTGAATGGCGTGAAAGCACTCAGCCGCAGCACTGGAACGATACCGCCGAAGGCGTGCTCGATGCCCATGCCGACGCCATCGACCTGCTGTGGAAGAACGGCGTGCAAAAAGACACCGCACCCGAGATGCTCTTCCGCCAATCCCGCCACCTCATGACCGACAGCCTGACGATGCTGCTGCAACGGCTGTATCCGGAGTTGGGTGAGGAAGTGTTTTCGTGATCTTCCTCTCCAGCCTGTCCATGAAGCGCTCCAGGCTCTGGGTGCAGCGGGAACGAAAAGCTGCCGGACTGACTTCGATGGCTTTAAGGCAGTCGCGATGATCCCACGAAACGACGGCGGCCACGAAGCGGTGAATGAGACGGAACTGCAGGCACCACAAACGGCGCAGCGCGGGGGAAAACTCCTGCAAACGCTCAGCAAGGAACTGGCGCTGGAATTCGAGGTGCTTCATCTCATCGCGTAGCAGTTTATGCGAGACCTGCTTCACGGCCGGATCGGGACAACGAAGGTAGAGGTGGCCAAAATACACCTCGGCGACGAGTTCGGCGGTGAGGAGGATCTGGATGTTGAACTCGAGGTTCACGAGGTTTCGCGCCCAGCGGAAGATAGAGTTCGTCCACTGCTTCTGCAGCGGTGGCTGATTCAAGCGCTCGATGAGCCTCCCAAGCAAGGCGGCGTGGCTTTGCTCCTCGGCGACGAAGAGGTCGATGGCCCTTTGATAGCCGGTGAACTGCGTCAGCGGGGCGATGGCCTTAGCGTAGCGTTTGAGTCGTGTGCCGCCGCCGCTTTCGCCAAGTTGAAAAACGGCGAGTGACCTCGCGATGGGTTCGCGAATGGCTTCCGGAAGCTCGCAAGGCTCGTCCGGCAGCTTCATCGTGTCATTGAGGCGAGTGTTGGCCTCGTAGTGGTTGATCCAGAATTGAGTGTTCATGGTGTGTGGGTGGGTTAGAAGGTTTTCAGACGCTCGACGACGGCATCGACGGTCTCATCAAGGGTGGACGTTCCGGCAGTGACGCCCACGTTTTGAGCGGCGGCGAACCACGTGGGCTCCAGCTCGGCATCGCTCTCGATTTGCAAAACCTGCGCTCCAAGCGCGGCAGCCTTTTCGGCAAGCTGACGCGTGTTGTTGCTGTTCCGGCCACCGATGACGACGACGTGGTCACAGTTCCGGCAAAGGTCTTCGAGGGCTGTTTGACGTTGTTTGGTGGGATGACAGATCGTGTCGATGAAACGCACCTCACTGGCCGGGAAGCGTTGTTTGATCGCGGCGACGAGTCGCAGCGCCACTTCGACCGGTTGCGTGGTTTGTGAAACAACGCCGAGACGCGGATGCGGGGTGATTTGATCCAAATCGGCCTCGGAAAGCACGACGACGGCTTGTGGATGATCGCCGACAAGGCCACGCACCTCGACGTGAGTGTGCTGACCGATGACGACGGGCTGATAACCTTCACGAACGAGCATAGCGAGAGCTTGGTGGGCCTTGTGAACGAGCGGACAGGTCGTGTCGGTGATCTCGTGGCCGTTTTGACGCCACCGTTCGCGGTGCGCATCCGAGGCACCGTGCGCGGTGATGACGACGTGATGCGTGGTCGAACTGCCGAGGTCGTTGAGATCGCCTTTGCGAGCGCCGACGGCGCTGAGGTGGCGGTCCACGAGCTGGTTGTGCACGAGCTGGCCGAGGATGGTGACCGGCTGGCGTTTGGCGGCATCGTGCGTGGCGCGGAGGGCGTCGCGCACGCCGAAGCACATACCGTGATGTTTGGCGAGGATGATGTTCATGGGGTGTATTAGTTTACTTTGTGGCGCAAAGTGATTGGACAAAAAGGGGTCATGAGGGCTTCGCGGCCTTCACGATGGCCTCAAGGAGGTCGATGTGAGTTTTGAAGGCTTTGCGTCCTGCGGCGGTGAGCCGGTAAGTGGTGCGCGGGCGGCTGCCGGTCTCGTCGCAGCTCTCTTTGACGTAGGCGGCGTTCACGAGGGTGCGCATGTGGGTGATGAGATTGCCATCGCTGAGGCCAAGCTCGGCTTTGAGATCTTGGAAGGACCAATCATCACGCGTGGCCAGCAGCGTCATGATGGCGAGGCGGCACTTTTCGTGGATGAGCTTGTCCAGTTGGTCGAAGTCGATCATGCCGCGACCTCCTTCGCTTTCGGGCTGCTGGCAAACACCGCGATAGCGTAAACGAGGTGCAGCAGACCAAACGTGAGCGCCATGACCAGCGACGCAGGACCGAGATCCGTGCGCAGATTCCTCACCTCATCGTTCGCGGCCCACGCAAGGAACAAAACGAGACCGGCAACCACAAAAGCCCAGCCAAGCCGCACGAGAGACTTTGGCGCGAAGTTGCCCATGGCGATCAAAGCGAGTCCGTAGCACAACACCCAGATGAAAGCGGCGAACGTGAGATTGTGCAGCCAGTTCACGAGGCCGCCCGCGAGCAAACCGCCCACCATGAGAGGCGGTGAGACAGCCCGAAGAGCTGTTTTCATGCCTTCGGAGACGAGCGGTTGATCGCGGCGCTTGGCCTCGCGAGCCAGCAGGCTCACATTCAGCAGCGTGCAGGCCACGAGGATCGCATGCCAGAGCAGCAGGAAGGTAGTGTTGGAGAAAAGAGCCTCGCCATGCGTCTGCGCCGCATGTACCACCGGCCACACCGAGACTGCCAGCGCCAGCACGCCGCCCAACAATGCCGCAGGAGCCGACACTGCGCGGTAGATGTGCGCTTTTTCCATCAAGGAGCGGATGATGCGGAGTTGCTCGAGGGCGGCTTGTGACTGGCTCATGCGTCAAACTTTGTGCTGCAAAGCCGAAGCCTGCAAACATCAACTTTGTGCCGCAAAGCGAATTCACCTTCGCTTCACACAGCGTTCACAAAACCCGGTCACCTGACAGGCTTGTCGATGAACTCGACGGCCTTTTTGAGCCACTCGGCCTTGGGCGGTGAATGCCCTTGAGCAGGGATTTTGAGCATCTCGACGGCTTTGAAGCCCTCTTTTTGAAAGCCGTTCGTGAAGACAGCCTCGGTGTTCGGGAGGTTGAAGTCCTTTTCGCTGGTGATGAGCACATAGCGGCATTGGGTCTTTGCCATCTTCACAAAGTCATCGTGCGGGAGGTAACCGACGCGAAAGGTTTGTTTGCCATCCGGCGTGGCGACATCGGTGTAAAAGTTCACGCCCATGCAGCAGATCGTAGCGGGGAAGATGTCCGCGTAGCAAACGCCGAGCATGCTGGCGACACGAGCACCGCCGCTGAAGCCGGAGACGATGACGCGGGCGGGATCGATGTTGGCGATCTTCCGCACGTTGAAATTCGCGTCGATGGCGAGGCGCATGCGATCGAAGACGCTGCGTGGGTTGCCAGACTTGTGGGCGCCGATGAAGATGAGCTTCTTCTCATCGAACACTGCTTCCCACTCGGCGGGAATGGAAGGCTTGTCACTGGCACTGATCCAGATGAAAAGGCCATGAGGCGTGCCTTCACGGTAGTTTTTGGGCAGGCGGAGATCGAAGAGCTCCTTCTTCACGTCGTAAGCCGGAGGTGTCTCCGCGGCGCTGAGGCGCAATTTGACCTCCAAGGCATCGGAATGCGGCGGAGACTCCGAAAAGGTGATCGCGCTATGCTCTCCCGGTTTGGGCTCAGCAGCATGACCGAGCACGGTCACGAGGCAAAAGAGGATCGCGAGACGCGTCATCAGCGCATGATGGTCACCCGCGTGCCGACAGGCGCATTCTGGTAGATCGTCTGCGCCATGTCGTAGGGCAGGCGGATGCAGCCATGGGAAGCGGGCGAGCCTGGATTTGGAATCGCACCGGCGTGCATGCCGATGCCGTAGCCGGTGAGACGCATCCAGTAAGGCATCTTCGCACCGACGAAGCGCCCGCCGCGTGCGGAGTGGACTCCAGCGGTGGCGTTGCTGCGAAGCACGGTGCCATTCGAGCTGACAATGCTGCCATAGCGGTTCGAGCGCTTGTCCACCTGCTTCTCCATGATGCGGAAGGTGCCGGTTGGCGTGTTGAAGCCGCTGCGCCCGGTGGCGACGTAGGTCCATCCCATGCTCTGTCCGCCTTTGTAGAGATAGGCCTTCTGCTCGCTGAGGTCGATCGTGACGGTGCTGAGGCCAGGATTGCCACTGCCATGCCACACATACAGCGGAGAGCTGGAAGCCTGAACCGGCTGCACGATGAGCGGACGACGCACGACTTCGCGCTGGCTTGGGAAAATGGAACTCAGGGAGACTCGGCTGGGCAGTGTGCACTGGCTCAGCATGAGAGCGGCGGCGGTCGAGAGGAGAAGGCGTGCGGCTTTCATAGCGGGGCCGATTTTAGAAGCAGAAGCCGCGCCGTCGCAAGTAAGCAGCTGTAACGAGTGCAGACAAAGTTGTTTCACTGGTTTCGCTGATTCCAGTAAATCTTAACATTCTTGCTACGACGACCTGCGCCGATGATCTCGAGGTCGCGGTCGCCATCAAGGTCGGCGCACACGGCATCTTCGCAGGCCATGCCGCCATCGTCGATGAAGCCATTTTGCCAGCCGTTTCCATCCTCCTTGGTGGTCCAGAAAAGCTTCACGGCCACCTTGCCGATCTTTTGCTGCGCCCGCCATCCAACGACGATCTGGCGGTTGTTGAGGCCCAGCAGGTCATGCGTGGCGATGGCGTGTCCATCGACGAGCTCGCTGGTGAGCACGCGACGCTGCCAGATGCCATTTTTCGGACCATCAACGGGCGGCGTGTAGAGCACGAGCTTGTCACCATGCATCGGCTCGATGGTGACAACATACGGCTGGCCGCCGGCGAAGGCTCCGTAGCGCACTTCGCCCGCGCCTTGGAGATCAGGATTGTCGGCGGGATGCTGCGCGATCCATTGCTCCTTCCAGCCGTTGTCGGTTTGATCGAGGCGCACGACGCCTTCGCGTCCGCAGAGCAGCAGGCTCTCGGCCTCGGTGCCCATCGCGGGGATGATGTCGAGGTTGTGTGTCTTGTGCATGGTGCCCTGCACGAGGGTGGTGTTCCATTCTTTGCGTGGATCATCCGGCATGTGATAGGCCAGCACGCGCACGCCGGCTCCCTCGGCGTTTTTGTCGTTTCCACGGCCGTGCAAAGGCACGACGACGAGGTCGTAGCGGCCGGAGCGGTTCCGCACCCATTTCATGCGATGCGTGGTGGGCTCGTGGGTGAGCTTCACGGGCTCCCAACGTTGCGTGCGATCGGCCGGCGGGATCAAATAGAACACGGCGCCGCTGCCGACGGTGTCACCAGGGTTCCATTCGGCTCCGACGGCGATCTCGCATTTGCCATCGCCATTGATGTCACGGGCGGCGATGCAAACGTGGTCCTTCTCGGTGAGCTTTTCGGCGATGACGTGCTTCTTCCAGGTGGGGTTTTCATACCAGACGATGATGTTGCTATCAGCGAGGAGGATGTCCGTGCGCTGATCACCATTCACGTCGGCGACGGCGAGGCCGTAACCGATGCCAACCTCGGCATCGATGAGCTGCTCTTTGAAATTCGGTGTCTGCGCCTGCGAGGCGACGGCAAGGAGGGAGGCGAGAAGAAGCGCGTTTTTCATGCGAAAGCTCAGCCTAGGCGAAAAGGTCCCGCCGAGGCAAGAGAGCAATCGGTTGCAAGCTTCGCACTCTTGCGGGCAGAAGTGCCCGCATCACTTTCTACGCCAGCGCATGCCGAGGGCGACGCTCCATTGGTATTTCCGGGCGTGCTCGCGGATAAGGAAGGGCATGTCACAGGTCTTGGCGAGTTCGAAGTGAGGTTCGAGCAATGACGTGAGCCATTCGCGGGTGGAGCCCTGAGGCCAGTTTCCGCGTGGGGTGAAGTCTTCGAGCCAAGTGCAGGGCGTGGTGAGCAAAAGCTGGCCACCGGGCCGCACGAGGGATGGCAGACGCTCGATGAGCTTGAGCGGATCGGTGAGGCGGCAGAGGAGGTTGGCGGCATGGACGATGTCATAGTCGCCAAGATCGGCGCGGAGGTTCATGGCATCGCCTTGCTCAAAGGTGACGCGGTCACGACGGAGGTTTTCGGGCACGTGGGCGATGAGCGAGGTCTTGACGCTGCCTTCATCGACACGTTCGTAAGGCATGCTGCCGTCTCGGGCGAGCTGTGCCGCGGCATCGACGAAGCTTTGCGAGTAGTCGATGCCCAACACGCGGACGCCGAAGGTCGCGAGTTCGAAGCTGGAACGGCCGACGGCGCAGCCGAGATCGAGCGAAACAGCCTCACAAGGCGTGTGCGGGAGGTCGATGAGCTCCATGACGGTGCGCACGGGGAAGTTCAGCGCCTCACGCGGCCCGTTTTCCCACGGCAGCACCTCGGCGGGCGTGCCGTAATGAAACAGCAGGTATTCATCAAGCAGGCGACGGGTTTCGTAGATGTTCTCGGGAGCGGACATGGAGTGAAAAGAACAGGGCGTCTCGGTGTGTGAGACGCCCTGTGAGAAGGTGAGACGTTAGAGGTGAGAAGTCAGATGCGGTTATTTGTCGAAGAAGCTCTGCTCCTCACGGTCGCCAACCTTCAGGTAGCGGTAGTAGGACTCGAGCTGGAGCGTGCAAAGGCACTGACGGTAGATTTCATCCGCGGCATCACCGGCGGGATAGTTCGGGCGGCCACGCTTGAAGCTGCCATCCGGCTGCTGGGCGCTGAGGATCTGCGGGAGGAACATCTGGTTGTAGAACTTCCACTCCTCACCACCGACCTGGAAGAAGGCCTGGGTGTAGTAATACCAACAGTAGAGGTTGCAGTTCTTGTTCCAATCGAGCGGCTCAGCAGCGAGGAACTCGTGCATGAACTTCACGGCCTTCTTCGTGGCCGCGGACTTGTTCTTGGCCATCGTTTCGAGGGCAAGAATGCCGACGCCGGTGAGCGACCACTGATTGTAGTGCTTGTCACGATCCGCTCCGCCGAAGCCGCCGTCCTTCGTCTGCATGCCCTCCATATACTCGATCATCTTTTTGATACAGCTTTCGAGGCCGTCGATCTTGAGCTTGGTGTTCTTGGCGGCCTTGATGGCCTGGAACTGCCAGCCGACGACGGAGAGGTCGTTTGCTGCTTTGTTGTAAACGATCTCCTTGCCACCGTAACCCCAGCCGCCTTTGGGAGACTGGTTATCGATGATAACCTTCACACCCTTCTCAAACGCCTCACGCATGCCGGGAAGGGACTTCGAGCCGAGACGGGCCAGCGTGTACATCTCGCCCAGAGCATAGGTGGCGATGCCGTGCTCGTAGGTGCCGGCACCACCCTTTTCCCCCATCCAGGTCTCGGAAATGATGCCGTGGGGGTTCTTCTTGCTGAGCTCGATGAGGTACATGATGCCCTTCATCACATTCTCCCCGTAGAAGGGGGACTCCGGTGTCTCGCAGCGGCCGAGGTAGCACAGCAGCGCGAGGCCGGTCATGGCGGCCTTGTTGCCACGGCCCCAGGAGCCATCTGCGTTTTGCTTGCCTTTGAGCCATTCGAGCGAGGCACTCACCGCGGCCTCACACTCGGGGCTGCCGCCGTTTTGACGGAGCTTCTCCAAACGCTCCTGCGTGCTGCAGCGGCTGCGCATCGAGGGCGGCAGGCTCACAAAGCCGTTTGCTCCGCCGATGCCGATGCCTTTGCCGAAGCCACCACCGGCTCCGCCACCACCAAAACCACCGCTGCCCATCGAGCCGCCTCCAAGCATGCTGGTGGCGTCCGGAATATCGAGCGCATCCGGCGGAGCTTCGGGGAGGGAAATCTCCGCGTTCACGCTGGTGGTGACTATTTTCTTCAGCGGCACCGTCTTGGAGATGGTGCTGCGTTTCTTCTGCTGAACTTTGTGCTGGAGGTCCTGGCTGGCCTGCTGGCCCTGCTGGGTGCCACCACCGGGGAGGAAGTCCACCTGCTTCTCGACCACGCTTTTGGCCACGACGATCAGGAACATGGCCAGCAAGATGCCGGCGTGGACCATGATGGAGAAGGTGAGCGA
>JAEUHK010000042.1 GCA_016795465.1 Verrucomicrobiaceae bacterium | reverse complement strand
GCGTCATCTCTGCACGTGTTAGCGCCAGCGATGGCGCGGAAAAAGCCGCGACACCGGGCAAACGCATCGACGGAGCCGCGCCGAAGGACTTTGGACCGACGGTGAAGCTCGTCAGCATCACGGCGGAGGATTTGAGCAAGCCCGGCACGAGGACCGAGTTCCGCGCAGCGACCTTCATCGACTGCACTTACGAGGGCGACCTCGCCGCGCTGGCGGGCGTGCCCTATAGCGTCGGTCGCGAGAGCCGCGCGACCTTTGGCGAGCCTCATGCCGGGCACATCTACGTCCGTTTCAAAGACTACAATCCGCTTCCCGGTTCTACCGGCGAGGCCGACGATGGCATCCAGGCCTTTTGCTTCCGCTTTCATCTCACGAAGGACAAAGCGAACTCCGTGCCGGTCGAAAAACCCGCTGCCTTCAATCGCGACGACTACCGACACGTCCTCGCACAAATCGCCGAGGGAAAGATCACGCGCTTCAATCAAGTCATCCAGCTTTACGAGATGCCGAACGGCAAGTTCGAGGTGAACAGCGATCATCCGCATCACGACACGGGCGTGCCTGCCGAGTCGCTCGATCTGGCCGAGGAAAACTGGCGCTGGCCTGAAGCTGGGCCTGCCGAGCGTGAGCGCATCTTTGCCCGCTACTGGAGTCACAATGAAGGTCTCGTCTGGTTGCTGCAAAACGATCCCCCCGTGCCGCAAGCCATTCGCGATGAAGCCAGTCAGTGGGGCTTTCCGAAGGATGAGTTTATCGATCATCGCCACCGTCCGCATCACATCTATGTGCGCCAGGGACGTCGCATCTGGGGCGAACACACGCTGACGCAGAACGACGCCAAACCCATCTTCGACACCGGACTGCCTGCCCGTTTTGCCGATGGCATCGCCGTCACCGAGTTCGAGTTCGACTCGCACGCCGTGCGCAAATACGACCCCGCATATCCGCTGCTGCGTCCGGGTTACTTTTTCATCTCTCATGATCCCTTCCAGCTCCCGTATCGCATCCTGGTGCCGAAGTGTGTCGATGGCCTGCTCGTCCCCGTGGCATGTTCCGCGAGCCACGTCGGCTATCAAACCCTGCGCATGGAGCCCGTCTTCATGGCGCTCGGTGAGGCAAGCGGCATCGCGGCCAAGGCGGCGCAGGATGAAAAAGTCGAAGTCCGCAGCATGAAGGTGACCACCGTGCAAAAGGAGATCCTCAAGCGCGGCGGGGTGATCTTGTTTGAGAACACAGCTCTCAAACCTCCAGGCCTCTGATTCTCGCTCTGCATGAAAACGCTCTTCCTTTCGCTCCTCACCTCCAGCGCCCTCGCGGCCGATCTCAAACCGAACGCCGCGCTCACCTTCGACTTCCCCGAGCTGCCGAACACGCTCGCGGGCATGGTTTCGGGCACGACGAAGGTGGCGCGGCTGGGAGCGATCTTGCCGTCGAACTATGCGCCGACCGCAAAACATCCGCTCTTCGTTTACATCAAGGGCGGCAGCGGCGGGCCGGAGGATGGCGGGGCGATGGCTCGCGACATCGTGGGCGTGGAGGACTTCATCGCGGTGCAGGTGCCGCTCTTTAAAAAGAACCAGCCGAAGGGCAAAACGCGGCCGGTGATGGTCGAGGACCTCGCCGTCGTCAGCGCGGCGTATCGCACGATGCTCGAAAAGCTCGCCGCCGAGGTGCCGAACATTGATTGGCAGCGCAGTGTCATCGGAGGGCACTCGAATGGCGCGCACACGCTCAGCGTGCTGCTCGCGGGTCGCGATGAGTTCATCACGCAGCACTTTCACGCGTTCTGGCTGCATGAGGGCGGCTTTCAGCTCATGCCCGCGGCCATGCCGATCAAAGACAGTCGTTTCCTGCTGCTCGTAGCCGATGACGCGATGACCGGCGGCTCGGACTTCCGGCAATTGATGCTCGATCAGACGTCGCTGCTCGAACGTCAGGCCAAGCTCATGAAACTCGACTTCAAGAGCCTCATCATGCGCGGCTACGGCCACGACGTGCCGCCGGAATACATGCGCAACGTGCGCCAGTTCGCCCGAGGCGAGCCTTTGGAAGACATCACCACGTCCGAGAAAGCCGCCGCCGCGAAACTCACGCTGCCGCTGCGCACGCATCCCGACTCCAGCGCATGGAATGACCTGCTCGTGAGCGATTTGACCAACATGCGAGTGCCCGGAGCCATCTGGAGCTATCGCGACGGCCTCCTCACCGCCACCGAGGATCAAAACATCTGGACCAAGGCCACGCACGGCGACTGCGTGCTCGATTTCGAGTTCAAGTTCGAGCCCGGAGCCAACAGCGGCGTCTTCCTCTACAACAGCGACGAAACGAACTGGATGCCAACCAGCATCGAAATCCAAATCTGCGACGACCGCGCCAAGCAGTGGCAGGAAAAGCCCGCCAACTGGCGCTGCGGCGCCTTCTTCGGCCATCAGCCCGCAACTAAGAGCACCGTCAAACCCGCCGGTGAATGGAACCGCATGACCCTCACCGCCCAAGGCTCCAAAATCACCGTCGTGCTCAACGGCGAAGTCGTGAACGAGATCGACCTCACGCAATGGAAAGACAGCAAACTCAATCCCGACGGCTCCGAGATGCCGAAATGGCTCCGAGGCAAGCCATGGAGTGAATTGCCGCCCAAAGGCCGCGTCGGCTTCCAAGGCCGTCATGCGGGTGCAGGCATTGAGTTTCGAAAAGTGAAGCTGCTGCGGCTGTAGTTAGAACAGGCCCGATGTGTGCTTTGGAAGTGATGTTCATTCCCATCATTGCCTGTCTGGCGGGAGGCACGAAAACTCGCCACTCTGATATATCGACATGATTGTGGAGGTTGACTGGTCTATGCGATGAGATCGTCGAGGAACTTCTGTAAAGATAGAATCCTCGGAAGTTTCAGAGCCTCGTCTTCGAGCCAACGGTTTTCACGGATGGAGTTTTGGATAGCAGCAGAAGGTGTTAAAACCGCTCCCATTGCACTCACCCACGCCTTCTTTTTCTTCGAGATGTGTTTCTGCCCGTCTGGCTTGCCGTAGCTCGCCAAGTCTTCTTGCTTGAGGCCGGCATTAGCAAAAGCATCATCGCGGAACGATTGAGCTTTATCTTTCAGGGCTTTGTATTGCTTCTCTCCGCAATCCAGAAGCAAGTCCTCCAGAGCACCCGTGTTCAAATTGTCTGGCAGCACGAACAGTCCAAGACAAGGGCTACCCGGATTCACCGACCCTGGGGTTATCTCCAAATTGAGCTGCATTGGGAGGTCCTGCTGCTGTTTAAAATCTGCGATAAACTGGTCCCTTGCTCCTACAGGAGTGTCTTTCAGATCTTGGTCCAAGATGACTCCAATCGCATCCACAATGAACCCAGCAATTCTTGAAGTGCGGAGCGCTTTCGCGAGAGTTTGCGCTGATTTGGAGCCTCCACCGATGAGGATGAAGAGCCACCTGTCGCCATTCTGATAAAATCGGGGCACGGGATGAGGATCGGTGAGCGGCAACTCCTTTCCGTTTTCGTCTTTTGCCGGATAGTCTTTGGGGATCAGTTTCCGGTAGATTTCTGGGATCGAAGATACCGTCTTCTTTTGTTCAAAGCCGCGCAATTTGAGCAATCGAGCCATGAACTCTGCGTCATGTGGACCTTCCACGAGAAGAAAAGTGATGTTTGCAGGCATGGCTTAACGAAGATCAAGACCACCATCACTGCGCATTGAGCGGATGCTTTTACCTCCGAGTCGATACACGGTCTGGTCGGAGCCTCGCGGGGGAAGGTGGTAAGCCACGAGGTCAGACACCTCATCGCCTACGCTCGCCAACATAGCATCCACGGCTTCCAAGCTGTGTGTGGTGACAAAGAGCTGCACATTTTGTTGTCTGCAAACATCGACGAGAAAACGGAAGATTCCTGCCAGAGCGTCAGGGTGAAGTGCTGTCTCTACTTCATCGAGCAGAAGAACCCCATTCTTGGCGAGAGTGACTGCTGAAGCGAACGCCAGTGCTCTTCGCATACCATCTCCTTCGACTGCAAGGGGAACATGGCCGATTCCAGAGTGGTAAAGGTGCACCACAGCACCCCGGCCCTGCGGTGAGCGAATCTCAATGTCCTCGACATCGGGAGCCAGCTTTTGCATCAGGCGCACAACATCATCTTTTAATCGCTCTCCCAGCACTTGGTCCAAAGCAGCGAGCAACTGGCGATTCGTCCGATGAGATACCGGTGAAACGAACTGATGAGGCAACTGAGCCAACTTCTCCTCAGTAACATGAAATCGGCCACCCCTGAATTCATGGGTGATATTTTCGTCGATGTCTCGACCTGTATTGAGAATGCGGCTTGCGACTCCCTTTACCGATATTCGGAGGTCTGCCGCATACTCTGACGGTTCCTCACTCTCTGAGTCTGAAGCGCCGACCAGTTCTGGTTGAAGCGTCAACTCCCGAAACTCGTGATAGTTGGCCTCCATTCGTAACGGATGCCCATTCGACCAGACACCCTCGATAATCGCGAGTCCTTCGTAACCATTATTGCGAGGGCCATCGTGCGGAAACATCCAGTTCAGCACTTCCAGAACCGGTGTGCGAGCGGACTTGAGTTCCCGTTCCCAAGCTGTGTTGATCCAGCTAAACGGTGAAAATGGGTCACTCATGACAGCCAAAGCCTCCAGCACGCTGGTCTTGCCGCTGTTGTTCTTGCCCACGAGGAGGTTTACGGAGCCGAGGTCGTCCAGCCGCAGCTTTTCCAGGCGGCGGAATCGTTCGATGTTGATGGATTTCCAGTGAAGCATGATGAGCAGGTTACTTTGGATCACAGTTTTGCCAACAGTTGATCGAAGTGGTTCTGGCTAAAGCCGCAGCTACTTTCTCAAGCCTGATACCCGAGCCTCTGCGAAAGTTGATCCGCGAACTGCTTCACTTTCTGGCCCAACTTTTCCAAACTGCCCGGCGAGACGCGATCCGAGGGGCCGCTGATCCAGATGGAGGCGATGGGATGGCTGCGGTGATCAAAGACGGGGGCGGCGACGCAGGCGAAGGTCTCGCTTTCTTCGCCGCGATCAAGCGCGTAGCCGTTTTTAGCGGCTTGCTTGAGTTCGGCGAGGAACGCGGCGGCGCTAGTGATGGTGTGGCGGGTGTGTTTGGGGAACTTCATCTGCTGCACGAAGGTTTTTTGGTCCTCGGGACTCCAGTGGGCCAGCATGGCCTTCGCGGGTGCGGCGGTGTGCAGGGTAAAGGCGTGACCGATCTCGACGACGACCTTCACTGGATGGGAGGACGCGACTTGATCGAGCACGACGCCGTGATTGCCAGCGAGGGTGCCGAGCAGCGCGGTCTCGCCCGTGCCATCGCGCAAGGCGGTGAGGATGGGTGCGGCGGCCTGGATGAGTCGCTCGCCGCCAACGGCGGCATGACCGAGGCTGAGGAGCTTGCGGCTGGCGCGGTAGGCCTTCGTGCCTTCATCGCGCTCGGCATAGCCGCGGAGCGTGAGCGTGGTGGCGATGCGGAAGACGGAGTTCTTTGGCATTGCAAGCGCCTCGGTCATCGCGGTGAGCGTCAGGCCCTCGGGATGCCGCGAGAGCAGCTCCAGCAGGTCCAGCGTGCGGTCGAGGATGGGCACCTTGTAGCGGCTGAGAGGGTTGGCGGTGGTTTTTCGGGCCTTCGGCATGGGTTTGATATACAAAACAAGATTTGCCATTGCAAACGCGTAGTTCGTGACCTTCAATCGGTTCTCCATTTCAACTCACAGCCCAAATGACAAACCTGAACTCCTCCACTGTCATCGTCACCGGCGGCTCGCGCGGCTACGGCGCGGGCATCGCAGAGGCTTTTGTGAAGGCTGGGGCGCGTGTGTGGATCACGGGACGAAACCAGGACAAACTCCAGGAGACCGCCAACCGCATC
This sequence comes from Verrucomicrobiaceae bacterium, assembly GCA_016795465.1. Classification (GTDB taxonomy): domain Bacteria; phylum Verrucomicrobiota; class Verrucomicrobiia; order Verrucomicrobiales; family Verrucomicrobiaceae; genus Prosthecobacter. The sequence continues at coordinate 1,251 of JAEUHK010000042.1, read as the reverse complement.
GGAGCCTCTCCTTTCGTGGCCGATGTGGCGGATGGAGCCGCTTGGGATCGCTTGATGGCGGAGGTGATCGCGCAAACCGGTCGGCTTGATGTCCTGATCAACAACGCAGGCGAGGGCGTCAAAATCGGCCCCGCCAGCGAGCAGACCGATGAGGCCATCGCTCAAAGCCTCGCCAGCAATCTCACCGGGGCGATGCTTGGATGCCGTCGCGCCGCCGCGATCATGCAAAAGCAGGGCAGCGGCCTCATCGTGAATATCGGCAGCGCTTGCTCCACGCATGCGTGGCCGGGCTGGGGCGTGTATTCGGCCGCGAAGGCCGGATTGCTCATGTTCACGCGTTGCCTGCTCGCCGAGTTGCGACCTCACGGCGTGCGCGTGACCTCCGTTTTGCCTTCTTGGGGCCAAACCGACTTCACCGAGGCTGCGAGCCTCCCGCCACGCGATCCCGCCGTGCTCGCACAATGCATCTCGCCTGCTGATCTCGGCCAACTCCTCGTTCAAACCGCCCAACTGCCCGCGCACCTCGTCGCCGAGGAGATCAAGCTCTGGCCGATGGTGCAGCCGATGGCTCAACTATGATCTCACGACGGCCAATGCCAGACGATCAGGTCGATGGGGTAGATCAACCCATCCACCGCGGCTTTGATGAAGTTTGTCTCGTTCGCGTCGAAGGCTCCGATGTCACCTCGGCGCCACGCATGATGCGCCAGCGTGGGCGAGACCTCGCGGTTGTCGCGCTGCCATTCCCAGCCGTGGGCGGTCATGTGGGCGTGGATCTCTTTCTCCGTCGGCGCACTGCCTTCGATGAAGTCCTGCGCCAGCAGCAACCCGGCTTCGTCTTCGACGAGCTCCATCAATCGGCACGAGAAGCCAAAAGATTCCCAGCTGAGTTTTTCGCGCTCCAGAGCTTGGTCGAGCGTTCCCGGCGCATAGACCACACGCCCATGCGAATCGCTGGCGAGGATGCAGCCAAACCCTGCCGAGCCGTAGCCGTTCTCCTCGCGACCGCGGAGTTTGACCAGCGTGGGACTCTCTGCGGCATCATCCCAAAAGATCACCGCCTCGCCGCGACTGCCCACGATGCGAAATCGCGAACCCGCAGGCCCGAGATCAGCCCAATCGACCGTCCAGTTGATGCGTCGGCTGAGAACGGTGGCCGCATTGACCCATCCGCCGCCCATTTTGCCCAATCGCTCAATCTCGCGGTCCAAGGCCGGGCCATCAATGAGACGTGCCAACTCGGATCGGCTC
>JAEUHK010000026.1 GCA_016795465.1 Verrucomicrobiaceae bacterium | reverse complement strand
ACCTTCGATCTCATCGGCGATCTGCTGGCAGTTCGGATACTTCCCGGAGGCGATGATGCTGAGCACGCGGTTCACCCGCCACTCCACGTTTCGGCGCACGCCAGCACGCGCCTTGGGCTTCGGTTGGTTTCTCATGACGCGTCCAAAATACTTCGCAGCTCTTAAACAACAAATCCGAAAAACTCAGGAGCCTGACCCAGCAAGTGTCCCACCCCCGGTGGCAGACTGCTGGCGAATCCTCCCGTCTCAGATCGGAAACCCTCAAGCCCCACCTTTTCGCCTCATGCCCTCGATGAAAGCCTCCCCGCTCACGCTTCTGCTCGTCTTGTGCCTCCTGGCTTCGGGTGCCGCGCTCATCCTAGGCTTCATGGTCGCTGCCAGTGTGTGGTTCATCGCCGCAGGCTTCACCTTCACCCGACTGCAAAAAGGCGACACGCATCAGCCGCGCCCCACCATCACCTACTTGCCAGCTCCCCTGCCTCACGAGCCGCTCATTCAGCTTCGGCGTGGTCAAACCGCGAGCGTGCCCTGGCCGCACCCGCTCCAAATCCTTCTCTGTGAAGGAACTCGCCTGCAAATCCTCGAAGCCACCCCGGAACGCGTTCGCGTCATGGCCGTGTGAACGCATGAATGGACATTCATCACATTCTGATTGTATGAAAATGCCACCTCAACCAGCATGGCAAAATCCGGCAGCCCGTTAGTGAAACCCACCATGCCAACCGACTCCTTAACCTTCGATCATCATAAGGCCAAAAGATCACCCACTACCCTCACCAAAAGCCAAACACCAAAACCATGAGCACATCCGCATCAACTCCACTGACCTTGGAAATCCTCAAGGACGCAATCGCCAACAATGCTGCTGCCTTGCGCTGTCGCACTGAACTCCAGCCCGCAGGCGGCGCTGGGGACAAAGTCTTTCCCCCGACCTATGCCGGGGCCGTTTATGCCATCGAACAGCGCCAGATCTTCGATTCTGAAGGCAAGAACCCGCAGACGAAGACCTGCGTGGTTTTGGATTCGGTGCAGGCGCAGGCCAACCGCATGGAGGATGCGCTCCAGGCTGCTCTGGATGCGGGCCGCCTGAAAGTGCCCGTGCTCAGCGTGGACTTCACTGGCCTAGGCTTGTTGGATGAAGTGGGCCGCGTCACCAGTCTGGAGGCTCCTCACCGTGTTGCTGACGCCATCCTTCGCGATAGCCTGCACGAGGGGCAGCCTTTCAGAAAGAGCGATCTTGGCAAGCAGCTCGATGCCGCCAGCCTGCAAAACGCCACCCCTCTCTACCAACTCTGCCCCACAGCACTCGTGTTCGGTATTTGGGACTCCACTGGCCCTAAAGGCGGCCTCGGTGCCAAGTTCCAGCGTGCTCTCGTTTCCGAGATCATCGGGGTGAATGCCCAGATCGGCAAAAAGACCAGTAGTCGCATCGACCCCCTCGGTATGCGTGCAGCGGCCAAAGTTATCAAGAAAGACGGCAGTTACGAACTGGCCGGAGACAGAGCGGCAGGTGCCGTCTCACCTTCGGAAGTCAATCATGGCAACATTCCGCCAGATGTGACGGATGGCGGAGCGACGCTCGATTATGCAGAGCAAACTATCGTCCTTTCTCTCCCCGCCTTGCGTCGGCTGCGCTTCCCGGTGGATGGAAAAACAACCGTCGAGCGTGACAATGCAGGCCGAACCGTGCTCGTGGCCCTCGCCCTGACGGCGGCTGCACTGGCTGCGGAGAGCGGTTTCGACCTCCGCTCACGCTGCCTGCTTTGGCCGACGGGTCCGTTGACATGGGAACTCCTCTCCTCACCCGGTAAACCAACGGAAAAGCTCACCATCACCTCTGAGGATGCGATCAAGCTACTCAATGAGGCTGTCGCCGCCGCTGAAAAAGAGGGGCTGAAATGGCATAGCGAACCGATCCCCCTGAAGCCAGCCCCCAACCTGATCGCGCTCCTCAAGCGCTCCCAAGAAATCGCAGCTAGCACACCCGAAACCAGCGCCAGCTAAAATCCCGTCCTTATGTTCGCCCTTGGCATCGAGTTCCTCACCGGCACGGCGGTGATGACCTCCACAGACAGCCGTGAGACAGCGGAGTGGCCTCCGCATCCCGCGCGGGTCTTCATGGCACTCGTTGCGGCGCATTACGAAACCCGGCCACTCCCCGAGGATGGCCCAGAGGCTATCAAGTCATGGTCAGAAGAGCGGCGGTGCTTGGAGTGGCTAGAGAGCCAAAAAAGCGCCCCATCCCTGCACTTCGCGGAGGTGCCGGTGGAGCAGCGGCGCTCCGTGGTGAAATTTTATGTTCCTGTGAATGACGCTGGGCTGCCCACCAACCCTGCCAGCGTCAAACCGGCAGAGATGCGGTCAGCTCTCGGCGTCATGCCAGCTTTCCGTAGCAAGCAGGAGCGCACCTTCCCCGCCGTGTCACTAGGCTTGTCCGGCCAGAGGAATGAGGTTCACCTGATCTGGCAGGATGCTGAGCTGCCTGCGGAGCTAGGCTCGGCTTTTGAGCGGCTCATCGCCAAAGTCATCCGCATTGGTCACTCGGCCTCTCTTGCTAGGATATGGGTGGCACCTGTTGCTCCTGAGTCGGCAATCACACTCTCGCCTGTTGCCTCGGCCAAGGCTGTTCGCGGCAGCTTAAAGCTCCGCAATATCACACCTGGTTTGTTGGCTGATCTCGACCAGCGTTTCAATGCGGACAACATTGAAGCCTTCTTCAGTTTGAACCAGCAAATCAAAGACATGAAAGGCAAGGCCAAAGCCGCAGCCAAGGAAGCCTTCAAAGCACGTTTCGGAGAGGAATACAGCGCCTCTCTGGCAGCCCCCGTCCGCCGCAGGCCATTCATCGGCACCAGCCAGACCTACGCACCGCCTCAGAGCCTAGTTAAACCACGAGTCGGCAGCGTTTTTGATCCCGAACTCTTCATTTTGACCAAACAAGACGGGCGTGTCCTTGGCTTAGAATCCACCAATATGCTCATAGAAGCTCTGCGTGGCACCTTGCTTAGAGGGAGTGAGTCTTCACCCTCTTGGTTCACCGGCCATCGTCAGCAGGGTGAGCCTGCGGACAAACCCCACCTAGCCCTATTGCCACTGGCTTTTGTAGGCAGCGAGTATGCGGACGGGCATGTCCTCGGCCTTGCGCTCGCTTTCCCAAAGGCTGTCTCAGCCCAAGAGCGTGGCAAAGAACTCAGCCGCATTTTTAAACTGGATGCAGAAGGCTACGAAACAGGCATCGAGCTGACTCTTGGCAATCACGGCACTTGGAAGCTCAGTCGTGAAGAGCGCCCAGCCCGCTCCCGGCCCATCGCCCTGCGCTCAGAGACTTGGACAGAGGCATCCACTGTCTGGGCCAGCGTCACCCCTGTGGTGCTTGATCGTCATCCCAAGCTCGACCCCTCCGACCCCAAAGAACGCGAAGCTTGGCGGCAAGAAGCCGCCAAGATCATCAGCGATAGCTGCGTAAACAGCGGCCTGCCAAGACCTCTGGCCGTGGATATTGATAAGACCTCTTGGCACCGCGGCTCTCCCCGCTCCCGCCCAGGTCCGAATGGTATGCCCTGGCTCACCAGCAAGACCGGCAGCCCACGCCAGCAGGTGCATGTGCTCCTTCAGTTTGAGGATGAAGTCGAAGGCCCCGTCCTCATCGGTGCCGGCAGGTATCGCGGTTATGGCGTCTGCAAACCCCTCGGCCTCCCCACTTCATGACTTCGCCCGCCCCACTTTCGCCCGAGTCTTTTGCCGAGTTTTTCCACGCCTTGTGGGGATATGATCCCTTTCCTTGGCAAATAGACTTCGCCGCCCGCCTCTGCGCTGGGTTGCCTCCAGACTATGTCACCGTGCCCACAGGCAGTGGCAAGACCGCCTGCCTAGACGCAGCCGTCTTCGCCCTCGCCGTGCAGGCATCTCGCTCTGTCGCAGAGCGCACCGCTGGGCGGCGCATCTTTTTCATCGTGAATCGCCGCATCATCGTGGATGAGGCATTCGAGCGCGCGAAACGGAATCTGGCACCTGCGCTTGCAAACCCAGATAGTTATTTGGCAGAACGTGAATCTAAAAAGAATGAAACCCAGAAGCGCCTCTCCCCTAGCGAGTTGGTAATGGCTTCTGGTATGCTGAAACGCGTGGCTGAAGCACTACTGAGCCTTGGAGGTGATGAACCGCTGACATGCGCGGAGCTGCGTGGCGGTATCTACCGAGACCGGGCCTGGGCCAAGTCCATCCTCCAGCCCATGATTCTGTGCAGCACTGTCGATCAGGCCGGGTCACGCCTACTTTTTCGGGGCTTCGGTGTCAGTGATGAGGCCCGTCCCATCCATGCCGCCCTCGTCGCTCAGGACAGCCTCCTACTCATTGACGAAGCCCACATCAGCCAGCCCTTCCTGCAAACGCTGGATTGGGTGAAGCGCTACCGCCTTCATCAGCCTGAAGGCACAAAGACCGTGGCCCTGCCTTTTTCCACCGTCTGCATGACGGCCACACCGCCGAAGAACGAGACCGCTACCCTCCTGGAGCTGACAGAGGCAGATCGCCAGCACCCCATCCTCGCACGCCGCCTCAGCGCAGCCAAGCCCGTGCGCCTGGTCCCCGCACCCAACGCGAAAGGCAAAAAAACCATCCCCGAGCTGGTGAAAAAACTCGCGGAGGAAGCCGCCGCCATCATCACCCAACACCCATCCACTAGGTCCATTGCCATCATGGTCAATCGTGTGGCCACCGCTCGCAGTTTGGCTGAAAAGTTCAAGAGCAGCGCCCAGCAGAAAGTCACCCTCATCATCGGTAGGATGCGCCCGCTGGATCGTGACCAAGTCACCCGCGAGCTGCAAGCCGTGCTCAAAACCGGCACCCAGTCCAGCGCAGACACCCCGCTGCAGATCGTCATCTCCACCCAGTGTCTCGAAGTCGGGGCAGACCTCGACTTCGATGCCATCGTCACCGAATGTGCCAGTCTCGATGCCCTCCGGCAGCGTTTTGGCCGCCTGAATCGAGATGGCAGACCCGGCATCACTGCCCGAGGCGTCGTTGTGTTGCCCGAAGAGCAAAACATCGAGGAAAGCAAACTCAGTGACGAAAAGCCAAGCGACCCCATCTACGGCAACGCGATCCCTCGCACTTGGCGCTGGCTTGAGACTCTGACCAAAGACAGCACCGTCGATTTCGGCCTCAATGCCATGACCGAAGCCGTGAAAGCGGCCAGACAAGCCGATGAAGAAGCCTTTAGCCTCCTCCTCATGCCACGGGCGAGTGCCCCGGTGCTTCTGTCAGCCTATCTCGACTGCTGGGTGCAGACCAACCCCACACCCGCAGCCTCTCCTGATGTCTCCCTTTTCCTCCACGGACCGCAGCGGGATATGGCCGAAGTCCAAGTCTGCTGGCGGAAAGACCTGCCCGAGAACACCGATGAGTGGCAAGAAACCATCGCCCTCTGCCCGCCCACCGCGCTGGAGTGCCTTCCCGTCCCGCTGACTCTCATGCGCCAGTGGTTTGAGACCGCAGGCCAACTAGACGACACCACCGGCGACTCCCCAGCCTCCACCGCAGCAGAAACCAGCAAAGACAGCCGAAAAGAGAAGCCCAAGAGAGCCGTGACAGCCCTCTGCTGGTTGGATGAAAAAAGCTACCTTCTCGAATCAGCCGCCAGCCTCTTCCCAGGCCAGACCCTCGTGTTACAAGCCGAAGATAAAGCCTGGGAAACTCTCGGCCATGTGCCTGATGCCACCCCTGAAAGCATCGACATCGCTGAAGAAGGCCAGGCTCAGCTCCGCCACCGGGCCATCGTGCGCCTGCACGAGAAAGCTTGGTGGCCCGCAGGCACGGAAGACAGCTCAGCAGGCCAGCTCAAAAAATGGGCACGAGACGCTGACTTTGACCTCAAGCAGATCGAAGTAAAAACCCTGCTCAAAGACTTGGCTGCGTCACTCGATGCCAGCACATCATTTTGCCAAAGGCTACGCCATCTAGTACAGGCCAAAAAGCTGAAGGTCGAGCGCTACCCAGACAGCCTCGGCATCGTCCTTTCAGCCCATGACTACACACCACCTAGCCAGGACAGCGATGGAGACACCGCCGAAGACGGCCCCGGTGATCCACTTCTTGAAACCTCGAAACGGCAGTCACTTAGCGCCCACACCGCCCAGGTCACAGCCCTCGCCAAATACTACGCCGAGGCCCTCGGACTCGCGGACTTTGAGCAAGTCATCACCCTCGCAGCCAAGCTGCATGATCTCGGCAAAGCTGACCCGCGTTTTCAGGCCATGCTCATCCAGAGCACCCTCAGTGCAGCATATGCCCAGCCCCAGCTTCTCGCCAAATCAGACAACATCCCCAGCTCCGCAGCCGCCCGTGACCAAGCCCGCGAGCGAGCGGGCCTACCCAAAGGCTTCCGGCACGAAATGCTCTCCGCACAACTGGTCGCCCAACCAGCAGCAGCCGGCCACCTGCCGACAGATGAGCACGATAGAAACCTCGTTCTGCACCTCATCACCAGTCATCACGGCCACGCCCGCCCCTTTGCCCCCATCGTGCTCGATGACGACCCGCCCACGATTCATCTCGAAGACCTCGGCGTCACCCTTAGCGCCGAAGCACGCACCTCCGCACCAGCCCACGCACTCGACTCTGGCATTGCCGAACGCTTTTGGCAGCTCACCCGCCGCCACGGCTGGTGGGGTCTAGCCATTTTAGAAGCCTGCCTCCGCCTCGCCGACCAAACCGCCAGTGCCCACCCCGAGCCATGAGCAAAATCATTCCATTACCCGGACTCAGGGCCGAAAACCTCCTCGGCTTCCTTGCCGCCCTCGGGCTCTACAGAATCATCCAGGCTGAAACCAAAGGCGCACGGCTTCTCTGGCTCCCCGACGGCGGTGGCTGGTGCGCCGCCTTCGAGGTGCCAGATTCCAGCTACAGCCATGCCTCTCACATCTCTCAGAGAGCCGCTGCATTGCTTGATGCCCTCCCGAAACCTCACTGGATATTAGATTGGGAAAGGTTCCTCACCAAAACATTCCAGGATGAGACGGACTACTACCGCAATGCTGCTCTCGCCTGGCTAATTGGAGATAACAAAGAGGATCACTCAGCGGTCTTCACCGCCCAGCTTCCAGAAATCTCCGCCGTCACAGAGCCCGAGCACTTTGACCACCCCTTCCGGGCCGCTCGAAAAGACTACTTTCCCGGCAATCTGAAAAGCGTCTTAAACAGCACCACAGCCTCGCATCTGCATCGTGCCATCGCACAGCCGTGGGATTACATGGATGCCATGGCCAACCAGTCACTGCGTCTCGACCACGGAGACGACCGACGCCACGCCTACCAATGGCACGCACCCACCGAAGACCCCGCCCGCCAGAAAGTAGGTTGCATGTTGGGTGCCAACCGCCTCGCAATCGAGGCATTCCCCTTTTTCCCATGCCTACCTCAGGCAGATGGTGGCACCGCAGTAGGCTTCACCTGCTCATCCAAGACCTATACATGGATCACATGGCCCGTGTGGAGCAAGCCATGCGCAAAGGAAGTCATCTCCTCGCTCCTGAACCATCACCTCCTCGCGAGAGACTCAGAAGATTCAGCTAGCCTCGGAGCCATCGGCGTCGTCGCCGTGTATGAAAGCCGCCGCCTGCCCGTCGAAAAGAACAAAGTCTTTTTACCGCCGACTTTGAAGTGAAACCACTTCGGCCTCTTCGTCCCCGTCGATCATGCCTGACTCCTCCACCGACGCCTACCCATACCTGGAGGAAGCCTTACCGGGGTTTCATCGGGGGCCGGTGTTGGTGAAGGCGGCGGGAGATTCGCTCGCTGGGCTGGGCTTCATCGGCACGAAGTTTGATTTCTACCGGTTCGCGAACCGGTTGCGGCTGGCGGCCTGTTTTGGCGGCTTGCATCTGCGCGGCTTCACCGATGACACGGCGGCGGGTTACGATGCGCTGACCCAAGTGTTCTTCACCTGGTCGGCCTTTGAGCGGTATGCGGATCTGGCGAATGATCGCCCGCCGTTTCGCACGCTCTTTGCCCATCATCCACGGGCGAAGGTGCATGAGCTGGCGGCGCTGTGTCGGGCGCAGGACCCGGAGCACAAGCTGGTGGGCTTTCTCATCACGCAGAGTCTGCTGCCGGTGCATGAGACGCATCTGGCCCGCTACCGGGACGGGCATGATTTCTCCGTGCTGACGCTGGCGGCCTGCATCCGCCACATCTTTGCCCACGGGCATCTGACCGCGAACCCGTATCGCCTGCCGTCGATGAACCTGATCATCATCTGCTGTGCGCTGAATGATTTCCTGCTGGATTTCATCCGCAGCGACTTCCTGCGGCGTGTGACGCTGGCGGAGGCTGCGGCCAGAACGGCTCCAGCTTGACCGCAGGAGCCGGTGGCCGGACATTTCCGACCGTCGGCCGTTGTCCTCACTTTTTTTCACCAGCTATGAGCACGCCTCCTTACCGCTCTGCCCGCTCGATGGTCCCACCCGACCGGGTACGCTGGGAGGACTTCCTCATCCCGGAGCCGCTGCCGATTCCGGCCGATCATCCCGAACTCGACCTCTGGGGCATCACACGGGTGCGGAGAGAAAACGAGGCCGAAGATGCTGGCGCACTCGCCCGCGGGCGGCTGAAGGAATCTGACCCTACGCCCTCTGCTCTTCGCCCTCAGCCTGCGGAGCCAGAGCCTCTGCGTGCCCGGATGCTGAACGAGTTCGTCTATTGCCCGCGCCTTTTCTACTACGAGCAGGTTGAGGGTGTCTTTGTGAGCAATGCGGACACGGAGCGCGGCTCCGCCATTCACGAGAAGGTGGATCGCGGCAAGGGAGCGCTGCCCAAGGCGAAGAAGAAGCCGAAAGCCGAGGAGGAGGCCGCGGATGCGGAGGAATCCGCCGAAGCAGCCACGACCGAAACCGGTGAACCCGATCTCGCTGAGCTGAAAACCCACGCGCCGGAGGAGAGCACGCCCAAGGAGAAGACGATCCACTCCCGCTCCGCCATGCTGAGCTCGACCCGCCTGGGCGTGGTGGCAAAGATGGATCTGGTGGAAGTGAAACTGTCCGCCCGCAGCCCGGATGATCTCTTTGCAAGCCGCGAGGTGCAGAGCGTGACGCCAGTCGATTACAAGGCCGGGGCACCGAAGATCGGCCTGGAGGTGAACGAGCTGTGGGATGCGGACAAGATGCAACTCGGTCTGCAAATCCTGATCCTGCGCGACAACGGCTACACCTGTGATGAAGGCGTCATTTACTACCGCGCCACGAAACAGCGCGTGCCCCTGCGCATGACGCCTGAACTGGAGGCATGGATCATC
>JAEUHK010000025.1 GCA_016795465.1 Verrucomicrobiaceae bacterium | reverse complement strand
ACCTTCGATCTCATCGGCGATCTGCTGGCAGTTCGGATACTTCCCGGAGGCGATGATGCTGAGCACGCGGTTCACCCGCCACTCCACGTTTCGGCGCACGCCAGCACGCGCCTTGGGCTTCGGTTGGTTTCTCATGACGCGCCCAAAATACTTCGCAGCTCTTAAACAACAAATCCGAAAAACTCTGGAGCCTGACCCAGCAAGTGTCCCACCCCCGGTGGCAGACTGCTGACGAATCCTCCCTTCTCAGATCGCAAAACCACTGCTGTCAGAACTACCACCCTTTCGCCTCATGCCTTCGATGAAAGCCTCCCCGCTCACGCTTCTGCTCGTCTTGTGCCTCCTGGCTTCCGGTGCCGCGCTCATCCTGGGCTTCATGGTCGCTGCCAGTGTGTGGTTCATCGCCGCAGGCTTCACCTTCACCCGACTGCATAAAGGCGACACGCATCAGCCGCGCCCCACCATCACCTACTTGCCAGCTCCCCTGCCTCACGAGCCGCTCATCCAGCTTCGACGTGGTCAAATCGCCAGCGTGCCCTGGCCGCACCCGCTCCAAATCCTTCTCTCTGAAGGAACTCGCCTGCAAATCCTCGAAGCCACCTCGGAACGCGTTCGCGTGATGGCCGTGTGAACGCATGAATGGACATTCATCACATTCTGATTGTATGAAAATGCCACCTCAACCAGCATGGCAAAATCCGGCAGCCCGTTAGTGAAACCCACCATGCCAACCGACTTCAAAGCCTTCTTCACAGCCGCGTTCACCGACCAGCGTGAGCCCTATGGTTATCAGCAGCGACTCGCAGCGGAGCCTTGCATCAGCCGCCTGATCAATGTCCCCACCGGACTTGGCAAAACCGCTGCCGTCATCCTTTCGTGGCTCTGGAACCGTTGGCAACCCAACTCCACTTGGCCCCGCCGCCTCGTCTATTGCCTGCCCATGCGCACGCTGGTGGAGCAAACGGCAGGTGAGGCCGAGAATTGGATCCGCAATCTCGTCAGCGCGGGACTCATCAAAGGCGAATCTCCCAAAGTCCACATCCTCATGGGTGGCGAGGAAACCGAGCCTTGGGACCTTTATCCCGAAAAAGACGCCATCCTCATCGGCACGCAGGACATGCTCCTCTCCCGTGCCTTGAATCGCGGCTATGGCATGAGCCGCTACCGCTGGCCGATGCACTTCGGGTTGCTGAACAACGACTGCCTCTGGGTGCTGGATGAGACGCAACTCATGGGAGTCGGAGTCGAGACAAGCGCGCAGCTCGACGGCTTCCGCCATCTGGCGCAGTGGCTTCAGCATGGCCCGTGCCCTACATGGTGGATGAGCGCCACGCTTGAAGACAGTCGCCTAGCTACCGTGGATCATCCCGCTCCTCCTGGGGGATGGCCGCGTCTGGTTCTTGAGTCAAAAGACCGTGAAGCCGTGTCACATCGTTTGGCAGCGAAGAAGCAGCTTCACAGGGCCAAGCTCACAATCACCAAGCAGACCAAAGCCGCAGAATTCGCCAAACTGGTGCTGGAAAAGCACGTCGAAGGCCATCTCACCTTAGTCATCGTGAACCGCGTGCAACGGGCGCAGGAGCTTTACGAAGCTCTCCAAAAAGCAGGCCGGAAAGACAACCTCGCTCTCGTGCATTCTAGGTTTCGGAGCCCTGACCGGCAAAAGCATCAGAAGGTGCTCATTCCTGGCAAGAATGACCGCTTGATCGCTGATCGAATTGTCGTCGCGACGCAAGCCGTGGAAGCTGGCGTGGATGTTAGCGCCCGTGTTCTCATCACTGAATTGGCTCCATGGTCATCGATTGTGCAGCGATTGGGGCGCTGCAATCGCGGTGGCGAGTTCAACACCGAGGGGGCAGATGTTCACTGGCTCGACCTCGATTTCGACAAAGATGCCGATGTGGCTCCCTACACACTGGCCGAACTGAAGGATGCACGAGCCGAACTCGAGAAGCTCGAAGACACCAGCGTCAGCCCGGAGGCACTGAGTTCGGTGAAAGTGACTCCACCACCCGTGATTCGCCCGGTTATCCGCCGGAAAGACCTGATCGACCTCTTCGACACGACTCCCGACATTGCTGGCCACGATCTCGACATCTCGCGCTACATCCGGGAAGGCGACGACACCGATGTTCAGGTTTTCTGGCGCGATCTTGGTGCGCCGGATTTCAACCCCAGTGCCGATACCGGTGGCCCAGCCCGTGATGAACTCTGCCGGGTGGCGGTCTATCGTTTCCAGGCGTTTCTCGACAAGCTCAAAAAGGCCAATGATGGCCGCAGCGCCTATGTTTGGGATGGTTTGCGCGAGGAATGGAAGCCGGAAACACGAGCGAGAGCAGGAGCTGTTTATCTTCTCGATCATCGGGCGGGCGGATATGACGTTCAGCTCGGCTGGACGGGTGAAGTGGCCACGCTCAAGAAGGAATCCGAGTGGGCCAGCCCGTCAGCCATCGCCGCGCATCAAAAGGAGGACAGCACTCAGCGTGACTTGCTGAGCTACACGGGTAAGCCCCTGAACCTGGCGGATCACACCAATGACGTGATTGCAGAAACCCAGTTGATCCTGAACACCCTTGGCCTGGACGCCAAATGGAGCGCTCCACTGCTCACTGCCGCTCAATGGCATGATGTCGGCAAGAGCTTCAAAGAGTTCCAAGACATGCTGAAGTCCGCAGCGGGTGACAATCCGCCTGCCGATGTCCTCGCGAAATCAGGCGGCAGAGGCGGCTCGATGCCCCCATGGCGAAAGCACTTCCGACACGAACTCGCCTCCGCTCTCGCATGGCTCGCGCATCATGACGGAACCGAGCAGGCCGATCTCATCGCCTACGTCATCGCAGCACATCATGGCAAGGTCCGGCTTTCAATCCGATCCCTGCCCGAGGAGCAACCACCGCCGGACCGAGCCACTGATCTCATGGCGCGAGGCATCATCGACGGTGATGAACTTCCTGAAGTGTCCTGTTCCGGCATTACCCTGCCCAAGACCACACTAAGGCTGCAACTCATGCGCATGGGCAGTGATGAGAATGAACGGCCCTCATGGCTGGCCCGCATGATCGCCCTTCGGGATGAAATCGGCCCCTTCGCCCTCGCCTATTTGGAAACCCTGCTTCGCGCCGCCGACATGCGCGCCTCTGCTGCTGAAGCCCAAGCTGCCACCCAACCATGAGCACCACTCACACCCTCACGCTCGCGGGCTGCGCTCCCGTCCCTCTGGCTCACTATCTCAAGGCCCTCGGCATCCTTCGCCTCGTCAGCGAGCAAAAAGACCCGAAGGCCACCGGGCGCTGGCATCGCGACCAGTTTGTTCTGACTTCCACGCTGGATCGGGAGACGCTTTTGAAGTTCTTCTTGGAGGAGTATCAGCCAACACCGGTTCTCGCTCCTTGGAACGGTGGAAGCGGCTTCCATCCCAAAGACAACTCCAAAGCTCTGGAGTCGGTAGCGAAGTCTGAATCTGAACGTTTGCAGCCTTACGCCAATGCGCTCGTAGCAGCGCAGATTGCACTGAAAAGAATGGAGCTTGGTGAAAAACCAACACCAGAACAAAAAGCAAACCTCCTGCTACTCTGCCGAAACACCCTTCCTGAAGATGCTTTGGAGTGGCTTGATGCCGCCTTTGTTCTCACGCAAGACGGAGCCAAATATCCACCTTTGCTGGGAACAGGAGGCAATGACGGACGCCTTGAGTTCACCAACAACTTCATGCAGCGAATCACGGAAGTGATGGATGCTACAACTGGCAAACCTTTGGAACACTCTCTTCAAAGACTCGGCGTTGCGGTGTTTGCCGATGCTGTGGCTTCGCCCCTCGCTAAAGCACCTGTTGGGCAGTTCCTTCCTGGCACGGCAGGAGGCGCAAATGCTACTTCTGGATTTGATGCCGCTTCAGCAGTCAATCCCTGGGATTTCATTTTGATGATCGAAGGTGCTCTGCTGTTTGCATCAGCGAGCGTGAAGCGGCTCGAATCCGCAGACACCGGAGCTTTGGCCTATCCCTTCTGCGTGCGGCAAGCAGGCGTTGGCTACGGCAGTGCCACGAGTTCTGACGAATCAGCATCCCGTTCTGAAATGTGGGTTCCAGTCTGGACTCAACGGGCCGTTACCGTCGCTGAACTCAGCGCAATCTTCTCGGAAGGACGTTCCCAAGTTGGATCCCGAGCAGCCCGGAACGGCGTGGATTTCGCCCGTGCGGTGGTCGGATTTGGTGTGGATCGTGGGCTGGATGAGTTCCAGCGCTACGGCTTCCAAGTTCGGAATGGGCTGTCTTACTTCGCAACCCCTCTCACCCGAGTCTCCGCAAAAAAGAACGCTGCCGTCGATCTCTTGAGTGATGTGGATGTCTGGCTGGATCGTTTCCGCCGAGCCGCCACCAAGGACACTGCGCCAGCTTCAGCACGCCGAGCCCTCAGCATTCTGGAGTCGCGCATCTTTGATCTCTGCACAAGTCACACTCCAGAAAGGTTGAGTGCCGTCTTCATCGCGCTGGGCCAATGTGAAGCAGTAGCAGCGCGCAGCCTGAAATGGGCAACGGCAAAAGAGAACTATCTCCAGCCGCTCTTCGGACTTCGGAAGGAGTGGCTCAAGCACGGATGGAACAGCAGTGTTGAGTTCCGCCTTGCTGCATCGCTCGCCTCGATTAGCGGCAAGTTCGGCAAGGAATTACTGCCTATGCGCTACCATCTGGAGCAAGTGATCTCCTTTATCGACAAGGAGAGCGGCACCTTGTCCTTTCGTTGGTCTGATGTGCCTTCCAACCATGTGCAATGGAGCGAAGCTGCCTTGCCGGATGTGTTGAATGCCATCGCTTCTCGTCGTCTGATTCTCACTGAGGAGCCCCAACAGTTCCGTTATGAGGTCTGGGCCAGCATCTCCGACATCAAAGCCTTCATCGAGGGCGAAACCAATGATGCGCTCCTCTCTGACCTTCTCTGGAGCATGAGCCTCATCAACTGGCGCGAGAAAACCGGCCCTCTTTCGTCACCCACAGAGCGGCAGCCAGTGGCTCCCACGCTCTACGCCTTGCTGAAACTGTGCTTCCCTCCTGTAAGGAGTGGCCAGCCAGACGGGATTCTTCAAGTTCCCGCCGTGCCTGCGATCCACCGCCACGCAGCACAGGGTAACGGCGATCAGGCCGCTACGATGGCCATCCGCCGCCTGCGTGCCTCCGGCTACCACCCGGCTCTGCGCTCACTCCCGATGAGAGGAGACTATGCCCGCCGAACAGCCGCTGCCCTTCTATTCCCCATCTCAGACCACGCTCTGATAAGCATCCACAGACAAACCACCCGTCCCGATCAAGAACCCGCCAACGCCTGAACTTTCATCATCAACTCAACCCAAAGCAAAACATCACCATGAACCTCGACGCCCTCAAAACCGCCCCTCGCCTCCTCATCGAAGCCAAGCTGCAGCCCATCGCTGGCACAAGATTCCAACCCACCGGCTTTCCCGACCTCGGAGCCGCTCAATACAAAGCCGCCAGCGGCGATGACATGCTGCTCGTCGAGTCGGCGCAAAGCATGGCGAACCGTCTCGAAACGGTTTGTTGGGACACGGTGCAGAACGACTGGGTTCCGGCACTTAACGGCCTGCCTTGTGTCGTGGTGAAGAACAAGGACGGCAAGCTCATCACCAACTCAGTCCTTGAGGCGCATCGCATCAACTCGCCTTACATTCTGGAAGGAAAGGACAAAACCTTCCTCAATTCCCTCAAGACGGAACTCGCGGTGGGCGAGCTGGCTGCCGTGGACTTGAAGTTGCTCTCCAAGACATTGCTCAAGTATGACATCAATGCTCTGATCCACGGGGTCTTCATCGCGAAATCAGAGGTCGCCGGCGGTCGGATGCGTCTTCCCCGCGCCCTCACGGCCTTCATTGAAGCCTCCCAAGTCAACACCGCCTCCAGCGGTGGGGTGAAGAATGATGCACTCAATCCCAGCGGTGACGCCGCCAAGGGCTTCGGGAACGTTCCATTTCATCGTGAAGAGTTCACCGGGAACATCACCGCCTATTTCGTGCTCGATCTGGCGCTGATTCGTGGTTTTGGCCTCGGTGCAGATGTGGAGAATCTGCTCATCGCCATCTCGCTGTTCAAGATTCGCCGCTTCCTCAATGAAGGACTCCGACTGCGCACGGCTTGTGACCTCGAACTGGTTGGCGACCTCGCTGCCAAGAAGCCCGCTGGCTACACTGTGCCATCACTCGAAGAGATTGAGAAGGCTCTTCCAGGTCTCATTCAGGCTGTAACCGCGCAGTTCGCCAGCCCTGCCAAAACATCCGTCACCTTTGACGCCTAACCGCCATGACCGTCATCGAACTCACGTTCCCAGCAGGCGGGCGGCTGCACGCCACGCCTTGGGGACGCCATGTGAACGAAGGGGCAACCGAATGGCCGCTTTCGCCATGGCGAATCCAACGGGCTTTGGTCGCGACCTGGTATCTCAAGGCTCGCGACGACATCGACGAGGCCGTCATGCGCTCGCTGATGAACTCGATGGCTGGCACATTGCCGAGCTGTGAGCTGCCGCCGGCCATCCAATCGCACACTCGTCACTACATGCCCAGCAAGGGCGGAGACAAAACCAAGGTCTTCGATACTTTTATCCAGACCAGCCAGCCGCTTCGCATAGCCTGGAACGTGGACTTGGACGAATCGCAGCGTGCTGCCTTGGCGATACTCTGCGAGCGACTCAGTTATCTGGGCCGCGCCGAAAGCATCGTGGAAGCAAAGCTGTTGCCTGCCGGTGCCCCCATCAATGCCAACTCTCTTCCGCTGCCCAAAGGCGAAGAAGTGCCAGAAGGCTGTGAACTCGTCAGGGTTCTCTGCCCCAACTTGCCCGAGGTTCACGACGCCTGGGTAGCAGCGAATCGCCCTCAAGAGGAAACCACAGCCAAGGGCAAGAAGTCCAAAGCGAAGTCCTCAAAGGCAAGCCTGCCGCAGTCGATCTTTGAAGCGCTGCATGCCGAGACGGCGACTTTGCAGGCGGAGGGGTGGTTGATTCCACCCGGAGCACGATGGGCAGACTACACTCGCCAAGTCGAATGCTTCCAGCCAGGCGCTGTGCGTCCACCACTGCAGCAGAAAAAGCCTGTCACTGTCGCTCGCTTCGCCATCTCCAGTGCGGTGCTGCCACGCATCACTCAGGCGATTTCCGTTGCTGAACGAATGCACCAGACGCTCGCCAAACGTTCCGACGGCAAGTCCTGCGCTCGTGTTTTCATCGGCAAAGAAGCCAACGGAGAGCCACTCAAAGATCATCAGCACACGCACATCTTTTGCGAGCTTGGCGAGAAGCGCGATTCCATCGGCTACATCACGCTCTATGCGCCAATGGGCTTCGATCATGAAGCTCAGCAAGTCATCGAGGATGTGCAGCGCAAGGCGCTCTGGGGCCACGGCGGTCACGACCTCGAACTCATCCTGCTAGGCTTCGGTGATGTGGATACCTTCGACATCCCCATCTTCCGTAAATCCAAGCGCTGGACCTCACTCACGCCCTTTGTCCCAACGCGCCATGCTAAGCACTACGCAGACGGACGCCCGAAACTTGACGAAAACGGCTGGCCGATTGGATCGCCAGCCCAAGACCTGCGCCGTCTGCTCAAGGAAGATCATGGTCTGATACCCAAGGCCATCTCTCAGCCCGACACCAAGATCACCATCCGCCCAGAGCGGACCCTGCGCACTCTCCAGTTTCAAACCGAACGCAACCACGGCAACGGCAAGCGCGGGCATCAATCGGGTGTCGGATTGACAGTCGAGTTTGATCAAGAAATCCAAGGCCCACTAGCTCTCGGCTACGGCTCCCACTTTGGCCTTGGCCTCTTCGTTCCTTCTGCGTGAATCAATTTATGTCAGCTCCCATGCGTCCATCTATTGATCAAATCAAGACGTCGCTCCAGGCTGCGGCGGCAGACGCTCGTGAGTCCCGGTCCAATGATGTCTGGACGAGAACTCTGATGAAGCATGTAGGCCAGCTCGGCCAGCTTTTAAATTGGTCGGTAGCTAGCGGCAGGTATCCCGATGCTGATCACCTTGGAGATTGGTTATTCGACATGACATGGTATCACGCCGACGAACAAGACCAGTTGCTGAGTTTGGGGCTGGTGTTGGAAAGCGAGTGGGGACGGTATTGGGCAGACATCCGTTTTGACTTTGAGAAGCTTTTGATCGCAGATGCCCCAATCAAAGTCATGGTATTCGATGAAGTGGAAGACTCTGTTATTCTGTTTGCACGCCTCAAGGAGCGTATAAAAACTTATCGAGGCATGAGTTCCGGGCACACTTTCTTGTTCGCTTGTTTCAAGGGAGTGAAACGAGATTTTGAATTCGACACGTTCCAGCCGTGATTCTCGAAGCGCCAGCCGACTCCTACCCTTACCTGGAGGAAGCCTTGCCGGGGTTTCATCGGGGGCGGGTGTTGGTGAAGGCTGCGGGAGATTCGCTCGCAGGGCTGGGCTTCATCGGCACGAAGTTTGATTTCTACCGCTTCGCGAACCGCCTGCGGCTGGCGGCCTGTTTTGGCGGGCTGCATCTGCGCGGCTTCACCGATGACACGGCAGCGGGTTACGATGCGCTGACCCAAGTGTTCTTCACCTGGTCGGCCTTTGAGCGGTATGCGGATCTGGCGAATGATCGCCCGCCGTTTCGCACGCTCTTTGCCCATCATCCACGGGCGAAGGTGCATGAGCTGGCCGCGCTGTGCCGGGCGCAGGACCCAGAGCACAAGCTGGTGGGCTTTCTCATCACCCAGAGTCTGCTGCCGGTGCATGAGACGCATCTCGCCCGCTACCGGGACGGGCATGATTTCTCCGTGCTGACGCTGGCGGCCTGCATCCGCCACATCTTTGCCCACGGGCATCTGACGGCGAACCCGTATCGCCTGCCCTCGATGAACCTGATCATCATCTGCTGTGCGCTGAATGATTTCCTGCTGGATTTCATCCGCAGCGACTTCCTGCGGCGGGTGACGCTGGCGGAGGCTGCGGCCAGAACGGCTCCAGCTTGACCGCAGTAGCCGGTGGCCAGACATTTCTGGCCGTCGGTCGTTGTCCTCACTCTCTTTTTTCCAGCTATGAGCACGCCTCCTTACCGCTCCGCCCGCGCGATGGTCCCACCCGACCGGGTGCGCTGGGAAGACTTCCTCATCCCGGAGCCGCTGCCGATTCCGGCCGATCATCCCGAACTCGACCTCTGGGGCATCACACGGGTGCGGAGAGAAAACGAGGCGGAGGATGCAGGCGCACTCGCCCGAGGGCGGCTGACCGAATCTGACCCTACGCCCTCTGCTCTTCGCCCTCAGCCTGCGGAGCCAGAGCCTCTGCGTGCGCGGATGCTGAACGAGTTCGTCTATTGCCCGCGCCTTTTCTACTACGAGCAGGTGGAGGGTGTCTTCGTGAGCAATGCGGACACGGAGCGCGGCTCCGCCATTCATGAGAAGGTGGATCGCGGCAAGGGAGCGCTGCCCAAGGCGAAGAAGAAGCCGAAAGCCGAGGAGGAGGCTGCGGATGCCGAGGAATCCGCCGAAGCAGCCACGACCGAGACCGGTGAACCCGATCTCGCCGACCTGAAAACGCACGCGCCGCAGGAGAGCACGCCCAAGGAAGAGACGATCCACTCCCGCTCCGCGATGCTGAGCTCGACACGCCTGGGCGTGGTGGCAAAGATGGATCTCGTGGAGGTGAAACTGTCCGCCCGAAGCTCGGATGATCTCTTTGCAAGCCGCGAGGTGCAGAGCGTGACGCCGGTGGACTACAAGGCCGGGGCACCGAAGATCGGCCTGGAGGTGAACGAGCTGTGGGACGCGGACAAGATGCAACTCGGTCTGCAAATCCTGATCCTGCGCGACAACGGCTACACCTGTGATGAAGGCGTCATTTACTACCGCGCCACGAAACAGCGCGTGCCCCTGCGCATGACGCCTGAACTGGAGGCATGGATCATC
>JAEUHK010000128.1 GCA_016795465.1 Verrucomicrobiaceae bacterium | reverse complement strand
ACAGGAGTTTACAATCCGAAGACCTTATCCTCCACGCGGCGTCGCTCCATCAGGGTTGCCCCCATTGTGAAAGATTCTCGACTGCTGCCACCCGTAGGTGTCTGGACCGTGTCTCAGTTCCAGTGTGGCTGGTCGTCCTCTCAGACCAGCTACCCGTCGTCGCCTTGGTGGGCCATTACCCCGCCAACTAGCTGATAGGCCGCGGACCAATCGGGAAGTGACAGGCCTTGCGGTCCCCGTCTTTGATCTTTCGATCACATGCGGTATTAATCCAAGTTTCCCTGGGCTATCCCCCGCTTCCCGGAATGTATCCACGTGTTACGCACCCGTTCGCCACTAGACCATCGCTGTATTGCTACATCAATGATCCCGTTCGACTTGCATGTCTTATCCACGCCGCCAGCGTTCGTTCTGAGCCAGAATCAAACTCTCCAAAAAATTGGTGCTGGCTTTTTAAAAGCCAGCCAAATTGAAACCGTGAGCGTTTCCACTCACAGCTGCATGCAACTTTGGCATGCAGCGCACAATTTAGCCTTTTTGTTTTCGAGTGACCGCTCGCATTGCTGCGCTTTCGGTCACTGCTTTGTTTTCTGAAAGATCACTTCTGACTGAGGAACTCGTGAGCTGCATTTGCGTCTCGCGCTTTCGTTTGTCAGCCGCTGCTTTTCGCTGGCGGGCAAATAGACTAGTACAGGTCAGAAACTCCGCAACAGGATTTTGATCTTTTTTCATTTTTCCCTCCGCGAGTTTTTCAGGGATGGCCGGAATAGCGTTTGACTTCTCTCTAAACCTTCCCGCATCGCGTTCATCGCGTTCATCGCGTTCATCGCGTTCATCGCGTTCATCGCGTTCATCGCGTTCATCGCGTTCATCGCGTTCATCGCGTTCATCGCGTTCATCGCGTTCTCAACACAACGAACGGCCGGATCAGTGGATGCCAACGCGGCGAACACGCACCAAAGCCATCAGCGAGCATCTGACGCCGTTCACAAAGACGCGTGTCATATTCACAACGTTGCTGAGCGACCGCGCAGTTCGGCGATCAAGGCAGCTGGGTCACTCACGCTGAGCATGACGGTGTAGCCTTCGGTGGTGGGAATGCGGGCGACGCGGGTGCGGTCGGTGACGTAGAGCAGGGCTTTCATGCCGTTGCGCAGTTTGAACCAGCCGGCGGCATAACCGGGCAGGCCGGTGCCCATGGTGCGGCGTGTGGGCTGATGATCGGTGTCGGTGTTGAGGTTGGTGACGACGGCTTCGTCGAGCTTGAGGGACTTGAGCGGAATCAGGCGGCCATAGAGATCGCCTTGGAGGCGGAGGCCTTCGTTGGAGACGGTGAAGCGCACGTTTTGCATCGACCACGCGAGCCAGATCATCAGCACGAGAGCGCCGATGAGCACGAGGCTGATGATGGCAAAGAACCACAACGACTTGCTGGCAGCGGGGATCATGGGGAAGACGGTGGAGGTGCTCATGGGGTGAGTTTGTCCGGTGTCTCGGATGAATCCAAGCAAAGAAAAACCCGGCAGCCTTTCGGTCTGCCGGGTCACATCAGGGCTCCAACGCGAACTGCACAGTACCGTCGCTTGAGCTGCATACTTCGCCACGCACGTTAACAAAGCTGGAGCCGTCATTGATGAAGCACACATCGCCGCCGCTAGCTCGCTTGTATTCGGAAAGGAGTTCCCCTGAAGTCGGATTGAGGGTGAGAAGATATGAGCCATCCCAAGAATCGTGAACGTGCAAATAGCCGCCTGAAAAGGCGAGTGTGATGCAGTTGGGGTTTCGCCCGGGTGGCAGGTAGCTGGAAACAAGCTTGCCGCGGTAATCCATGACACGAACCCCTGTTTTGCCTTCCGCCACGGCAATCAGGTCATCGGAAAAGGCCACGTCCATCACGGCAAAGTTGCTCATTCCGATACTGCCGAGCTCTTTTTGATCAGCGTCGTAGAGCCGGATGACATTTTTGCCGCCACCGCGATTGGTCGTCACCAGCACCGGCTTTTCTGGGTGAACCCACAACCAATCTCCAATCGGCTTAACACTCCGTGTTTTGCCAGTGTGTGCATCTAATTCGGCCACACCCGAAACAGCTTTTTGAAACCACCGGACATGATCCGGTGCCTCCAGGGTCAAAAACAACGAATCTGGCAGAGTGGTCGAGATGTTGACGGTTTGGATGCCGATGATGTCTTTTCGACGCCAAATCACTTTCTTGGCTTTGTAATCAAAGCATGTCAGTCCGTCTTCCCAGGTGCCTGAGTAAACCAGCCCACGAGATGGATCGATTTGGTAGCGTGACTCACCTCCTGAAAACCCCGGTTTGCATCGGGCGACAGGCTCGGGCGAGTCTGGTCCCCAAATGGTGATTTCTCCATCGTTAAGTCTGGCTGAGACATGCTTCCCGTCACAAGAAGCCCCTATGTCTCGAAGAAATAGGGGCTCGTTGCTCATTGGGGCATGTGAGAGAGTTGGAACGAGTTGGAAAACTCGTTCTACGGCTTAGCCATTCG
>JAEUHK010000016.1 GCA_016795465.1 Verrucomicrobiaceae bacterium | reverse complement strand
GTTCTCGGCTTGTAGTTCGGGCTTTAGCCCGCGCTTTGGGTCATGGGTAATCGCTCGGCGTTGTGCGGTGATCGGTCGGGCTTGAGGGAGATTGGCTCGGCGTTGACCGGTCTTGGCTCGCGCGTGACCGATGATCGCTCGACGGCGACGGATGACCGCTCGGTGGCGACCGAAAATCGGTCAAGGGCGACGGATTGGCGGTCAAACGCGACCCAAAATCAGCCAGCGTTGACTGAAAACCGGTCAAATTTGACTGATTTTTGGTCAAATTTGGCTCCCTCGCGTTCGCGTTTTGGGGCGGAGAGTTCACGTTTGAGCGCTGATTGGGGTGATTAAGGCTCATTTTAGCCGATTTGGATGTTCCAAAAGTATCGATTCGCTCGCCTATGGCATGTTTTTGGGCGGCCAAGCTCGCTGCGTTTACCAAAAAGGAGCCTTTTCAGGCGAAAAGGGCCTTTGATGCCGAAAAAGGCCTCAAAACCTCATTTTCCGGCCCCGCGCCTCCCGGCTGGACTGCCGCCGGGAGGGGGACTGGAACGGCAGAGTTACGGGTTCGGCGGGGTGGGCGGCGGGGTGCCGCCGCCGCGTTGGAAGAAGCGGCGCAGGTTCTGGTAGATGGCGTCTGCGCCCACCACGGCGCGTTTCGCTGCCTGCTTCACGTTGTTGTAGAAGCTCAGGTAGGCCAGATACATGTCCGAGCCCACGGCCTGATGCGTGTCGTTGATGCCTTCGCACAGCTCATTCGCGCAGGAGCGGATCGTTTCCAGTTGGAGGATCAGGGCGGTGTCCTTCGCCAGTTCGTCCGTATCCACAAAGGAGGGGATGAGGTCCGGATGCAGGTCCATTTCATTGGTGAAGGTGTCCACCATGCCGCCGCGCTCCGTGCCGATGTTCGGCATGCGGCGCTTTTCCTCCGGGGTGAGGTTGATGAGAAAGGGCAGCTTCGCCTTGATGGTGGCAAAGGCCGCCAAGATGTCCGTCATGTCTTGCGCGGAGAGGGCCGCGCTCACTTTGTTATCGTTGGTCATGATGTGCTTCGGTTGAACCACAAAACCATTCCACACGGCCCCCGGTGCATTCCACACAAGGTTAGAATTCCATGTCAACGGCTGCGGCATGGACTCGGATTCCACCAGAAAGGCTCGGAAGTGACTATTTCACAGTTGTGACACTTCGAACTGCCTCGCTTACTTGATCCCGGCTCGCTTTTCGGCCTCTTCGATCATGTCGGAGAGCTTGCGGCCCATGCCGATGGCCATGCGGAAATACACGTCGATGGAGGGCGTGCGCATCTGCTTCTCCACATAGCCGATCATCTGGCAGCTCAGCGCCCCGGCCTCCGCCGTCTTGTTTTGGGAAAGCCCCTCCTCCTCGCGGCACTCACGGGCGATCTGTGCGAGGTGGGCGCACAGTTTTTCGCTCTGAATGATGGCTCGGTGTTTGGGCACAATGCCACGCATTCAAGGTCCGATCATGCGAACGCGGCATTTCACAGTTGTGAGAACCCTGCCGACAGGTTTAATGACTTGAATGCCTTTGGTTTCGTCCGTCATCCCCACCTTCTATCCGCCATCCAGCCGCGCTCGCGGCAAGGTGGGCCGTGTTGGTTCGGGGAACTCGCGGACGGCCCGGATCGCCAAGTGTGCAATCGAAGGAGGTGGAGCAAGGTGATGGAGGGCGGGAAATATCAGCACCTCACCCGCGATGAACTCGTGCGTCTCCTGGTCGCTCGGGACCGCCGGGATGCCACACGCTTTGGCCTCGTTTGGGAGGCCAATGAGATCGAACGGGACAAGGCCATCAATGCCGACTTCGTGGCGCTGGACCTGGACCCGGAGTTGAGCACACCCCAGCCCGAGGATGGCTGGAACAATCTCATCATCGAAGGGGACAACTTCGACGCTCTTCGTTACCTGCGGATGACGCATGCCGGGAAGGTGAAGTGCATCCTCATTGATCCGCCTTACAACACCGGGATGAAGGACTTCGTTTACAACGACCACTTCATCAACAAGGAGGACTCGTGGCGCTTCTCGACGTGGATCGAGTTCCTTTTTCAGCGCCTAATCATTGCTCGTGATCTGCTGCGAGAGGATGGCGTCATGCTGGTCTGCATAAACGATGAGAGCCGTGCCAAGCTGGAGTTGCTGCTTGATAAGGTAATGCCTGGGCGGCGCGTGGGAACCTTTGTCTGGCGGACCAAGGACTCCGCGAACGATGCCGGGGCCAATCTGAGCCAGGTCCATGAACATGTGCTGGTCTATGGCAACCCGCAGTTCCAGTTCAACGGCAAGAATCTCAACCTCGACGACTACAAGAATGATGGCGATCCCAATGGAGCATGGACTCCACAGCCAATAACTTGTTCCAAATCGCTGATTGAGCGCGCAAACCTTTACTATCCAATACAAGATCCCGTGACGGGCTACTGGTATCCATGTGATCCCAATACTGTTTGGCGTTATTCAACGGAAGCGCGGCTTAAACCAGGACAGACACTCCGCGCAGAAACCATCGAGGAACTTATCAGCAAAAAGGAAATCTACTTTCCCCCGGTCAAATCAAAGGAGGTCATGCAGTGGGACACTCGCGAGGACCTGCTTGCAGCCATACGAGCAGGCAAGGGCCCCGTGCTGCCCAAGAAGAAGACTCCCCTGCTGCGTGAAGACCTGCCTGACTTGGATTTTTGGGTGGGCAAGCCCATCGCGCCGGGGCGTCCGTCGAGGAAAGACTACCTAAACCGGAAAAAGAAACTGGTCGCCCCTGTGAGCAGTTGGATCGCGGGCAAGAACGAAGAAGTGGACTACCTCTATGATGAAACTGAGGGCGAGGTAGAGCTGATGCGCAGCGAGCGTGGCGGTGAGGGAACTGACGCCATCAATGCCATTCTCGGCACAAAAGCCTTCAACCACGCCAAGCCACCTTCCCTCATTCGTTCGCTCGTCGGGCAGTCTTCGGGCGGGGATGACCTTGTGGTGGACTTCTTTGCTGGCAGCGGGACAACGGCCCAAGCCGTGTTGGAATGCAACCTGAAGGATGGTGACGCGGGCCGCCGCCGCTTCATCCTTGTCTCCAGCACCGAAGCGACGGCTGCCGAGCCGGACAAAAACCTGTGCCGGGATGTGTGTGCCAAACGTGTGCGCCGTGTGATCGAAGGCTATGGCAATGCGCCAGCGCTCGGCGGTGACTTTGCCTACCTGCGCTGCCAGCGGATTCCATCCGGTCAGTTGTTGGAGATTGACCACGAGCAGGTGTGGACGGCTCTGCAAATGATCCATCTGGAGACGCTCACGTCTCCTGAGAGGAGCGCGGGCACTCTTGCCCGCCTTGATAAGAATGGCGGCGCAGCCGCGAAGCACCGAGAAGCGGACAAGAGTGTCCGCGCCCCCGTCGATCCCCCCTTCCTCTGCGCCGGGGATGAAATGGCACGTCTCATTTATGTGCCGCGCTTTTCCAAGACGCTGCTGCTCTCCCTGCGGGAGGCCGTGAAGGACTGCGCGGCGGCGGTGATCTACTCCTGGCAGCCCGAAACGCTGCGCCTGCACATCCGCGCCGGTAATGTGCAACACGAAGCCATCCCGGAAAGCCTGGCGCGGCGCTTTGGACTCAACGCCTGACCATTCATGAGCACGAAAACACTGAGACGATTCCAAACGCTGGCCGTGGACAGCGGCGTGGACTTGTTTCGTGCGGCGCGTGAGCTGCTGGATGCCTCCGGCAGCAACGCCGCGGGCCGTGCCGTGGCGATCAACCACAACGGCTACCTGCTGATCGAAGCACCGACCGGTTCGGGAAAGACTCTGATTGCGGGCACCATGGTGGAGAAGTTCAGCCATGAGGAGCGCGTGGTGTGGTTTTGGTTCGCCCCGTTCAAAGGCGTGGTGGGACAGACGGCGGCCTTTCTCCGCGAGCAGTTCCACGGACTGCGCCTGAGGGAGTTGGCGGATGACCGTGCAACGGACATGAGCCGTCAGGGGGATGTCTTTGTGACGACGTGGCAGACGGTGGCCACGCGGGTGAAGGACAAGCGCAACGTCCGCAAAGAGGGCGAGTCTAACCCCTCGATTGATTCACTCGTGGAGCAGCTACGCACGCAGGGATTCCGCATTGGCGTGGTGGTGGATGAGGCTCATCACGGCTTTGGCGAGGGCACGCAGGCAGCGAAGTTCTTCAAAGAGGTGCTGCAGCCGGAATACACCGTGCTGATCACGGCAACGCCGGATGACTCCGATGTGAAGGCTTTTGAAAAGGCGATGGGCATTGCTGAGCTGCATCGCATCCGCGTGAGCCGTCAGGACGCGGTGGAGGCCGGGCTGATCAAAAAGGGCGTGAAGTGTGCCGCTTACTTTGTGGCGGAAGAGCAAAAGGCTCTCGTCGATCTGGAGGGCACCGCTTTGAAGGATGGCGTGGCCGCCCACCGCCAACTGAAACGCACGCTGGCAGACATGAAAGTGCCGCTGGTGCCTTTGCTGCTGGTGCAGGTTCATTCCGAGGAAAAGAGTGTGGAGAAGACCAAAGCGCGTCTGCTGCGCATGGGTTTCACGGAAGACCAAATCGCCATTCACACGGCGGAGGAGCCGGATAGTGACCTGCTGGCTCTCGCGAATGATGAGCGCCGGGAGGTGCTGATCTTTAAAATGGCGGTGGCGCTGGGTTTCGACGCTCCGCGTGCCTTTACGCTCGTATCCATGCGGGCGAGCCGTGATGCGGAATTCGGAGTCCAGCTTGTGGGGCGCATTCTTCGAGTGCATCGCCTCCTTCAAGGTCGGGCACAGGCGAAGACGCTGCCGGATGAGTTGAACTACGGCTATGTTTTCCTTGCGGCTGCCGAGACTCAAACCGGTCTCGACATCGCCGGGCAGAAGATCAATGCGATCCAAACCGAATACGCCAAAGCCAGCACGGCAACGGTGGCTCTGCGCTTCGGAGAAGGCCTCGAAGGCGTGGGCAAGGTGGATGAGCGCGGACAAATTGAGTTCTTCGGGCTGGAGACAGAAGAAACTGGAGGCGGTGGTTTGCGTGAAGACCCGCCGACACCCGCCACGCCAGAGTTTACGCCACCTACCACTTTTGATTTTGGACGGTTCTTTGGCAGCGGCACAGCTCCAGATGACGGCGATGCACCGCACAAAGCGCCCAAAGCAGTCGCCGGGCAGCCGAAGGTCAATCGCTACCCGATCCGCGCTGACGTGCCGCGTCGATTCAAGTCGCAGGAGCCTGCTGACAACGAAATCACGGAAGAAGACTGCGCCCGGCACTTCATCATCTCGACCCGCGACCTGCTGGAGGCGATGATGAAGAAAGTGCCCGTCGAAAAGCGAACCTTGGATGTCTTCGCGCACACCATTCAGCAAGAGTTCAACTTCGAGGCGGAGCTTTCTGCCGACGAAGCGGCAAAACTCGCCAACAAGGTGCTCTGCAAAGATGGAACCATGGACCCGCGTGAGTTGCGTCGTCTCCTGCGTGCGCGTCTGGCCGAGGAAATGCACCATATCGGCATGGAGGGCGATGCTTCTGATCCTGCCCGTGTGCTGCACCTGCTGAACGTGATCCTCGCGACTCACCCCGAGCTGTTGAGCGACGCCATCAAAAAGGCGGTGGCCTCCCACATGGAAATCCAGGAGGCGGATGAACTGCCTCCGGAGATCATTTCACCAGAGCCTCTGCAAACCTCACCCCGAAATCTCTATTCGGTCATGCCGGACGGCCTGAACGGATGGGAAAAGGAGTTTGCCGAGATGCTGGATCACGACCCTCACATGCTCGTCAAATGGTGGCATCGCAATCCATCCGACAAGCCGTGGTCGGTGAACGTGTTGCTGCCGAATGGCCGAGGCTTCTACCCAGACTTCATCATCGGCATCGAAGGACGCAACACGGAGGATGGCGCACTGCTCGCTGACCCGAAAGACCGCTTCGAGACCAGCAAGGAGGCCCCCAAAGTGCTCGCGAGACATCAAACCTACGGTCGCGTGATGATCTTGGCGAAAGACGGCGTGCGCTGGATGACGATTGGCTATGACGAAAAGGCGAAGAAGCCCATCATGGCGAAGGAGTTTCGCCTTCCCGAAGCTGCGGCATTTTGATTCGGCTCTTCAGAGGAGGGCCGTGAAGCTGCTTTTCCAGGCCGCGGCCGCTTCTTCCCTCCGGCATCGGTTGCTTCAAGGCGGCCTTGGGCCCGCCGCGCTTCACTTTTTGCGCCCACGATCACAAAATGCCCAATTCGCAGGCCTTTTGGATCATCATCGGCCCCAAGAAAAGCCTTGTCGCACGCGTAGCCTCGCGGCTAGCCTGTTTGTGTCGTCATTCAACATCCCAAACCCGAGATCTCACCCGTGAAGTTCAAATGCCCCTCTTGTGAAATGCAGCTCAAGGTCGAGCCGGAAATGGCCGGCAAGATCGTCCGCTGCCCCGGCTGCAATTCGAAGCTCCACATCCCCAGTGATCCGGCCGCGACCGGTGGCGGGCTTCCTCCGCCGAGCGGCCTCCCGGCCCCCAGCGGCCTGCCGAGCCCGGATGGCATGACCGCCCCCAGCAGTCCCGAGGCACCTGAAGCCGCCCAATCGGCCCCTGGCCAGGAGTTTTCCTTTGAGCAGCATCGCAACTCCCGCGGCGGCTGGGAGGAGACCGACCCCGCCAATCCGAACCCGTGGCTCGCTCTCGGCATCGGCGCAGTCGCAACGCTCACCTGGTATGGCGTGCTCTTCCCCTTCGGCGTCGGTGCCTACGGCACGAACCCGCAGAACACGATGGATTACATCCACGACCTCTTCTACGAGCGCACCTGGGTGAACTACACGGAGACCTTCTTCTTCTTCTGGGCCGTGGCCGCCCTCTACCTGAAGTGGCAGAAGCTGAATCATCAAAGAGCCGCGATGTATCTCGACGTGCTTCCCGCCGAGTTCGGCCAGGACATCACGCGTGATAATGTCGCCAGCTTCATCGACCACCTCTACGCCCTGCCTGGCCGCCTGCGTGACAGCCTCATGGTGAACCGCATCCGCAAGGGCCTGGAGCTCTTCGAGGTGCGCCAGAACAACGGCGAGGTCTCCGGCATGATGAGTGCCCAAAGCGGGATCGACAGCGCCCGCATCGGCGGCAGCTACTCGCTCGTGAAGGTCTTCCTGTGGGCCATCCCGATCCTCGGCTTCATCGGCACCGTGCTCGGTCTCTCCGTGGCCATCGGCAGCATCGACCTCTCGGACATGACCAACATGGACAAGGTCATGAAATCCTTCGGACAGGTGACCAGCGGCCTCGGCACCGCCTTCGACACGACGCTGCTCGGCCTCGTGCTCGCCATGTTCCTGAACTTCCCGATGAACGCCCTCGCCAAGGCGGAGGACGACAACCTCAACAACATCGATGCCTACTGCAACGAGGTGCTCCTCCCGCGCCTCAACGATGGCGGTGGCATCGCCGGCGGCGACACGGGCGGCATGATGGACACGCTCGTCAAAGCCGTGGCCAATGCCCAGAAGGAGTTCCTCGTCGATCTGAACACCCTCTCTGCGAAGATCGCCGAGCAGGCGCAGAACCTCGACAAACGTGCCTGGGCCCACCAGGAGCGGGTTGATCGCGAGTTTGCCACCGCGCTCAATGTCATGCGGGAGCAGATGACCAAATCCGTCGCCGAGAGCGTCGAGAAGACAGGCGAGTACATGCGTGCCATGGCCTCCGGCATCCAGAGCCTCAACAACGTCCTCGCCCAGCTCGGCGAGAAGCAGGTCATCATCCACCAGGTGAAGAAAAAAGGCTGGTTCAGCTGAGTCCTTTAGCCCCCTCTTCCGCACCTCATGGCCAAACGCCGTTCATCTGAAGGTGGAGAAGTCTCCCTCTTTCCCTTCCTGAGCATCCTAGCCTGCCTCATCGGGGCGCTGGTGCTCATGATCGTCGTGCTCGTCATGGCCCAGGTGGGCAAGGCGGAGGGCCGCAGCGCGGAGGAGATCAAGCGGGCGCAGGATTACATCCAGATGAAGAAGGACATCGCCGAGCGTGAGAAGCTCGACGTCGCCCTGAAGGAGAAGATCGCCGTGCTCGAAGAGGTCAAAAAGCAGATGGAGGAACGCCAGCAGCGCTTTGTGAAGCTCCGCAAGCTTCTCGATACCTCGAAGGAAATCCAAGAGACGAACCTGAAGCTCTCCCAGCAGATGCAGAAGGAGCTCGATGACCTCCTTCTCGAGCTGGAAGGCCTCAAGAAGCAGCAGGCAGAATCGAAGACCGAGATCGCGAAGCTCATGGCCGAGCTCAAAGAACGCCAGGTGCCCGAGGACAAGAAGATCCCGCCGGTCGTCGTGCAGCCCTCCGGCGGCGGCATGGCGGAGGACACGAAGGTTTTCTTCGTCGAGGCATCCGGCGGCGCTTTGAAAATCCTCGGTGCCTGGGGCGCGGACGACTACCGCCTTCCTGCCAATGCCGAGACCATCATCGGCGATGTGGCCTACAACCATTTCCTGACCGAGGTGGCCAAGCTTCCAAAGGCTCTCGTGCTCTTCCTCGTTCGTGACGACGGCCAGGGAGCCTTCAACAACGGCGCCGGACGTGCCGACAACGATTACAAGGTCCGCATCGGCAAGCTGCCCATCCCCGGACGCGGCGTGCTCGATCTCAAAACCTTCGACAAATACCGTGGCAAGATCTCCGCGCCTCCCGCTGACGCTTTGAAGGCCGCCCCAGCTCCCGCCGCACCTCCCAAGGCAGACGCGAAGAAAAAAGCCGCCGAGCCCAAGAAGGCCGAAACGCCCAAGAAATGACGTAACCCCGCACCCATGGCCAAAAAAAGCTCCAGCTCCGGCGGTTCCGAACTGAATCTCGACTCCCTCATGGATGCCGTGACGAATGTCGTCGGCGTGCTCATGATCGTCTTCGTCGTCATGGCGCTGAACACCGCCCGCGTCGTTCAGAAGATCCTCTCCGACCTCCCCCCGGTCACCGAGGAGGAACACAAGCAGATGAAGGACAAGGTCGATGCGCTCCCGCCGCCTGTCGCCGATCCGAAGAAGCTCGACGAAGAGAAATTGAAGATCGAGACCCAGCTCAAAAAGATCGTCGAAGACCTCAAGACGATCGACACATCCGATCTCGCCGCGAAGGCCAAGTCGATGGACCTCGACGAATACAAAAAGCAGCTCGAAGCCCGCAAAAAGGAACGTGAAGAGCAGAAGGCAGCGTCCGAAAAACTCCTCGCCGAGGTCGAGCGCCTGAAGGCACTGCTCGATCAAACGCCCATCTACCAGCCCCCGCCCTCCAAATACGTCCGCCTGCCGAATCCGCGCCCGTATCCCGAAAAGCCGAACGAGACCCGCGTGCTCGTGGCGAAGCAGGGCGTGCTCAGCTTTAACCAGCCGAAGTTTGTGCAGCCGATCATCGACGGCATCGAGAAGGTGAAATCACAGCTCGAATACCAGCGTGTCGAATACGCGCCCTTTGCGAAGCTGGTGGAAAAGATCCTCGGCCCTCTCGCCACGAAGGCTTGGCCGGAAATCGCCCCGCTGGTGAACCGCATGCAGATCGAACAGGTGGCGGAGGCTTACAAAGCGCTCGCCACTGCGGGCATCACACCCACCAAGCAGATCCTCGAAGCCATCGCCGACATCTCGATGAAGACCAAGGGAGGCTCGGCCGGTGCCAATATGGTTGTCACCGCGGATGCCATCGTCGCCGCCACGAAGGGCAGCATGGCCGAATGGGTCGCCCTCGATCCCTCGCGTGATCCCGCCACGCCCATCATCAAGGCCACCGCCTCCGGCGGAAAGGTCACCTTCGCGTGGGGGGCCAAAACAACCGAGGTGAAGGCGAACCCGAAGGATGTGCTCGACTATTTTGTGAAGGACCTCGCGAAGATGAAAGGCATCGAGGATGCGAGCAAAGCCCGCACGATCTACGACGGTGCACGCATCGCCGCGCTGCTCCAGCGGGCGGCCACGAATCCGCTGCTCACCGGCTCCTACACCTTCGAGGTCGATCCACAGCCCACACTCGCCTACACACGGCTTGCTTTGAAGCCCAAAGGCGGTGGTGGAGAAACCGTCGAGGCGCTGAAGCAGCCGAACTCCGCCTACATCCGCCTGCTGCGTGATGTGAAGGCTGATCCGAATGGCGTCGTGCTCTTCCAGGTGATGCCGGATGCCTTCGATGCGTATCTGGAGGCCCGCAAAGTGGCCGATGAAGTCGGAGTGGCTGCCACTTGGGACTTCCTCGCGAAGCTCGACATCACCGTGAACCTCACCGCTTACGAGATTCAGCGCCTCGCGCCTGCTGGCACGGCACGTCCGCGTCCCGGTGGCACTGCGCCGGTGGGCATCGCCCCACCGAAGAAGACGCTCGATTGATCCCGTCGCATGCGCCTCACGCTCGCCCTTCTCCTGCTGGCAACGGTTTTCGCTCAGGCGGACACGCAGACGGACATCGAGTATGCTCGTGTGGGTGAAGCCGCCTTGCTGCTCGATCTGCACACGCCGTCCGGCGTGAAGCAGGCACCGCTCATCGTGTATGTGCACGGCGGCGCGTGGCGTGCAGGATCGAAGAGTGATGTGCCCATCGCCGGACTGCTCGATCATGGCTTTGCCCTCGCGAGCGTGGACTACCGGCTCTCGACGCAGGCACGCTTCCCGGCGCAGGTTCACGACATCAAAGCCGCCATCCGCTTCCTCCGCGCGAAAGCATCATCGTTTGGCCTCAACACCGAAAAGATCGCCATCATTGGCTCCTCAGCAGGCGGTCACCTTGCTGCTCTGGTCGGCGTGACGAATGGTCATCGCGAACTCGAAGGCCGCGTGGGTGATCATTTGGATCAAAGCAGTGCTGTGAGTGCCATCGTGAGCTTTTACGGAGCCTCGAACCTTCAGTCGATCCTCGGCCAAAGCACCGAATTCGGCCTCACGGTGCGTATTCCGGCCCTGAAGCTTCTTTTGGGCGATGTGCCGGAGAAGGTGCCTGACCTCGCCAAGCTCGCCAGCCCCGTGGCGCATCTCGACAAGCAAGATCCACCGCTGCTGCTCCTGCATGGCGATGCTGATCCGCAGATGCCGCCTGCGCAGTCTGCGGAGTTCGCGAAGGCTTATCTGGGTAAAGTGAGCTTGATCACGCTTCCGGGCTCGAAGCACGGTGGCGATGAATTTTACGACGCGGAGCACCTGCGGCTCGTCGCGGACTTTTTGCGCTGAAGGGCACTTCGTGGCATTCGTGAGCCATGACCGCGCTTCTTCTCGATCCCATCTACCAGCAGCACGACACCGGCCCCGGCCATCCGGAGAGCATCCAGCGTCATGTGGCCATCACGAAGGCCCTCACCGATGCCGGCCATGTCGAAAGAGCCCTTCGAGTGTCTCCACGTGCCGCCAGCCTCGATGAGCTCGCGCTTTGCCACACTCGAAAATACATCGAAACCGCGAAGGATGATGTCGAATCCGGCCTCGATGATCTCAGCACGGGCGACACCTCCATCTGCGCGAGGTCTTACGATGTGGCCGTGCAGGCTGTGGGCGGTGTTTTGAATGCCGTCGATGCTGTTTTCACCGGCAAGGCCTCAAACGCCTTCTGCGCCGTGCGCCCGCCCGGACATCATGCGCGGCCTGCGCAGGGCATGGGCTTCTGTTTGTTCAACAACATCGCCATCGCCGCGCGGCATGCGCAAAAGGTGCACGGCGCTCAAAAGGCCGCGATCATCGACTGGGACGTGCATCATGGGAATGGCACACAGGACATCTTTTATGAGGACGGCAGCGTGCTCTTCGTCAGCACGCACCAGAGCCCGCTGTATCCCTTCACCGGCCACGCGGAGGAAACCGGCTCCGGCAAGGGCAAGGGCTGCACGCTCAATCTCCCCTTCCCTGCCCGCACCGGCATGAGCAGCATCGGTGCGGCCTTCACCGACCGCATCCTGCCCGCTCTCGACCGCTTCAAGCCGGATGTCATCTTCATCTCCGCCGGCTTCGACTCACGCATCGACGACCCGCTCGGCCAGTTTCGCCTCACCGATGACGACTTCGTCCTGCTCACCCGCCACCTCCTCGAAGCCGCGAAGGCCCACTGCGATGCCCGCCTCATCTCCGTCCTCGAAGGCGGCTACAACATCCAAGGACTCGCAAGTGCTGTGACAGCACATGTTGGGGAATTGATCCGCACACCGTGACACCAACAACTTCATGCTGCTCGCCATGAACCGACTCTGCATGCCCCTGCCCGCCCTGCTGCTCTCTCATTGTGCGCCGCTGAATGAACCGCCGATTCATCCGGAATATGCCCGGCAGCATCCGGAGGCTCTTTTGCTCAGCTCACAGGAGCAGGTGAACCAAAATGCCTACAATCGAGGCGTCACCCAAGGCTGGTATGATGTCGGAGGCCGCCGCAGTTTCGATCACACGCGCCACAGCCATCTCTATACGCCTGCCACCGAGCAGGCATTTCGTGATGGCTACCAGGCTGGCTACCATCAGTATGAAAACGGCCACTTTCATCCCATGCTCGGCAGGCCGTGGAATGGAACGAGTGCGAGATAAAAAAGGGCGGGAATGAAATCCCGCCCTTCTTGGAGTGATGAAGCCTCAGAAGCGGCCGGCGAGGAGCTCGCGCTGGTAGTAGAGTTCCTTCGGCATGTCGTCGTAGAGGTCGAGGTAGAGCTCTTCGGTGGACATGATCTCCTGGCGGAACTCGCGGGGATCGACGTGCATGAGCTCGTTCCATTGCTCGCGGGTGAAATCGAGGCCGTTCCAGTTGATCTCGGAGTAGCGGGGCATCCAGCCGAGCTCGGTTTCATGGCCGCGACCTTCGCCGCGGCAGCGTTTCACGATCCATTCGAGCACCCGCATGTTCTCACCAAAGCCGGGCCAGAGGAACTTGCCCTCGGGGCTTTTCCGGAACCAGTTCACATGAAACACCCGCGGCACCTCCTTGAGCACACGGCGCATGCGCAGCCAGTGGGCGAAGTAGTGACCCATGTTGTAACCACAGAAGGGCAGCATCGCCATCGGGTCGCGGCGCACCTTGCCGATGGCTCCGGCGGCGGCGGCGGTGGTTTCGCTGCCCATGTTGGCACCGAGGAAGACGCCGTGCGTCCAGTTGAAGGCCTGGAAGACGAGCGGAAAAGTGGTCGCGCGACGTCCGCCGAAGATGAGGGCATCAATCGGCACGCCTTCCGGCTTTTCCCAGTCAGGATCAATCGTGGGCGTCTGCCGGGCGGGCACGGTGAAGCGTGAGTTCGGATGCGAGCTGGGGCGTCCGCAGTCGGGTGTCCAATCTTGGCCACGCCAATCGATGAGATGCGCAGGCGGTTGCTTGGTCATGCCTTCCCACCACACATCGCCGTCATCGGTGAGAGCCACGTTCGTGAAGATCGTGTTCGACTTGATGGTATCCATCGCGTTCGGATTCGAGTCATACGAGGTGCCGGGAGCCACGCCGAAGTAGCCCGCCTCGGGATTCGTAGCCCAAAGCTTGCCGTCCTTGCCAGGACGCAGCCACGCGATGTCGTCGCCGACGATGCTGACCTTCCACCCTTGCTCGGTGTAGCTCTTTGGCGGCACGAGCATGGCGAAGTTCGTCTTGCCGCAGGCACTCGGAAAGGCGGCGGCGACATAGCTTTTGCGTCCATCGGGCGATTGCACGCCGCAGATGAGCATGTGCTCGGCCATCCAACCTTCATCGCGGCCGATGACACTGGCGATGCGCAAGGCGAGGCACTTTTTGCCAAGCAACGCATTGCCGCCGTAACCGCTGCCATAGCTCCAGATGCTCCGCTCTTCGGGGAAATGCACGATGTACTTCGTGCTGCTGCACGGCCAGGTGACATCCGCCTCGCCGGGAGCGAGCGGTTTGCCCACGGAATGCACGCAGGGCACAAAATCACCGCCTTCGCCGAGTTGATCGAGCACCGCTTTGCCCATGCGGGTCATGATGCGCATGCTGACGACGACGTAAGGTGAATCGGTGATCTCGATGCCGATGACGGAGAAGGGCGAGCCGAGCGGCCCCATGCAGAAGGGCACCACATACATGACACGGCCTTTCATGCAGCCGGCGAAGAGGCCTTTGAGCGTGCTCTTCATCTCACGCGGGTCCATCCAGTTGTTCGTGGGGCCAGCGTCGTCTTTGCGTCGGCTGCAGATGAAGGTGCGATCCTCCACGCGGGCCACGTCGTTCGGATCAGACCACGCGAGGAAGCTGTTCGGACGCTTTTCGGGATTCAGGCGGCGAAAGGTGCCTTTCTGCACCAGCAGATCGCACATTTCATCGTATTCAGCCTGGGAGCCATCGCACATGCGGACGGAGTCGGGTTGGCAAAGAGCGCGGATTTCTTCGATCCAGGCGAGGAGGGTA
The DNA here is from genome assembly GCA_016795465.1 of Verrucomicrobiaceae bacterium. Lineage (GTDB taxonomy): Bacteria > Verrucomicrobiota > Verrucomicrobiia > Verrucomicrobiales > Verrucomicrobiaceae > Prosthecobacter. The sequence goes on along the minus strand of JAEUHK010000016.1, from coordinate 85,401 downwards.
TCGTGTCGTGTCATGGGGGTGATTGGAGGGCTTTCCTCCATGCAAGAATCGTGCCGTTCACCTCATGGGCAAGCAAACATGCCTCACTTGTATTGGGGACATGCGTGCCGGAAATGCGAGGCACTCACATCGACGCGTGACAGCAACTCGGCACTTCGGTGCTGTTGAAGTCGAGCGTGTCACGCAATCTCCATGCGAGAATAATCGCGGTGACGAGGGCGAGACCGCGTTGAAGCTTGCGCATGGTAGCAGGCTGGAGACGTCCGCCGAGCCAGTGAAGCTGTGTTTGAGCCAGCCAGAGCAGCGGCAGCGTGCCGAGGCCGAAGGCCATGGCGAACTCCGCGCCGCGTGAGGCGCTGCCATTCGCCATCGCGAGGGCAAACATCATGTAAAGAGGTCCACACGGAAGCAGCGGCGTGGCAAAACCGAGCAAGGCAGCACGCAGCGAGCTTTTCAGTTTAAAGGCGGCGCTTTGCACGCGTCGCAGCCCCGAGCTCAAAAAGGCCGGTTTGGGCAGCCACACATCCAAACCCATGCCGACGATGGCAAAGGCCAGCACGAGCAACCAAGGCAGCACGATGCCCGCGCCATGCTGGAAGAAGGAAAGCGGCATCGTGCCAATCGTTCCCGCCAGTGCTCCGACCATGCCGTAGGACAGCAAACGACCTCCATGATACAGGGCCGTGCTCCGCATGAAGCCTCCGCTCTTTGGCGAGATTGCCCAGGAGCACGAAAGCGGACCGCACATGCCCACGCAGTGGACACTGGTCACGATCCCGGCCAGGAAGGCCGCGGCGCTGGTATCGATCTGCATCATGGTTTGATCTGCTCGAGGTGCTTCAGCGGCACCGACTCGGGCTGGTTGTTCATCGCGATGTAAAACAGCACGCTCCAAGCGCTGATGAGGACGACGAAGGCAGCGACAACAAAGAGCCATGGGCGACGGCCGAAAAAGCCGACCGCGGGCGCGGCGTCATTGCTTGAGGTATTGTTTGGGATCGAGGTAGTCATTGGATTTGGCGCGTGGGTCTGGTCCGGCGAACTCGAAGGGCTTCGTCGAGTAAGTCTTGCCGTCTTTGGTGTCGGTGAGCGTGACGCTGATCTTGAAGGGCTCCTTAAAACTGGCCTCCGGCAGCGTGATCATGAGCGGTTTGAGTTCCTCGCCTTGCGCAGGAATGGTGATCGGCGTGTCCGCACCCGCGGCGACGAGGCCTTGCGGCACTGCGCCCTCGATGCGGAAGGTGAAGGTGCGCGGCTCGCTGCGCTTGTTGATCAGGCGCATGAGGAACTGGTTCCGCAGCATGCCGTTCGCCACATAGTAAGGCGAGCCCTGCATGCGCAGCACGTTGGCCCGCATCGGCTCGATGCGGCTCGCCGCATACGAGAAGGCCGCCACACCGGCCAACAGCAGGAAGGTGTAGAAGATGATGCGTGGGCGGAGGAACTTCGTTTTTCCACCATCAAAGGCCACGAGCGAGTCGTAGCGCACGAGACCGGGCTTGCGGCCCAGTTTGAGCATGATGGTATCGCAGGCGTCCACACACGCAGCGCAGCCAATGCACTCAAGCTGGAGGCCGTTGCGGATGTCGATGCCGGTGGGGCACACTTGAACGCAACGCGTGCAGTTCACGCAATCGCCCGCTCCCGTGGTGCCCGCTTTGCCGCGAGGCTCGCCACGCTTTTTGTCGTAGCCGATGATCACCGTGTGATCGTCACTCAGCGCCGACTGCATGCGGCCATACGGGCACATGATCACGCAAAACTGCTCGCGGAACCAACTGAAGGACCCGTAAAGCCCCGCCGTGAGAAACATCACCACGCCAAACGCCACCGTGTGCGCCGTGGGCGAGTGATGCATCATTTCATACAGCCCTTTGATCGACACAAAGTAGCTCAGGAATATGTGCGCAATGACCAACGAGCTGAAAACATAGGCTCCGTGCTTCAACACACGCTTCGTGATCTTCTGCGCCGTCCACGGCGCGGCATCCAGCTTCCGGCGTGCGGCGGCATCGCCGTCGATCAGGCGCTCGATGCGGCGGTAAATGTGCTCCAGAAAGATCGTGTAAGGGCAGGTCCAGCCGCACCACACGCGACCAAACAGCGCCGTGACGAAAAAGAGCGAGAAACCGAGCCCGGTGACCAAGAAGAAGCCCACCCACAGATCCTGCACCGCCAGCGTGAGGCCCATGAAATGAAAGCGACGGTTCAGCACATCAAGAAACACCGCCGGGAAGCCATTCACCGGGATCCAAGGCAGAGCCACATAGACGATCAGCAGCAGCAACGCGAACCACCGCCGCCCACGCGTGAACTTTCCAGACACATCCGAGGGGTGCAGAGTCTTCTTACTGCCATCCTGATTGATGGAGCCGAGGGAAACCAAATTGGGCGCGTTCATTCCGGGTGCCACTTTGCCAAGGAAAGCTCCCTCGTCTCACACCCGCTTGTGGATCGCTCACAGGATATTGCGAGTGGATGGCATGGGAGCGGCAAAATGAGGGTTGTAAGCCCCTTGTCACAACCCCGGCATCCGCATGAAAAACGTCTTACAGAGGCTTGATTGCCTGTTTTCTCAATAATAACCATATTCTCAGGCATGAAGCTCAACCTTGCTCTGCCTGCCGAATCCACCGCTGAAACCGCTGTTCTCGCCTCCTCGGACCGTGAAAACCGGGTCGCCCGCCTGCTGGAGTGGCGTGAGAAGAACGCTGACCTGCACCACCAGCTCCGCGTGGCCGGCATCCGCCGCTCCTCCAAGGTGCGCGAGGTGCTCCAGCGCAATCACACCGGCTTGGCCAAGCTCCGCTGGCTGGCCTCCCTGCGCCAGAATCCCCAGTTTCAGCCCACCGACCTCCATGTGGCCGCCAAGAGCTGGATCCTCCGCGCCCCGAACGGCACCATCCACACCTTCCGCAACCTGCGAAACTTCATCCGCGAAAACGAGGAGCTCTTCGATGCCGCCGATGTGATCTGGAAGGCACAAACCCGCCGCCCGAAGCTCACTTGGTGCCAGGCCTACCAGTCGCTCGCCCGCCTCCGCCCCGGCCGTGCCCGCACGCTGGAGTCCTGGAACGGCTGGACCTGGGCCGGTGATGTCACTGAGGTGGCGCTGGCGGGTTGAAGAAGGCTTCTTGTCAACTGCCGAGAAATTTGATGCAATGAGCGGCATGAAAAAGCTGCTCGCATGGTTGCTGATTTGCCCGGTCGTGTTCGCCCAGGTGCCATCGCTGGATGACACCCTGAAACAAGCCGTCTCCGGTCCGCAGGCGCTGACACAAGCCATGGAGCCGTGGCTGGACGCGAACGGCTTCGACCGGTTGCGGGAGGCTTTGAAGACGGCAAAGCCGAAAACCGCTGCCGAATGGCATGGCGTGGCGCTTTTGCAGCAAGGCCTCATGGATCATGACGCGATGCTGGCGGCATTCCAAAAGGCCTGCGGCATGAAAACCGGCGTGACGGCGGACATGCGGCTTTCCTTGGCACGAGAGCTGGCGCGTTCGCGGCAGTTTGCGGAGGCGTTGCAGACGTCGGACGCTCTCGAAACTGCTTCGCTGGATGCAGCGACCGCCCAGGAGCTGTTCTGGCTGCTCGCAGGCATCAGCATGGAGGGTGATTTTCGTTCGGCCGGCCTGGAGCGGATTCGCAAGCTGGCGGCGGCACGGCCGGATGATCTGGAGCTGCAAACCTCCCTGATTCGTCTGGAACGGCGGCACGGCAGCAGTTCCGCCACGGAGCAAAAAGTTCGCGAGGGATTTGAAAAAGCGACCGGTCCGCAGGCGCGGTCGGCGTGGCTGCTGCTGAGTTTGGAGGAGCACCTGCGTCAGGGGCGACTGGTCCAGTTGATCGAGGTGGCGCTGAGCCATCTGGGCGAAATCGCGGCCGGTTCGGACGATGAGCGGCAGGCTCTGGAACAGGTGCGGCAGGGCTTTCAAAACGGACGTGAGGACCCCAAGCTCACCACGCGGCCGCAGGACATCGCGGCGAAGTATCCGCAACGGCCTGCCATCGTCCTGGCCATGGCGGAGATTCTTCGGGAGCAGGGTGAAACGAGTGAGGCGGCGAGCCTGCTGGGCAGTTTGAAGGACAACCCGCAGGCTGGAAGGCTGCTGGCGGAATGGGCGGAGGAGGATGACCGGGAGGGGGAGCTGCCGCCCGTGGTCCCTGCCCGGGTGACGGAGGTGAAAAGTGCTGGCGAGGTGCTGCCAGAGGCGACCTGGCAGGTGGAGCTGGCAGCCTTGAAGGAGGCGGAAGCTCGGAGCAGGCGGCTGCTCGAGCTGCGCCGTGAGCGGCCTGACGATGCGGATCTGGCGATGGCCGGGATCGAGCTCTGGGCCGGACAGCAGCGACTCGCCGAGGCCCTGCACGAGGCGCTGCGGATGCATCATCGCTGCGCCGGGGATGAAAAACGCCTGCGCGGCTGGTGGGCATCGCTCCTTCAGGGGCAGGCTGGCTGGGCTATCCGGCAGCAGGGCATGCATCTGCCCTGGCTGGTGAATGACCCGGCATTCGCCATGGCACTGCGCACGGCGAACGGGCGTATCCGCCCAGCAGACCAGATGGACCCGGCGCTTTGGAGGGAAGTGCATGAGGCGCTGACTCGCGGACTGACGCGTTTTGCCGCCCGGACGATGCTGGCGCGTGCGGATGACGAGGCACTCGATGCGGAGCAGGCGGGCCGCCTGGCGGTGGGACTCATGGCTGCACGGGCGTGGAAGGATGCGGCGGCCTTCCTCGGCCTCCAGTTGGTGCGTTTTCCAAAAGACTACCGGCTGGCGTTTTTGCACGGGATTGCCTTGGAGGGGAATGGCGATGCGGCGGGTGCCGAGAAGGTGTTTTTGAGCCTGGGAGGCTTCACACAGGAAGTCCGTTTCAACAGCACGCAACAGCCATTCTCCAGACACGGCATCCTCCTTTCGAAACTCACTCCAGACGATCCGTGGACAGCTATTTCCCAGGCGGTGGAGCTTTCCACCCGGTTCAGCCAGATGCTGGCGCAGTGGCGGGAGCATACCGCCTACTCCGGCTCGGAGAGCTGGCGGGTGCTGCCGCCCACGGTGAAGGCGGCGGGTGCCTGGGGGATGGTGCAGCTCCTGGAAATCGCGGCGAAGCGTGACGGCCCTGGCCGCGAGGAGCTAGCAAGGCGAGCCCGCGAGGCCGGGCTGCCCCTCCCGGAATTGCTGGTGGCGGGGAAACTCGCATCGGAGTCCACCGACGGTTATTCTGCCTACACACGGCTGGAGCTGGATAAGGCCTGGCTTCTGGAGCATGTGGAGTTGGAATGGGCGGCGCAGGCTCTGTTGCGCCAGTTGCAGATGCGGATGTTTCGAGGACAGCCTCTCACCCCGGAGGAAAAGGCGAAGGATGCGGGAACCGCTCGCGAGGCCGCGGGCAGGGTGATGGAAAAGAGTCCCAGGCTGGCTTTGCAGGCGGCGCTGCAGGCCTGGCAGTTGATGCCGGAGGCTGCGATGCCTCCGGAGGTGCCTGCCGCGGTGGAAAAAGCCGGCGCTGATAGTGAAGGCCTGCTCTCTTCCACTCTACCCACACTGCCGCTGGAGGCCCGGAGAAAAGCGGCGGCCGTGCTGCTGCCGCTGGTGGTGGCCCAGGCTGGCAAAGAAGGGCTTTCAGAGAATCAAAAAGCCTCCATCGGCACCTCGGCGCTGTGGCTGGGTGGGTGGAAAGAGGCCGCATCCCTGGTGGCAGGGCTCAAACAACCACCCTTTCCGGTGGAGGCCCCGGTTCCGGCCTGGGCCATGATGCATGCCAGCTCTCCTTTGATCTGGCCGCCGCAGGCCTGGCCGTGGTTTTACGAGACCAGCCTGCGCTGGCTGCCAGAGACGGAAAAGGCGGCCTTCCTGGAAGCCGGGACACTCCTTCCTGCCTCCTCCCTGCGCATCGCTTGGCTGCATGCAGGCGGTGATGCGCCACGAGCGGAGCAGGAGGTGAAGGCTTGGATCAAGGCGGAGCCGGACTCCAAGGCTGCCGTGCTGGCAATGGCCTCCCTCCTCATGCAGGACAAAAAGCCGGACGAGGCCCTCGATCTCCTCCATCGGCATGCAACGAGTCAAAAAGACGCGGAGCAGCGTCGCATGGCCCTGCGCCTGTATCTCCAAGCGGCCTTTTTCCCGGGTCAGGGACCATCGGTTTCGATGTACAACGAGCGTGGCCGTTCCCGACTGCCCCCACCGCCGGAGAAACACGAAAAACGCCTCCGGCAGGCCGCCACCGAGCTGCTGCCGGAGGTGCGCCGCCAGACCTCCCAATGGTCAGACGCATGGCAAAGCGTGTTTCAGGCGCTCAATCTGGCCAAAGACGCCCCCACACAGCGTGCACGCTTTGAGGCATCCTACTGGACTGGGGATCAAAATGCCCGTGACGAGCTGGAGGACTCCCGCAACCGCCGCCGGGAGCGCCAGTCAGTCCATTCCTACGGCATCAAACGCCTGCTGGAGGCCAAAAAGAAGCCGCAGGCCATCGAGCTGATGCTGCGGCAGTTCCGGCGGGACGCGGACCAGCGTTTCAGTGGTCCGGCGGGCCGCATGGAGGCCGGGCAGATGGAGGAGTGGCGGCAGCTCATCACGCAGGAGGGCCTAGCGGCTGAACTGATCAAGGAGGCCGCTCCACGCCAGCCGGATGACTCGAGGCGGCTGGCCCAGGCGGTGCATGTGGCGGAGATCTGCGGAGACTGGGCGCAGGCCGTCACCTGGGCGGAGGCCGCCCTGAAGCTCGATCCTGACCTGCCCTGGATGAAGCTGGCACTGGCATCCGCCCGCCAGCAGCTCAGTGGCGATCCCGCGGTGCTGGTGGCCGTCGTGAGGGACCTGCCTCCTGCGGAGGCCAAGGCGGCCGTGCTGGCACTGTTGCAGCAGGCGCAGCGATCGGCGGACTTCCCCCATCGCCTTGCCGTGGCACAGGCGGCGCTCGATGTGCTGTCCAAGCACCCCGGCGTGCTCGAACCGGAGGGGGTGATGAGAGACGGCGTTCGCATCCAGACGCTGAGCGGCAGCGCCAATCCTCCCAGCGAGGTGCTGCGGCAGTTGTTTGAACTGCTCACCCAAGCGGTGCAGGACCGGGAGGGAAAAAGGGTGGCCGAGGGCCTGTATCCCGGCTGGTCCACTTACCGCCAGTCTTCGCAGGGCGACTCGGCCAAAGCCGCCACCCCGGCGCTCCTGGACCGGCGGAAGACGATTCACGCACAGCTGTGCGAGCTCGCCTTGAAACATCCCGAATGGGCGGAGACAGCCCTGCGCCCGCTGACGGGCAGGCACCTCATCGAAGGTGTGCCCTCGAAAGATGAATTACTGGCCTATGGGAGGAAGGCCCTGAAGGCCCTTCCCGGACGCGGCCCCTCTCTGATTCAAACCTGGACGGGGCAGGGAGCACCGGCGGATGCGGCGCTGCGTTTCCGCCTGGCCGCCCTGGTGATACCGCTGCTGGAGGAGGCCTGGCAAGGCGTTCAAAACCCGTATCCATCACAGACCGGCCTCGTGGAGCTCATCGGGGCAGAGATACCCGCGCCACAATTCCCACCTCTGTGGGCGCTCTGGGAGTGTCCGTTGGACGTGAAAGAGGGTAAATTCGTGCATACGAAAGAGCAGTTGGCCCTCAATAAACAGCGGCGGGAGGTGATGGACCAGCTCTGGCAGGCGACGCAAACGATTCCCGGGCTACGCCAAGAGCTGTTTCCCTCCTGGGCGGCCTACAGGCTGCACTTTCTCAATCAGCCGGACGAGGTGCTGGCGGCCATGCGCAAGCTCAAGAGTGCCAGCACAGCCGATCCCTATCTTCTTCGGGCTCTCCTGTCAAAAGCGGTGCTTTCCTATGAAAACAGCCACCACATTCTCAGCGCAGAGGTGCTCACCGCGCTGCTACAGGAGGACGAGGACTTGTTGCCAAAGGAGGTGCCGGCCAGGGAGATCGAACAGTTCATCGAGGTGCTGCTACAAGGCAGGAAAGACCAGGCTGATCCCATGCCCACGCCCACCACCCCGGAGGAGGAGTCCAAACACCTGCTCGGGGAGTCGTGGCACACACGCCGTGTGGCCGTGCTGGCGCGTTTGACGCAGTTTCTGGGTGGCCGGATACCCCTGCCCTTGACCCTCCACTTCATGGAGTTGCAAAAAGCCCTGCTCGCCGGCCAGGACACGCAGGATATCGAGCAGCGGATCATTCAACTGGCTGCGGACCGGCATGCGGAGGCTGGCAAACGCTTGGATGAAATGATCTGGACCGCCCGAGGCAGAGGAGAATACGACCAGGGTTATTCCGGTGGCATTTGGGACTTGAAAAGGCGTCTGGAGTGGTTCGCAGCCGCGTTAAGGATCGGCAGGTCCCTGCTTAGCTCCCCTCACGACTCCGGTGACAATGACGTCTGGCTCAGCGGCTGGATTTACCGCTTGAGCGAGCCAAACAAGCTTTGTGACCCGGTTGTCCCACCTCTTTTGGGCAGGGAAAGACAGGCAGAGTGGCACCATCTGCCCCCCGCTGACCACGCGGCAGAGCCGCTACTCGCCAAACGCGAGCAAATGGTGATGGAGGGCCTGGAGATTGCGATGCGGCGTCCCCGCCGGTGGGCACAGCACCTGGCAGAGTACACGCATTTGCAAATCACCCGGCATGGCGCGGCTGGCGTCGCGAAAGTGCGCGACATCCTCGACATGCATGCCCGTGAACGCCCGGAGAGTCTCATTGAGGGGTTCCGAACCTGGGCGGACCCTGCGGACTTTCCCATGACAGAGGCCTGTGTGGCGGTGGCAGACCTTCTTGTCCGCCATCTGGACCGCCTGCCAGAGAATGCGGTGACAAATCAATGGCTGGAAGGCTGGAAGCGCATCGTTATCGGGCTTCGCGACAGCGATGAAGTCCGCATACCGCTACTGCCGGAAAAGTCCTGGATGACTCAGGACACCTCGCGCCAGGGCGGCCGGGACAATGTGGACCGAAACCTGCTGCGCGAAGGTTCAAAGGAGCGTCTGACAGCCTGGCTGCGTATATTGGAGAAGATGGAGGGCATTCCTGCGATGGCCGCCCTCACTTTTGGTGACCAAGCCCGTCTGCATGTCGAAAACGGTCCGGAGCGAATCATGAAGATGGCCAGCCGGTTTGATGACAACCAATGGTTTCAAGCGGAGCAGGCCATGGTCCGGCTTTATACCACGGAGGAGGCAATGGCCCCGGCATCGCGCCGCGCAGCCTGGGGACGTCTGGCACTGCTTTGGCAGCCAGAGTCGGCGAAAAGGCACGAGCGTGTGTCTGGACATCCACAGCCATGGGCAGGAAAAACACTCGATTTCCTGCGCAGAGGTCATGTGATGCCTCTGGAGAAAGGCAGGCGGCCCGCTTCGCATGATGAGCTGGATGAAATGGCCAGAAAGCTCGGTGACCTGTTGCTGGCGGACCCGGCTTCCTCGACAGGGGGCTTCGTGCTGTTTGCCCGCAAAGAGCATGCAGCACAAGCCGCGCCCGCGGCAACTTTGAAGCTGGCCCGGCAGGTGCTGGCCAAAAAGCCCGCCTCGCTTAGCATCCAGCTCGAAGATTGGTGCCGTGCCATTGGAGGCAAGGAAGGATCCACCGCCGAGCGCGCCTGGGCCGGTGGCGTTCTTGTCGATATCGCGGAGGACTGGCCCGCCAACCATGGAGCGGAATGGTTGCGGGCCGCGGTGTCGATGCTTGAAGATAGCACGGCGAAAAAGGACGACGATGCCTCCAGACTCACTGAACACCTAGAGCGGCTGGTGGAACTGGCGTTCGGTCATCTGCGCGTCGCGCATCTGGCTCTCCCCGGCTATGCCCGCCACGCCTGCTCGACCTCGTCAGGCAGTCAAAAGCTCGTGCGTCTGGTCACACAACTGGCTGCTACCGACCTAGCTGCCGCTGGGGCGGCCATGCGCTCGTGGTGGTCGTTGGGAGGACTCTCCGCCTGGTCTGGCAGCTTCTCCACAGAGGCACAGGGGCGCACGGCGATCGAAATCCTCCGCCAGTGGCCTGCAAAGGCTCCGCAGGAAAGTCTCCAATGGGTGGAAGGACTCGTGTTTGAGCTGGGGCCTCCCGTGCCCTCGTTTTCCACCCGCATGATAAGGACAGCCAATGGCGCTGAAATGGAAAAGAACCTGCCAGCGCCCGCTCTGGACGCACCCAGGCGCCAAATCCAGACCATGGCCCTGCAAGAGCTGGAAAAACGCCAGATCACCCCGGACTGGGCACCAGGCATGGCGATGAGGCTCGCTGCGCGAGGGCCGGCTGATGCGGCTGCGGACACGCTGCGGCCCTTTTTTACCAAAGACAATTTCTCCAGCACATTGGATACCTTGCACGGTCTCCTCCTGGTCAACCTCGATCACACCATGGGATCACATTGGAGCGGCAAGGACGATCCACCTCCCCATCGCGGCGCCCAGCGCGTGCTAGACACCGTAGGCATTCTCCAAACCGCGGCGCGTGAGAAGTGGCTCACACCCGATCAGACTACCGCTCTGGAGCAGACTGCCCGCACCCACCTGCAAACCATTATCACCCGCGCCCGCGAGACGGAAAACACAATGAAGCGTTTCTCGTGGCCGGAGGCGGAAGCGGTGCGTCCGGCGCAAGGTGTGGAGGCCGCCCGTCTGCTGCGGGACTGGGAAACGCTGCCACTGCCGCCCTCCCAAGCGAGTATCACCCCCGCAGGCCTGCCTGCCGCCCTCCACAGCCTGCTGCGGGAAAACAAGCCCGCCACCCACATCGCGAACCGCGTGCTGGAGTTGCTCGCCAAAGAACCCGCACCCGCCTCGAAGGCACTGGAGGAGTGGGCCTTGCAACTGCGCAACCGCATGGATTTTGAGGTTTTCTTGCGCGCGGGGCCTGTTGCCCGGGCGCTGGCCGAGCGCTGGACGCAGGAGTTGCCGACGCCCGAGTGGCTGCCCGCGTTTGCCTCGTCGTGGAGCGAGAACTCCAGCTTTACTGACGCATGGACTCCCGCGCGGATCGAGAGCTACCGGGCCGCAGCCGCGCAGGTGCTCCCGATGCTGCACCGTGTGTTGCGTCAGTATCCCGGCTGCCGCCCCGGCGCTTGGTTTGATGTTGTCTGCGGCTATGCACTGCGAAAGGAGAAGTTGGGCGAGGCGGAGATCGCCGCGCTCGCCTTGGCTCATCTGCGGGCCCAGCCACGCGGGAGCATGCCTGCGGTCAGTCTGCCCTCGCAGATCAAAAGCCCGTCCAGGCTGCATGGGCCGGATTTTCACCGGGATGCCTGGCTTTTTCTTCTGGATTTCCAAGCCGCCGCCGGTGACCTGGAATGGTGGCGGAGGCTATGCCAACCAGTGGCAGCGCATGCTTTATCTCGGGATGCAAAAGAGTGGCACCAAGCTCTGGAGCAGTTGGCCACATGCCCGCCAGAGTCCTTCCTCCACGCCGCCCAGCGTGTCCACCGCAGCAATCGGAACTCGGGATCTGGATCGCTCCAGTGGGTGCTGCGAACGGCGGCGCGGCGGAAGCTCGAGATATCGCCAGAAATGTTTCTAAAGCTCGTTCCCGAGCTGGTGCCCTTTAGAGCCGAAGATTCATATCATGTCTGGCAAGCATCCCTCCTGTGGCTGCGCAGCCGTCTCCACGAAGGACACGATGCCGTGGAGGACATGCGGATGATCACACGCGAGGTCTTGGGCCCCGATCTCACTGGCGCAGTCCTGAGGCAAGCCTTTCAGGCCCATGCGGCCACCGGAAACAAGTGGTATGGGTGGCCTCACGGCAGTTCCCCGCTGGCAAAGCTCAAACCTGCCTCTTTCGTCCACAATTTGCTGGAGTCACTGAGTCAGAGCTCGCCTGGGCATCTGCGGGCTGTCGCCGCCGTTTCCCGCGATCTAGGCCTGGAGGCCATTCCGGGATGCGTGGGGCGGCTTTTTACGCTCCCGGACAATGGCAACCAGCCATTCGAAGATGCCCATGAATGGCAGCGCATCATCACCGCCAGCAGCCTGCTCGACGGGATGCCTGACGAACTTTGGCTCACCCCTGTGGACGGATGCGCCCCGGTCTGGGAGTTCGCTGCCAAGCTGGGGCTGCATCGCTTCACCGCCGCTGCGCCGTGGCTGGAGGAAAAAATGCGGGAGAAACCCTCCGTGGGCACCGCGCTCCTCCTTCTGGCAGCCCGCAGGCAGGAGCGCCAGAATATCGAAACCACCGTGATCGAGAACGCGCTGGCTCCCATGTGGCCCCAGATCGAAAAAGCCACTCCGGAGCAGCGCGGCATTCTCTCCGCCGCCTTGCATATCGTCCAGCCGGACCTTCGCCGGCATGCCACCACAGGCAGCGTGCTGAGGCTCCTGCCTACGCTTCCGGGAAATCCTGCTGCGGCGGCGTCCATCGCCTCGAACTGGCTTTCTCGGACCTCCAGTGGAACCTCGTCGAGCGATAAAGTGAGCCAGCGCCTGCTGCCCCTCGCCGCTGATGTCCTCCGGCTGATCGAAGCAGGAGAAACCACGGCGCACGACGTCGCCCGGCATGGGATCAGGCTCCTCGCCGCCGAGGATTGGCTCGAAAAGCCCGCCAGTGAAATGACGCGTGAAGAATGGCTCTGGGAGTATCTGGGGAAGGCCTTGATGGAACAAACTGATCCCGCCGGCCGCCCTGAAGACAGCGGCAGCGTGCGCCGATTAGAGGCGTTGTGCCGTTACCTCCTCCAGCATGCGGAAAACCACACCGCCCTGCTGGGCAGCCAAGTTTTCACAGGCAGGCTTGTCAGTAGTGTGGTCTTCCCCACAGGCACTGCCAGGACCATCATGGATTTGAAGGACATCCTGCTGCGTCTGATCCCGGAGGACGCCGGCCCTCGCACGATGCTGCTACTGCCGGTGATGCTCCGCATGCCTGGCGCGTCCGTGGAGGCGACGCTGCCCGCTGAAAAACGCGGCTCGTGGCTCTCCTGGTGCCTTTTGCACAAAGGCTCCCCCACCATTCCGCCACCGGGGCCTCCCCAAGATGGCTGGCCGCCCGTGCTGCTCATGAAACACGCCAGCCTCTACGCCGGTCAGCTTAGCCAGGCACAGCGCACCCGCGCCCTGCATGCCTGGGCACGGACCACGAGCTGGATGGATGACACCGCCAGCGAATCCCATTTCGAAGGTCGTGCCATCAGCTGGCTCGCCGACACATCGCGAGACCCTGCTTTGGACGAGGCGGTGACCGGTTGTGCCGCAGCCATGACCCGATGGCTCCGCAGTCCCCGCCGCTCATGGATCACAACTTCATTAGGAGGAGACTTCTCCGTCGCCACCACGACCATCCAGCCTCTATTGCACGCCCTGAAACGCGCTGGCAGGCTGGAAATGCATCGAGACCTCCTACGCGCCGCCGCTGTCGCCTCACGCCTCCGGCTCGACAATCTTCTGGAGGAACTACGTGACGCGCCGGACACCACCATGGCATGCGCGGAGCTGCTGCCGCTCTATTTTCACGCGGATATGAACCAGCACGCTAAAACTTGGAGATATGATGCAAAGCACCTGCCCTCGCTCATCCAAGGGGACGAGCGGATTCTTGACGCGATCCAGCATGCCGGCTTCCAGGACGCCAGCGAACGCGCCGCGCTGATGGTTCTGGCAGCACTGCCGGACGATGCCGACTCACCCCCTTCCGAGCCTAGATCTTTGCGCGTTCAGAAGGCAGTCCAAGAAATGGATCCCTCCATCACGGAACATCTCGCGGCATGCGATCTTGTCCTGGGTATTCCAGGGCTTGCAGCACAGTTGCTGGAGGAATTGCTGCCCATGCTTGGCCGTCACCCGGCGATGACCGTCTGGCGGCAAGACAGCAGGCTTTCAACTGACGAAAGCCTTGCGACCAGTTCCACCATGGCCTTGCACGCCTTGGTGATCACGCTTGGCACCGCCGGTGAGGCCCTCCAGTCGGGCGATGCCTCCTCTTGGAAGAAGTGGGCGGCATCCCTCGCCGAGTCAACCCATGCACAGGCTTCCGAACCTCGATTCGCAGGCAGTGTGGCCGGTTTTCTCCGGCCAAACATGCGCTGGTCTTTCCATGCCTGCTCGACGCTGGCCCTCTTGTGCAATCACTGGGAGTCCTCGCGACATCCCAACGAATGGCCGCGCCTGCTGCCCCTGTGGGACGCTCTTCCGCCTGAGGTGCTTCAGGCTTACCCATATGACCATGCTTGCCACCTGCGAATCGCCATCGCCCTCTCCAAAAACTCCCCCGAGGGCCGAGCTGAGGCACGTCAGCACCTGACCAGATACCGATGGAGTAGGGGCGGGGTCAAACTCGCTCTCCAACTGGCCCTGCGTTGCGAACTCACGCTGCCAGAGCGCGTGAAGTTTCTGGCCTCCTCTTCTCCCCCGCCTGAAACGTCCATGCATCTCATCCACGACGCCGCCATGGAGCAATTGATCACATTGGAGCACTGGCAGAAGATGATCGCTGAGGAGGCGCCCGAGTCACTGCTCCCGCTGGCACGCGGATTGATCGGCTGGTTGGCGAACAACAATCATAAGACCACGCTGGCGAGTCTCGCACGCCGCTTTGCCTCAATCGATGCCCAAAGCCTGAACGCCTCAGACTGGATGGCAATGGCAAACGCGACCGACGAAAAAACCCTGCAGGCAAATCTCAAAGCCAAGAGCAACGAAACGACGCGAAAATGATGAATCGAAGAGCGCACCTTGCGCATCCCGGCATCTCCGCCATCATCGGCGGCGCATGAATTCACAAACGCTCGATCATATCCGCGCCACGGTGCGTGACGTCCCGGACTTCCCCAAGCCGGGCATTCTCTTCAAAGACATCACGCCCGTGCTGGCGGACCACGCGCTGCTTTCGCGGGCCATCGACGGCATGATCGATGCCACGGGCGTGCTGAAGGTGGACAAGGTCGTGGGCATCGACGCCCGCGGCTTCATTTTTGGCTCGCTCATCGCGGCCCGGCTCGGCGCGGGATTTGTGCCGGTGCGGAAAAAGGGCAAGCTGCCGTGGAAGACACGCGGCGTGGACTACTCCCTCGAATACGGCAGCAACTCCGTGGAGATCCACCAGGATGCCATCGCGCCGGGCGAGACAGTTCTTTTGGCCGATGACCTGCTCGCCACCGGCGGCACGGCGGCGGCGGCGCTGCATCTCATCGAGCAGTCCGGCGGCAAAATCGTCGGCAGCACTTTCTTCATCGAGCTTTCGTTCCTCAACGGTCGCGAAAAACTGCGCGGGCACGGCCCGGTGCACGCGCTCATCAGCTACTGAACCACGCGACCACCCACGGCATGACGGAACGCGACTACCTGCGGCACCTCCAGCGCATCGGCGAAAAGTTTTTTCCAGACGGCGAGAAGCGTCCGCATCCCCGCAGCGAGACGCTGCGCCGGGCGAAACGCTTCCTCAAGCTCAAGGAGCAGCGCATCAAGCAGCGCCATCGCGCCCAGTTCAGCGGCGCGGAGACCTGCCGCATGCGCAGCGACGTGATCGACTACCTCATCCGCGAGCTGTGGGCCGAGACCGTGGCCGCGCTGGAGCCTGCGGTGCGCCAGAGCCTGAATGTGAGCGTCGTGGCGCATGGCGGCTATGGCCGCCGCGTGATGTCGCCCGGAAGTGATGTGGACCTCACCTTCATGTTTCCCGGCAACAGCGGCCAGGTGTCCAAAGAGGTCGCGAAGCTCATCAGCGACTTTTTGCTCTTCTTTTACGACCTCGGCTTCAAAGTGGGCCACGGGGCTCGCAGCGTGGGCGAGTGCCTGGCCCTCGCGAACGAGAACATGGAGACCAAAACAGCCCTCATGGAGGCCCGTTTCCTCACCGGGCAGGACGCGGCCTTCAAGGAGTTCCGCAGCCGCTTTGACAAAGAGTGCATGAAGGGCCGCGAGGCGGAGTTTTTGCGTCTGCGACAGGATGACCTCGCGAAACGGCATGGGAAATTCGAGAACACGCCCTTCGTGCAGGAGCCGCACGTGAAGAACGGCTGCGGCGGCCTTCGCGACTACCAGAACCTCATCTGGATGACCTACGCGAAGCTCGGCACGCTGAACCCGAAGGACCTTGTCGCCGGCGGTTTCATCTCGAAGAGCGGCTGGCAGGAGATCGAGAAGGCCTATGCCTTCATCCTCCGCGTGCGCAATGAGATGCACTACACGGAGCGGCGTGCGCAGGACCAGCTCACGCTGCGCCTGCAAGGCCAGGTGGCCACGAACCTCGGCTACCGTCACAAGCGCATCCTGCGCCGCATCGAGGCGCTGATGCATGAGTATTACACCGCCACGCGGGACATCCTCCAGCGCAGCAGCGAGATCATGGACCGCTTCCACCTCCAGCAGCTCGAAACGGCCGAGCAGCGCGGTGGCGTGCGCGGCTTCCTCGCCCGCAGCAAGGCGAAGAAGCAGACGGAGAAGTTTGATGGCTTCATCCGCAAGCACGAGCGCATCTACGCGGAAGAGAAGAATGTCTTCAAAGAGGACCCGGAGCGCCTCATGCGCTTGTTTTTGCACACGCAGCAGCGTCACCTGCGCCTCAGCCCGGACCTCTTCCAGCTCGTGCAGGATAATTTCCGCCTCGTCGATCAATCCTTCCGCTATGCGAAGGTGAATCGCGAGACCTTCGAGGCCATCCTCACGCAAAAGGGCGATGTGGCCCGCGTGCTGCGGCAGATGCATCGCGTCGGTTTCCTCGGCAAATGGATGCCGGAGTTCGGGGCGCTCACGAACCTCGTGCAGCACGAGTTTTTCCATCTCTACACCGCCGATGAGCACACGCTGCGCACCATCGACCGGCTCGACGAGCTCAGCGATCCTACTTTGCCCGGCGTGAAGCTCTACCAGCAGCTCTTCCACGACCTGCAGCAGCCCGTCATCCTCTACCTCGCCCTGCTGCTGCACGACGCCGGTCGTGCCGCGAACAAGAAAACGCACAGCGACGAGAGCACCACGCTCGCCGCCGCTGTTTGCCGTCGACTTCAAATCAAAGGCGAGCGCCGCCGCCTGCTCCTCTTCCTCGTCGATAACCATCTGCTGATGTATCGCACCGCCACGCAGAAGAGCCTCGAAGACCCCGCGGTCATTGAGGAGTTCGCCGGCATCGTGCGCACGAAGGAGAATCTCGACACGCTGCTCGTGATGACCTACGCCGACTCGAAGGGCACGAGCGACAAGTCCTGGACCGGCTACAAGGAGGCGTCCATCCGCCAGCTTTACTACAACACGCTGCGCTTCATGAACGCGCCAGCCGACTTCATGCGCAGCCTGCACGCCCCGCTCGATGAGCTGCGTGCCGCCGTGCTGAAAAAACTCGGTTCTGATTTCGAGGCGGAGGTCGATGCGCACTTCCAGCACATGCCCGCGTCTTACTTCAACTTCCGCGAGGCCGAGAGCGTCATCGAGCATGTGCTCCAGTTCCGCGAGTTCTTCACGAAGCTCGTCTCCGAAGAAAAAGCCGAGGCCGGCCTGCTGCCCGTCATGCGTTGGGAGGACCACCCCGAGCAAGGTTACAGCGATCTTACCGTCGTCTGCTGGGACCGACATCTGCTTCTCGCCCGCGTCGCCGGAGCCCTCGCCGCGCAGAGCATCAACATTCTGAGCGCCGACTTCTTCCGCCGTGGCGACCACCTCGTGCTCGACATCTTCCGCGTCTGCACCACGAACTTCACCGCCGTGAGTGCCAAAGCCGCGCGGCAGCGTGTCGAGGCCGCCGTGAAGGCCGCGTTCCTCGATCCCGAGTTCAACTTCAGCAAGGAGATCGCCGAGAAACGCTCCGCCGCGTCGCCGCTCGATGCCATCAGCGCCGAGCTGCCGCAGCGGGTGTATCTCAACAACCATCTCTCGCCCGATGAGAACGTGCTCGAGCTCCAGGTGCTCGACCGACTCGGCCTCCTGTATGATGTATTCATGGCCGTCGGCCGACTCGGCCTCGGCGTCACCCACGCCCGCATCAACACCGAAAAAGGCGCCGCCATCGACACCATCTACGTCCAGGACGAGCAAGGCCACAAACTCACCGACAAGGAGAAGCTCGACGAACTTTCCAAAGCCGTGACCGCTGCCGCGCTGTCTGACACGTCCGACTAGTCCGACCTCGTCTGACTACACCCCGATCCACTTCAGCGCCCAAGCGATCACAAACGGCGTCGTCACGCAGCTCACAAGCGTCGTGGCGAGCACGCATTGCACCGCGGTGGCCGGATGACCACCATACAAACGGGCGATGACGATGTTAAACACCGCGGAAGGCATCGCGGCCTGCACGATGAGGATGCGCTTGAGCTCGTTCGTGAGCGGCAGAAACACCGCCGCTGCCAAAAAGGCCAGCGGGATGACTCCGAGCCGTAAAACCGGGCTCAGCACGGCGATTTTCCAATTCATGCGCTCCTGCCCCCAGATGTCCGCGATGGACGCACCGATGAGCAGCACGGCCAGCGGCACCGCGCAGCCGCCGAGCATGCCCAGCGTGTTGTGCGCCACCTGCGGGATGTAGCCGTGCAGTCCGGTGAAGTTCAGCAGCAGCGAGGAAAGGATCGTGATCACCGGCGGATTCAGCGCGAGCTTCAGCGGGGCATTGTTAAAGCCCGTCAGCATGCCCACACAGGCCGTCCAGCACGCCAGCTCGATGCCGAGCGTGAAGGTGAAGAGCACACCGAGCGTGCCTTTGTCCGGAAACAAGGCCGTCACGATGGGAATCGCCACGAAGCCGTAGTTTTGCAGGCCGCAAGACACACCAAACGTCCGCCGCCCTTCATGCACTCGAAGACCGATCAACGGTGCCACGGCATACGAAAGCGAGATGCCGAGCACCACGAGCGCAAAACCAAGCCCGGCGGCCATCAACACGGGCAGTGGTTGCATCACCGCCGGATTGCCTGCCACACGCTCGATGATCAGCGCGGGGGTCAAAACGGCCACGCTGAGCTTCATGAGGCCTTTGTCAGCCTCTGAGGGCAACACACCGGTTTTGCGCAGCAGCGCTCCCGTGCCCATCATGAGGTAAACAGGCAGCGTGACCGCGAGGATGCCGGCGTAGTCGAGCATGATCAAAGCATGGCGGCGAGGTCGGCGGCGAGCTGCCGTGCCTCGTGAACGGGACGGCTGGCCTCGCGTTCCACCGGCGGCGCGGAGAGATTGGCTTCGTTGAAGACACGCACGCTCATGTGCAGATGCCCGTCCTTCACCCACGAGTGTGCTCCGACCGGCGTCTGGCATCCTGCGCCGAGGATCTTCAGGAATTCACGCTCCGCCGTGACCCGCGCCTCGGTTTCCGCATGGTTCAAAGCTTGCACGGCAGCAATCACGGCCTCGTCGCCATGACGACATTCGATGGCGATGGCCCCCTGCCCTGCCGCAGGAAGGAATTTCACCGGATCGAGCACCAGCGCACACAGCGTCTGCTCCTCGATGTGGATGCGGGCGAGGTTTGCATTCAGCAGCCCGAGCCTCAAAAGACCCGCCGCGGCCAGCAGCACGGCATCGAGGGCGTTTTCACCGAGCACCTTCTTCACGCGAGTGGGCACGTTCCCGCGGATCTCGACGATCTCGAGGTCCGGGCGGAGAAACTTGAGCTGCGCCGCACGACGCACGCTGCTCGTGCCCACGCGAGCGCCTTTCGGCAGTGAATCGAGCGTGTGCGGGTCTTTGGTGATCAGCACGTCCTCGATGGCCGCACGCGGCAAAACGGCCCCGATGGTAAAACCGGCCGCGAGGTCGCTCGGCACGTCTTTCAGGCTGTGAACGGCCGCGTCGATCTGGCGGCCTTCGAGCGCGATTTCGAGTTCCTTGATGAAAATGCCCTTATCGACCTGCGCCACATCGCTGAACTCCGAAAAACGAAGGTCCTGCCGCTTGTCACCGCTCGTCTGGATGATCTGGCGCTCGATTTTCAAATGCGGATGCGCCGTTTGCATCGCCTGCGTGACCATGGTGGTCTGCGTGAGGGCCAGTTCGCTGCCGCGGGTGCCGAGAATGAGTTGGGAGAGGGACATGAATGAAAGGCTTTCACGCAGGGAGGGCAGATGGTCAAGGCTGTGCCTCCCACCTCTGACTTCTGACATCTCACTTCTGACCCGCTGAAAGCGCCCGTCTCGCCATCGCGTAGCCATCTCATGCGCCGCATCCTCGCCTTCCTCCTCGCTGCCTCTTTCCTCCACGCCGCCGATCCCGTGCCGCTTTTCATCGAAGGCTACGCCGGGCAGCGCAGCGTCGCGCAGGGTGAGGAAATACCGATTCATGTCAGCACCACGGCGGCGAAGTTTGAGATCGAGGTCGCGCGACTCGGCGCGAAACGCGAAGTCATGTGGAAAAAGGCCGATGTGCCCGGCGCGGCGCATCCGGTGCCGGAGGATGCCAGTGCGAATGGCTGTCGCTGGCCGGAAAGCGTGCGCGTGCCCGTCGGTGCGGATTGGAAGAGCGGCTACTACGAGGTCACGTTTCGCGCGGCGGATGCCGGCGGGAAGTGGACGCATCGCGGCGCACGCACGGCCAGCAGCAGCGCGTGGTTCATTGTGCGGCAAGCCAAGCCCGGCAGCACTTCGAAGATCCTTTTGCAGCTCTGCTCGAACACCTACAACGCCTACAACAACTGGGGCGGCTTCTCCGTGTATGCCTACAACAGCCTCTCGAAGAACCAGGGCAGCCGCGTGAGCTTTGAGCGGCCCGGTCCGTCGCAATTCGGCCGCTGGGAGCTGCCCTTCGTCGTGTGGGCGGAGCAAAACGGCTACCCGCTCGAATTCGCCGCCAATGACGACCTCGAATTCCGCCCCGAGATGCTCGCCAGCTACAAGCTCGTGCTCAGCGTCGGCCACGACGAGTATTGGAGCACGCCGATGCGCGACAACTTGGAGGCCTGGATCGCCAAGGGCGGCAACGTGGCCTTCTTCAGCGGCAACACCTGCTGCTGGCAGGTGCGCAGCGAGGCGGAGGGCCGCGCCTTCACCTGCTTCAAGCAGAACTACCACCTCGATCCCGTTTTCCAGACGCGTCAGTTCAAAACGCTCAGCACCGCGTGGAGTCATCACCTGCTCCAGCGGCCGGAAAACCAGCTCACCGGCGTCGGCTTCCTCTGGGGCGGATACATGCGCAGCCACGGCCAGTTCATGGACGGCGACGCCAGCTACATCGTGCATCGCCCCGATCACTGGATCTACGAAGGCACCGGCCTGAAGCGCGGCGACCGCTTTGGCGCGAAGGACACCATCGTCGGCTACGAGTGCGACGGCTGCGAGCTCGAGTGGCGCGACGGCCTGCCCTTCGCCACGCACCAGGACGGCACGCCGAAGACCTTCGAAGTCCTCGGCACCTGCCCCGTGCGCTGGCACCCGGATGACGTCGAGTGGTATGAGAAATGGGAGATCGGCCGCACCGGCGCCGCCTGCCTCGGCCTCTACACCAATACCGGCACTGTCTTCACCGCCGCCACCACCGATTGGTCGCATGGGCTGCAAGGGAACGACGCGCATGTGGTGCGCATCACGAAGAATGTGCTGGAGCGACTGTCCAAGTAACAGTCCCCATGGTTGACGCCTGCTCCCGAATTCGATAAACTCCCACCATGTCACTCGCCCAGCTCAAACAAGAAGCCGTGGAGCTCTCGCCAGCCGAGCAGGCTGAGTTGATGGCTTTTCTGGCCTCGATCCAGGTCGCTGAAGACGACGAACTCCGCGCCGAACTGACCCGTAAGATCGACGACACCAACCCGGCGAACTGGGTGAGCCTGGACGACCTCCAGAAACGCTGGGCCAACTGATCCGCATGATCGAGTATCGACTGCTTGTGGACTTGGAAGCGGTGGTCGAACTCGACAGCCTCCCCAAACGCGACCGCAGCCGTCTCCTGCTCTTTTTCGAGAAGCTGCGTGCCTACCCCGAGGATCATTGCGCCGCCGAAGAACGCGATGATCGCGGCCGCCGCATCTCCATCGCCGCGCACGGCGGCTGGCTCATCCACTACTGGACCGACTTCGCCGACCGCCACGTCAAGATCCTCAAGGTGCTGCGCGTGGCAGGAGGATTGAAAGTCAAAAACAGGAAGCGTTGAAGCCTAGTTCATTAGGAAGCATTGAGTTTAGCAGTTGAATAACCAGCCCAAAAATTCCAAATCGTTCCGTATTCTTGGCGAGGTCTTTTATTGCCTATCTATCCTACGAGGAGTTATAAACTCAGCAAATGACGATCTGCGAACTGCTGGCTGATATTCGATTCTGGGGGGTTACCTTTACAGTATCCTCAGTTCTCACTTTCTTTGTGACTTCTTGGTGGGGGGCATTATTAAAACATGGTTTCGACCAAAGGCTGGAGAACTACCGTCGAGAAATCATGATCAGGGATAAAGCAGCGGTCATTTCGGACGTTTTGACGATGACTTTAGATTCTCAGCAGGCCGCAGATAAGATTAATAGGCATCTGCTGGAAATGTGTCTCTACCTACCGCCATGCCTAATTCACAAAATCGCGCACACCCTAGTCGGTGACAAACATGAACTTAATATAGGCAGACCGCAGCTATTTGTGGCAGTGCGTTGTTACATCGAAGGAAGTTACGCGGTAGACAAAAAAGCCAAATTCACGTGGGGCAATATCCCGCAAGTTTCATTCAAGACCTGCTCCGTTGCAGGGCAGGTAATCAGCGTCGATTCAGAAAAAGTTGGCTGACTCAAACGGAACACAAGCTTACTGCGCACGCAGACGGTAGAACGCCGCATTCTCTGGTGATGAAAACTTAAGTTCGACCTTCCCCTGTCCATTGATGCTTGTTTGCGGCGTTGTGACTGGAAAAGGATTCCAAGTGCTGAGGTCACCTGATTTTTCGAGGCCAATGGTCAGGGTGAATTCGCCCGTGGCATGATTTCGCTGAATGATTGGCGTCCCAACGTTGAGATTCTGAACCTGAGAAGCCGTGAAGAGCCCTGCGGCGTCTGCGTTCGCATAGAGGGCCGAAACCAAAGCTGTGTTTGCGACCTGCCAGTCAAAGCCGAGCGCTGAAAGTTTAAACTCGCCCCAATCACTCATACCGTCACTGTCGAGATCAAGCGTGGTGGAGTAGGCGGTTCCTGAAAGTGCGATGACGAACGAGCTTTCATCCACGTCGTTGCTGCTAATCCTCAAAGTCGCGGTTCGAGCTCCAGAAGCGCCCGGAGTCGGACTGAAATTCACTGTGAAAGTCGTGTTTCCGCCTGATGCCAGAGTTGTGCTGCCAAGACTCCCAACGACAAAATCCGCTGCGTGAGTGCCACTCGTGTTTGCCGCCAAACTAGTGAGGTTGGCCGTGCCGAGATTCCTGATGGTGAAAGTGACGGCACTCCCTGTGCCGCCTGTGGCGGCTGCTGGCCAAGAATACGCAGCAACTCCACTTACCAAATTGGTGCCGCTCGGTTGCTCCACCGCGATCTCCGCTCCCTCTGCCTCATAAAGCGCCAAAACCTCATTTGCCGCGAGTTTCCGATTATAAACCCTCACCTCATCGACCCGGCCTTTGAACCCCGCGTTCCACCAGAAAAATGAGTCATTGCTGATCCCGCCAGAGTCACTTCCCGTGCTGATCCTGAGTTTGGTGAGAGCGGTGTTAAACATGCCCGAGCCGCTAATTGTGCTCTGAGAGGCCCCATTTATGAAAAACGCCGTATCGCCAGCAGCGCCCCCCGAGGCTACCACGACGTGCATCCATGAATCTAGAGGTAGAACATTTGTTCCGTCCATGCCGGCATCTAGCCAGCTTCCGTGAACGAACAGATGCCGATTTGTTGCTGATTCGGTCCAGCTTATACTGAAGAGGTCTCCCGTTCCATTCTTGGTGCCATGTGCGAGGACATTCGGGTTGCCATTGAAATGACCACGGCTCTCAGCACGCATCCAAAACGCAAAAGTCCGAGGAGCAGAACCACTGATGGGCAGATTTTCCTCCGACACCATCCAAGCAGTGTTGCCATCGAAAGCATAAGAAGCCGAAGCACGGTTCAACCGATCCGAAGTCGCGACTGCATTCGTATTCACAAAGTCGTTCTGAGAAGGCCCCAAGTCCGACGTGTTGCCGTCAAAGGGATAATAATGAGTCAGGCCTTTCCAAACGCCTGTGTTGACACCTGGGATGGTGATTTCAGCGGCATTGCTGGTCACTGTGCCGCCTGTGTCAGTCACCTGCACACGATAGTCGCCCACATGCCAGGGACGCATATTGGAGATCGTCAAACTGCTTCCGGTGGCTCCAACAATGCTGATTCCATCCTTCTGCCACTGGTAGCTCAGCGTGCCTGTGCCAGTTGCCACGACTGAAAGCGACCCTGAACCACCATAGGCTATTCTCTGACTCACAGGATGCGTGGAAATAGAGGCAGCTTCGAGGCCCAGAATACATGAGAAGAACGCCAACAGGCGCAGAGAGAATGTTTTCATAAGGAAGACCACCGGTTTCATCCAGCGATTCTGGCCGAGTCCCACAGCGGCGCAACCTTCGTTTCCCAGGCATCTAACCGCTAATCTGACGCTGATGAGACGCTAATCAGAGTTCATCAGTGTCAGATTAGCGTCTTATCAGCGGTTCAACGATCTGGGAGTTGCCGAGACATTCTTCTCCAAAGCCCTCTCAAGCGCCTCGGCCTGTGCGTGGAACGTCTTCGGGTTGGATCTCTTGAGTTGGCGGAGGTTTGCGAGCTTCCAGGCGATGGCTGGCATGGCGGCCAGATGCGGTTGCTTCATCAGGCTCCAGTCCGGCTCGGCTTGCACGAGTCCGAGCAGGAAGTGGCGTTGCTCGTGGTTCAAACGGTCGGGAATCTCGGTGAAGAGCTTCTCACGCACCTCCAGCAGCTCGGGCAGGGCCACGGTGCCGTCGGCCATGCCGGCGAACTCGTTTACAAATGCCGGTTCGATGTTCAGCCTGTTGCCGGAGAGCACTTCATGGAATCACGCTGGAACCCAGGCAGGCCGCTTTGTGTGCATGGTCCATTCCGATGATTGACATCCCTTCCCACAGGTACACTTTTGTCTCGGAATTGCCGCCGACCCGATAAAGGCACCGTATGGAGCACTTTCCGCAAGGATAGGGTCGGCGGACTCCAATTCACCGAGGCCAATGGGCCACCTGCATCTCACGATGAGAGATGATTCGACGATAAACGGCGGCATCCGGCTTGTCGGTCAACGAACGGGCCATGGCCCCGCAGACCATGTCGGCGAGCTGGAGGAGGTTGTTTTTATGGGAGTCTTGAAGCTTCACCTTGTGGATCAACGATGTGCCGGTCGGGTCCGTCTGAACCTTGCGGCGAAGGTAGGAGGTGAGTTCCCGGCGCAGGAGTTCCGTGCCCTGACCGTCCATGACCACCGTGGCGTTTCTCAGGTAGGGTTTCGCCAGTTCAAAGACAAGACCGCAGGTGTAGCGATAAAGTTCGGCGGGCGTCTTCACGCCGTGATCGGTGAGGCCTGCCTTGTCGAGCACGACAGAGAAATAGAAGAACTCGAAAGCGGCCACCTCTCGCAAAAACCTCTCCCGCCATGCTGGCTTGAGCTTGTAGAAGTGAAACTCGAACTCAGCCCGCAAACCCAGTTCACTTTTCAAGGCTTGGATTCTCTGATCGGCAGCCGTCGCCTGCTCAAGGTCCTCAATAAGGACCAAGGTCACGATGAATCGGGGAGACGTGACTTTGCAGGCCATGTTCAGGCCCGTGTCTCCAGATTCATCAATGAAAACGAGCATGGTGAAGGTTGATGAAGGCGCTTTGTACCCATGTGTGAGAGGCACTGCAAGTCTCAAGCGTAACTCCCGCATGAAACCCACGCTGCTCCTCTTCGCGCTCACGTCCTCGCTTTTCGCCGCGGAGCGGCCGGAGGTCACGTTGCCGCGGCAGACGAGCGGCGACACGGCGGTGCAGCCGACATGGGAGGAGACGTTGACCATCACCGTCGGCGCGAAGGACGCGGACATCGTCGGCAGCAATCAGCGGGCCATCCAGGCGGCGGTGGATCATGTGGCGAGGCTCGGCGGCGGCACGGTGCGCATCAAGGCGGGCACCTACCGGCTGCGAAACGCCGTTTATCTGCAAAGCGGCGTCCACCTCATCGGCGAGGGCGACAAGACGCTGCTCATCAAAGAGCCCTCCACCACCACGCCGCTGAAGCTCGACAGCGACTGGTATGACCAGGAGATCACCCTGCACGACGCCACCGGCTTCCGCGTGGGCGATGGCGTGTGCCTCCGCGCCAAGGACGCCAAAACCGGCCGCCAGACCGTGCTCAAGCGCACGCTCACCGCCCGCAGCGGCAGCCGCTTCAAGCTCGACAAGGCCCTGCGCGAAAACCTCTGGCAGATGCACGACGCCACCTGTGCCACGCTCTTCCCGCTGCTCAGCGGCGAGTTCGTGAATGACCTGCGCATCGAAAACCTCGTGCTCGACGGCAACCGCGAGCACAACGCCGAGCTCGATGGCAACTACGCTGGCTGCATCTTCCTCCAGGACTGCAACCGCATCCACATGCGCGGCATTACCGCCCGCAACAATCAGGGCGACGGCATCTCCTGGCAGATCTGCCACGACGTCGTGGTCGAAAACTGCGTCAGCGAGAACAACAAGAACCTCGGTCTGCATCCCGGCAGCGGCTCGCAGCGGCCCGTCATCCGCAACAACACCCTGCGCGGCAACGACATCGGCATCTTCTTCTGCTGGGGCGTCAAATATGGCCTCGCCGAGCAAAACACGATCGACGGCAACCGCGTCGGCATCTCCATCGGCCACCGCGACACCGACAACCTCATCACCGGCAACACCATCCGCGACAGCAAGCTCAACGGCGTCCTCTTCCGCCCCGAGCGCGGCCCCGACTTCGCCGGCCACCGCAACCGCATCGAGCACAACAACTTCATCGACAACGCCCCCGAAGGCGGCGCCGTCATCGACATCCAGGGCGGCACCGAATCCATCACCATCCGCGACAACACCTTCACCGAGACCCGCGGCGGCAAGAAGCGCGACCTCGTCAAACAAGGCCCCGAGACGAAGCAAATCGTCGTCGAGGGCAGCAAGACGAAGGGGCTGTGATCTTCACACGGCCACGGTAGGCTCCGCGGCCTTTCTCGGAGATCGGATGGCCGCTGGCTGATACACACAGGCCGGATCTTGCGCGAAGGGATCACCCGTCAGTCCGTAAGCGCGGGCTCGTGAGCCGCCGCAGACGGTGCGGAACTCGCATTGGCCGCACTTGCCGCCGAGCGCATCGTTGTCACGCAGGGACACAAAGAGCGGGTGATGCCGGTAAATGTCCGCCGGATGCTCCTGGCGCACGTTTCCGCAGTCAAAGGGCAGGAAGCCACTCGGCGAGACGACTCCGGTATGCGAGATGAACATCACACCGCGGCCATCGCGAATGCCGAGCGGCGAGCGCATGCCGGGCCGGTGGCGGCCGCCCGCGGCACCGAGCTTTTGCATGACCACGCGGCGGAAGTGATGCCCCTCGGTCGTTTTGACCGCGAAGGGAGCCTTGCCCACCAAGCCGGCCATGTCTTGAAACACATGCTCGATGTCCTGCGGGTCCGGCAGGTCCGCCGCGCCCGCACGACCGGTCGGCACGAGGAGAAAGACACTCCACATGGCCGGCTTCAGCTCAAACATGAGCTGCTTGAAGGCCTCATACTCGCGTAAATTGCCGCGGGTGAGCGTGGTGTTGATCTGGATGCTCAAATCGGCCGCGTGAGCGCGATGCACCGCGGCGATGGTGCGGTCAAAAGTGCCGCTCACACCGCGAAAGGCATCGTGCGTGACCCGCGTGGCACCATCAAGGCTCAGCGAGATGCGCTCGACACCGGCGGCCTTGATCTCGGCAAAGTCGGCATGCATGAGCCGTGCCGTCGCCGAGGGGCTCAGGCCCACATGGAGGCCCGCGGCAGTCGCCTCGCGCACGAGGTCGAGGCAGTCCGTGCGCATCAGCGGATCACCGCCGGTGAGGATGAGCATCGGCGGCTTCAGCTCGGCGAGCTGGCGGATGAGGCGGCTGGACTCCTCGCGATTGAGTTCATCAGGATGACGGTGCGGCTGCGCCTCGGCCCGGCAGTGGCGGCAGGCGAGGGCGCAGGAGCGGGTGATCTCCCAAAAGACCAAAAAAGGACGCTGATCGAAGCCATCGTAAGGCATGGCGGACTCGGGGGCCTCGCCGGGGTGCATGGGGGACGCGTTCATGGAGGTGTATGAACGCCACGATGCCTGCGAATCGCCTCCAGAGACTGGCGAAGGCTGTGCCGATCTTGTCGGCCGGGGCACAACCCGCTGAAAGAGGCTGGCCGGCTGTGACTTTATGATTGATAGCCAAACCCAAATCCCCCCATGGCTGCGACATTTCCCAAAACCCCATTTCCATGGCCTGCGCTGTGGATGCTCACGGCGTGCGCCTTTGCCGCCCCGGCTGAGCATCCGGGCAAGGCGCTGTATCAAAAGCTCTGCGCCGAGTGCCACGGCAGCAAAGGCCAGGGCGTGGAGGATGAATACGATGAGGCTCTCACGGGTGAAAAGTCCATCGAGGCCCTCGCACGACAAATCGACCGAACGATGCCGGAGGATGATCCGGACAAGACGACGGCCGCGGACTCCAAACTGATCGCGGAATACATCTACGATGCCTTTTACTCGCCCGATGCGCAGGCGCGGAACAACCCGCCGCGGAAGGATCTGGCCCGCCTGACCACCGACCAGTTCCGCAACAGCGTGATGGACCTCCTCGGCCGCTTTCGCATGGGTCCGGGCTTTGACCGCCCGATCGGCACCGAGCAGGGATTGAAGGGCACCTACCGTGGCGTGGCCGTTCCAAAGCCCGGCGAAGAACTGGAGGACCTCTCGAAAAACAAGGGCATCAAAAAGCGCCGCGCGAATTTCAACTTCGAACGCGTCGATCCCGGCGTGGCTTTTCATTTTGGTGCCGACAGCCCGGACAAGGAGAAGATGATCGCCGAGCAGTTTGATCTGCGATGGGATGGCAGCGTCGTGGCACCCGAGACTGGCGTGCATGAGTTCGCCGTGAAGTCGGAGAACGGCTTCCGCCTTTACATCAACGACACTTCCGATGGAAACGCCCTCATCGACGGCTGGGTGAGTGCCGGTCCGCAGGTGCGCGAGGAAAAAAAGAGCCTCTTCCTGGTCGGCGGGCGTGCTTACCGCCTGGTTCTTGAGCACTTCAAATTCAAAGAGCAGTCCGCCTCGATCGAACTCTGGTGGAAAACACCGCACGGCGTCAAAGAACTCATCCCCGCGCATGCGCTGCGCACCGACCGCCCGCGTGAGCTGGCCATCGTGAGCACCGAATTCCCCGCCGATGACAGCAGCGGCGGCTATCCGCGTGGCACCACAATCTCCAAAGGATGGGACCAGGCCGTCACCGATGCCGCCATCACCATCGCCGAGCAGGTCATCGCGAAGATCGACGAGCTCGCGCAGACCAAACCGGGGGCTCCTGACCGCGGCGACAAACTCCGCAAATTCGCCGAGACCTTCGTCGAGACCGCCTTCCGCCGTCCGGTGTCCGATGAGATGAAGCAGCTCATCATCGAATCGCAGTTCAAGGCTGCGAAGACACCGGAAACAGCCGTGAAGCGCATCGTGATGCTCACGCTGAAATCGCCGCAATTCCTCTACCCGGACCTTTCCGATGCCGACGACTACCAAACAGCCTCGCGCCTCGCCCTCGCTCTGTGGGATTCCCTTCCCGATAAAAAACTCCTGCAAGCCGCTGCGGCCGGAAAACTCAAAACACGCGATCAAGTCCGTGCCGAGGCCCAGCGCATGATCACCGATCCTCGCACCAAAGCGAAGCTGCATGGCTTCTTCCATCAGTGGCTGGAGCTCGAGCGTGCCGAGGGCACCAGCAAGGACCCGAAGATCTTCCCGGACTTCACGCCCGAATTGCTCGCTGATCTGCGGGAGTCGCTCTTCCAGTTCATCGACGAGGTCGTGTGGAGCGAGAAGTCAGACTACCGCGAGCTGCTTCAAGCCGATTACCTTTTGCTCAACGAGCGCCTCGGCAAGTTTTACGGCCATCCGGTGACCGGCGATGAGTTCCAACGCGTCGGCTTTGATCCGAAACAACGTGCCGGCGTGGTCACGCATCCGTATCTGCTCGCTTCGCTCGCCTACACGAAGCAGTCCTCGCCGGTGCATCGCGGTGTGTTTTTGACGCGCAACATCGTCGGCATGTCGCTCAAGCCGCCGCAGAAGGCCGTCGTGTTTGAGGACAGCCACTTCAATCCGAAGCTCACCATGCGTGAAAAGATCACCGAGCTCACCCGCAGCGGCGGCTGCATGACCTGCCACAGCATGATCAACCCGCTCGGCTTCAGCTTGGAGAATTTTGATGCCGTCGGCCGCTGGCGGACGAAGGACAACAACAAGCCTGTGAACCCCGTGAGCGAATTCACCACGCACGAGGGACAGCTCGTGCGTCTCACCGGCCCGCGTGACATCGTGAACTACGTCGCCAGCAATCCTGCCGGCCATCGCGCCTTCATCCGCCATCTCTTCCATCACCTCGTCAAACAAGAGCCCACCGCCTACGGCCCCGCCACGCTCGACAACCTCCAAAAAGCCTTCGCCGCCAACAACTGCCACATTCAGAAGCTCATGATCGACATCGCCCTCGTGGCGACAGAGGTCAAATGACGCCAAACCGAGTTCAAACCCGCCTCGTAACTCCATTCATATGAAACACCTCCACCGCCGCCAATTTCTGCGCGATCTCGGCATCTCCGCCGGAGCGTTTCCCTTCCTCTCCGGCCTGCCGAGCATCACCGGCGCACCTGCGCCGCAGAAGCGACAGAGGCTCATCATCATGTTTTCGCCGAACGGCACGCTTCCGAATGAGTTCTGGCCAGACCAGGAAGGCAGCGAGTTCAGCTTCAAATCCATTTTGAAGCCGCTGGAGCCCTTCAAGAAGCAGATGCTCATCCTTCACGGCATCGCCAACAAAGTGCGTGGCGATGGCGACAGCCACATGCGCGGCATGAGCTGCCTGCTCACGTGCGATGAACTCATGAAAGGCAACATCATGGGCGGTGGCGGCAATCCCGCCGGATGGGCCAGCAGCATCTCGATTGACCAGGAGCTCAAAAACTTCCTCCAGAGCCGCAAGGAGACCAAAACGCGTTTTGGCTCCCTCGAGTTCGGCGTGGCCGTTCCGGACCGTGCGGACCCGTGGACACGCATGAGCTATGCCGGGCCAAATCAGCCCGTGGCACCCATTGATGATCCGCATCAGGTGCTGAAGAAGGTGTACGGCAAGATGAAGGACAAGGAGAGCCTCGTCAGCATCCTCGACGATGTGCGCGAGGACCTGAAACGTGTCTCATCGAAGCTCAGCGCCCGTGACAAAGCCTTGCTCGACCAGCACATGACGCTCGTGCGCAGTCTGGAGCAGGACTTGGCCGATGCCGACAAGGTCGGCAAGCTCACGCATCCCGTTCCTGCCGTCGATCCGAGCATCGAACTGGTGAACGACAACACGCCGCAGATCAGCCGCATCCAGATTGATCTCCTCGTGAACTCGCTCGCCAATGACATGGCCCGCGTGGCCACGTTGCAATACATGCGCAGCGTCGGCATGGCGCAGATGCGCTGGCTCGGTGTCGAGGAAGGTCACCACAGCCTCTCGCACGATCCGGACGACAAAAAAGACAGCTACGAGAAGCTCATGAAGATCAACACCTGGTTCGCTGGCGAGTTCGCCTACCTCGCGAAGCGCCTCAGCGAGACGCCCGAGCCTGCCGGCGATGGCTCGATGCTCGACAACACGCTGCTCGTCTGGACCAACGAACTCGGCAAAGGCAACACGCACACGCTCGACAACATCCCGTATGTGATGCTCGGCGGTGGATTCGGCTTCAAGATGGGCCGCAGCCTCAAATTCGACAAAGCCGCGCACAACCGCCTCTGGATGAGCGTGGCACAGGCCATGGGCCACAACTTGCAGACCTTCGGCAAGAAGGAACTCTGCGAGGGCGGAGCTCTGAGCCTGGCTTGATCACGACACCTGTCCCGCTTTCCTCTTTCGATCATGATGAAGACCCTCTTCGCTCTTTTTCTGCCAGTCCTCGCCGTCTCGGCTGCCACGCCGCGTGGCGAGGAGGCGTATCAAAAACGCATCCTGCCGCTGCTGCAGAAGTTCTGCTACGACTGCCACAGCGACGGCGTGGACAAGGGCGACTTCGTCATGGACGAATACAAGGACTACACGTCGATGATCGCGGACAAGGTGCAGTGGGACCATGTGCGCCAGCAGATCGCCACGCATGTGATGCCGCCGGAAAAGAAGGACAAGCCCTCGCTCACGGAGCGTGACGAGCTGCTCGCCTGGATCGACGATACCATTTTCTGGTTTGATCCGAACAAGCCAGACCCGGGCCGGGCGGTGTGGCGTCGCCTCAATCGCACGGAATACAACAACACGATCCGTGACCTGCTGCTGGTGGACATGCGCCCGGCCAATGAGTTCCCGCCGGATGACACCGGCTACGGCTACGACAACATCGGCGATGTGCTCGCGCTCTCACCGCTGCTGATGGAAAAGTACATGCGAGCCGCCAACAGCATCGCGGAGAAGGCGCTCGATACTTCCGATGTCGAACGCGTGGACCTGGAGCTCGGCGCGAAGAAGTTTTGGAACCAAAAAGGCACATCGAGCGAGAACGAGGGTGTGCGTTGGTTTCACAGTGAAGCGGAGGCGGCCACGAAATTCAACGCACCGGCCGCCGGCACCTATGTTTTCAAAATTCGCGCCTCCGCCACGCAGGCCGGACCCGATGCCGCGAAGATCGCCTTCAGCATCGATGGCAAGGAAGTGGGCCAGTTTGATGTCACCGCACGCTTCCGTGGTGAAAAAGGCCCGTGGCAGACGATCACGCACGAGGCCCGCCTGGGTGGCGGCGAGCACAAATTGAGCGTGAAGTTCCTCAATGACTTCCAAGACGCGGCCAATCCCGATCCGGAGAAGCGGGATCGAAACCTCGCGGTGGACAAAATCGATGTCGAAGGCCCGCTCGGCCTGCTGCCGGCACGTGGCACGCGTCTCGTGCAGTGGCTGCTCGATGGCAAACCGGCCGGACGTCCTGAGTTGAAGCTCAGCGGCGAGGATTTTCAGATCGGTGAAGGTGATGGCAACCGTGACACAGGTGCCATCTATCTGGCGAGCAGCGGCTTTGTGAAGCATGCCGTTGAGATCGAGAAGGCCGGTAAGTATCGCCTCACGATCAAAGCCGGTGCCCAGCAGGCTGGTGGCGAGCCGGCGAAGTTTGATGTGCGCCTCGGCGGCAAGAACGCGGGGTCCTTTTCGGTCACGGCGAAGGATCAGGCACCGCAGTGGTTCAATGCCGAGGTGGAGTTGCCTGTGGGCCGCCACGAGATCCAGGTGTGGTTCTTGAACGACTTTTACGACGAGAAGACCCGCCAGGACCGCAACTTCTGGCTGCACGAGCTTTCCATCACTGGCCCCATGAACGAACCCGGCGGCATCGCGGCCGCGGACGTGCCGAAACTGGTCGAAAAGCTCGGCACGCGTCTTTTCCGTCGTCCGATCAAGCCAGAGGAAAAGGCCAAATGGACGGCCGTGGCCGATCTGGCGCTGAAAGAAGGCGCAAGCCCGTTTGATGCGCTCGGCTTTGTGCTTCGCGGCATGCTTGTCTCGCCCTCGTTCCTCTTCCGTGCGCCGCCGCAGGTGGCCGGTGATGTGAAGGACGGCACCGGTTTGATCGATGAATGGTCGCTGGCCTCCCGCCTGTCGTATTTCCTCTGGTCAGCGCCGCCGGATGAGAAGCTGCTGCAACTCGCCGCGAAGGGTGAGCTGCGCAAAAACCTCGCCACCGAGGTGAAGCGCATGCTGGCGGACTGGCGTGCCTACAGCCTCGCAGAGGATTTTGCCGGCCAGTGGCTGCAACTGCGTGACGTGGAGATCGCTGACGTGGACTCGCGGGCCTTCCCGGACTTCAAATATGGCATCGCATCGGGCATGAAGAAGGAATCGCAGATGTTCTTCAATCATCTGCTGAGCGAAAACCGGCCCGTAATCGAGTTCCTCTCCGCGGATTACACCTTCCTGAATGAGAAGCTGGCCCGCTACTACGACATCAAGGGCGTGAAGGGCGACAAGTTCCAAAAGGTGTCGCTGCAAGGCACGCCACGCGGTGGCATCCTCACGCAGGGCAGCCTGCTGCTCGTGACCTCGAACCCCACCCGCACCTCGCCGGTGAAGCGCGGCAAGTTCCTGCTGGAGAACATCCTCGGCACACCGCCGCCGCCTGCGCCGGGCGGCGTGGCTCCGCTCGATGAGAGAAAGGCCCGCTTTGGCAAGCTCACACTCCGCCAGCAGTTCGCCGAGCATCGAGAAAACGCCTCGTGCGCCGGTTGCCATGCCTTCCTCGACCCGATTGGCTTCGCGTTTGAAAACTACGACGCCGTGGGCCGCTGGCGCACGGAGGAGAAGAAGCTGCCGATCGATGCCAGCGGCAGCCTCGTGCGCGGCCAGACCTTCAACAACCTCGCCGAGCTGCGTGCCATCCTCGTCCGCGACATGGCCGGACAGTTCACCAAGAACCTGGCGGAGAATTTGATGACCTACGCCCTCGGCCGCGGTCTCGAATACAGCGACAAACCGGGCGTGCAGGCCGTGCTGAAGCAGTCCGAGGCCTCGGGGCACAAGTTCCAAGACCTCATTGTCGCCGTCTGCCAGAGCGTGCCGATGCAGCGCATGCGGGTGGAGTGAGAGTGCGTTCCGCGCCTCCTTTGCCCTTGCCACGCCAGCGGCTTTCAACCAGCATGGCGGCCGCATGCAACAAAAGTCCTTCCTCCAACGCAACTGGTACTTCTTCACGCCGATCGTGATCATCATCATCCCGCTCATCATGGCGGTGAACTCGATGGTGAACTGGGGCTACAGCTTCTCCGAGTCGATGAACGCCCTGATGCACTTCGGGTCCACAGACACCCGCTACTCAATCGGCTTCTCGGAGCTCGGCTTCAAAACAATCAAGCCCGGCATGGACGGACGCACCGTTTACAGCCTGATCAAAAACCCTTTCGAAGGCCCCGCCACGGACACGCCTTGGAAGTTCTCGCTGCCGCAAGGAGATGCCAAATATTACCACGAGCGCACCTTGGTGTTTGAAAAAGACTCGAACGGAGTCCCGCGCGTGAAAAGCATCATCAGCCGCTTCCACACGCCGGAGATGAAGTGAGCCGCGAACCTCCGAAAGCCACCTCCACTCATCGCATGAAACCTTCCGTGAGGACCTCGCTGACCGCCACGAGCCTGCTGGCAGCCGCTCTTCTTTCCTCCTGCTCCGGCCCGTCCATCAAAGGTCTGCCCCGAAACCTGCCGGTGATCAACCTGCACGGCACGAAGGAGACGCCGCCGCATTCGATGGCGAAAAACGAGTATCCTTTCGATGCCAATGGGGACTACAAAACGGAGTGGGTCTCCGCAGGAGGCGGCAGCAGCGCCTCCGAATCAGACATCAGTTCGTGGCGCAGTTCGCATGGCGGCGTGCCCACACCTCATAAAGACTACACACCGCCCAAAAAGAAGAAGAGCTCCTCCAGCAGCAAGTCGAAGGGCAAGGGCGGCAGTTACACGATCAAGCAGGGCGACTCGCTCTCGGTCATCGCGGCACGCAACGGCACCACGGTGGCGAAGCTGAAGGCCGCGAACGGCTTGAAGAACGATTTCATCCGAGCCGGCAAGACGCTCAAAATTCCGAAATGACATGACTGCGAGGTTCCATCGCCTTTTTTTCGCTCTTGCGGCGCTGGTGGCGGTGTTCGGAGCCTCATCGGGACTTCACGCGCAGTTTCGATTCGACACGGTCGTCATCGATGCGGGCCACGGCGGCAAGGATCCGGGCACGATCTGGTATCATCGCGTCGAGAAGCATCTCGCGCTCGATGTGGCCAAACGCGTCGAGACAGGGCTGCGTGCCAAGGGCATCAAAACGGTCATGATCCGCCGGTCAGACACCTTTGTGGAGCTCGACCAGCGGGCGCGGCTGGCCAACAAGGTGCCGAACTCGATCTTTGTGAGCGTTCATTTCAACGCCGATGGCAAGGACTTCGGCAAAAACGGTGCGGAGATGCATTACTACGGCCCCAAAGGGCTTTACCTCAGCCAGCGTCTGGACGCCGCGTTCGACAGATCTGTGAAGCTCGGCTGCACAAAGCTCGTGCAGCGCAAAAGACTCGTCGTTCTGCGCGAGACGAAGGCGCCCGCGGTGCTCGTCGAATGCGGTTACCTCACGCATCGCACGAATTCGTGGCTGTGCTCGCTCACCAGTCATCGTCAGGCCGTCGCCAACGCCATCGTGTCCGGGATCCTGGCCTCGCGGACACGTTGAGCTTTCACATCTTTTGAAAATCGCGGCATGATGAGGTCTGGCCGGGCATTTGACTAAGCCCCCGCCGTGGTGAAAGGAGAGGCAGACCATGACCGCCCCCGCCGTCAGCTCCAGCAACCCCGTGTTCCCGTTCCATCTCGTGCGGGCAGACCTCGAACGCGTGGAAGCTGCCATTCTCGATCAGGCACGTTCCTTTGATCCCGGTGTCGAGGGTTACGTGAGCTACGTCTGCAAAACCTCCGGCAAACGCATCCGCCCTGCTCTCGCCGTGCTCTCCGGCGGTGCCACGGGGGGCACCCACGAAGGCCACACACGTCTCTCGGTCATCCTGGAGCTCGTCCACATCGCCTCGCTCGTGCATGACGACATCATGGACGGGGCGGACATCCGCCGCCAGGTGCCCACCGCCGTCGCGAAATGGGGCAGCAGCCTCAGCGTGTTGCTTGGCGACAGCCTTTTCGCTTACGCTTTGGAGCTGGCGACCGAATTCGATGACACGCACGTTTGCCGCACCATTGCCCGGGCCTCCCGCGATGTGTGCTCCGGCGAGATTTTGCAGACGCAGCGCCGCTTCGACCTCAATTTGAGCGTCGCCGATTATCTCAAGATGATCGAGATGAAGACGGCGGCGCTGTTTGCCGCGGCCAGCGAGCTCGGCGCACGCCTCAACAACCAGCCGGAGTCCGTGCAGCACTCGCTGCGTGATTACGGTCTCAAGCTCGGCACCGCCTACCAGATCTACGACGACTGCCTCGACCTCGTCGGCGATGAAAAAACCGTCGGCAAGACGCTGCGCACTGATCTCGCTCGAGGCAAGCTCACGCTGCCGATCCTTTACCTCCTCGAAAGCGCCACCGAGGCGCAGAAGCAAAAGCTCAGCCGCATGCTGCTCAAAGGCGAGCCGATGGACACCAGCATCCTCGCTGGCATCGCCGACTATGATGGCGCGGTCGAGCGTGCGGTGAAATTCGCCCAGGACATGCTCGTGAGCGCCCGTGCGGATTTGATCGCCCTGCCTGCCACGCCGCACAAACAGGCCTTGGAAGACATCGTGGGCTACCTGCACGGCCTGCTCGATCAGTGCCGCGCCATTCATTGAGCCTTGCCGAAGTCGCTTGGCCTATGACAGACTCGCGGGAACATTTCTCGCATGTCCCACCGCATCCACGACATCCCGGAGAGCGACCGCCCGCGTGAACGCCTGCTCCGTCTCGGCCCGCAGGCGCTTTCTGATGCGGAGTTGCTCGCTCTTTTCATCAACACCGGCACCAAAGGCGAAAACGCCCTGCAAATCGGCGAACGCATGTTGCGCGAGCACGGCTCCATTCGTGCGCTTTCGAGGCTCGAACCGGCCGCGTTGACGGACATCAAGGCACTCGGCCCCGCAAAGGCCGCGAAACTGGCCGCAGCCTTCGAAATCGGCCGCCGCGCCGCCCGCGAGACCTCGCAGCGGGACATCGTGCTCGATCATCCACGCAGCGTGTATGAGTTCATCGGTCCCGAATTGCAGGCGCTGAGCTATGAATCCGTGCGCCTCGTGCTGCTCACGACGAAACTGACGCTGTTGCGAGCCGAGGAAATCTTCCGCGGCAGCCTCAACGAATGCACCGCCACGCCGCGTGACATCCTCAAGAAGGCGCTCATCCACAATGCGCATGCCTTCATCCTCCTGCACAACCATCCCAGCGGTGATCCCACGCCCAGCGATGCCGACCGTCGCCTCACCCGCCGCCTGCGCGAGGCCTCCGAGACGATGGGCATCCTGCTCCAGGACCATCTGGTGATCGGAACGCCATCCGAATCTCGCGAGCTGCCTTACTTCAGCTTCCGCGAGCACGGTCTGCTGTGAGTGATGTCATGCGCCACTCGTGCGCTTTGACCGTCAAGGGCCGGCGCACGGTCTCGAGGAAGTGACTAGGCCAATCGGTGCCATTTGGCCCCGGTCGGAAATCATCAAAGGTTACATCGACATCCGCACCCACCGTCGAGGCGAGGCCATTCAGCGTGAATTGCACGCGGCGCAGTCTTTTATCACGCTGGCTGATCCACGCGATGACCTGATCCTCGTCCGAGCGGCCGACGCCGGGCTTCAAGGTGCCAAAAATCAGATCGCAAGGATCGCCATCGATCTCACGCCGCTGCATGCAGGGCCAGAAACGCCAGTTCTGACCTCGTGCGAGCAGGTAATCCGCCCCAAACACAAACATCGTGTAAGCATCCGCCACGAGCGCGGCGGCATCTTTCTCCGTCTCGGTGGCCACGCGATACTCAGTGAAGCTCACCTCGATGCTCGTGGGCGTCCGGCGCACCGTTTTGATGCCGCGTGGCCCGGTGTGGATTTGCTCCACACGCTTCAAACGCGGTTGATAAACCTCGCGGGAGCTTTTGCGGAATTCCGCGTTCACGAGCTCTGGCTGCAGCTTTTGCACGATGCGCGTCCACTCGCCTTCGAAGGCCACTTCGACGCGTTCAAGCCTCCGCCAGGGCTTCCCTGCCCTCGCGGCGCTTTGCTCCAAAAGCCGCACCGCATGCTCCTCTGAGCCTTGCACGGGCGAGCGAGGGTCCGGCAGGCTGGTGCAGGCGGTGAAAGTGGCCGCGACGATGGCGAGCAGAAGGATTTTCATGGCTGCGGATACGCTCTCAACAGGCTTTTGGAGGCACCAGCCTCATCTTCGTTTCGCTTCCGCGGCAATTCGTGTATTCGATGCGGCCTGCATGCCGCCGCTTTTTGTCCCCGCCGATCATTTCCGCGAAGTCTCCCGCACCGAGCTCTTCCCCGATGCCTCGCGTCCGCTGGAGATCGACCTCGGCTGCGGTGACGGCACCTTCCTCACCGGCATGGCCGCGCATCACCCGGAGCGTGATTTCCTCGGCGTGGAGCGCATGCTGGGCCGCGTGAGCAAGACGGCGCGGAAGATCGCCATGCAAGGCCTTCCAAACGCCCGCATCATGCGCCTCGAAAGCGCCTACACCGTGGCCTGGCTGCTGCCGCGGGCGAGTGTGAGCCGCCTGCACCTGCTCTGCCCCGATCCGTGGCCGAAGAAAAAGCACGCCGCACGCCGCCTCGTGAACCAGGCCGAGTTCCTCGACGGCCTCACCCGCATATTGCAGCCCGGAGGCGAGTTTTTGCTGAAGACGGACGACCAGCCTTACTTTGAAGATGCGCTGCTGAGCTTCGAAGGACGCACGCAGCAGTTCACGCGGCTCGACTGGCCGGATGATGCCTTCTTTTATCCCACGACTGACTTTGAAAAAAGCTGGCTCGAGGTCGGCCGCACCATCCATCGCGCCCGCTGGCGTTTGAACGCGGCCTAACGCACCGGCGCGAACTCCATCTGGTCGATCACATCGCGTTGCACATCGAAGCCGGGTGCCACTTCGAGGAGGCGGAGGCCGCCTGGCGTGAGCTCGAAGACCGCACGCTCCGTGACGTAAAGCACCTGCTGACCGCGGGCGAGGGCGGAGGGGCCGTGGAAGCAGACGTGCGGGATGCGCTTCACGAATTTGGCATTCTCCTTTGCCCGGAAGGTGCAGCAGAAGACGAGCCTTCGGGCGCTGTGGGCGATGTTCACAAAGCCACCGACGCCCGCGAAGCGATCGCCGAAGCTGGCGACGTTCACGCTGCCCTCGGGGTCGATTTCGACTGCGCCGAGGATGGCGATGTCGAGGCCGCCGCCGTCGTAAAAATCGAATTGAGCCGGTTGGTCGATGATGGCCTCCGGGAAGTGGCTGCATCCAAAACTGAGCCCGGAGGCTGGCACGCCGCCCGTGGGGCCGCTTTCGACGGTGAGCGTGAATTCATTCAAGCGTCCCGTTTCCGCCGCGACCATGGCAACGGCTTCCGGCAGGCCGATGCCGAGGTTCACGATGTCGCCGGGGCGGATCTCCTGCAAAGCGCGGGCACCGATGCGCTTGCGATCCGACTCCGGCATCACCGGCAGTTCGAAGCCGCTGGCATTCGTGACGACGAATTCTTCGTTGAAGACCTCGCCGAAGGTCTGGTCGTGCATCACGCCGCCGCTGGTGACGAGGTGATCGACGAGAATGCCGGGCACGCGGACGGCCTTCGGGTCCGGCAGGGCATCGACGACGCTCTCGACCTGCGCGATGACGAGGCCGCCGTGGTTTTTCGCGGCTTGGGCGAGCGGGAGCACCTCACTGATGAGGCCTTCGCCCTCCATGCTGAGATTCCCGCGGGCATCGGCATAGGTCGCACGAATCAACGCGACATGGATGGGCACCGGTTTGTAGCGCAGCCACGTCTGTCCATCGAGCTCGATGCGCTCGACGAGCGGCTCGACGGTGCGGGCATTGAGTCTTCCGCCGCTGTGAACGGGGTCGATGAAGGTGTTCATGCCGACTTGCGTGATCAGGCCGGGACGTTTCGCGGCGATTTCACGCGTCAGCACGCTGAGCACGCCCTGCGGCAGATTGTAAGCCTCGACTTCGTTCGCCAAGGCAAGGGCGCCGAGCTTCGGCGCGAGGTTCCAATGCCCGCCGATGATGCGTTTGAGCAGGCCGCGATGAGCGAGATGATTCAGCCCGCGCTCGCCGCGATCCCCTTGGCCAGCGCAGTAATAGAGCGTGAGATCGGTCGGCGTGCCGGTTTGCAAAAAACGCCGCTCCAGCGCCGCGGTGAGCATTTCGGGATGCCCGGCTCCGACAAAGCCACCCACAGCCACCGTGGCCCCGGCCGGAATGGCGGCAATGGCTTCATCAGCAGTGGAAAGGCGGGCCGGGGAACGCATGAGCGGCCCGCTTTGTAGTGGGCCGAGCCTCCGACGGCAAGGGTCCTGCATGGGAGGGGCCTCAAAACCTAATTTCCTACTTTACACATCGAGAATTGGGTGAATAAATCGCGCCCCGCCCATGAACCCTGACCAAATCGCCGCCCTCAATGATGACGCCAAAGGCAAATCGCCCTCGGAAATCATCGAAATCGCCCTCGCGCATGCCGACGGCCAGGCGGTCGTGACGACGAATTTTCGGCCCTACGAGGCGGTGATCCTGCATTTGGTCACGAAGGCCGCCGCGGACACGCCGGTGCTGTGGATCGATCACGGCACGAATCTGCCGGAGACCTACCGTTTCGCCGAAAAGTGCCGGGCGCAGCTCACGCTGAATTTGAAGCCCTACCTGCCGCTCATGACCGCCGCGCATTGGCTGGCGCTGAATGGCGGCCAGGTGCCGATGCCGGACGAAGTGGAACGCGTCGAGTCCTTCAGCCGCATCATGAAGCTGGAGCCCTTTGAGCGCGGCATGCGCGAGCTCGCGCCGAAAGTGTGGATCACCGCGCTGCGTCGCGAACAAAACCCGCAGCGTGCCGCTACCCTCGCGCCGTTCATGTGGGACGCGAAGTTCAACTGCCTCAAGGTGAACCCCATCCTCGACTGGACGCCCTTCGAGATGGACGCCTACCTCCTCGAGCACGCGCTGCCGAACGAGCGCACCTACTACGATCCCGCCAAGGGCGATGAAAAACACGAGTGCGGCCTGCACGCGAAGCTCGTCACCGACAAAGCGTAAGCGCCCATGGATTTCCTCACTCCAGAGTTCGGCCTTTACGTCGCCGCCGGTTTCGTCGCTCAGTTGATCGATGGAGCGCTCGGCATGGCCTACGGCGTCAGCGCGTCGTCGCTGCTCATGGCCTTCGGCGTGCCGCCGGCGGCCACGAGTGCCACGGTGCATGCCGCGGAGTGCTTCACGACCGGTGCCTCGGCCATCTCGCATCATGCGTTTGGCAATGTGGACCGCTTTTTGTTTCGTAGGCTGCTCATTCCGGCCGTTTTGGGAGCGATCATCGGCGCGTATGCGCTTTCCGCCTTCGATGGCGATGTGCTGAAGCCGTATGTCAGCGGCTATTTGATCATCATGGGCCTCGTCATCATCGCGA
The DNA here is from genome assembly GCA_016795465.1 of Verrucomicrobiaceae bacterium. GTDB lineage: Bacteria > Verrucomicrobiota > Verrucomicrobiia > Verrucomicrobiales > Verrucomicrobiaceae > Prosthecobacter. The sequence goes on along the minus strand of JAEUHK010000016.1, from coordinate 43,227 downwards.
AGGCCTTCTTCCGCGTGCCGCCGAAGAATGTGACCACGCACCTCACGCCGCTCGGCTTCTTCGGCGCGCTCGTCGATGCGATGGGCGGTGGCGGTTGGGGACCGATTGTCGCCTCAAACCTCATCGTGCGTGGCAATGACGTGCGCATCACCGTCGGCAGCGTGAATGCGGTCGAGTTCTTCGTCACGCTCGCCGCCAGCATCACCTTCCTGCTCACCATTGGTCTCACGCATTGGACGATCATCCTCGGCCTCGCGCTCGGCGGTGTCATCGCAGCGCCCATCGGCGCCTGGGCCGCCAAACGCATCCCGCACAAGCCTTTCATGATCCTCGTCGGTGTCCTCGTCACCGCCGTCAGCGCCCGCAACCTCCTCAAAGCCTTCGCCCTCATTTAATTCGTCATGTCATCCATCACGCATCTCCAGTTCCTCGAAAGCGAGGCCATCTACATCCTCCGCGAAACCGCCGCGCAGTTTGAAAAGCCCGCGCTGCTTTTCTCCGGTGGCAAAGACAGCATCGTGATGGCCTGGCTCGCTCGGAAGGCGTTTTATCCCTCGCGTCTGCCCTTCAAGCTGCTGCACGTCGATACCGGCCACAACTTCCCCGAGGCCATGACTTACCGCGACTGGTTCGTGCAGGAAATCGGCGCGGATCTCGTCGTCGGCAGCGTGCAGAAGTCCATCGACGACGGCCGCGTGCAGGAGGAGAAAGGCCACAACGCCTCGCGCAACAAGCTGCAAACGGTCACGCTGCTCGACACCATCGAGGAGCATCAATTCGACGCCTGCCTCGGCGGCGGTCGCCGCGATGAAGAGAAAGCCCGCGCGAAGGAGCGCTTCTTTTCCCACCGCAATGAATTCGGCCAGTGGGACCCGAAGAACCAGCGCCCTGAGCTCTGGAACATCTTCAACGGCCGCAAACATTTCGGCGAGCACTTCCGCGTCTTCCCGCTCTCGAATTGGACCGAGATGGACATCTGGCAGTACATCCGTCAGGAGAACATCCCGCTCCCCAGCCTCTACTTCAGCCACAAGCGCCAGATCATCGAGCGTCACGGCCAGCTTCTCGCCGTCGGGCTCAATGACGAGCGCGGCAACCCGATCATCCCCTTGCTCGACGAGGAAAAGCCCCGCGTGAAAGAGATGATCATCCGCTTCCGCACTGTCGGCGACGCCTCCTGCACCGGCGCGGTCGAATCCACCGCCAGCACCATCGACGACATCGTCGCCGAAGTCGCCGCCGCCCGCCAAACCGAACGCGGCACCCGCGCCGACGACAAACGCAGCGAAACGGCCATGGAGGACCGCAAGAAGGAAGGGTACTTCTGATTCATCACGAGAACTCGCCCCGCACGACCCACTCACACCACTTTCCCCAGATCATGGACGTTCTCGTCAATCCCACCGAATCCAGTCTCCTCCGCTTCACGACCGCCGGCTCCGTCGACGACGGCAAAAGCACGCTCATCGGCCGCTTGCTGTATGATTCGAAATCCATCTTCGAAGACCAGCTTCTCGCGGTCGAAGAAAGCTCGAAGCGCCGCGGCGATGCACATGTGAATCTCGCGTTGCTTACCGACGGTCTTCGCGCCGAACGCGAGCAGGGCATCACGATTGACGTCGCGTATCGCTACTTCGCCACGCCGAAGCGCAAGTTCATCATCGCCGACACGCCGGGACACATTCAATACACTCGCAACATGGTCACCGGCGCGTCCACGGCCGATCTGGCGATCATCTTGATCGACGCCCGTCTCGGCGTGATCGAGCAGACGATGCGTCACACCTACCTCGCGAGCTTGCTGCGCATCGGGCAAATCGTGCTCGCCGTGAACAAGATGGACCTCGTAAACTTCGACCAGGCCGTCTATGACAAGATCGTGGCCGACTACATGAAGTTCGCCAGCGGCCTCGAAAACCTGCCGAACGTCACGCCGATCCCGATGAGCGCCCTCAATGGCGACAACGTGGTCGAAAAATCCGACGCCACCCCTTGGTACACCGGCCCTTCGTTGCTCCAGCATCTCGAAACCGTCCAAGTGCACACCGAAACCGCCGCCGATGCCGCGCGTTTCCCCGTGCAGTGGGTCATCCGCCCCATCTCCGACCGCAACGACGCCAAACTCGGCAATCTGCACGACTACCGCGGCTTCGCCGGCCGCATGGCCAGCGGCACCTTCCGCGTGGGCGATGACGTACTCGTCTATCCGTCCGAGATGAAGACGAAGATCACCGGCATCCACACCTTCGAAGGCCCGCAGCCCGAGGCCATCCCGCAGCTCAGCTACAGCATCACCGTCGCCGACGAGATCGACACCTCCCGCGGCGGCATGATCGTGAAGGCCCACGAGCCCGTGCAGACCGCGCAGGAGTTCGACGCCATGATCTGCTGGTTCGCCGACAAAAAGACCCTCAAACCCCGCGGCCGTTTCCACCTCCGTCACACCACCAACGACGTCCGTGCCGTCGTCACCGAGGTGCACTACAAGGTGAACATCAGCACGCTCGAAAAGAGCGCCGAGAACAAAGAATTCGCCCTCAACGACATCGGCTGCGTCCGCATCCGCTGTGCCGCGCCCATCTTCTTCGACTCCTACACCCAAAACCGCACCACCGGCAGCTTCGTGCTCGTTGACGAGCAAACCAACAACACCGTCGCAGCCGGCATGATCCTCAAACCGCTCACCGATGCCGGTGACGAGGACGCTGAGGTCGCGATTTAATCGTAACTGGCCGTAAAAGCATTTGCCGCAGTCCTTCTGGGTGCGTGATGGTACTTGATCACCCTCATGGACCAACGCCTCGACAAGGACTCGGAACTGCTGCTCGACGCTCTGCGCGGGCTGGCGGCGTTTGTCGTGCTGTTCGCGCATGGGTTTGAGCTGGCGGCGGGCACGGCGTTTGGATGGCACACGCCCAACTCCGAGGTATGGCGCTGGGCGCGGGCCATTTTTGGCAACGCGGACTGGTGCGTGTGGTGCTTCTTCGTTATATCGGGCATCTGCATCCACCGCTCGATCTCCCGCGGGGTGGCTTCGGGGCAGTTCAACTGGTGGCGCTATGGCATGGCCCGCATCACAAGGCTCTATCCTCTGTTTTTGATCGGTTTGGCGCTGGCAGTCGTCGCGTGGAGCCAAGGACTCGATTTCGCGGTCGATGAGGTGAATGCCAAACCTTGGCGTCAATTGGGCGCGAGCCTTTTCAACCTCCAGATCTTCACCACGCCTTTTCCGGCCTTTGGACCGTCGTGGAGCCTGAGTTGCGAGGTGCTGTATTACGCGGTGTGGCCGGCACTGCTGCTTTTGTCGAAAGGCAGGACGGACGCCGCCACGCGATGGGTGATGGTGGGCTCGGTGGTGATTCTTTTTGGCATCGTGATGCTCTGGCAGATCAAGCCGGAACGTAGCAGCAGTGCCTTGCTGCAGGGACTGTGGACCACCACAGCGCTTTTTCCGCTGTGGGTGACCGGAGCGGCGATGAGCAGCCGGTGGGAGGCCTTCACCGCCCTCATCACGAGACAGGTGTGGCTCATCGGCATCGTGCTGTGGCTCATCGGCGCGGTGATCTCCATCGTGTTCAAGCACAACCACTCGGAAGGCTTTCGCATGGACATGGCCGCATGGTATTCCCTGCCTGGTTTGGCCATCATGCTGGCAGGTGGCAGGCATCTCGGGCTGGCTGCTAAGCCTCACCTCATCCCGCTGTGCCGCTGGCTGTCGCAGTTCAGCTACCCGTGCTACATCCTGCACATGCCGCTGCTGCTGCTCGTGCATCATGCTGGGGCCCAAGTGGCATCGCTAAAGGCCCACCCGTTCCTGCATGCGGGCCTCTCGTTTGCCATCGTGCTGACTTTGCTGGCCTTCATCGGACCGGCGCTGGAGCGTTTTTTCATGGCGTGGCGTTCGCGGGTGCTTTCTGGCGAAACGAGGGCCTGAATCGCTTCGTTATGGCGCACCACCATGCGCCTCCTTTTGCTCCTCTCCGTCCTGTTTGCCGTCAGCAACCTCGCTCTGGCCGCGTCGAAGCCCAACATCATCTTCATCCTCTGCGATGACCTCGGCTACGGCGATGTGAAGTGCCTTAATCCCGAGGGAAAGATCGCCACGCCGCACATGGACCGCCTCGCGGCGGAGGGCATGATCTTCACGGATGCGCACTCGGGCTCCAGCGTGTGCACGCCCACCCGCTACGGCGTGATGACGGGGCGCTACGCCTGGCGCACGAAGCTGCAAAGCGGCGTGCTCGGAGGACTCAGTCCGCGTTTGATCGAGCAGGGACGCCTGACTGTTCCAGCCTTCTTGAAGCAAAACGGCTATCACACTGCCTGCGTCGGCAAATGGCACCTCGGCATGGACTGGGTCAAAAAAGGCGAGGTGAGCGAGTTGAGCATCGAAAAGCCCGAGCAGGTCAAAAACGTCGATTACACCCAGCCAATCGCCAACAGCCCGACCAGCGTGGGTTTTGACAGCTACTTCGGCATCAGCGCATCGCTCGACATGGTGCCCTACTGCTTCATCGAAAACGACCGCGTGGCCGCGAACCCGACCGAAACGATGAAAATCCCGATGAACGGCGCCAAAGGCGGCTTCACCCGCGAAGGTCCCGGCAGCCCCGGCTTCCGTGGCGAGGATGTGCTGCCCACCTTCACCCAACGGGCCTTGAAGATCATCGGCGAAAAGGCCGCTGACGCGAAAAGCGGCAGGCCCTTCTTCCTCTACATGCCGCTGAATTCCCCGCACACGCCCATCGTGCCGAGCGAGAAGTGGCAGGGCAAAAGCGGCCTGAGCCTCTACGCCGACTTCGTCATGGAGACGGACGATGCCATCGGCCAGATCATGACCGCCACGAAGCAAAACGGCATCGCACAGGACACGCTCATCATCGTGACGAGCGACAACGGCTGCTCACCCAGCGCCGATTTCCCGCTGCACCTCTCGAAGGGGCACAACCCGAGCTACAACATGCGCGGACACAAGGCTGACATCTTCGACGGCGGCCACCGCGTGCCCTTCATCGTGCGCTGGCCGGCGCAGGTGAAAAGCGGTCAGAAGACCCCGCAGCTCACCTGCCTCACCGATTTGATGGCCACGGCCGCAGACATCCTCGGTCAGAAGCTCCCCGAAAATGCCGCCGAAGACAGCTTCAGCTTCCTCCCGGCTCTCAAAGGCCAAAAAAGCGACGCCGCACGCTCCAGCATCGTGCATCACAGCATCAACGGCTCCTTCGCGATTCGTGAAGGCAGCCTCAAACTCGAACTCTGCGCCGATTCCGGCGGCTGGAGCGATCCTCGCCCAGGTCAGGCACCTGCCGGCAGCCCTGCGAGCCAGCTTTACGACCTCAGCAGCGACATCGCCGAGCAAAACAACCTGATCGCTGCAAAACCCGAAGCCGCCGCCAAGCTCCAAGCCCTGCTCGAATCTCAAATCGCCGCCGGTCGCAGCACACCGGGTGCTCCGCAAAAGAACGCGGTCGATATCGTGGTGCGCAAACCCGTGGCTGCCAATAAAGGAGCAAAGGGCAAAAAGGCGAAGAAGTAGGCTTCGTCGAAAAACGACATGCTCTCGTGGATCGAGAGCATGCACGACCTACGGTGCGCCAGCTTCCTGGGCCTGCTTCTGGCTTTCCGCGTTCAGCTTTGCGATCGGATACGGCACTTCCTGGCCGTTCGCAGGCATGCGGAGGACCACATTGGCACCTTCGAGGCGCACAAAGCCCGCGCGGATGGTTTTACCTTCGAGGTTGGTCCAGCTCATGATGGGCGGGAGAGACTTTTTCGGGGCGCTGGGCGTGGTGGAGGCCACCGCGGGCTTCACACCGGGCAGCAACGCGCCCTCCTTGATCCACTCGGTCAGCTTGCGGATGTCGCCGTTGGAGAGCTGATCATCGGGCGGCATGTGCTTTTCGTGGCTCGCGTTGACAATGACTTCGAGGAAGTGGCTGCCATCGGGATTGCCGGGCCTGATCTGCGCCACATCGTTGTCAGCGATGTCGAGCTTGAAGGTCTCCAGGTCGTCAAAGACGAAGCCGCCCTTGCGTTTGCCGGTCTTCTCGCTGTGGCACTCGTAGCAATTCTTCTCGAGGATGGGCTCGATGTCTTTTTTGAAGTCGGCGGAGGAGGCCGCCACAGCGGTGGCAAGCAGGAGGCAGAGGGATTTCATGGGCGCGTCCCGGTGAAACGTGGCTCAGGGGCGATGCATTAGTTCTGCGACACTTTTTTCCCGCCTTCGAGCAGGCGCTCGAGGTTCTCATCCGGCTTCACGCCCTTTTTCAGCGCGGCGGCGTATTCCTCGCGGGCCTTCTCCCACTGCGGCGGGTCCCAGGTGGCGTAGAGCACGGCCAGGTTGAAGTGCGCCTCACCATGCTCGGGATCGATGGCCAGCGTGGTTTTGAACTCACGCTCGGCACGCTCCATGAGGTTCAGCTTCGTCGAGATGATGCCGAGGTAGTGGCGGGCGCTGGCGTTCTGCGGTGTTTTGGCGAGGCTTTTCTCGAAGAAGGTCATGCTTTCCTTCCAGCGCTCCTGTTTGAAATGCGTCACGCCCATCGCGTAGGCGGCATTGGCGTTGTCGGGATCGTAGGCGAGCGCTTTTTGCAGTGCGGCTTCTGATTCGGCAAACTTGCCGGCACGCTGCTGCGTCATGCCGAGACCGATGAGCGCATCGATGCTCTTCGGCTCGACGCGGAGGGCGTCATCATAAAACTTCACCGCGGTGGCAAAGTCCTTCGCGTTGTAAGCCTCGCTCGCACGCAGCAGCAACGCGGTCAGAGAACCGGGCGTGGGCATGCTGCCGGAGGGCGGCGTGGCACTCGCGGCAATGAGCGTGGCCTGCACACCGTTCGAACCGATCAGCTCCTTCGCCGCGGGATCCTTGAAGAGCTTCTCCTCGTCAGGGCTGAGGGTCATGCGGGTGTTTTTGAGCTCCTCGACCTGCTTGAGCAGATCGGTCGAGGCATTCTCCATTTTCGAGAGCTGGGCGATGATAAGCTCCTTTGCCTGCTGCTGGCGGTTTTGCAGGCGCAGTTGGCGCATGATGATGCTCCGCAGCATCTCGTTTTCCTGCGTGATGAGGGCATTTGGTTCATTTGGGTTCGCCGCGGCCGGCATCTCCTTCAATTCCTTCAGCTGACGGGTGAGGTCGGCCACCTGCGTCTGATACTGGGCGCTTTCCTGGCGGAGTGCGGTAAGCTGTCCTTGCAGCGTCGTCACATCACCGCGGAGCTTCGTGATCTCCTGATCCTTGCGGGTGTTATCGGCCTTGAGACCTTCCACCTGCTTCTCTGCAGCGGTGAGCGCCTTCTGCAAACGCTCGTTCTCGGCAATGAGCTTCTTCATGTCGCCGCTCGCCGTCTTTTTCTTCAAGGCATCGACCTCGGCCTGAGCCCCAAGCGCCTTCGCATTGGCAGCATCACGTTCTTTGACGGCCACATCCCGCTCCTTCATCGCGTCGTCACGCTCCTTGGTCAGCTTTTCGCGCTCAGCATCGATCTTGGCCTTTTCCTGCTGGATGACGGTGAGGCTGTCCGAGGCGTTTTTGAGTTTCGCGGCCGCCTCCGCAGCGGCTTTTTCGGCCGCGGCGAGCTGGCGGGCGTTTTTAGCCAGTTCCGCGTCCACCGCGGCCTTTTGCTGCTTCAAATCATTGAGCTGGGTGGAGGCAGCACGACCGGCCTCGACCTCGTTTTGCATGCCCAGGATAGCCTGCTCGAGCGCAGCGGACTTCTTCGTGAGCGTGGCATTCTCGCCCGTGACGCGGTTCATCTCACCCGCAGCCCAATTATGCCACTCACCCCATTTGTTCAGATCGACTTCGAGCTGCTTCTTGTCCCGCTCGAGCTCGAGAATCTTCCCGCGCATCTTGCTCTCCCAGCCACGCAGCAATCCATCGAGGCTCGGGATCTCGCTCGAATCCTGCGCCGGTCCTGCCAGCGGTGCCGGTGCGGTCTGCGGCATCGGTTGAGCGGCCACCTGGGCCGCGATGCGGGCTTTTTCCATCTCTACCGCCGCCTGCGAGGCCGCGAGATTCTTCGACTGCACGCCTTCCAGCCGGGCGATGGCGGTGGCGATCGTGCGCTGGCGGTTCGTCCGCGTCTCCACCTCATAGGTTGGGAAATTCTTCTCCAGCGTGGCGTAAAGGTCCCCAGCCTGCTTGTACTTGGCGAGCGCCATGTCGAGATCCCCGCTCTTTTCCAAGCGGCCGGCCTCATTGTAGATGACAAAGCCGTTGAAATGCAGGTCCGAGGCGCTGCCAGCGGCCTGCGCATGGACACTCGGGGAGACGAGCAGTCCTACGAAAAGCAGCAGGAGGGCAAAAATCAGTCGTTTCATGACGGGCAAGGGTTTGGGGGAGACAAAGGGGGCGTGACATTACCGCCTGCCGCAGGCTTTGGCAATGCCCTTGGCGGATCAGTCAAGCCGAGAGCTGCGGCCATGCTGACCACGGCAGGAACTTCAAAAGAATCCCGGCACAAAACTTGCCCAAATAGCGTAGAGATGATTAACTTGTCCAAATCAAGTCACGGACTTGTCCCGGTCTCTCCCGACGCTTTCCCACTCCCATGACCAAGCTCGCCTTCGTGCTCGAAAACGGCCGGGAACTTCATGTTCCCATGGCTGTCGATGCCCCATTGGGACGCCTGGCTGAAGTCACCGCCGCGGTGCGTGATGCCGAGGCCCAGCATACGGAACAAGTCCAAGAGCTCCGCCAGATCACCCAGCAGCGCGATCAGATCACCGCGGAAGTCGCCGCCCTCACCGCCCGGTCTGAGGAGCTGTCGGGAGGAGTAAACCGTCTCGAGGCAAGGCTCGCCGAGGCCCAGCGCGAGCTCGCGGCCGTGCAATCGCGCCACGAGCACAGCCTCGCAGGCCTTCAGGACGTCACTGGACGCCGCGCGATCGAGGAAGCCACGCTCGCCTCGCTGGAAGAACGTGCCGCAGCCCTGAGGGCCGACATCGCCAAGGACGAGCAAGCCTTGGCCATCGCCAAAGACGCCCGTCAGGAAGTCGGAAAACAACTCGAGAACGAGCAGCACCGTCTCCGCGAGCGCCAGGACGAAGTCGCCGCGGCCGAAGAAGCACGTCGCTCCTTGCGCCAGCAAATCGAAGCCGAGGAGCGCCAGCTCGCCGACATCAAAAACAAGCTCACCGAGGCCTCCTCACAGCACACCTCGCTTCAAGATCAGATCGGCAAGGCCGCGGAAAAGCTCAGCGAGCACGAAAAAGCAATCGCCGGCCGCGAGCAGCATCTCCGCGTCACCAACGACCACATTCACTCCGTCGAGCAACGCTTCACCTCGCTCAGCGGCGACGTTTCCTCCCGCGAGCAATCGCTTGCCGCCCTGCTCGAAAAAATCGCCTCGAGGACCAGCGAGTTCGAAAATCTCGATCAACGCTTCAAAGCACGCCGCGAGGAGTTTGCCGCGGCCGAAAAGACCCTCCTGCAAAACCAGGCCGACAACAAAGAGGCCGTGGCGCAGCGTGGCCGCCTCGAGCGGGAGATGGACCAGCTCCGCGAGCTCATCTCGCGTCGCGACACGCATCGCATCGCCCTCGAAAAGCAGGCGCAAGAACTCGAAGCCAAGATCCTCGCAGCCACCAAAAAACTGACCGAGACCGAGCAGCGCCTGCAAAGCAACACCACGGGTATCGAGACGACCACACGCCAGCTCGCCGCCCTCCGCGAGCAGCATCAAAACGCCACGCAGGCCATCACCACCACACAGGCCGAGCTCTCCCGCCTCAGCGCCGAGGCAACATCCGCGCGCGAACAACTCTCCGCTGAGCAAAAGACACTTTCGGAGACTCTCGATACCGCCATCCAGGCCCGCGGCCGGCTCGACGGCCTCCGTGCCGACACCACCGAGCAGGAAAAGAAGCTCTCCCACCTGCAAAACGAGAACGCGAAAGCCACCGAGCACGAGCAGCAGCTCGCCACGAAGCGCGAAGCTCTCACCAGCGAACTCAACACCCTCACCCAAAATCTCGAAACCACCCGTCAGCAGCAAAACGAGGCTACCGCCGCGCTCGCTACGTCGCGTGACGAGCTGCAGGCCCTTCGCGATCAGATCGCGAGCGAGAAGCAAAAGTTCACTGACGCCGAGACGGCCAGCCGCGATGCCACCGAGCGTCTCCAGCTCCTCCGAGCCGATGCCGACGAGCAGCAAAAGCGCTTCACTTCGCTCCAGCAGCAAATGGAAGCCGTGCGCACCGAGCACGGCCAGCTCATGGATGAATGCCACTCGGTCACACGCACGCTGGTGGATACCACGCGCGAGATCGAGACCGCACGCCAGCAGCAAGCAGAGGCCGCCACTTCACTCGAAGACACTCGTGGCGAACTCAAAGCCCTGCAAACCAAGCGAGACACCACCGCAGCCGCACTGGCTGATGAGCAAAAACGCCTCGCAGAACTCCGCGAGACAGTCTCCGCCTCCGAAAGCACTCGCGATGCGTTGAAACAGCAGATTCAGGAACAGAGCGACGAAGCCACCAAACTTCAACAAACCCTCGCCGAGCTCGGCGACCGCGAAAAAGACCTCCGCGCCGCCCTCGACACGCTCGGCCAGCAAACACGCGAAACCCAATCCAGCCTCGAAAGCCTCCAGCAGGCTGAAAAGGCCCAGCGCAAGCGCCACGACGACCTGCTGCTCGCCGCCAACAGCCTCGAAAAAGAGCACACCGAACGTCAGCAAGCTCTCGCCACACAAGCCGCGGAAACGCAGCAAAAGATCGACGACCTCGAAACGCGTTTCACCGCGCTCGATGAATGGCACCAGCGCATGCAGGACGGCCACAAACGCCTTGCCGACCTGCAACCCGAGTCGCTCGAAGCGCGAAACCTTCGCAACGACATCGAAATGTCCATGGCCTCGATGCGTCACCTGCTATCCAGCCGAGCCCGCGTCGTCTTCCCGCCATCGGCAAACGTCGCTGAGCCCGCCCGTCCGTCGAATGAAGAAGGCCTGGCCCCTCTTCAAGACCGTCTCAGCCGCCTTCGCGAGGCCATCAGGCAGGAAGAGGCCCGCCTCGAGTCTTTGCGTCAGCCCTCGAGCACGCACGAAACGCGTGCCGCCCGCATCACCGGCACCTTCACCATGCCTGACAAGGCGCTGCGCGAGCAGGACCGCCGCCTCGAAGACAAGATCCGCGTGAACGAGGCACGCCTCGAACTCCTCGAAGCACGACTCCGCCGCGGTGAGGAAGATGAAAAGTGCCAGCGTGAAAAAATCCTTACGCTCAAGCAGCAGTTGGTGGCCCTCGCCCAAGGAGCCGCGCCGCAGAAGTGACCCGCCTCACGCCTGCCGCCGCCGCAGCACCGCCACCCAGCGGTCCACCGATTTGCCCGGCGCATCCTTCAGCGCCCGGCTCGCCTTGTTCCGCTTGTTGCTCACCACTTCCATCCCCAGCGCCTCCAGCGCCCGCAGCGCCAGCCGGTGCTCCACATCGAAGTAGCTCGTGATCACCAGCATCCCATCCGGCCGCAGCTTCGCGATGCCTTGATCGAAAATCTTCTTCCACAGCTCCTGCCCGTGCCAGAAGTTCTGATGGCGCAGGAAGACCATGTTGAAGTCATCACCGAGTTGCTTGTGCTCGCTGATCTTCGTTGCGTCCTCGATCAAAAACTCCGCCGGGAGGTGGGAATGCGCCTCTCGTGCCTGCCGGATCTCGCGGATGCGGATGTCCGCCCCCACCATCTCCACCGATCCGCCCTTCGTGAGATCCGATCCCACCTGAATCAGCGTCTCCGCCTCATCACACCTCCCGCACGCCAGATTCAAAATCCGCATGTCCTTCTGCGCCGCCGGCAGATGCGGCGACAGCGAGTCGTGGAGAAGCGATTTGAGCTTCGCCATGTCCTCCTGGATGGGATTGAGGGGTAAGTCGATCATGGCGTGTTTTAGCTCCAGTAAGCCCGGATGACAACTTTAGCGCCACCCTGCGTTTCGCAGGCGCGGCAGCGTCGTGGAGTGCGGTGGCAGAGATGCAAGGCCAGCCTTGCATCGGCGACACCGCTGTCGAGCGCGGGAAGAAAGCTCAAAGGCCAAACCACTCAGTCCGGCACGCGACAGCGGTGTCGCGCCAAGGCTTGCCACCGCACTCCACGACGCTACCGCGACCAAGGTGCCAAAAGGTGATCAGAACTTCAATTCCTCGCCCAAGATCATCCGCGCGGCCTGGGCCACGTCTTTGTCGCCGCGGCCGCTGAGGTTCACGAGGATGATTTGATCCTTCCGCATCGTGGGGGCCACTTTTTTGACCTCGGCGATGGCGTGGGAGCTTTCGAGGGCGGGAATGATGCCTTCGACCTGGCTAAGTTCTTGGAAGGCATCGAGCGCCTCGGCATCGGTGGCGTAATTGTAGGTCACGCGGCCTTGTTCGTGCAGCCAGGCATGCTCGGGGCCGATGGCGGCGTAGTCGAGCCCGGCACTGACGCTGTGCGTGAGCTCGATTTGGCCATCGGGATTGGCGAGGAGCCATGTTTTGGTGCCTTGGAGCACGCCGAGGCGGCCGCCTTGGAAGCGGGCGGCATGGCGTTCAGGGATGATGCCATCGCCACCGGCCTCGACGCCGGTCATGCGCACGCCTTCATCATTCAGGAAGGGATGGAAAAGGCCGATCGAATTGCTGCCGCCGCCCACGCAGGCGACGAGAAGATCCGGCAGGCGTTCCTCACGCTCCAAAATCTGCCGGCGAGCCTCCACGCCGATCACGCGATGGAAATCACGCACCATCATCGGGAAGGGATGCGAGCCAAGGGCGGAGCCGAGGATGTAGTGCGTGGTGCGCACGTTCGTGACCCAGTCACGCATGGCCTCATTCACGGCCTCTTTCAGCGTGGCCTGCCCTGCGGTGACGGCGACGACCTTCGCGCCGAGGAAGCGCATGCGGGCGACATTCAGCGCCTGCCGCTCCATGTCCACCTTGCCCATGTAGATCGTGCAATCGAAGCCAAAGCGGGCGCACACTGTGGCCGTGGCCACGCCGTGCTGGCCGGCACCGGTTTCAGCGATGATGCGGTTCTTGCCAAGACGCTTCGCCAGCAGGATCTGGCCGAGGGCGTTGTTGATCTTGTGAGCGCCGGTGTGGAGCAAATCCTCGCGTTTGAGGTAAATCTTCGCCCCGCCGAGCTTTTCGGTCCAGCGTTCGGCAAAATACAGCGGCGTGGGGCGGCCCACATACTCATGCAGCAGGCCATCGAGTTCCTTTTGGAAGGCCGGATCGGCCTTGGCCTTCTCGTAATGGTCGGAAAGCTCCGTCAGCGCGGCCATGAGCGTTTCAGGCACGAACATGCCGCCATACTTGCCGAAGTGGCCGTGGGCGTCAGGAAGGACTGGGAGGGTGCGGGAGGACATGGATGGGAGCAAAGATGAAACGCTGGAACAGGATGGCCGGATGCACGGCAGGTCCCGTGAGGGCGTGGAGGCTAGCCAAGTTTCATCTTTTATCCTTTAGTTTTTAGCTTTTCCACCCGCCCGCCGTTCTTTCCCCGCCATGATCCGCCACACCGTCGTCTTCCGCCTCAAGCACGAAACCGGCTCCGCCGCCGAGCGTGACTTCCTCCGTGCCGCCTGCGAACTCGCCCGCATCGAGGGCGTGAAGAAGTTTGAGTGCCTGCGCCAGACCAGCCCGAAGAACAACTACACCTTCGGCCTGTCGATGGAGTTCGACAACGAGGCCGCGTATGCCTTCTACAACGTTCACGCGGACCATGTGGCCTTCGTGGAAGGGCGCTGGCTGCCGGAAGTGGCCGAGTTCATGGAGATCGACTACGTCCCGCACACGCCCTGAGCCTCGTCTTCGGCGGAAAAACCTCCCCATGCCGCGGCGTAATCCCTGCCGCATGTCCGTCCCGCATCCAGCGCATCCCTTTTCCCGCCGTGAGGTCCTCCAGGCGGGTGCGGTGAGTTTGCTGGGGCTCGGCATGAACCACCTCAGCGCCTTGCAAAGCATGGCCGCGCCGGCCACCACGCCGCGGGCGAAGTCGGTGATCTACATCTTCCTCAGCGGCGGGCTGGCGCAGCAGGAGAGCTTCGACATGAAGCCGGACGCGCCGATGGAATTCCGCGGCGAGTTCAAGCCCATCCGCACCCGCACACCCGGCCTGCACATCTGCGAGCATCTGCCCAAACTGGCCCGCATCTCCGAAAAGTGGTCGCTCGTCCGCTCGCTCACCCATCCGCACAGCGAGCACTCGCAAGGCCATCACGTCATGCTCACCGGCCGCAGTGACATGCCGCTCGGCTTTGATCCCTCGAAGCCGAAGAAGTCCGATCATCCCGGCATTGCGGCGCTCGCCACCGCGCTGCTGCCGCGTCGGAAGGACAATCTCCCGCCTGCCATCGTGCTGCCGGACAAGCTCGTGCACCGCACCGGCCGCACGCTCGCGGGTCAATTCGGCGGCATGCTCGGCTCGCAGTATGATCCGTGGTTCTTGGAGATGTCGCCGTATCATCCGGATCATTATGGCGCCTTTCCCGGCTACCTGTTTCATCACGAGCGTGGCTTTGAAAAAGATGCCTCGCTGAAGTTTCAGGCACCGCATCTCTCGCTGCCGCAGGGGCTCTCGCTGGATCGCGTGCTCGACCGCGTCTCCCTGCGAGATTCACTCGAAAAACAAACGGACAACCTCGCGAAGCTCGCCGGCGATGAGTCCTTCGACACCTACCGTAGTGCCGCCGTCTCCCTTCTCGGCAATCGCAGCGTTCACGACGCCTTCAGCTTGGAGAAAGTCGATCCGAAATGGCTCGACCGCTATGGTCGGCACAGCTTCGGCTGGTCGCTGCTCATGGCCCGTCGCTTGATCGACAGCGGCGTGCGCATGATCCAGGTAAATCTGGGCAACAACGAGAGCTGGGACACGCATCAGGCCGCTTGGGGCAATCTCAAAAACTACCTCCTCCCGCCGATGGACCAGGCCGTGAGCGCCCTCATCGAGGATCTCGATGCCAGCGGCCAGCTCGATGACACGCTCATCGTCATGGGCAGTGAGTTTGGCCGCACGCCAAAGATCTCCAGCATCTCGAAAACCGCCCTGCCGGGCCGCGATCATTGGGCGCATGTGCAGAGCGTGCTGCTCGCCGGTGGCGGCGTGAAGGGCGGTCGCGTCATCGGAGCCAGCGACAAGATCGCCGGCTATCCCGTGAGCGATCCGCAGACACCTGAAAACCTCGCCGCGACCATTTACGAAGCCCTCGGTCTGCCACGCGAGACCATCTGGAAAGACTTCACCGGCCGACCGCACACGCTTTACATGGGCTCGCCCATCGCCGGGCTCGTGTGAGCCTGTCACTTCTTCTTTTTGCCGAAGCCAAAGAGGCGCTGCAAAAGCCCGCCACCCTCTTTCTTGGCCTCCGCATCCTCGCTCGGTGCCACCGGTGCCGCGAGGCGACGCTTCGGCGCTGAACCGGATGGCTCGACTGCTTTGGAAGCCTCCGCCTTTTTCTTCGGCTTGGCCTCCACGACTGGCTCCGGCAGTGCCGCCCCCCACCACGAGGGTGAGAGAGCTGCCACACTCGCCCAAGCATCCAGCCCCGCGTGCCACACCAGGCTGTCCGAGGCGATCTTCTGTCCGCGAGCCATCTCCGTCATGACCGACTCATCGTAAGGCCCTTCGGCGGCACCAGCGTTGTTCAAATACCAATTCATGCGTGGATGCTACTCACTGGTCGAGAGCCGGAAACTTGAAATCCGCGCTGTTTTGATGCTCGCGGGCCGCGATGGCCTTCATTTGTGCGACTACCTCCGGATGCGCCGCAAGCACATTCGAGGTCTCCGCCGGATCGTTTTCGAGGTCGTAGAGCTCTTCGGAGGTCTTCGCGGCCTTTTTTGCCTTTCCACCGCTGAGGCCGGTGCGGATGTATTTCCACTTTCCGAGCCTCACACACTGCTGGCCGCCATAGCTGGAAAACTCACGATACAGGAACTCGCGTCCGTTGGATGCCTCACCACGCAGCAAGGCCGCAAAACTGGCTCCATCGATACCCGCGGGCGTTTGGTCCTTCACGCCGCAAAGGTCGAGCAACGTCGGCATCCAGTCCTCAAAGCCCGTGATGGCCTTGCTCGTGCTGCCGGGCTTCACCTTGCCCTTCCAGCGCACGATGCCCGGCGAGCGGATGCCGCCTTCGTAAAGCGTGCCTTTGCCATCGCGCAGGCCGCTGCTGCTGTTGAAGAAGGCCGCGTCCACACCGCCCAAGCCCTGATGCGTGCCATTGAGTGAGCCGTTGTCGCTGATGAAGAGGAAGATCGTGTCCTCATCGAGGCCGAGCTCCGCGATGAGCGTCATCATCTTGCCGATCTCGCGATCCATCCGCGTGATCATCGCCGCATAGCCCGCACGCGGCTTGAAGTGCGGCAGGTAGCCCTTGCCACCGGGATACGGAGTCTCCTCAAATTTGCCGTCATACTCCGCCACCGAGTCATCCGGCACCTGCAGGGCCAGATGCGGCACCGTGGTGGGCCAGTAGAGGAAGAAAGGCCGGTCCTTGTTATCACGAGCAAACTTCAGCGCCTGCTCAGCGATCAGATCGGCGCTGTATTCCGTGCCTTGAAAGCGCTTGTAGCTCTCCGGCTTCGTCGGATCCTCATCGGGCTTGAGCTTGTCGTTGGAAGGAAACGGCGGGTTCTTCAACTCGATGGTCTTGTCGTTGTCCCAAAGGTAGGTGGGATAGAAATTGTGCGCCACGCCCTGGCAATTGTAGCCAAACCAGCGGTCAAAGCCCTGCTTCAACGGCTCGCCCGTGCTGCCCGGACCACCGAGCCCCCATTTACCAAACCCGCCCGTGACATAACCCGCCTTTTTGAAGGCCTCCGGCATCGTCACCGTGGCATCGGGAATCGGAAACTGGCCTTCGTGCTCCGGCTTGCCCATCTTCGGCAGGCCCTTCGCGTTGTCCGCCTGGCGGTTGTCGCGGATGAACGCATGCCCGGGATGATAGCCAGTCATCAACACACAGCGCGAGGGGGCGCAAACGGCGTTCCCGCTATAATGATCCATCAGCTTCATGCCCTCCGCCGCCATGCGGTCGAGGTTCGGCGTGCGGATGTGCTGCTGCCCGTAGCAACCCAGGTCCCCGCGACCGAGGTCATCCGCGAGGATGAGGATCACATTCGGCTGGCGTGACAAAGCAACCGCCGAGAGCAGGAAGAGGGCGAGGAGTGGTTTCATGGTTGAGCGGCAGGTAACGCAGGCGGCGCGGACTTCTTTTTCGCCCGGCTGAGTTCCTCCGCCTCCGGCAGTTTCCACACGACATAAGCCGTGAGCACCACCGCCGCGGCGGTGAGCAGCAAAATGAGATAAAACAAAGGCCGGTTGGCAAAGCGCATACCCTTCACGTCTGCCACAAATCCCGCGTCCGTCACGCGTCTTGCATCTCCATCGCCCGCCTCTACCATCACGCACTTCTCCTACTTGATGCCCAACACCCCCGACACCTCCTGGATGCTCGCTCTCGAGTCCTTCCTGCTCGACGAGCCCTCTGTCGAGGCGATCCGGCTCGATCCGACATCAAAGAAGGTCGAGATGGCCACGCTGGGCCGGGTGGATGGTGAATTGCTTGAAACGAAGCTCGCGGAGGTGCTGCGCACGATTGATGCGAAGTGGCTGAAGCAGCTTCCCGAGCACACGCGGATGTTTGATGTCAGCCACAACGACGGCGTGATGCAGATCGAGAAGCCCTCATGCCCCACAGCGCCCACGTTTTGGAAGTGGCGCGAGTTTGAGTGGCCGGAAGCGGATGAAATCGAGCAGGAGAGCGATGACGAATGGCGCACGCTGGCCATGCAGGCGGCGATTTGTGGTCTCGCGCTCGTTGCGGGCTACCTGGTCGAAAAGTTCGCGGAAGCTCCGATGTGGGTCTCGCAGGTGTTGTTTGCCATTTCGCTCATCTCCGGCGGTTGGGATGCAGCGAAGGATGCTTGGGAAAACCTCCGCGAGGGCCGGCTCGACGTTCATTTCCTCATGCTTGCCGTCGCCATCGGCGCGGTCGCCATCGGTGCGTGGGAGGAGGGAGCGCTGCTGCTCTTCCTTTTCTCCACCAGCGGCGCGTTGGAGCATTTCGTGCTCTACCGCACGCATCGCGAAATCAATGCGCTGACGAAGGCCGCGCCGAAAACGGCGCATGTGCTGCTGCCAGATGGCACGACGGAGGATCGCGGCGTGGCCGGGCTACGCATCGGCGATGTGATCGTGGTGAAGCCGGATGAACTCTTCGCGGTCGATGGCACTGTCGTTTCCGGCCTCACAGCGGCGGACGAATCCACGCTCACTGGCGAGGCGCTGCCGATCACGAAGGAAACCGGCGCGGCCATCTTTGGCGGCACGCTCAATCTTTGGGGCCTCGTGCAGGTGCGCGTCGATAAACCGGCCACGCAAAGCTCGCTCGCGAAAATCATCACGCTGATCCAAACCGCGCAAAAGATGCGGGCGCCCAGCCAGCGCTTCACCGACCGCTTTGGCACGCGCTACACGCTGCTGACGCTCGGCATCGTGGCGCTGATGTTTTTCGTGTGGTGGCTCGCTTTTGGCATTCCGCCCTTTGAAAACACCGCCGCGTCCAAATCATCGTTTTATCGCGCGATGACGCTGCTGGTCGTGATGAGCCCCTGTGCGCTCGTTTTGTCGATCCCGTCGGCGATTCTCGCTGCCATCGCGTGGGGAGCGCGGCATGGCATTTTGTTTCGCGGTGGTGCGGCCATCGAAAAGCTCGCCGAGGTGGATGTGATCGCGATGGACAAGACCGGCACGCTCACGGAGGGCGAGTTGAAGGTCACGAAGATCGAATCCTTCCCAGCAGGCCGCGAGGACGACGTGTTGCGCATCGCGGTGAACTTGGAGTCGAACTCGAATCATCCCATCGCCCGCGCCATCACCCGTCATGGGCAGGTGAAGGGCTTCGTGGCGGAGAAACTGGCCGAGTTTCACTCCATCGCTGGTCAGGGACTGCGCGGACGCACGGAAAGCGGTCTCAGCTATGTCGGCAGGCGTGAACTCGTCAAAGACAGCGCCCTCGGCGATGCGCTCGCGGGCGTTCCCGATGCCCCACTCGGCTTCAGCGAGGTCTGGGTGCTGCACGAGCAGATCGTCGGCCGCATTTTGCTCAAAGACGAAGTGCGTCCCGGCAGTCGCGCCGTGCTCGACAGCCTCGCGAAGGACGGTGTGCGCACCATCATGCTCACCGGCGACCGCCGCGCCGCCGCGACCGAGGTCGCCAAGCAACTCGGCCTCAGCGAAGTGCGTGCCGGATTGCATCCCGAGGACAAAGTGGCCGCCATCCGCGAACTCACGCAGCAGGGTCGGAAGGTCGCCATGGTCGGCGATGGCGTGAACGACGCCCCGAGCCTTGCCGCCGCCTACGTCAGCGTCGCCATGGGTGCCCGTGGCAGCGACGCCGCGCTGGAGCAGAGCGATGTCGTGCTGATGCAGGACAAGATCGAAAAGCTCCTCTCCGCCCGCCGCATCAGCCAGCACGCCCGGCGCATCATCCAGCAAAACATCTTCATTTCCCTCGGCAGCGTCATCATCATGGCCGTGGCGTCCCTCTTTGGCATCGTCCCGCTCACGCTGGGCGTGCTCACACACGAAGGCAGCACGGTGGTCGTGTGCTTGAACAGCCTGCGGCTGTTGTTTGAGAAGGAGTGATAGATCAACCGTGCTTAGCTTCCTGAATGCGTGCGATCAACGAGGCGCGAATGAACTCATAGTGATCCCGCTTCTTTTCGAATGCGGCTTGGATCCAAATGCCTTCTCGTATCATCCTGATGCCCATCCAAAACGCCAAAGCGACCGGCACGATATTCGCCAGCACATGCATAACCTCCCATTTGAAGAAAATAAATGGGAATGCTAGGCCGCATAAGATCGCGATCATTCCGCCCATGAGCTGACCTTCAGCGGGCAGATCATTGATCTTCCCGGTGGTTTCATTGCGTCCGCAAAGCCTAGCACGATCCCGCTCCCAGTCCTGATCGAGTTTCTCTAGATCGTTCTGAAGTTCGATGACCTCAAGCCTCCGGCTGTGATCCTCCGTGACAGCCTGAATCTGCTCCAGAATCCGCGAGTGCGATTGCGTGGCTTCCCGCACGATCTCCAGCGGCGTGCTGCAATGGGCGCAGGTGACGAAGCGCACGCTTTCGTCCGCCACGTCGAGCGGGGCACCACAGCGCTGACAGACCACGGGGATGATTTTCATAGCTCAAATCTGCCAAAGGCGACCTTTCACTGTCAATCCTGACTTCACGGCCACTTTGCCAGCACTTTGCCGTCCGTGCTTTTCAGGGTCAGACCTTCGATCCGCACCTCACCGCCACCACCACACGGATCGAGGCGCAGACCGTGCATTGTTTTTGTTTCGTTGATGCGGATCGTGTGCTCGTGCCATTCGCCATCATGCTTCACGGTGAAGTCGCGGTGTTTGCCTTTGGGGAGGATGGTTTCGGCCTCGGTGGTCCAGTAGAGCTCGGCGGGGCCGGTGGCGTGGCTTTGGAGTTTGAATTCGAGCGTGTAGGGACCCGGAACCGGAACTGCCAGAGGCTCAAACGCGAGGCCGGGATCATCACCCGAGCACTGAAGAACGAGTTGATCACCCTCGACGGTCATTTTGGTGCCTTTGCGGGCGCGGGGAAGGTCGACAGCCTGTTTCTGCCCTTTGCGCACCTTGCCTTCGGTGAGCGGCTTGTCGTAGTTCGTCCATTCGCGGTTTGTGTGCGGCACAGCCTCGGTGGAAACAGGAGCGCGCTCCTTCGGCGGGGTCATGAGGACGTGCTCGGCCATGTCCGTCCACTGCTTCACCATGCGCTGCACGATTTCGGGATGCTGCGTGGCGACGTCGTGCAGCTCCGTGCGGTCGGTGCGCAGGTTGTACAGTTCCCACGGACTGCTTTTGAAGCTGACAATCTTCCATTCGCCATCACGCAGGCCGCGGTCACTTCCGAACAGCAGGTGAATGGGCGGACGCCC
This sequence comes from Verrucomicrobiaceae bacterium, assembly GCA_016795465.1. GTDB lineage: Bacteria > Verrucomicrobiota > Verrucomicrobiia > Verrucomicrobiales > Verrucomicrobiaceae > Prosthecobacter. The sequence continues at coordinate 22,280 of JAEUHK010000016.1, read as the reverse complement.
TTGGATTTCGTCACCGGCGATGATCGGCGCGAGCGAGATGCCGGCCAGCGGCGTGAGTTCACGTCCGGGAAAACTCTCGGGCACTTTCGCGCCAGCGAGTTCGGCAAAGGTGGGCAGCACATCGACGAGATGCGCGGGCTGGTCGATGACACTGCCGGGCTTCTGCTTCAAACCGGCGGGCCAGTGCAGGATGGCGGGCGTGGAGATGCCGCCTTCAAACTGGTTCTGCTTGTAGTAGCGGAAGGGTGAATTTCGCGCCCAAGCCCAGCCGGTGCTGTCGCTCCATGTCGTTTTCGGATCGAAAGGCTGCGCATCCGGCTCCGGGCGGCCGCGATCATAGGGGCACGCGCCATTGTCGGAGACAAAAAGGATCACGGTGTTGGCGAGATCGCCGTGCTTTTCGAGATCTGCAATGAGGCGGCCCATCTCCTGGTCGATGCGATCAATCATGCCTGCATACGCTGCCATGCGCTTTGCCTCCCACGCACGATGCGTGTCATCAAGCTTGTCCCACGCACGGACGTGCTCAGGGCGCGGTGATGCTTCGACGCCCGTGGGCAGCAGGCCGATTTGCTTTTGTTTGGCGACCCGCGCGGCACGAATGGTGTCCCAACCGGCATCGTAGCGACCGAGATACTTTCGGTAATCCTGCTCCAAGGGCTGCAAGGGCGCGTGCGGAGCATTGAAGGCGATGTATTGAAACCACGGCTTCTTCGCCTGACGTGCCTCGCTGATGAATTCGATGGCTCGATCCACGTTTGCGATGGTGGTGTAGAAGCCTTTTTCCGGCACGGACCATTTTTCGCCGTTCAGACGGAAGGTTTTGTCGCCGAGGTAATAGTTCGTCGCACCGGAGAGATGGCCAAAGTAGCGCTGAAAGCCGAAATCGGTCGGTTCCTGGCTCAGGTGCCACTTGCCGGTCATCGCGGTGAAATAACCTGCGGGTGCGAGAACCTCCGGAATGATCGCGGCACGCTTCAAACTCTCATCACCCGCCTGGCGGCACCAGCGGCCGCTGAGCAGGCTCACGCGGGATGAGTGGCACTTCGCCGTGTTGTAGAACTGCGTGAAGCGCACGCCATTCGCGGCGAGGCGGTCCATGTTCGGCGTCTCGATCTCGCTGCCGTAGCAGCCGAGGTCGGAGAAACCCATGTCATCGACCATGACGAGCAGCAGATTCGGCTGCGCCGAAAAGGATGAAACCAGAATGAGGAATGACGAAAAGAAGATGGCGAAGAACCGCATGGCTATTCAGGGATCGGATCACTGCGCTTCACGGTCTTGCCTTCCCACACGGCCTCATCGGTCTTTTTGTCGTAGGTGAGCACACGGCTGGCGCTGTTCGGTGCGGGTGGCACGTCAATCTTCGGCAGCCATTTGCGATGCTCGGCGATGATCGCGGCGTTTTCGGGCTTCGACGCGATGTTGGTCCATTCGTTGGGGTCGTTGACCATGTCGTAGAGTTCCTCGCTGCCGTCGGCATAGACGATGTAGCGCCATTTTTCGCTGCGCACGGCATGGTTGCCCTGGTTGTGGCTGGTGACGGCGGGACGCTCGCGTTTCGTGGCGGCATCTTTGAGCTGCGGGGCGAGGCTGATGCCCTCCAGGTCATCACGCTTCGTCAAACCGGCGAGCTCGATGAGCGTCGGGTAGATGTCGAGCAACTCGGCGGGTTGATTGCAGCGCTGGCCGGGCGTGACGCCGGGGCCGGCAAAGATGAGCGGGACTTTCGTGCCGCGATCCCAAAGGCTGTTTTTGCCGGTGATCTCTTTTTCGCCGAGATGCCAGCCGTGATCGCCCCACACGACGACGATGGTGTCATCGCGATGACCAGACTCATCGAGCGCGGTGAGCAGGCGGCCGATCTGCGCATCGGTGAAGCTGGTGCAGGCGAGGTAGCTGCGGACGAGGTTGCGCCATTGGTTGGCTTCCTTGAGGAACTTCAAACGCGGTTCCGGCAGATGCCAGTGGATGTACCACGAGAAGCGTGGTGTGTCGGCGCGGTCGTTCTCGATGATCTTTGGCAGCACAGTGTCGTCATCAGGATAGAGGTCGAACCACTTCTGCGTGGCGTAGCAGGGCACGTGGGGCAGGAAGAACCCGGCGGCGATGAAGAAGGGCTGCTCCTTCGGTGCTTTCTTGATCTGCTCGACGGTCCACGAGGCCACTTGGTAGTCGCCTTTGCCCGTGTCATCGTTGTCGAGCGGCCACACGCCCCAGTCCATGAGCGGGTTGTTGCCCATCGGCGTGTCACCGATGAGCTTCTTTGGCGGTTTGGTGCCAAAACCGCCATACGGCGCGGTGACCATGAACTCGGGCTTCGCATCCGGCTGCGCCTTCTTCGCGGCATTTTTGCCCTTCCCTTTGCCAACACCTCCACCGCCGGTGCCGCCGTGGTAGATTTTACCAGTCGCCGCGGTCAGATAGCCGTGGTTCTCAAAATGCTGGGGCAATGCCACGCGGTCTTTCCATTGCGGCAGCGTGCGGAAGTAAGGCGAGAGGCCGTAGATACCTGTCGTGGTCGGGCGCAGGCCGAGCAGCAGGCTCGTGCGCGAAGGATTGCACAGCGGCATGTTGCAGTGGGCATTGGTAAAGGTCGTGCCGCGGGCGGCGAGCTTGTCGAGGTTCGGCGTCTTCGCCATGGCATGGCCGCCGAGGTGGCCGATCCAGTCGTTTTGATCGTCGATGGCGATGAAAAGCACGTTGGGCTTCGCTGCGAAGAGCGAAGGGCAAAGGGCGAAGAGACTGAATAGGACGGCGAGGCGCTTCATGGTGGGTGTGGATGAACGATGACGGCGCGGCAGATGCTTCACTCGTTCGCGGCTTTGGCCTGGTTGTTTTTTAAGACGACGATTTCGGCGTCGTTCGCTTGTTTCTCGCCGGGTGTGCTGCGGCCTGCGGCGATGAAGGCCTGGAGTTGCTGAGTGAGCTTGGCGACGACTTCGGGATGCTCAGCGCTGAGGTTTTTGGTTTCGCCGAGGTCGGTGCTGAGGTCGTAGAGCTGGGTGTCCGGCATGCCGGACTTGGCAGCTTCGGCATCGCCGGGCTTTCCCCAGCCGCCGGAACCGGGGCAGAGGCAGAGCTTCCAGCGACCTTCGCGGATGGCAAAGCGGCCGTTGATGCTGTGATGCACGATGGCACGCGTGGCATCCAGTGCACCAGTGAGGGCGGAGAGGAGGCTCACGCTGTCCTCGCCGGCATTCGCAGCCAGTTTCACGCCGAGAAGTTCTGCGCAGGTGGCCATCAAATCGACGTGGCAGACAGGCTGGGTGCTTGTGGAGCCTGCTTTCACCTTCGCAGGCCAGCGAACGAAAAACGGCACGCGGTGGCCGCCATCCCAAATGTCCGCCTTGTAGCCACGATGCGGCCCGCTGGCATAGTGGCCCTGCTTTTCGAGCTTTGGCGTGCCAGCAGCAGGCGAGCAGCCGTTGTCGCTGGTAAAGACGACGAGCGTGTTTTCCGCGATGCCGGCCGTATCGAGCGCTGCCAGCACCTCGCCCACCGCCCAGTCGGTCTCCATGACGAAGTCCGCGTAGTCGCCCAGGCCGCTTTTGCCCTGCCACTCCTTCGACGGCACGATCGGTGTGTGCGGCGAGTTCAGCGGCAGATACAGGAAGAACGGCTGGCCGGTCTTCGCACGCTCGCGGATGTGCTCAGCAGCCTTCGCGGCAAGCAGCGGCAGCATGTCCACCGGCTCGACGATCTGCGTGACGCGATCCTCTTCGAACACCGACTTCATCATTCGTGCATGATGAAAGCCGAAGAAGTGGTCAAAGCCTCGCGTGACCGGCCCGTCACGCGTGATGGCACCGAGCGGCGCACCTTCACCGGAGCCTTTTTTCTTCTTCGCGGTCTGTTGACCACCTTCAATCGTATAGCCGAGATGCCATTTGCCAATGCAGGCGGTGTGATAGCCATGCTGCTTCAGCAAACCCGGCACCGTCAGCCTGTCCGCGGCGATGAGCGGCTCCACATAATTGCCCAGCACGCTGCTTTGCAGCCGTGTGCGCCAGGCGTAACGACCGGTGAGCACGCCATAACGCGTGGGCGTGCACACGGACGAGCCGCTGTGCGCATCCGTGAAGGTCATGCCTTGGGATGCCAGACGGTCCAGATGAGGCGTGGCGATCTTTCCACGCTCGGGATTCAACGCATGCACGTCTCCATAACCGAGATCATCCGCGAGGATGTAAACGATGGACGGAGGCGCGGCGGCCAAAGCGGATGCCAGGACCAAAATGACAAACCACGCTATCTTCAGAGGATGCCGATTCATTTCTTCTTCCCTTTCTTCGGTTTGCCGGCGCCGGATTGCTCAAACTGGCGGTCGAGTTCCACCGGGCGGGCGTCTTTGAATTGATCGAGCACGGCCTGCAGCTTGGCCCGGGCAGGATGCTCGCCGGTCAGCGGGGACTTCTCCTTGGGATCGGCTTGGAGGTCGTAGAGCTCGCCGGTGCGGTAAAGCTTGTGGTGATGGTCGAAGGCCAGTTCCTTCACGGTGAGGTCCTTGGACTGTCGCGGTGAATACCACATGTAAATGGCTTCGCGAGGCGTGCCGGGCTGACCTTGAAGCTGCGGGAGAAAGCTGACACCATCGATGCCTTCGGGCGCGGGTGTTCCGGCGGCGGCGCAGAGCGTGGGAAGGAAGTCGGCGCAAGTGATGAGGTCGCGATTCACGCGGCCCTGCTTCATCACGGCGGGCCAACTGACGATGAGCGGCACATGATGACCGCTGTGCGTGGTGCTACCTTTGCCGCCGGGAAAGTCTGCGCCCTTGAAGCGGGAGGTCGCGCCTTTGCCGGTGCCGTTGTCTCCGGTGAAAAGGAGCAGCGTGTTGTCGCGGATGCCTAGCTCGCCGAGTTTGGCGTCGAGGCGGCCGATGAGCTTGTCCATGTAGGTCACCATTTCGGCGAAGTGCTTCCCATCGCGTTGCTTCGCCTCGCTGCTGATCTTCGGGTCCCAGTCCGGGCTGTCCGGCGTGGGCTGGTAGGGATCGTGGGTGAGGATCATCGGGTAGTAGAGAAAGAAGGGCTTCGCTTGGTGTCGCGTCACGAAATCGAGCGCGAAGTCGTTCACGAGGTCAGGGCCGTAGCTGCCCTCGGGGTATTGTTTTTCCTCGCCATTGAGTTCCAGCCCTGGATTCGCATAACGCGGTGGACGGCGCGTGTGCTGCCAGAGCAAGGCCTCGTCGAAACCGAAGTGCTGCGGCGCGTCCTTCTCCTGGCCGAGCTGCCATTTGCCGCAGATGCCGGTGGCATAACCCGCCTTCTTCATGAGGTGGCCGAAAGTGGTCTCCGTGCGCACGAGCGTGCCGAAGTTCAGGTAGTTACGCACATTGTATTTGCCCGTCATGAGCTGCACACGGGTAGGCGTGCAAAGCGGCTGCGAATGGCAGTGCTCAAAACGCACGCCTGACGCGGCGAGGCGGTCGAGATGCGGCGTTTGATACGACTCGCCGCCATTCGCGGTCACGCATTCGTAGCCGAAGTCATCGGCCATGATGAGGATGACGTTCGGCTGCGCCGCGAAGAGCGAAGTGCCAAGGGCGAGGAGGAGCAGAAGGAGGCGGTGCATGGCTGGAGGTTACTTCTTGGCCTTTTTGCCCTTCCCTTTGCCTTTCGGCTGGTTGGCGAGGGTTTGCTTGGCGAGGGCGGTGAAGGCGTCGGTTTGCTTTTGCCAGAGGTCGGCGAGTTCCTTGGCTTTCTCGGGCATCTTGGCAGAGAGATCGTTTTGCTCGGCACGATCGGTTTGGAGGTCGTAGAGCGCCCAGGCATCACCTTCGGCGGCGACGAGTTTCCAATCGCCGACGCGGATGGCCTTGTTGCCCTCGTGCAGCCACCATAGCGAATCACGCGCGATGGTTTCATCTTTGGCAAAAGCAGGCACGAGACTCTTGCCGGGCGCTTCAGGGATCGGCTCGCCCTCCCACTGCTTGGGCTTCTCGATGCCGACCAGATCGAGGACGGTGGGCACGAAGTCGATCACATGCGCGGGCGTGGTGCGCAGCTCGCCCTTCGCGGCGATACCGGCGGGCCAGTGTACGACGAGCGGCGTGCTGATGCCGCCTTCATGCACCCAGGTCTTGTGGCGACGATGAGGTGTGTTCGCAGCGCTGGAGAAGCCGGGGCCGAGGCACAGGTAGCTGGCGGCGCTGCCGGGAGGTGCGGCGGGATCGTGACCGCCATTGCGCACCATGATTTCGGCGCTCGCGCCGTTGTCGGAGGCGAAGAAGATGATCGTGTTCTCAAAAGCGCCCATCGCTTTGATCTGCGCGAGGATACGCCCGATCTCCTGGTCCATGCGGTCGATCATCGCGGCATGAATCGCCATCTTGGTGGCCTGGAAGCGGCGTTGCTCGTCGGTGAGCTCACTCCAGGGCAGCGGGCGGTTCACCTCGCCGGGGCCGAGCTTTTCAAGGTCATCGGGAAAGGCATACGGCGGACCGACTTCACGTTCGAGTGCGGACAGGCTCGTCTTCGTGAGGCCCAGGTCCTTTTGGCGTGCAAAACGGGCCTCGCGCAGCTTGTCCCAGCCATCGAGATACTTGTCGCGATACTTCGCGATGTCCTCCGGCAACGCGTGAAGTGGGAAATGCGGCGCGATGAAGGGGATGTAGTGGAAGAAGGGCTTCGCGGCATGATTGGCCGCGTGATCCTTGAGGCAGTCGATGGCGTGGTCAGCCGTCGCGATGGTGGCGTAGTAGCCTTTTTCATCGGCGGGCGGCTGCACCGGCACGTCGTCGATGGAATTGCCCTTCGCGGTGAAGAAGTTCCCCTGGTTCTTCATGTCGAGCGAGCGGTCAAAGCCGCCTTCGAGCACCGGGCCGTCGATGTGCCACTTGCCGCTGTGGTAGCTGCGATAGCCCGCCGGTTTCAAAAAGTCCGGCAGCAGCCGCGCCCACTTCTGACGCACGCCTTGTCCGCCCCCGCCGACCTCCGGCAAGGCATCGCGATGGATCTGCTGCGCGTAGTAACCGCTCATCAAGGCACCACGCGTGGGCCAGCAGCGGGCGGTGTTGTAGAACTGCGTGAAGCGCAGGCCGTTCTTCGCGAGCGAGTCGAGATTCGGCGTGGCGATCTCGCTGCCGTAACAACCGAGATCCGAGTAGCCGAGGTCATCCGCGAGGATGAAGACGACATTCGGCCGCTCCGCGGCCAATGACGAATGCGGAATGATGAATGACGGAACAAGGCAGAGAATGGCAACGAGCGGCTTCATGGAGGCGCTGAAAACGTCGCGAGGCCTCCGAGCTTGCTCTTTTCTCTCTCAACGACGGCGGCGGAGAGCCATCAACAGCATGGCAAAGCAGCCGAGGAGCATCCGCGAGGGCTCGGGCACCTGAAGAATGATGATCGTGCCTGCGGTGGCCAGCTGGCTGAGATCCCACGAGAGGTCGAACGGTAGCGTGGGCAGCGTGCTGGAAGCAAAGGTGCCACTCACCGTGCCGCCGAGCGTGGACCAATCGAAGAGCTTCCAAGAGTCTCCCGCGGCCCAGGTGGTCATGTTGTTCGGATTGCTGACCCGCAGCGTGACATTCGTGCCGAGTTCAAGAAGGCCGCCGATGCTGATGAGGTCCGCGGCGAGCGGATTGGCCGTGTTGTTCCCGCTGCCCGCCCCCGTAAAGAGGTCAAAATCGACGAAGGAGCTATCGAGGAAGCGCGTGGCACCGGTGCCGGAGGTTTGAAAGGTGAGCGTGCCCGGGGATGCGGCCGCTCCGGCGACTTCAGCGCCCGGTTGCACGGTCACGCTGGTGAAAATGAGCTGCTGATTGGCCGCAGGAGCCATTTTGCCATTCCCACCGATGGTGCTGCCCGAGGAAGCAGTCACCGGGCCGAGACCCGTGGCGGAGCCGGTGGTGTTGCTGACGAGCAAACGACCTCCCGTGATGGTGGAGCCACCGGTATAAGTGCTGGCCCCCGTGATCGTCCAGGTGCCGGTGCCTTCTTTGACGAGGGAGGAGGGATTGGCCGCGCTGATTTCACCGATGCCTGCGATCTCATTCGCGCCTGTGTTGGTGCCGGTGAGCTTGAAGACGCGGCCCACCGTGTTGGTGCCGCCGACGGTAAACGGAGCGGTGAACTTCAATGAGCCGGTGCCGTTGTTTTCGAGCACGGCGGAGACCGCGGTGATCTCAGCGGCCACGTCTGAGTTCGTCAGGTTCAGCACGCGGTTCGTGGTGGAATCCGTGCTGCCAAGGTAGCGGATGGTGGCGATGGCATTGGAGCCGACCGCACTCGTGGTGGCATCTCCCAGTGTGATGATGCTGGCGGAGCTTCCCGTGCCAAAAGAGCTCGCGGAGCCTGCATCAGCCATCTTGGTCACCTCAACGACACCGCGTGAGATGATGGTGGCACCGCTGTAGGTGTTGTCCCCGCCAAGCGTGACAAGGCCGGTGGCGCTGGCCATGCGGAATTCGAGATTGTTCTCATTCGTGCCCGGTCCGCCAAGGAAGCCGCTGCCAAAGGTGCTCGCGGTCGATGCAGAGCCGGTGATGGTGAGGCGAGACATCGCTGAAGAACCGCCCACGATGCGGTTGTCCGTGCCGCTGCCGATCGTGGTGATGTAATCGAGCGAAAGCGAAGCCGCCGTGCCAGAGCCGAGGATGACTTTTCCGCTGCGAGAGCCGGAGCCGAGGAGAAATTCCATGCTGGTGCTGACGACGGATCCACCAGCAAACTGCACCGCGCCTTCATAAACCTTCAAATTGCCCGCGAAGGTGCTCGTGCCACCGATGACGACGAGGCCAGCGCCGGACTTTGCCACGCTGACGGTGGTGCGGTTCAGCTCGGTGCGGTTGATGATGCCGTTTTGAAGGATGAGCGATCCAAGCGTGTTGTTTTGCACAATGACGAGATCGGGATTGTTCTCCGTGGAAGCGGTTGGCCGTGTCTGTGCCACGATGGTGCTGTCATTCGCACCCACCGTGCTGCTCACCAGGATGCCGCCGACATTCAGGATCTCCGTGCCGGTGCGCTGGATGGTGGTGGCCTGGGCCTCGCCAAAGCGCAGGCTGCTCACGGTGGTTTCCGCGGCGAGCGTCGTCGTGGTCACGCCAGCGGCGATGTTCGCATGGCCGGCGAGCGTGCTGGCATCGGATGGCGTGTAAAGTCCAAGCGTGGAGAGTTTCACCACGTCACGCGTGCCGCCGGAGATGGCAGTGGTGCCCGCCCACTCATCCCCATTCACCGCATCGCGGATCACCGCATACACGCGGCCATCACGCATGAGCGCCGCATTGTCCGCCACACCTGCGGTGCCGGTGGTGCGAAAGGCTCCCGTGGTGGGCGGTGTGATCGAGAGAATGCCCGTCCAGCTCCGAGAGAAGTCTCCCACGGTGAGATCGAGCGAGGTGGCTCCATTTTGCTCGAACTCGATCTCTGCGAGACTGCCGGGTGTGAAGGTGCCAAAGGTCTGCGCATTCGCCGTGGCGCTCTTTCCGGTCAGCCGCAGCACGCCGCCACCGGTCGTCAGCGTGCTCGTGGCGCTCATGATGTTCGCCGCCGGGCTGTTCGTGCCCGAGAAGTCGAGCTTCATCACGCCGGCATTGGGCGTCGTGGCCGTGTTGTTCACCGTCGTGGCGAGCGTGAGCAAGCCGCTGCCTTCTTTCGATACCACAAACGCCCCGGTGCTCGTCCGCGCCATCGGCCGGATGACCTCCACATTCCCTGCCCCGCCGAAAATCAGCGTGCGCGAGCTGCTGCTGGCATGCGTGGTGGCATTGCCCGCGCCGCCGAGCGTGAGCGTGCCGGCATCCGAGTGGATGCGCTGTGTGGTGGCATTCAGCGTGATGACACCGGTGGTCGTGTTGTTGCCGCTCACATTGCGGATGCCGCCTCCGTTGTTCACGCCGGCGCTGGAAAGCGTGATGGGCTCCGCGGCCAGCGTGATGCCGCCCGCGAGCTCCAGCGCCGCGCCGCTGCTGATCGTCGTCGTGCTGAAGGTGGTGCCAGAGACTCCCAACGCATTCGCATGCATGGCACGCAGCACGCCCTGGCTGATGCTGACAGCGCCCGTGAAGTTGTTGTCCCCCGCGAGGATGAGGGCGCCATTGCCTGTTTTCGTCAAACCGGAGGAGCCCACGCCGACACGGCCATTCACCGTGATCGTGCCCGCTCCACCAAAAGTGACCGTGTGACTTCCCGCGACGATGTTCGTCGCCGCAGCAGCTTGAAAGGTCAGCGAGGCACCGGCATCCGCCGTGATCAACGTCGGTGCGGTTTGTGTCACCGCTCCCGTCATCGTCGTCGTGCCGCTCAGAAGTCTCAGGCCACCGAGTCCGGTGGGGCCGGTGCCTGCCACGCTGAAGGTGCGGGTGATGTTAAGGTTTCCAGAGACGAGCAAAGCCGCTCCTTCGAGCACCGAGACCGTGCCACTGGAGCCAAGGGCTCCGGCGCTGCGCATTTCCACCGAGCCGGAAGCGATCGTGCCGCTCGCGGTGAAGGTGTTCGTGCCGGTCAAAACGGTGCGGGAACCCGGCACACCATTCATGAGCAGCATGATGACACCGCTGCCGTTGTTGGTGATGTTCGCATCCACCTGCAGCACAGCAGTGTTGGACTGGTTCGTGAGAAAAAGCTGCCCGGCCGTGTTCGCCGCGCCGCCACCCGTGAGCGTGCCGCCGGAGATGGTGAGGTTCTTCGCATCCGCGGCGAGCTGGATGCCTCCGCCCGTCGGCGTGGCTCCCAGACGCAGCGTGTTCCCTCCGAGCGTGATCGAGCGGTCGATCAACGTGTCGGTCATCGAAACCGTCGCGATATCCGTTGTGGTTCCCGTCACCGTCACGACGCCTTTGGAGGCCTGTGAGAGCGTGAGATGCGAGGCCGCGCTGTAACCAGCCACCGCAGAGATCGCCGAGCCGGTGGTGTAAGCCAGGTTTCCCGTGAAACCGCCCTCCACCTTGCCTGCGACCACCTGTGCCCAGCTCGTGACACCCACCGCATTTTTAAACGTGGCCCACGGGCCGAGCACGCCATCCGCCTGCGTCGTGCTGATTGTTCCATTCGCCGGAGCAATGAAGGAAATCATGCCGCGCAGATCACGCGTGATCGTGCCGATGCTCGCATTCATCTGCCCCGTGCCGCTGGAAATGAGCTCGATCACCGCCAGACCTCCAATCGTCGTCGCAGAGCCTCCCACGCTGATGTTTCCGAGCGCCTGCGAGTTCAGCGTGTCCGCCTTTCCGTTGAGCCGCAGCACCGTGGCGGAGTTGTTCCCGCCAATGAAGCTCACATTGTTGGCAGCCACCCCATTATAAATAAGATCCGTCGTCGTGCTGGAGTTCGCGAAATCGAGGATCGTCACGCCACCGGCGAAGCTTCCGATCCTGCCAAGCGTCGTCGTGCCCGTGTAATTGCTCACACCGGTGATGGCGAGCGTTCCGGTGCCGGATCCGGTGGCAAACCGTGTGAACGCAAATCCACCGGTGACTCCACCCGCGAGCACCGTGCCCGTGACACCACCCGTATTGGTCTGGATGCCTGCATCCGCTGACATGGTGATCGGCTGCGTGAAAGTCGTGCCGGAGGTGTCCACGCGGATCGCGCCATATTGTGAAGCACCACCAAAGCCGGCGATGGTGATCGGAACGGTGTAACTGCCTCCACCCGTGGCGCTGAAGGCGCTGTTCGCCTCCACAACCACGGAGCTCATCGCTGCGAAAGTGCCCGCCGCGGCGCTTCGCAGGAAAATGCCGCCGTCATTGCCCTTGATCGTGAGCGTCCCGGTGAGCCCCGTGTTGCTCGTGCTGTCCACGCGGATGAACTGCGTCGTCGTGCCGCTGCCCGCGAACTTTTGAAACGTGAGACCATTCCCCGTCAGTGCCAGCGTGCTCGCAAAGGTGATGAAGTTACTGCCGGTCGAGGTCGTCTCCTGCGCCTGCACGATGGCGTTGGCGGCAAAGTTCAATGTGCCGCCACTCGCGCCGGCGAGGGTGAACTGGTTCGTGCTGGCCGGAGCCGCGGCGAGGCTCATGAAATTGATCCCGCCGACGTTTGCCGCCGTCGCACCGGTGATCGTGACCGTGTTGCCGGACACCAGTGCCGCAGATGGAGCCCCGAGCTGCGCGATGGCGCTGCCTCCGTTGTCCCACGAGGCGTTGTTGGAGCCGTCGAACCATTGATTCGCGCCAAACCACTGCCCTGCTCCAGCGGGCTGGCCTGAGGTGGTGGCATTGGCATCCCAGATCAGTGTTTGCGAATGAAGATCGGGAACAAGACAGAAGCTGATTGCCACCGCGAGCACGCGGAGGACCAAAGATTTCGTGATGGACATGACGGGGAGTTTTTGTCCATCGAGAGGAAGGGTGGCATTCACTGCTCACGAGCCGAAGCCCGTGCATGGCAGCAGCGAATGCCACGCTCGATGTATGTGAGGGGGACTCACACTTGAGCAGCGAGAATGCCACGATGCCGATGAATTCGGCTGTGGAACAACTTCACTTCTTCTTCGTCTTTTTGGCCTTCTTCACCGGTGCCGGCGGCGTGGGAAGGTCATCGCCGGGTTGATCGGCAAAACGCCACGGATCATCGAGGCGGCGCATCTCGCTCAAAAGGAGCTTTTTCATCTCCGCGAGCTTTTCAGCGTGTTTGGGATCGTCGGCGAGATTGGGCTTTCCATGCTCGGGAAGAAGCTCGTCGGGGTTTTCGGCCAAATTAAAGAGCTGGGTGTGCTTCGATTTGCCGTCGGCAGACTCGTATTGGATCAATTTCCATTCGCCTTGCTTCACGCAGCGCATGCCCGGCTTCGCGCCGCCGGCATAGGCACCGTAAAGAACCTCGCGCATCGCTGTTTTCTCGCCCGTGAGCACCGGTTTGAAGCTGGTGCCTTCATTCGTCTGCGGCGCTTCGATGCCAGCGATGTCACACAGCGTGGCGAGCACATCGAGCAGGTAGATGTTTCCATCGACACGACGGCCTGCGGGGATGCCGGGCCCCTTCACGATGAAGGGCACACGCCAGCAGTGCTGGTAGAGATTTTGTTTTCCCATCAGGCCATGATGCCCGATGGCGATGCCGTGGTCGGCGGTGTAGATGATGTAGGTGTTGTCGAGCTCGCCCATCTCTTCGAGTCGCTTCAGCACGCGACCGATCTGGATGTCGATGTTGTCGCTGCACGCATACTGGCGGCCGATCTCGTTGCGGATGCTGGCCTCGTCGCGGTTCTTCCACACGCCGCTCACCGCCACCTCATCGCGCACATCCATGTCCGTGTTGTCGAACGGATGCTTCGGCAGGTAGTTCGCGGGCAACGGCGGCTGCAAAGAGTGCAGCGAGGGCGGGTTTGCCTCATCCGTGTGATTCGTCGCACCATACTTCGCCAGCAGCTCCGGTTTGCCATCGCGGGTGTCGTGTGGGTGCGAGAAGCCGTAGTAGATGAGGAAAGGCTTTGTGTCCTTGGTCGCAGCGCGGTCGTTCAGATAGGTCAGCACCTGCTCCGCATGCCAGGCGCTGCCGCTTTCATCGGTGCCGCCGCGCTTCGAGGCATCCTTGCGCACGGTGAAGAGCTTGTTCGCAGCCTCGTAGCTGTTTCCCACCTTGCAGGTGCGCATCGTGGCATAGCCGGCACGGTTGAAGACGGCCGGGATGGTCTGCTGCTCAAGCTGTGGCGGGCTTGTTTTTGCCGCCCAGGGCGAAACCGGCAGATGCCACACGGTGCGTCCGCTCATGATCATGTGCCGCGAGGGCGTGCACACCGCGCCGGACGACGAGCCCATGTGATAAGCACCATCAAAGACTACGCCCTGCGCCGCCAGCTTGTCGAGGTTCGGCGTCTCCAGCGTCGATTTCGGATTGTACATCTTCAAATCGAAGGTCGACTGGTCATCGACGAGGATGAACAGGATGTTTGGCCGCTTCTCCGCCGCGGCGGAGACAACCAGCGAAAGCAACAGGAAGACAAGAAGACGCATGGGCCGCTGAAAACGTCACGCAGGCCCCCAACTTGCCACCACATCTCAATCCCGGCGCATTTCCTGCCAGCATCGGCGGAGCCATCCAGCCCCATAGTTGCATGGTCTGTGCATGTTTAAACCTGACATCACCGGCCGTGCCGAGATCGAAACGCTCGTGAATGCCTTCTACGACCGCGTGCGGGCTGATGGGGTGATCGGCCACATCTTCGACAAGGTCGCGCAGACGAACTGGAGCACGCACCTGCCGAAGATGTATGCCTTTTGGGAAACGGTGCTCTTCCGCACCGGCGGCTTTACCGGCAATCCCATCGCCGCGCATGCGAAGCTCGTGCCGCTCACGGACATGGGGCGTGACAAGTTCGACCACTGGTTGCAGCTCTTCCGCGCCACCGTGGACGATCTCTTCGCAGGGGAACGTGCAGAGCACATCAAGAACTGCGCCGCCGACATGGCGAACGTCATTTACAGCAAGATCAACGCAATGCCCGATCCGCGATTCGATCCCGCAAACCTCACGCCGGAACAACGGGAGCGATACGCACGTTACAAAGCCAGCGCCGCATGAGCTTTCCCGCCTGCAAACACAAGAAACACAAGGCCAAAGGCCCGCGCCGACACGGCCTGCGATGGCTCGCGTCGGAGCCTTATCGCGTGTTTTTCGCTCTTGGAGCCTTGTGGAGCATGATCGGCGTGGCGCTGTGGCCGCTGTTCTATGCGCAGAAGCTCTCCTTCTACCCAAACCTCATTCACGCCCGTCTGATGATCGAGGCCTTTGGCGGGGCGTTCGTCGTCGGCTTCCTTGGCACGGCTGGTCCACGCATGGCCACGGCACCGAAACTCACCCCGCTGGAGCTTTTCTGGCTGGTCACCCTGCATCTCGCCTGCGGCGTGAGTCACCTCATGCAGGAACTCGCGTGGGGTGATGCCTTCTTCATCGCCCTGCTCGCCTCCTTGCTGCTTTGCCTGGTGATACGCGTGATCCGCTTTCGCAAAGAAGCGCCGCCACCGCAAATGCTGCTGGCGCTCACCGGCCTGGTCTGTGGCATCACCGGTGCCACGCTGATGCATGCGGAGATGGACGCCGCACGCTTCCGCCTCGCTGGCCTGCTTCTTTATCAAGGCCTGCTGCTGCCGCCCGTGCTCGGCATCGGATCATTCGTCTTCCCACGCATGCTCGGTGGTGATTTTGGCGATCCAAGAACGGCCACTCAAAGCCGTGCCAAGCTCCTGCGCTCCATCGCCACGGCCATCGCCATCGTGCTGAGCTTTTGGATCGAAGTGCATGTGGATGCCCTCACTGGCTGTCTCCTTCGCGCGGCAGTATCGTTGGCCTACCTGCTCATCGAAGTGCACTGGAAGCCCTCTCAGGCCGGTTCGCTCACCACAGGTTTGTTTTGGGCTTTGGGCACCGGTTTGCTAGGCCTGGTGCTCACAGGCTTCTTTTACCCTCAACATGCCAGCATCGAGCACCTGCTCTACATCGGCGGCTTCGGCATGCTGATGCTCATCGTGGGCTCTCGCGTGCTTTTCGGGCACAGCGGTGATCTCGACGGCTTCTTCGTAAAATCCAAGTGGGTGCGCTTCCTCATCTTCCTCGGCATCCTCGCCGCTACCACGCGTGCCACGCCCGCGTGGGTGCCCTCCACCACGATCTCGCATCACATCTACGCTGCGTGGACTTGGGGCATTCTATGCTTGCTGTGGCTCCTCTGGCATCGCCGCCGTTTCGTGAAGCGTGATGAAGAAGAGTGATGAGACTCCTTCTCGCACCGAAGCCATCAACCGCCCGTTGCAAAAGCCCCTCGCTGAACGATAGCCACCGACCGTGCCCACCACACCTGACACCTCCGCCTTGGATCGCGCCCGGGGCAAAGCCTACTGGCGGCTGCTGCCGCTGCTCTTTGTCTGCTACGTCATCGCGTATGTGGACCGGGCGAATGTGAGCCTCGCGAAGCTCACCATGTCGAAGGACCTGCCCGACTTTGACAATGCGGTCATCGGCTTCGGCGCGGGGATGTTCTTCTGGGGCTACATCCTGCTCGAAGTGCCCGGCACGTTGCTCGTCGAACGCTGGAGTGCGCGGCGCATGATGTCGCGCATCATGATCACGTGGGGAATTCTGGCCGCGCTGACCGCGGCGGTGACGACACCGATGCAATTCTACTGCGTGCGCTTCGCTCTCGGACTCGCGGAGGCAGGTTTCTTCCCCGGCGTGCTCGTTTTCCTCACGCATTGGTTTCCGAATCAGGATCGCTCGCGAGCCGTCGCGTGGTTTTTGATCGCCACGCCCGTCGCGCAGATCGTGAGTCCGAAAATCTCCAACCTGCTGCTGCAAATCGGCACCGATGAAGTCATCAACGGCGTCACCGTGCATCACCCGGAGATTCTCGGCCTCGAAGGCTGGCAGTGGATGTACATCTTCTGGGGTGCGCCGGCGGTCGTGCTCGGTCTCGTGGTGCTCTTCATACTGCCGGATCGGCCGAGCGAGGCGGAATGGCTCACCGATGAAGAACGCACTGCCTTGGAGCAGCAACTCCACATCGAGAAGGAGCGCCGCTCGAAAGGCAAACGCATGACTTTGGGCGAGGCGTTCCGTAATCCGAAGGTGCTGCTGCTCGCGCTCGCGTTCTGTTGCAGCGTCACCGCGAACTACGGCTACGAGTTCTTCTTCCCGAGCATCTTGAAGGAGTGGTACAAGCTCGAGCTCAATCAAATCACGTGGCTGGTCATTCTGCCGCCCTGTCTCGCCTTGGGCAGCCAATTGTTCATCGGCTGGAATTCCGACCGCACGGGCGAGCGACGCTGCCACGCGGCCTTCTCGATCATCATCGGCCTCATCGCGCTGGCGCTCGCGCCGCTGACGAAGGGCAATCTCGCACTCACCATCGTCTGCTTCATGATTTTCTTCGCGGGCGTCAAAGGCTACCAACCGGCCTTCTGGGCGCTGCCGAGCATCTTCCTCACCGAAACGGCCGCTGCGGCGAGCATCGGCTTCATCAATTCCATCGGCCAGATCGGTGGCTTCATGGGGCCTTACCTGCTCGGCAGCATCGAAAAGAGCACCGGCTCGTTCACAGCCGGCATCTATGTGCTCGCCGCGTCGATGTGCGTGAGTGCGATCATCATTCTCGGCCTCGGCTTGGGCCATCGCCCCGCGAAAGACACATGAACGCCGAAGATGAGATCATGCACGTCGTGCCCGTCGAACGGCACAATGCGATCATCGCCGCCGCGTATCGGGCGCGTGGCTATGACGAGGAAGAAATTCAATCCGCCGTGCGCATCGCGCAAAGCGCCTCGTGGCATGGCGTGCGCACGCACAACGGCATCAAGGCCGTGAGCCTCGACGATCACTTTGGCTCCAAAGTCGGCGGCTGCGTGCCTCGTGCCGTCATTGAAAAACTTCCCGGACGCTTCGCCGCCACCGAAGTGTGGAATGCCAATCGCAAACTCGGCCAGCCTGTCGCCGAGCAGGCCATCGAAACCTGCATCGCCCTCGCGGATCGCTACGGCATCGGCCAGGTGTCCGTGGACAATGCGTTTCACTACCTGTGGGGCGGCGGCTACGTCATGGAGGCCGCGCGTCGCGGCTACGTGGCCTACACGAACTGCACCTCTGCGAAGACGGGCGTCGTGCCCTTCGGCGGCAAACATGGCACCCTCGGCACGAATCCGCACTCGTGGGGCTTTCCCACCACCGACGCCGTCGGCTTTCCCATCGTGATCGACTGGGCCACGTCTGTCATCGCGCTCGGACGCGTGCAGCAGCTCGCACGCGAGGGCAAATCGCTGCCACCCGACCTCGCGCTCGACAAAGATGGCCGCATGACCACCGATCCATCGAAAGTCGCCGCGCTCGTGCCCTTCGGCCAGCACAAGGGCTACGGCCTTGCACTCGCGGATGAATTGTTCGCCGCACTCATCGGCGGCTCGCTGCCCACCATTCGTGGCCGCGAGCCCGTTCCCGGTGCCAAGCAAACGCCCTGTTTCTATTTCCAGGTCATCCATCCCGAAGCCCTCTCCGGCGGAGCCTTCGCCAGCGGCCTCTCCCAAGCCGGCAACGTCAAAGCCGTCATCACCGACATCCTCTCCCACGGCAACGAACACTGCCTCCTCCCTGGCGAACTCGAAGCCCGCTGGGCCATGAAATGCGCCCGCAACAACGGCCTGCTCTTCTCCCGCCACGAGATCCGCCAGCTCAATCAAATCGCCGCCGCGTGTGGCGAGCCGGAGTTGGAGATCGATGGGTTTCCGCAGGCGGACATGATTTGAACTCACGCAAACCGGTCCGGTGACATCAAACCGAGCTTCACACTCGATTTCTCATCCGAAAGCAACTCGCTCACGATCCTTCCGGTCGCCGGCGCAAGGCTCAGGCCCATCATCGCGTGACCCGTGGCCACGGTGAGGTTCTTCCAGCGCTTTGTGCGGCCGATGTAGGGCATGCCATCCGGCGAAACCGGTCGCAGACCGCTCCAAGGCTTCACTTCGGCGAAATCCTTTTCTTCAAACGCCGGGAAATACTGAGGAAACGCCCGCGTGATACCGCGCACGCGTCGCTGCGTGATCGATTCGTCGATGCCCGCCATCTCCATCGTGCCGCCGACACGCAACGCGCCCTCCATCGGCGTCACCGCGAGCCGCGCCTCCGTGCAGATGCTGCACAGCTCCGGAAGCTGCTTCGGATTCGCGAGCGTGAGGCTGTAACCTTTGCCCGCCTGCATCGGCAGTTTCAAATCGAGTTCCTTCGCCATCTGCGCTGACCACACACCGCTGCACAGCACGACTTCTTGACCTTCGACTTGACCCTTTGACGTCTTGACCGCTCTCAGCGCACTCCCTTCCACCTCAAAACCACTCACCTCCGTCTCCCACAGAAACGTCACACCGAGTCGCAGGAGCTCCGACTCCACTGCGGCGATGAAGTTTCCGGGCGCGAGATGGCAGTCTTTTGGAAAAAACACGCTGCCGCAGATGTCCATCGTCACGGCGGGATCGAGCGCGGCAGTCGCTTTCGCATCGAGCACCTCCGCAGGGATGCCAAGCGCATTTGCCTTCTCCGCCATGTGCGCTTCCTCATCGAGCGTCTGCTGTTTTTTGCACAGCATGAGCAATCCGCGCTTCACGAGCCCAAAATCGAGCCCCAGCGTCTCAAAGCACTCGCGGCTCAGCAGACCCAAATCGCGCAAAACAGGCGCGGCGGCCTCGACACGGGCCTTCGTGGCCGCTTTCCAGAAATGCAGGCCCCAGCTCATCAAATCGACATCCAGCCGCGGTTTGATGTAAAACGGCGATTCCGGGTTCCACATCCATTTCAGGCCCAAAGCGACCATTCCCGGCGCCGCGAGCGGGATGAAGTGACTCGGCACGATCATCCCCGCATTCCCAAACGAGCATCCATCGCGCTGTCGCGGCTTTTGATCGATCATCGTCACCGCCATGCCGCGCCGGGCGCAGTAAAGCGCCGTGCTGAGGCCAATGACGCCCGCGCCGAGGATGGTGACTGATATGCTCATGTGTGCGCACATCATGTCGCGCCGCCGCCGGTCATCTTGGATGCTTTGGCGGCCTGCGCCGCGATTTTTGCCAATCGCCACCGCTGGACGCCCCGCATGCGCTCGCTAAACCTCCGCGCATGGATCCAACTTGGACAGACAAAATCGTGATCGTCACCGGCGGTGGCGGCGGCATGGGACAGGCAGCAGCGAAACGCTTCGCCGACGCGGGCGCGAAGACTTTCATCTTCGGCCGCACGCTGGAATCGCTCCAAGAAACAGCCGCGCTGTCGAAAAACATCCTCCCTATCGTCTGCGATGTGGCCGACACCGCCAGCGTGGCCACCGCGCTCGATGAAGTGCTCAAATACGGCGTTCCCTTCGCCCTCATCCACACCGCCGGCATCAACACGCCGGATCGTTTCATGGCGCATGCCGATCCTGCGCGTATCGCCAGCGAGGAAAGCTGGCGCAAGGTCATGGACATCAACGTTCTCGGCGTGGTCAACATGATCCAGGCCGTCGCCAAGCCGATGGCCGCGAATAGCGGCGGTCGCATCGTCGTCGTCTCTTCAACGGCTGGTCACGGCTACGATTCGTATGCCGGCGTGCCTTACACCGCCAGCAAGTGGGCCGTGCATGGCCTGCTCTTCACCGCGCGCATGCAGCTCAACGCCCACGGCGTCATCCTCAGCGAATACGCTCCTGGCGAGGCACTCACCCCGCTGGTCAAACTGCGCCCCGTGCAGCCCACGGACGAGCACAAAGCCAAAATGATCACCACCACCGACTGCGGCGACACCTTGTTCTTCATCGCCAGCCAGCCGCACAGCATGAGCGTCATCCAGCTCCCAGGTTACCAACCCTTCGGCGGCATGCCCCCGCCCATCACCGCGCCGTGGCTGAGCGGTTTGGAGATCAAGCCGAAGTGATAATCACTTCAACTCGTGAACCGTCCCGTGCAGAACACGGTCACCTATTTTCAGTTCGTAGCACCAAGTCGGAGCCAAGTCGGGGATGTCGAGCGTGATGGTCTTCTTGTCCTCGCTCAGTTTCACGTTTCGAATCGCCAGTTCGTGTTCATCGTGGTGTTTTGAGCCGTAGTTCTTCGTGCGCTTCAGGGACCAGACCTTCATCGCACAGTCAATCCGGTCAATCGGGTCACTAAATGTCACCTTCATCTCACCCTTAGCCGCCTTCACCGCCAGCGGCACTTGCGCAGGCTGCGTGCCGCGGCGGATGCGGTGAAATCCACCCGGTGAGGTAGCGTTGCCGGCCCAGGCGAACATGCCACAGGTGTAGAGGGCTCCATCGCTGCCGAAGCGACCGCGCATGATGCCGGTGGCGAAGGCGGGCATGGGCAGTTCGCACACCGCGCCTTGCCATTTTCCGTTCACTTCTTCGTGAGGGATGATGAAGGCGCGGCCGGTGCCGTAGCTGAGATTGAGCAATGAGCCACCGAGATTGCCCCACGTGTTTTTCGGCACCCAGACGAGTTCGGCGGGGCTGCGGTCTTTGTCGTTGGTCACCCACACGAGCGGCTGCTCCATCGCCGAGTCGGATTCGTCGGTGACGCTGGTGTAGCCATACATGTTGCCGTAGAAGCCGCCGACTTTGACGCGGTTGATGCGGTTCTTCGGCGTCCAGAAGCCTTCTTGGTCGGTGACGAAGAAGGTGCCGTCGTCGTTCAGACAAACGCCGTTCGCGGCGCGGAAGCCGGTGGCGAGGATTTCGGTCTTTGCGCCATCGGCGCTGACTTTCAGCAGCGTGCCGTGCTGCGGAATGACGCTGTCCAAGGCATGACGGCCGGACTTCGCATAGTAGAAGTTGCCTGCGGCATCGGTTTGCAGGCCCATGGCGAACTCGTGGAAGTGCTCGGTGACCTGCGCGTCGTCGTTGAAGCACTCGATGAAGTCCGTTTCGCCGTCTGCGTTCAAATCGACGAGCTTGGCGAGTTGATCGCGGCAAAGGACGAAGAGATCTCCATCGCGAAACTTCACGCCGAGCGGCTGAAACAGCCCGCTGGCGATCCGACGCCACGTCAGCGTGGCGGGCGCTTTCGTCATCAAGCCATCCACGCGCCACACATCGCCATTCCACATCGCGACGATGGCCGCTTTGCCATCCGGCGTGAAATCAAAGCCTCCGGGACGCATCCAGCTTTGGAAGGGATTCTCGACCGGCAGTGAAAAGTCATCGGCGATGAAGGCTGCATCGTCTTTGCCGGCCACGGAGGTCGTGGTGACGGTTTGCGGCCATTGCGCCGGAGCGCCCTTCGTCAGCGGAGCCAGATCGAGCGGCGCGGCGAAGTTTTTCGCCATCGTGTCGAGCGAGGCCGGATCGACGCGGGAGATGAAAAGTCGCGTTTGAGACCCCGAAGCCAGTTTGGCGACCCAAAAGCCCTTATCGCGCTTCAACTCGCCTTCGCCCTTCAAAACGACATTCACGCTTTCTGGTGCCACGCGAAGAAAAAGCGGCTGTTTGGCCTCGGCGACGTTCAAAGTGCGCACGAGGATCGGCGTGGAACCGTAATCCATCCATGCGGGCGATTCGAGCACACGCGTGCCATGAATGCTCGCGGCGATCACACTTTGGTTTTGATGCTTGTAGAGACCCAGAAAGCGCAAACCAGCCACGGGGCCGTATTTTTTGCCATCTTTGGCCGTGCTGCGTGTGTCTTCAAAGTCACTCGTGAGGCTCCAGCCAGGCTCGACCGGCAACACGAACTGTTTTTCGCCGATGAGGCTCGTGTGCGTGCCGTGGCTGCCATCGAAGGCGATGCCTTTCCAGTCCACAAACGCGCCGGTGCTCGCGGCGGCCACGCGCATCGTGTCGTGATCGTAAACCATCCACGCGCGGCCTTTCGTCACGCCGCC
>JAEUHK010000085.1 GCA_016795465.1 Verrucomicrobiaceae bacterium | reverse complement strand
CGTTCATCGCGTTCATCGCGTTCATCGCGTTCATCGCGTTCATCGCGTTCATCGCGTTCATCGCGTTCATCGCGTTCATCGCGTTCATCGCGTTCATCGCGTTCATCGCGTTCATCGCGTTCATCGCGTTCATCGCTCATTACAGTCGGAAGCGCTTTCGAAATGGTGCTGGCCGTCCCGTGGAGCGCCGAGCGTGAAGATCAACACAACCAACGGTCGGATAAGTGCACGGCAACGCGGCAATCGCGCACCAAGACCATCACCGAGCATATGACGCCTTTCACGAAAGCGTGCTTCATAGTCACAACGCCTCTGAGCGACCGCGCAGTTCGGCGATCAAGGCAGCTGGGGCACTCACGCTGACCATGACGGTGTAGCCTTCGGTGGTGGGAATGCGGGCGACGCGGGTGCGGTCGGTGACGTAGAGCAGCGCTTTCATGCCATTGCGCAGTTTGAACCAGCCAGCGGCATAACCGGGCAATCCCGTGCCCATGGTGCGGCGTGTGGGCTGATGATCCGTGTCGGTGTTGAGGTTGGTGACGACGGCTTCATCGAGCTTGAGCGACTTGAGCGGGATCAGGCGGCCATAGAGATCGCCTTGGATGCGGAGGCCTTCGTTGGAGACGGTGAAGCGCACGTTTTGCATCGACCACGCGAGCCAGATCATCAGCACGATGCCAGCAAGGAGCACCAGGCTGATGATCGCAAAGAACCACAGCGACTTGCTGGCGGCGGGAATCATGGGGAAGACAGTGGAGGTGCTCATGGGGCGAGTTTGTCCGGCGTCTCGGATGATTCCAAGCAAAGAAAAACCCGGCAGCCTTTCGGTCTGCCGGGTTTGGTGAGGAGTTCGGAGGAACGAGTTGGAAAACTCGTTCTACGGCTTAGCCATTCGCACGCAGGATCTGCGCGAGCACATACGGCAGGATGCCGCCGGCGCGGTAGTAGTCGATTTCGACGGGGGTGTCGATGCGGACGACGAGCGGGATGTCGAAGGTGCTGCCGTCGGACTTGTGGACGCGGAGGGTGGCTTCGCTCATGGGCTTGAAGTCGTTGCTGAGGCCCAGGATGTCGAAGGTGGCATCGGCGAGGTCCTTGACCTTGTCATAGTCGGCCTTGTTCTTGAAGTTGCAGGGCAGGACGCCCATGCCGACGAGGTTGCTGCGGTGGATGCGCTCGAAGCTCTTCGTGATGACAGCTTTCACGCCGAGCAAACGAGTGCCTTTGGCGGCCCAGTCGCGGCTGGAGCCCATGCCGTAGTCTTCCGCGCCGATGACGATCGTGGGCGTGCCGGCGGCCTTGTAGGCCTCGGCGGCGTCGTAGATGCTCATTTCGGTGCCTGCGGGCTGCAACAAGGTGTCGCCGCCTTCTTTGCCGCCGAGCATGAGGTTCTTGATGCGCACGTTGGCAAAGGTGCCGCGGGTCATGACGAGGTCATTGCCGCGACGGCTGCCGTAGCTGTTGAAATCGGCCTGCGTGACGCCGTTTTCGGTGAGGAACCGGCCTGCGGGGCTGGCTTTCTTGATCGCACCAGCGGGACTGATGTGATCGGTGGTGACGCTGTCACCGAAGATGCCGAGCGGGCGGGCACCTTTGATTTCCACGATGTCGCCGGGGGTCATGCTGAAGTCGGCGAAGAAGGGCGGATGCTGGATGTAGGTCGATTTGCCGTCCCACTCGAAGACCTCGCCGATGCTGCCCTGGATCTCGTTCCACTTCGGATTCTGCGAAGCGAAGTCGGTGTAGAGCTTGCGGAAGACGTCGGGCGAAAGCGCGGACTCCATGGCATCGCGCACTTCTTTGAGCGTGGGCCAGATGTCCTTCAAATAGACGCCGCTGCCCTTCACGAGTTCGTCTTTGCTCAAATCAATATCGACGGTGCCGGCGATGGCGTAGGCGACGACGAGCGGGGGCGACATGAGGAAGTTCGCCTTGATGCTCTGATGCACGCGGGCCTCGAAGTTGCGGTTCCCGGAAAGCACGGAGGCGGCGACGACGTCCTGGCCTTTGACGACATCTTCAATGCCGGCGTCGAGCGGGCCGGAGTTGCCGATGCAGGTGGTGCAGCCGTAGCCGACGGTCTGGAAGCCGAGCTTGTCGAGCTCGACCTGGAGGCCGGTCTTGGTGAGGTAAT
This sequence comes from Verrucomicrobiaceae bacterium, assembly GCA_016795465.1. Classification (GTDB taxonomy): domain Bacteria; phylum Verrucomicrobiota; class Verrucomicrobiia; order Verrucomicrobiales; family Verrucomicrobiaceae; genus Prosthecobacter. The sequence goes on along the minus strand of JAEUHK010000085.1, from coordinate 176,390 downwards.
CGGTCACGACGCGTGATCCTGGGCCGAGGCTGGTTTTGACGGAAGGCTTCACGGTGAGGCCCTTCGCGTTCGCTTTCTTCGCGAGGAGACCGGCGGCGAGCATGACGCTCGGATTGGACGTGTTCGTGCAGCTCGTGATGGCGGCGATGAGCACGGAGCCGTCGGTGATGGTGTCTTTGACATCGGCCTTGCTGTTCACGACGACTTCGGCGGGCTTGAAGGACTCCGCCTTGCCGAAACCACCGGCCTTCACATCCGCGCCGAGCAGGTCGCGGAACTTCGTCTTCAAAGCGGGCACCTCGATGCGATCCTGCGGACGCTTCGGACCGGACACGCAGGGCACGACGCCGCTGAGGTCGATCTCCATCTCGGTGGTGAATTCGATGCTGCCTTTCTCCGTGGGGATGCCCCACATGCCCTGTGCTTTGTAGTAGGCCTCGACCGTCTTGCAAAGCTCCTCGCTGCGGCCGGTGCCGCGCAGGTAGGCGACGGTTTCTTCGTCCACGCCGAAGAAACCCATCGTCGCGCCATACTCAGGCGCCATGTTTGCGATGGTCGCACGATCGGTCACGGGCAGGCTGACCGCGCCGGGGCCGTAGAATTCGACGAATTTGCCGACGACGCCGAGCTTGCGGAGTTTCTGAGTCACTTCGAGCACGAGGTCGGTCGCGGTGACGCCTTCTTTGAGCGCTCCGGTGAGGTAAACGCCGACCACTTCCGGCACGAGGAAGGTCACCGGCTGGCCGAGCATGCCAGCTTCGGCCTCAATGCCGCCCACGCCCCAACCGACGACGCCGAGGCCGTTGATCATCGTCGTGTGCGAATCCGTGCCGACGAGCGAATCCGGGTAATACACGCCGTCTTTTTCGAGCACGCCCTTCGCGAGGTATTCGAGGTTCACCTGATGCACGATGCCGATGCCGGGAGGCACGACTTTGAAGGTATCAAAGGCCTGCTCGCCCCACTTCAGGAACTGGTAGCGCTCCTTGTTGCGCTCAAACTCCAGCGCGAGGTTTTGATTCAGCGCCTGCTGCGTGCCGGCGAAATCGACCTGCACCGAGTGGTCCACCACGAGATCGACGGGCACCAGCGGCTCGACCATCTTCGGGTTCTTGCCGAGCTGCTTCACCTTCGAGCGCATGGCAGCCAGATCGACGAGAAGCGGCACGCCCGTGAAGTCCTGCAGCACGATGCGAGCGACGGTGAAGGGGATTTCATACTCGCCGGGCGCTTTCGCGTTCCAGTTCGCCAGATTCTTCACATCGGCCTCGGTGACCTTCTTGCCGTCCAGATTGCGCAGGAGCGACTCCAGCACGATGCGGATGGAAACCGGCAGCTTCGAGACTTTGCCGATGCCCGCCTGTTCGAGGGCGGGAAGGGAGTAGAATTTGCCAGAAGAGCCGGAGCCGGTGGTGAAGGTCTGAGGGGTGTTCATTGCAGGGGAAGTCGAGGGAGGCGGAGATGTAGCCATGAGAGCAGGTTTGACACCTATTTTTTGGCTTTGCGGGAGGGCACACTGGAAAACAGTCCTTTCCCCTAGGATGGCCAACGCAGCCCTCCGGACCACCGGTGCCGCCCTGCCTGTATATTCTCGCCACTCTTGTTGACGAGAAGTCAGCCAACCCGTTCAGTACTCTGCCTTAACCGCCAGTTGTCATGAAAGAACGAGAAGCCTTTGCCTTGCCCGGTATCCCCATTCTCCTGCTCCTGCTTGCCTGTGGTGGAGTGATGGCCGCAAACTTTCGCGACCTCAAGGTCGCAGCCATCGTGCCGGCAGCACTGGTCCTGATTTTGGTGTTCAAGGGCTTTGCCGTGGTCGCCCCGAATCAAGCGACCGTGCTGACCTTGTTTGGAAAGTACTGTGGCAGCCTCACACGCAATGGCTTCTGGTGGATCAACCCGCTCACGAGCCGACAAAACGTCTCCCTCCGCATCACGAACTTCCAGAGCGAGCAGCTCAAAGTGAACGAAGCGCATGGAAACCCCATCGAGATTGCCGCTGTCGTCGTCTGGAACGTGGTGGACTCGGCCAAAGCCGCCTTCGAGGTGGAGCACTGCACGGATTTTGTCCATCTCCAGTGCGAGACCGCGCTGCGTCATCTGGCGAACCACTTCCCTTACGAGCCGCACAATCCAGGTGAGATCTCCCTGCGGAGCCATCCCGAAGAAGTGGCTGAAAAGCTGCGATCTGAATTGCAGGAGCGCTGCGAAACAGCCGGAGTTAAAATCATTGAAGCCCAGCTCAGTCATCTGGCTTACAGCCCTGAGATCGCCCAGGCGATGCTGCGCCGCCAGCAGGCCCAGGCCGTGATCGCTGCACGACAGACCATCGTGGATGGCGCAATCAGCATGGTGGAAATGGCTCTCAAGAAACTGGAGTCCGATGGGATCGTGCAGCTGGATCCTGCCGCGAAGGCCACCATGGTAAACAATCTGCTCGTCACGCTCGTCTCCGAGCAGCACGTGCAACCGGTGATGAGCACTTCACCCCTGAGGTCTTGAAGCCCGCCTTCGGCCGCGATTTGGCGGGGAGGGAGGCCACGACGAGGTCGTAGCTGTGCTGGACGAGTTCGCGGATGAGCTTGGGAGGCACGGAGCCGTCGAGGACGAGGGTGTTCCAGTGCTTCTTGTTCATGTGCCAGCCGGGCTGGATGGCGTCGTATTGATCGCGAAGCTCCAGGGAGCGTTCGGGATCGCATTTGAGATTGATGCGGGCGGGGTAGTCCTCCGGGGCGGTGGCGGCAAACATCTTGCCGCCGACTTTATACACGAGCACGTCGGGCCCAAAGGGCTGTGTTTCCTCGGCTCCGGGCAGGCTGAGGCAGAGGTCGATGACATTGGCGAGGTCCATGAGGAGGCTAAAACACACAAAGTAAGAGGTGAGAAGTTAGAAGTGAGAGGTCAGACGTGGCACGTCTTAATTCTCACGTCTCACGTCTGACTTCTAACGCCCGCTCACCTTCCGCTGGCGAAAAGGCCTGAAAGCACCCAAAAGCATCTCAATGACCTTTTTCGATGCTCTTGCCCTCAGCGCCGCCGGATGCGCGGCGGGGGCGGTGAATGCCGTGGCGGGCGGAGGCACGCTTTTGACCTTTCCAGTGCTGCTGATGTGCGGCGTGCCGCCGGTGGCGGCGAATGCCACGAGCACGGTGGGCCTCGTCATTGGCACGTCGAGCAGCATCGTGAGCTTCCGCCATCATTTGAAGGCGGTGCGACAATGGCTCGGCTGGTTCATCCCGGTGGGCACGGCGGGCGCGGCGCTGGGGAGCTGGCTGCTCACCCAGACGAGTGATGACCAGTTTTCAAAGCTGGTGCCCTTCCTGGTGCTGTTCGCCACGGTGCTGTTCTTTTTGCAGGGTTTCCTGAAAAAGCCGGGAGCGACCAGCCAACGCAGCACGATTTGGTTCTCCCTCGCCCTTCAACTGCCCGTGGCGATCTACGGAGCCTTTTTCGGTGCAGGGATCGGCATCCTGATGCTGGCCTCATTCGGCTTCATGGGCATGACGCACATCCACGAGATGAACGCGCTGAAAAACCTGCTCGGTAGCCTGATCAATGTCGTGGCCGCGGTGTGGTTCATCGCCGCCGGGATGGTGCAGTGGCCGCAGGCGCTGGCGCTGACGGCGGGTGCATTGGTCGGGTATTATCTAGGTGCTCATTTTTCCCAGCGCATCGAGCCGCGTCGCGTGCGACAGTTGATCACGCTGATCGGTCTGGTGATATCGGTGGTGATGTTCTGGCGGCAGTTTGGTGCCTGAACTGGCTCACGGACGGATCGGCGGCCCATACCAGACGTAGCACATCAGATAGACGATGATGCCGGTGACGGAGACGTAGAGCCAGACGGGCACGGTCCATTTCGCCATGCGCTTGTGTTTGTCGAAGCGGTTCCGCAATGCCGGCACGACGGTCATGATGATCATCGGCAGGTTCAGGATGGCCAGCGGGATGTGGCTGAAGAGGATGGTGAAGTAAATCGGCCGCGTCATGCCAGTGCCGGCGAACTTCACATGCCCGGCGTGGTAATGATAATAGAGGTAGCAGCCGAGAAACGCGGTCGAGAACAGTAGCGCGATGATCATGCTGGCGATGTGAGCCTTCCGCTGGCCCATTTTGATCATGACGAGGCCCAGGATGATGTGCAGCAGGGCGCAGGCGTTGAAGAGCGTGTAAACTTTGGGGAGTTCGAGGACGGTCATGGGGCGGGAGAAATGGAGTGGTGGAGTTTTGGAGTAGTGGAGGTCTGGGTCACATCCATCCATGACTCCATCACTCCGCTGCTGGGTCAGTTCACTTTGCCTTCGCGGTAGTCGATCAGCCAGCGGAGGTCGCGGCGGATCTGGTCGTTCCAATACTTCGCGGTGGTGGGATCGGCATTCATGACGTCTTCGAGACGGCGGACGTGGCCTTGGTGATCGACGACGGCGATGCGCAGGTCGTGGATGTATTTGTCATCGGGGCCGAGGCGGTCCTTCTCGGGCATGTCTTCGACGGCGCGGAAGCCGAACTGGCGTGTCATGTAGTCGCGCACGGCTTTCTTTTCGCCGCTGAGGAACCACCAGCGGGCATCGTCGGGGATGCTGAAGTTGTTGGCGAACTTCGAGAGCATCTCGGGCGTGTCGTCGGTATCGAGCGAGAAGGACAGGAAGTGGATCTCGGGATGATCGGCGAACTCGTCGTAGAGCTTCTTCATCAAGGAGGTGACCGCGGAGCAGCCGCGAGTGCACCGAGTGAAGACCCACGAGGTGACGAGGATTTTGCCTTTGAGCTCGGCGAGGTGTACTTTTTTGCCGCTGCGCTCGGTGAGTTCCAGATCGCTCGAAAGGCGGCTCATGATCGGCGGGCGTGACGGCGCCCCGGCGGCCTCCGCCTTGACCCGGTCCATCTCCTGGCGCTGGCGAAAGATGAGCCAGTTGTAGAAGACGACGATGCCCAGCATCACCATGATGATCGGGATCCAGATGGACCACGGATTCAGCGGTTGTTTGGCGGGCGGTGAGGAGGGTTCGGACATGGAGCGGATAGGTTACGAGGGAAAACGGCCTTTGGATCAGCGTTTCCAGGCCACCACGGTGACGATCAAAATGAGCGGCAGATAGGCCAGCGTGCAAAAGAAGAGCTTTCGTGCCGAGGCACGCTCCGGCTGGCGGTTGAAGCGCAGCGCCAGCCATCCCAGCCAGCCACTGAGCAGCAGCGCCGGCGGCAAAAACCACGCCAGGCTCACCGTGGCGGTGTAGGCGGGATACAGCATCAGCAGCAAAGTGGCGATGGCATAGGCAAGCGCATGCCGCGAGGTCTTCGCGCCGTGCTCGTCCTCGTTCGCCAGCATGACAAAGCCGCCTTTGCGATACTCATCGCGATACATCCAGTTGATGGCCAGGAAGTGCGGGAGCTGCCAGAGGAAGAGCAGCATGAACAAATAGATCGCACCCGGCTCCAGCATGAGCTGCCAGCGGAAGTAGGGCGTGATGCTGGTGGCCGGCCCGGCCGCGCCCGCCCAGCCGATCAGCGGCGGCAAAGCACCCGAAACGGCCCCGACGAGCGTGTTGATGGCGTTTTGCCGCTTCAGCGGGGTATATATAAAGAGGTACACCGCCAGCGTGGCCGCCGTAAGGGCCGCGGCCTCCACATTCACGCGATTCGCGAGGTGGATGAGCGCCACGGCGCTGAGGAACCAGCCCAACCCGAAGGCCGCGGAAGGACTCACGCGGCCGGAGGGCAGCGGCCGGTCCGCCGTGCGCTGCATGCGGCTGTCCGGCTCGATCTCCATGAGCTGGTTGAAGACGGCCGCGCCGAAGGCCGCGAGCGTGCTGCCGAGGATCGTGTGCACCAGCAGCCACAGATCGAGCGGTCGCGGTGCCCGTAGCCAGAAGCCGACAAACGTGGTCACGATCACGAGCGCACTGAGGCGGAATTTCGTGAGGGTGAGGAGGTCGCGGGCGGTCATGGAGGTCGGGGTTAGCGAGAGCAGCGATGAGGCTCAAGGTCAAGCGAGGGTCAAAGCGTGACGCACTTCCCTGTTGCCTGCCGCCTTCATCAAATGCTATCACGCCGTCATGCCCGGCGTGCTCCAGCTCAACCACCTCCGTAAACTGCTCGATGACGAGTCCGAGGTGGTGCGTGAGGCCGTGCGGAAGGAGCTCACCGGCATGCGCCGCGAGCTGCCGCAGTTTTTGGAGCTGCTCGAGGAGCCGCTCACGCCCGAGGAGGAGCAGACCGTGGCCGAGCTGCTGGAGCCGGCCCGCCGTGCGGAGATGGAGGAAATCTGGATGCGCTGGCGCTGGCTGGAAGGTGCCACCGCGCAGCTCGAAGAAGGCATGAGCCAGATTTCTGCCTTCATTGATGGCTGGAAGACGCAGCCGGGTGATCTCGGCCTGCAGCTGGACACGCTGGCACGCGTGGCTTTCGAAGAAGGCGGCCGCATGAACGCCCACGAGCTCGCCGAGTGGCTCTTCGCCCAACGCGGCGGCATCACCCGCTTCCGCGGCAACACGAAGGACTACTACTCGCCGCTGAACAGCAATCTCTTCTGGGTCATCGAGACCGGTCTCGGCAATCCGCTCAGCCTGTGCAGCATCTACCGCTTCATCGGCCAGCGTTTCGGACTCGACATCGGCGGCTGCAATTTCCCCGGCCACTTCCTCGCCCGCGTGCAGGTGGATGGCAAAGAGTGGCTCGTGGACTGCTTCAATCGCGGCAAGTTCATGGATGCCGAAAGCGTGGCGAAGCATCATCCCACCTCGAATCCGGCGATGGAGGATCTCGTGCGCGAGCCCGCCAGTGTGAACGCCATCCTGCTGCGCATCCTGCGCAATCTCGACGAGGCCTTCACGCGGGTAAACCGCTTCTCGGAGCGGCAGTTCATGCGCCGTCTGGCGGTGCGTGTGATGGAGGAGTGAGCCGCAGGCGCAATTCTCGCACGATGGAACGCCACATCGGCGAACTACCGGCAGGCGACGGCACGTTAACCGATGCCAAAGTTGCCACCCGCATGCATCTTTCCGCCGCCATCCTGCTTCTCACTGCCACCTGCACCCTCGCCGCGGAGCCGCTGACGCTGGATTTCAACCGCTACATGGAGGGCAAGTATATCTTCGAGCGGAACTGCATCGTCTGCCACGGCCCGCGTGGTGATGGAAAGGGCGAGATGGCACCCACGCTCGTCCCGCGGCCGCGTTCGTTTCGCGAAGGCATGTTCAAGTTCCGCACCACACCCTTCGGCACGCTGCCCACCGAGGACGATCTGCGCCACACCATCAAGCACGGCCTCACCGGCACGGCGATGGGCATGTTCTCCCAGCTCACGGACGAAGACGTCACGAATGTGATCGAGTATGTGAAGTCCTTTTCACGCCGCTGGCGCAAAGCAGAAAACTATGCCGAACCGCTGACCTTCCCCGCCGAGCCCGCGTGGTTCAAAGAAGCCGCCACGAAGGCCGAGCACGCCGTGAAGGGCAAAACGCTCTTCCAAACCACCTGCGTGGCTTGTCATGGCACAGAGGCCGATGGCAAAGGACCTGCCGTGGCCGGTTTAATAGACCTGTGGGAGCAGCCCGCACGCCCGTCCGACCTCCGCCAGCCGCATCTGCGCTGCGGTGATCGTCCCGAGGACATCTACCGTGTGCTCGCCACCGGCCTGAATGGCACGCCGATGATCAGCTTTGAGGCCACGCTCACACCCGAGCAGCGCTGGGACATCATCGCCTACCTTTTCACGCTGAAACTGCCGGATGTGCCAACCCTCGGCAATGCACCGCCGCGTGAACTCACGAGTGCCAAAGCACCCGCGAAGCCCGCCATCAAATAAGCCGTTGACGCCAGGTGCTAAAATTGCCTACCCTGAAGGTCCATTCTCCTCACAAAGGAAGGCTCTTACCCTGCGCCAGCCATGCGCTTTTGCTTCACCCTCTTCATCTGCCTGCTGCCGCTGCTGGCGATCCCGCAGGCCTCGGGCACTGTGGCCTTCACCAGCCAGCCACCGCCCGTTTTAGCGGTAGGGCAGGATCAAACGGCAGAATTGAGCGTGACCGCGACAGGAGCGGGCACGATTTCTTATCAGTGGTTCCGGAATCATGCACCCGTTGCAGGAGCCACGGCGGCGACCTACACGGCGGGGCTCGTCACGAACGCGAACGCAGGCATCTACCAATGCCGGGTGACAGATGATGATGGGGCGGTTTTCAGCCATTTGTGCCGGGTGGCACTGCGCAGCGGTCCGGTGGCGTGGAGCAGCGGGGCACTAGGGCAGGTGCTGGGATGGAACGGTGGCACAGTGCGAGCGGTGGCGTTGGTGGAAGGAGGAGGCAGTCCGGGGGAGTTTTTGCTGCTGGAAAGCGGTGTCATCTCCACGCAGATGCTGCCCACCTCGAACCCGGACTTTTTTCCGACGCCGCTGCCGACGACTGGCTATCCCGCCGAAGCTGTGAATCTGGTGCAGGTGGCTGGTGGAAACGGTGCTCTGATCGGCCTTCGCAGTGACGGCCAGGTGGTGCTGTGGCGGCCCACGGCCTACAATGGCGCTGGCGTATTGGTGGACACGGCGACAGCGGCACCGAGCGTGCATCCGGCCCTCTCCAGCACGCGAGTGAAGGCCGTGTCGATGACCTCGGGCGGTGAGGCGCTGGCACTGACGCAGAGCGGAGAGGTTTACGCCTGGTCCTTTACCTCGGCGGCGAGTTCCACTCCAGCGGTGCAGTCAGGGGTGCGCGGAATTTCTTCCGGCATGAACAACCATGTGGCGGTAAAGGAGGATGGCTCCGTCATCTCCTGGGGGGTGAATCCGCCCGCGGTTCCCGCCGACCTCACGGATGTGGCCGCGGTCGCGGCTGGCAGTTCCACCCATGTGGCGCTGAAAACGGACGGCACCCTGGTGAGCTGGGGCGGAGCACGGCAGGCCGGCGCCGACCCGGCACTGCTGAGCGGCGTGCAGGCCATTTCGGGTTCGCATGAAGACTTTTTTGCCTTCCAGGCAGATGGCACGACAGCGGTTTGGAAGGCTTCGATAGCCGTTTATTTAATCGGTTATCAATTCCCACTGTCCCCGGTGCCTGCGGAGGCAGTTTACAGCACCGCGGGGAGGTCGGTGACGACGTCGAGTTTTGCACTGGGCCTGCGGGCGGACGGCCTGCGGCTCGTGACGGCTCCACAAGGCTTCTCGGGGCGTCAAGGCGACCGTTTGAGACTGGTGGGAGGTTTCACGAGCAATTTCGCGATCAGCTATCAATGGAAAAAAAACGACGCGGACATCCCGGGAGCCACTTCGGCGGTTTATGAGGTGCCTTTGGCCCAGATGTCTGATTCAGGCAGCTACACCGTGACCGCCACGGCGGCGGATGGCAGCCAGACGACGACGGCGGTGACGGTGGCGATCACGCCTGCTCCTTATCTCACGCTGCAACCACCAGCCTCCGTGGCGATGTATGCGGGAGACGCCTTCACGCTCGACACGGAGGCCGTGACGACGGGCTCGGCGCAGTTTCAATGGCTGAGAAACGGCCTGGCGGTGCCCGGAGCCACCACGGCCGATTTGCAGGTGGCTGGATTTGATCCTGTGCAGCATGAGGGCGTATGGATGCTACGGGTGACGGATGACAACGGCACGCGTTTCAGCCAACGAAGCCTGGTGGCCCGTGCGGCCTCGCTCACCAATTGGCGAAATGGTGTGTCGGCTTCGTTGTCCCTCGGGGTGAGCACGGCCGTGCTCGGCTTTTCAGCAGGCGATCCGCATTGGGTGATCCTGAGTGGTGGCGGTATGGCAGGCATCCGGCAGCCTACTGGCTCCGGACCTTTTTCCTTCACCGACACACCTGCTGTGCCGAGTTCACTGACCGGTGTGGTGCAGGCGGCAGCCCGTGGCAACCGCTGTTTGGCCGTGAGTGGCGACGGTGCGGTGAGCAGTTGGGCATCCATCACCCCACCGGACGTGATTGTCCTCTTTGGAACCAAGACGGCGCAGCCTTTCCCGGTGCCTGGGGCCGCCCAGCAGGAGGTGCTGGGAGTGGGTTTGGGGGGCACGGAGGCCGTGGCGGTGAAGACCGATGGCTCCGTGCTGGTCTGGGATGTCGTCACGGGAGCCTTGCAGGCCTCGCCGGCGGGGCTTTCGAATGTGGCACGGGTGAGTTCCGGCCTTGATCACCACCTGGCGCTGCGTGCGGACGGCACGGTGGCGGCTTGGGGCGATGACACGGAGGGCGAATGCCAGGTGCCAGCCGGGCTGGTGAATGTGGTGGATATCGCCGCCGGGGATCATTTCAGCCTGGCTTTGAAAAGTGACGGCACCGTGACCGCCTGGGGACGGAATGTGGAAGGCCAGTGCAACGTCCCGGCAGGCCTCAGCACCGTGCGCACCATCGCGGCCAGCGGCGGCATGGCGATGGTGGTGAAGGCGGACGGCTCCCTCGCCACTTGGGGCAGCGGTGCTGCCGGGAGTCCTGATTTGACGACGTTGCCCGCAGGCACGCGGCCCCTGATCGCCGCGGCTGTGCATCGACTGAGCACCATCAATTTGGCGGCGGGAGTGGGCCTCGTGGCGCATGAGAGGCTCACGTTCACCCAGCATCCGCAGAGCCAGACCATCCAGACGAGTGAAGGCGTGAGTTTTGTGGCCCGCGTGACCGGTTTTCCAGTGCCGACGAGCTTCTATTGGTATCGAAACGGGCAGATTGTGGCGAATAGTTCCCAGGACCTTGCCACCGGCACTTACACGCTGACCTACCTGACCGGACTGACGAGCGCGAATGCCGGTGATTACACGCTGCAGGTGTCAAACGGCGCTCAAACCATCACCAGCCAGCCGGCCACGCTCACGGTGCTGCCGGGGCCGAGCATCAGCACGCAGAGTTCGGGCTTCTTGTCCGCCGCAGAAAACACCAGCGGCACGCTGACGGTCACCGCCACCGCCTCGGCTGGCACGTTGAGCTATCAATGGTTCCGGGACGGGCAGCCGGTGGCGGGAGCCACGGCCAATTCGATCGCCGTGAATGTCACCACCTCGCCAGGGCTCTACCAGCTTCGGATCACCGATGCGAATGCCACGCTTCACAGCCGGCTGATGCCTGTGAGCACGCACCTGTGGCTGGATAGCTGGCGGGACGGGGTTTCGGCGCTGCCGTGGAATGCCTCCAGCAATGCGGTGATCGCCCTCTCCAGCGGCGAGGCCGGCTACGCGGTGAGCACCTCCTACAATCTGCTGACCATCCGCCCGGATGAGGTGCTCCACGGCGGCCAGCCTTGGCCGGCCACCAGCCTGCCTCCCTCCCCGCCACCCGGCACCCTGAGCAATGTGTGGGTGCGGGTGGCGTCCCGCGGGGATCGTGCGCTTGCTTTGCAAAACAACGGCCGTGTGATGGCCTGGGAGCGTGATCCCGGCCAGAGCACGGGCCGCTCGCTGCCAGTGCCTGCCGCACTCCAAAACGTCGCAGCCATCAGCCTGAGCGAGCAGGAGGGGCTGGCTCTGCTGACAGGTGGCGGGCTGGCACGATGGAATTTGAGCGATGGAGCGGTCTTGAGCGTGCCTGCGGGACTCGGAGCCGTGGCTTCCATCGCGTCCGGCAAGGATCATCACCTGCTGCGCCTGCTCGATGGCACGGTGGTGGCACTAGGAGATGATTCCGCCGGTGAATCGAGCGTGCCCGCGGGTCTCACGAACGTGGTGGCCGTGGCGGCCGGTGATGATTTCAGCCTCGCTTTGAAGCAGGATGGCACCGTCACCGCTTGGGGCAGCAACTCGGCCGGGCAAACGACCCTCCCGGCAGGCCTGACCGGCATTCAAACCATCTCCGCCTCCCAACGCAGCGCCTTCGCGGTGAATGCGGCCGGCGTGGTGACCTGCTGGGGCGAGCATGGAACAGGCCAGAGCGGCTGGCCGGACTTCCGCACCGTGCCTGCCACCATCACCCCGGCGGTGACCTGCGGCCTCTGGAGCCGCGGTGAGGACGCGGTGGCGGTGACGATGGCGAAACCCTCCGTGCCTGTGATCACCCAGCAGCCGCAGAATGTGGCGGTCAACCAAGGTGCTAACGCGACCTTCAGCATCCAAGCCCGTTGCCGCCCTGGCCCTGTGGTCACCAGTTGGTATTACGGCAACTCCTTCTATGCCACCCGGAACGGGGCCGCTCTTTTGCTCAGCACCGTCTCCGGAGATCTTTCCGGCGCCTGGTCGGTCCGCGTCCGCAACGCCCTGCACCCGGCAGGTTCTCCCTATGCGCAGAGTGATCCTTTCACCTTCACGGTGATGACAAGCCCGGTGATCACCACCCAGCCCACCAGCCTGTTTTTGCCCCCCAATGCCACCGGCCAGCTCAGCGTGGCCGCCACCTCGAATGGCGGAGCCATCACCTACCAATGGCAGCGCAACGGGCGTGATCTGCCCGGTGCCACCGCGGCCACGCTGGCCATCGAAGGCGGCACACCGGGGGTCGAGGGCCTGTATCGGGTGCGCATGACCAACAGCGTCGGCTCCACGCTCAGCTGGCTTGTGATGGTCGCCATGCCTTACAAGGCTGTCGCTTGGGACACGGTGACGGGTGATTGGGAAAACGCCACTGGACTCTCCGTCGGTGCCTGGAGCAGCGGGGAACCTTATTACCTCTACAACCTTCAAACGAGGGTTTTCGAGGCTCGCGGAGCCCGCGGCAGTCCCTCCGGTGGTTATTTCCGCACCAGCAACTTCTCGGCGAGCTTTTCGGGACTGCGGGCTGCCTGCCGCGGCAGCCGATACCTCACCCTGAACGAGCAGGGAGTGGTTAGCGGTTGGCGGACGCTGTCGCCCACCTCGACCCAAAACGTGCCGGTGGCCGCCCACACCACGGCTCTCGATGTGCAGATGGACAAGGTGGATCGCGGGCTGATCCTCCAGGCCAATGGCTCCGTCGTCTGGTGGTCGCTCACCACCGGCACCGCGATCACCACGCCGGGCATCACCACCGCCACCGCCATCTCCTCTGGCAAGGACCACCACCTCGTCCTGCTCGAAAATGGCACGGTCACGGCGTTTGGCGACAATGGCTCGGATGAATGCAGCGTGCCCGCCGGCCTCGCGAATGTGGTTCAGGTGGCCGCCGGGGATGATTTTTCACTCGCTCTGCTCGCGGACGGCACGGTGACTGGCTGGGGCAGCAGTCTTTACGGTGAAACGACGCCACCGGCCGGTCTCAGTGGCGTGGCCCGAATCTCCGCCTCCGGCAGCCAGGCCATGGCAATCCGGGCGGACGGCACGCTGGCCCGTTGGGGGCGGAATGAACCCGGCCACGGCCTGCACCTGCCGCCGGCCTCCATGCAGCCCATGGTCGATGCCACCACGCTGATCAGCCCGGATGGCAGTTCCTCCTTCGCCGTCGGCTTGATCGCCACCCCGAAACCACAGATCATCGAGTCCCCGCAAAACCTTACCTTGCCCGCCGGATCACCTTTTACCCTCAGCATCGCGGCACGGAGCGATTCGGCCATGACATATCAATGGCTCAAGGATGGCCAGATCATCCCGGGAGCCACGTTGCCCGTTTTCACCGTGTCGAACGCCACCCCTGCCGAGGCGGGCAGCTACACCGTCACGATTTCCAACATCGGCGGGACCGTGACCACGGCTCCTGGCGTGGTCACCCTGGGCACCGGCAGCCTCACCATCACCCAGCAGCCGCCCGCCACCCTGCCGCTGGTCCCCAACCAGTCCGGCAGCCTGAGCATCGCGGCCACCGCCTCTTCAGCGATCAGCTACCAGTGGCACATCGGCACCCGCCCCATCGCCGGGGCCACCAGTGCCACTCTGAACATTCCGCCCCTCACCCGCGGCACCGAGGGCGTGTATCACTGCCGTGTGCGCACCGCGAGCGAGGAGAAATGGTCCAGCATGACCCTCGTGCGCCATCCCGGCCAGCTCATCGCCTGGCATCCAACACCAAACTACCAGGAAACCGCCATGACCAGCGTGCCTGGGCCCCTGCTGGCCCTCGGCCGCGGCGATGCCAATCTCGCCATCGATTCCAGCGGCGGTCTTCATGTGATCGATGTCACCAGCCTCCAAGATGGTCGCTACATGGCAGTGCCATCCACGCCGCTGCCCGCCATGGTGGACGTGGCCACCCGGATGGATTCCGGCTGGGGCAACTGGGCAGCAGGTATCGGCACGGACGGCATTCCGCGAGTTTGGAAAACCGCTTCCTATGGTCTTGTGCAGCGCCTCCGGGAGGGGCCTCCCGCCACCCACGGCGCGGTGGCGATTGTCTTGCTCAGTCAAACCGCCTATCATTCCACTCTCTACTGCCTGCGGCGGGACGGCACCGAAGTGTCCTGGGACCTGGACAACTTCGATGACACTCCCTACATCCCTCAAACCTCCGTCAGACCCTTCCAAGACCTCGCCGATCTCGCCACCGATGGCTCCAACACGATTCTCCTGCTGCGAGACGGCACGCTGCGCCATCCCACCTCCAGCGCACCATTCCCACAAGGTTCTGACATGATCTTCATCAGCTCCGCCGGCATCCATTTCAGCGCCGCCGGAGATGCTTCCGGCAATCTCTTCACCTGGAACGGATCTGGTTACCCGTTCCCCCTCGAGACGAGGACCGGCATCAGCGGCTACACAGCCGACGGGTCCAGCCGTTACTTCTGCTCGACATCTGGCCTCATTGAACGAGCGCCAAATTTCAGCATCAGCGGCCCCAGCACCACGCTGGGCCTTTCTCTGGCCCCCGTCCCATCCACCGCGCCTCTCGTGGACATGACGATCAACGACAACGGTCGCCTCCTCGTCATCCAGCGTCATGCTCCGCCGCAGATCACCGTGCAGCCGGTGAGCAGCCGCGTCGTGGCCGCCGGTGAGGCCGTCTGGGTCCATGCGCAGGTCGCCACGCCGCCCGCTGGCTCGCCACCGGTCACATGGGAATGGCTCAAAGGGGATGCCGTGGTAATCACCGGCCCCTCCCTCGGCATCAGCAGCTTCAGCCCTGCCGACGCGGGCACCTACCGCCTGCGCGGCACCTCCCTGGGCGGTCAGGTTTTCAGTGATCCGGTGACCCTCAGCTACCTCTCCACCGGCATCGAGATCACCAGCCAGCCGCAGGATCAAAACGTGGTGCTGAACACGGCCGTCACCCTGACAGCAACCGCCACGGGCACGCAGCCGCTCGAATGGCAGTGGTATCGAAACGGCCTGGCCATCCCAGGCGCCACGAGTGCCTCCCATGCATTCACCGCCACGGCCGAAACAACTGGCCGGTATCAGGTGCGGACCGGTAATGCCACCGATGGCTACCGCTTCAGCAATGCCGCCTTCGTCCGCATCCTCAGCACCTACCGCGAATGGGGCACCCGCAACTGGCAGCCCAACAGCCCGGTGGTCGAAACAGCCCTCGGCACCTACAGCGGCCTCTCCTTGCTCCCGAATGGCACGGTCCAGAAGGCCGGCACCGGCTGGACTCCCACCATCAGCACCGCCGACAATGCGGACATCCGCGCTGTCTTTGCCCGCGGCAAGCGCCTCGCCGTGCTCACCCGGGCCAACAAGGTCACCGAATGGGAGGCCCGGGCCTCGCTCAATAGTTGGGAGCTTGTTTACACGCCACTGCACACCCAGCTTGAAGGCCAGCCCTTGGTGCAACTCGCCCTCGGAGAGCGTCATACCCTGGCTCTGCGCCAGGATGGCAGCGTCACTGCTTGGGCTTTCACCTCGGCCTACGGTGCGCCGAACCAGCACGGCGTGCTCAACATCCCCGCCGGCCTCACGGACATCGCCCAAATCGCTGCCGGCAAAGATCACTCCGTCGCCCTCCGCCGTGATGGCACGGTGACCGCCTGGGGCAGGAACGATCTCGGCCAGTGCAACGTGCCTGCCGGACTGGCTCAAGTGGTCCAAATCGCCGCCAACCAGCATTACACCCTCGCTTTGAAGTCAGATGGAGCCCTCATCGCCTGGGGATCGCTGGCTCCGCCTCCGGCACCAGCACCTGCGATGCCAGAGGACGCGCCGCCGAAGTCACCCGCAACCGAGGAAGAAGGCACGGTCACCTCCAACTCGACCATTATTATCATCATCAATCCTCCCACGACCAGTCCCGACTGGTTCAATGTCTCCACCGAGATCGGCCCCGCTCCACCAGCGGCAGCCTTCAATCCATCGCCCATCCGCATTTCGGCCGGCGAGGGACACTGCTCCGCGCTGCTCGCCGATGGCAGCATCCGCACCTGGGCCTATTTCACGCCTTACACACCTCCCACAGGACTGGGAGCCGCCTGCGCCGTGGCAGCCGGGGGTGACTGCCAGGCCGCCCTCATACCATTCACTGTTCCGGTCATCTCTGCGTTCAACGATGTCAGCGTCGTCCAGAATGGCACCTACCTGAACGAATACTCCGCCGCGCTCAAAGTCACCGCCACCTCGGCCGCGGCCGTCACCTATGTCTGGAAACGCGGCTCCGAGGTCGTCCCAGGCCAGAACCTCCCTTATCTGAACTTCCAACCCGCCACCACCGCGCATTCCGGCGACTACACCGTGGTGGTGAGCAATGCCGCGGGCAGTGTTGAATCCCCGGTGGGAGCCTTCCGCGTGGTCGTGCCGCAGGACTTTTCCACCTGGGCCGGCAGCCACTTCACCCCACAGCAGGCGGCGGCAGGCCAGACGGGCCCCACGGCCGATCCTGATGCACGGGGCATTCCCAATCTGCTGCGTTACGCTCTCGGCATGAATGGCACCAACCCGGACCACACAGCTCTTCCTTCGCCCGCCCTTTCCACCCTGCCAGATGGTCGCCGCCGCGCGGGCATCACCTTCTGCGTGCCGCTGAATGCCACCGGCCTTTCCTACTCGATCTCCGTCACCAGTGACATGGTGAACTGGCACAACACTTCCGGAGAAATCGTTCCCGGCCCCATCATTGGCGACAAGCGTCAATACACCATCTACGACCCGAATCCGCCGGTGAACGCGGCCACGCCGCGTTTCATCCGTTTGCAGGTGAATGCCACGCCTTGACCTCAACAGTGATGTGCGCCCCGCGTGTTCACATACACCGAGTAGAGGCTTTGTGAGGCGGTGATAAAGAGACGGTTCCGCTTCTGGCCGCCGAAGCAGACGTTGCTGGCGGTCTCGGGCAGTTTGATGAAGCCGATGAGCTTGCCTTCGGGGTTGAAGACGTGGACGCCATCGTAGCCGTCGCCGATCCAGCCGGCGCTGCACCACAGATTGCCTTCCACATCGCAACGAATGCCGTCGGAGTTGCCTTTCTTTTCCGGATCAGCGAGCTGGCCTTTGTTGGTGGCGAAGACTTTGCCGTTTTTCACCGTCTTGCCGTCCACATCATAGACGCGGATGTTCTTCGGGCTGCCGGTATCGACGATGTACACCTTCTTGTAGTCGGGTGAGAAGCAGAGGCCGTTCGGCTTTTCGAGGTCTTCGGTGATCTTGGTGATCTCGCCGCTCGGGTCGATGCGATAGACGGACTCTTTGAGCAGGAGCTCACCCTTGTTTCCTTCGTAGTCCATCATGCTGCCGTAGCCGGGATCGGTGAACCACACGGAGCCATCGGGATGCACAGCGCCGTCATTGGGAGCATTAAGCGGCTTGCCATCGAATTTGTCGGCTAGGACCGTGACCTTGCCACCGAGCTCGTAACGCACCACGCGACGCGTGGCGTGCTCGAAGCTGATTTGGCGGCCTTGCAGGTCAAAGGTGTTGCCGTTGCTGTTGTTGGCGTTGTTGCGCATCACGCTCACATGGCCGTCTTCCGGTAGCCAGCGCATCTGGGCGTTGTTCGGGATGTCGCTCCACACGAGGTAGTTGCCGGTGCCGTTCCAGGCGGGACCTTCGGCCCAGAGCATGCCGGTGTGCAGGCGACGGATGGGCGCATTGCCCTGAACGAGTTTTTCAAAGGCCGGATCGAGCGCGATGACATCGGGATCGGGATAGCGCTCAGGCGTCTGGCCAGTCCAGTCACGGGCGAGGGCAGATGTGGCGGTGGCGGCGACAAGAGAGCTGAGGAAGGAGCGGCGGTCGGTGGTCATGGCGGCGGCGTTTTAGCGATTGAGATCAAAAAACGCACGAAAAACTGCATCCACGCGGCTAAATTGAGTGAACAAAGACTTGCCGCGTGTTCCCACGCACGCACAACACCTCACCCCCGAATGCCTCCGGCGCCCCCACCCCCTGAAGCCACCTTCGAAGCGCACGCGACGAGGACGTGGGTGGCATGGGTGCGAAACAAGTTCCTCGCCGGGCTGGCACTGGCCGCGCCGTTGATCGTCACGTTCTGGATCCTCCAGTTTGTTTACGGCCTGCTGCATGGTTGGGCGGAGGGACTGCTCGGTTACGTGGCGCAAATGACCGAGGAGATCGCTGGTCAGCCAGTGATCAATTTGGAAGACCCGATGGTGAAGCGCATCACCGCCTTCGCCGGCTTCATGCTGCCGCTGGTGGTCGTCGCCAGTCTTGGCGTGCTAGCCACGAACGTCATCGGTGCCCGCGTGGTGCATGCCACAGATAAGCTGCTGCTCCGCGTGCCGATGGTGGCGGTCATTTACAAGACGTTGAAGCAGGTGATCGACGCCTTCCGAGGCTTCGGAGCGAAGCAGAACCTGAAGCGTGTCGTTTACATCGATCAGGGCAATGGCGTGCGCATGCTGGGCTTTGCCACCGGCCAATTCACTGACACGCAGACCGGCAAGGCCATGACCTGCGTGCTGGTGCCCACCTCTCCGAGCCCGATGACGGCCATCCTGCTCATCGTGGACACCGACAAGATCACCGATGCGCCGATCAGCGTCGAGGACTCGATGAAGATGATCCTTTCCGGCGGTCTCGTGGGCCCGCAGACCATGGTGCCGCCGCTGAACCAACGCCCGCCGGTCGCTCCCGTGCCCGAAGTCGAACCAAAGCCGAAGGAAGAGGAAAAGAAAACGCAGCCGCTGCTTCCCATCGGCCTGCCGCGTGCCGAGGATTTTGATTCGGGCGACAACGACATCCTCGCCGAAGCCCTCCGCGCCGAACCACGCACCCGCCGCTGGTTGCCCGGCCTGGGTTGGAAAAAGAAATAGCTCATGCTGGCCGCTGTTTTCGCCCTTTTGAGCCTGCTGGCGCTCAACGCGGCCCTCCAGGCCAAGTCACGACTGCGCTGGCAATTGCGGCTCGTGACGCTGGAGTTCGGTCACTGGCTCTCGCTGGCTTGTTTGGTGCTCGCCGCATGGCATTGGGCTTTTTTAGGCCTCGCGATCGTTTTTCTTCGACCTACCTGGCAAGCCTCACGCATCGCGAAGAAGCATGCCCTGCCCTTTTCGTGGCTTCGGCTTTGGTTTCCACATCGCGAAGGCAAGAACGTGATCGTCACCCGCACCGCTGCTTTCGAGCACGATGGCGATCAAATCGATGTGGTGACCTACGAACCGGCTCGCGATGGCAAAAAGCGCCGCTGCATCGTGGCGCTGCACACCGGCGGTTGGGACAGTGGCGATCCGGGCGAGTTTCCTGCCGCGAACCGCGAGCTCGCCGCGCGATGTGATGTCGTGATTTGTTCGGTCGGTTATCGACTCGCGCCGAAGCATCGCTGGCCCGCTCAAGCCGAGGACACGCGTCGTGCCATCGAGTGGGTGCGGGCAAACGCGGCCACACTCGGCATCGACGCGGACGATTTGATCCTGCTCGGCCGCAGCGCAGGAGCGCAGATCGCCGCCGCGTGCGCCTTTGGCATGCCGGAGCTTCGCGTGAGCACCTGCATCGCCGTGTATGGCCCGCCGGACATGTTCTTCGCCCGCAAGTGGTCCTACCCCGATGACATCCTGAAGTCCCTCAAGCTCGTGCAGCAATACATGGGCGGCGATCCCGAGGACGTCCCCGATGCCTACCGCACCGCCTCCGCCGTCGAGTTCATCACTGAAAGCAGCCCCGCCACCCTCCTCATCCACGGCGAGAGCGATTCGCTCGTCTGGGTCGAGCACAGCCGCCGTCTCCACGCCAAAATGCAAGGCGTGGCCCGCAGCGCCTATCTCGAACTCCCTTGGGGCGACCACGGCTGTGACTACTTCCCCAACTCCCCCGGAGGCCAGCTCTCGCTCGCGATGATGAAGCGGTTTTTGAAGCAATGACGAACGAGGGTTCGCCACGTTGATGAAGTCCATTTTCGCCGCAGAGGGGCAAAGAGGCGAAGGGCGCAGAGTTTGATCCGTCTCTGCGATCTCTGCTCCTCCGCGCCTCGGCGGCAAAATCGAGTGGTGTGACGCAAGATTCCCCCATTGAGCCAACCCAATTCCAGCGTATGAACGCGGCCCGCCATGCTCATTCCGACCTCTTTTCCCACTTCCACCGGCCCCGCCGAGTCCAAGCCGCTCATCTCGCAGGAGGGCTGGATCGTGCAGCACGTGTTTTACACCATCGACCACGGTTACTGGGCCGCTCTGACGCCTGAGGAGCGTGAGGAGCGTCGGGCGAAGTTTTTCAGCACCATCGAAAGCATTCGCAAGCATCCCGGCACGCAGTTGCTGTGCTTTGCGATGGTCTCCGCGAAGTCGGACCTCGGCTTCATGCTGCTCACGCCGGATCTGCATGACTCGCAGCGGTTTGAAAAGCAGCTCAGCCTCTCGCTCGGCACGGATGTGCTCACGCCCTGCTACAGCTACCTTTCGATGACCGAGTGGACGGAGTACTCGCAGAGCGAGGACGAATTCAAAGCGCAGCTCGAGAAGGCGGAGGGCCTCGCGCCCGGCTCGGAGGCCTTTGAGAAGCGTCTCGGCGAGTGGAAGGGCCACATGACGAAGTATTTCAACGACCGCCTCTACCCGAACATGCCGGACTGGCAGGTCATGTGCTTCTATCCGATGAGCAAGCGCCGCAACGTGGGCGCGAACTGGTATGCGAACGACTTCGCGAAGCGTCGCGAGCTGATGGGCGGCCACGCCAAGACCGGCCGCAAATACGCCGGCAAGGTCCGCCAGCTCATCACCGGCTCCACCGGCCTCGACAGCCACGAATGGGGCGTCACTCTCTTCGCGCACGATGTCTTCCAGGTGAAGAGCATCGTGTATGAAATGCGCTTCGACGAGGTCACGACGCAGTATGGCGAGTTCGGCGATTTCTACATCGGCATCCAGCCCCCGACCGCGGAGCTGCTGCAACGCGTGATGCTTGCGTGAGGCAGGATTTGATCCATCACTGCCCGCCCGTGCAAAACCAGCCTCTCACCATCGCCGACCGTCAGTTCAACTCCCGCCTCATGCTGGGGACGGGAAAATTTGCCAGCGGCGAGCTCATGCGGGACGCGATCATCGCCTCCGGGACGGAGATCGTGACCGTGGCGCTGCGCCGGGCGGACCTGAGCGGAAAGGGCGACCCTTTTGCGAACATCCTCGATTTCATCCCGAAGGACGTGCTGCTGCTGCCAAACACCAGCGGCGCGATGAATGCCGAGGAGGCCGTGCGCCTCGCGAGGCTGGCCGTGGCGGCCGGATTGCCTAACTGGGTGAAGCTCGAAATCCACCCCGACCCTCGCTACCTCCTGCCGGACCCGATCGAGACGCTCAAGGCGGCCGAAATCCTCGTGAAAGAGGGCTTCAAAGTGCTGCCTTACATCAATGCAGACCCCGTTTTGGCCCGTCGGCTCCAGGATGTCGGCACGGCGACGGTGATGCCGCTCGGCTCGCCCATCGGCTCACACCAGGGCATCACCACGCGTCGGCAGATCGAGATCATCATCGCCCAGGCGACCGTCCCGGTCGTCGTGGATGCCGGAATCGGCGCTCCCAGCCACGCGGCGGAGGCCTTTGAAATGGGCGCGGATGCCGTGCTGGTGAACACCGCCATCGCCGTGGCCTCCGACCCCGTGCGCATGGCGCAGGCCTTCAAAATCGGCGTGGAGGCCGGTCGTGCCGCGTTTGAGATCGGGCTGGGCGAGTCCGCGGAAGTGGCCTCGGCCACGAGTCCGCTGACGACGTTTCTCTACCAATAAAAAGGCTCCCGGAGCGTGGGATCAACCCTTCACCAAGTAGGTGAAGACGATCACTCCGAGAAACAACAACGAGAAAGCGAGAACCATTCCGGTAAACATAGCGGCGGGCAGATAGCGTGCTGGGGGCGGCCTGCCAGTGAAAATTTCCCCTTGCTAAAAAAGGTCTCTGAGGCAGACTCCGCGCCCCTATGGCAAAAACCTGCTGGCTTGAGCGCGAAAAGCGCAAACAAAAAACCGTCTCCAAATATGCGAAGCTCCGCGCCGAACTGAAGGCTGCCGGAGACTACGTCGGTCTGTCCCTGCTTCCCCGTGACGCCAGCCCGACCCGCCTCACGAACCGTTGCCGCGTCTCCGGTCGTCGTCGCGCCTACATCCGTCGTTTCCAGATGTCCCGTCTCACCTTCCGTGAAATGGCCTCCCAGGGTATGATCCCCGGCGTGACCAAGTCCAGCTGGTAAGCCGCACGTCCGTTTTTGGCTCTTCAAAGCCCGGCCCGGTCACAAAACCGGGCCGTTTTCATGCAGAGGCGCGGCTTTCTCCCGTATCCATCAACGCCCGCCCCTGCCCAGCGAATGCCCACCTACTCCTACATCGCGGAAGATCCCGAAAAAGGCTGCCCGTCCTGCCGCCGGGGTTTCGACCTGCGCCGGCCGATGGACCGCGCTCCGCTGGAGGTGTGCCCCCTGTGCAAAAAACCCGTGAAGAAGCTCGTCGCGGGCTTCAACACCCCCAAATACACCAAGCCGCTCTCCGTCTCCGACGCCAAAAAGGCCGGATTCACGATTTTGGAGAAGCGCTGTGACGGGAACTACGAGCGTCTGTGAGACCGTCGCATGAAATCTGAATCAAAGTCTCACGCAAAGGCGCAAAGGCGCAAAGATTCCCAGAGCCTGCCTGGACTTTGCGCCTTTGCGCCTTTGCGTGAGATTCTTCTGTCTCCTATTCCCAGCTCGATGGGTCATTCACCCGCTCTCATCGCGAAATGACTCTTCTCCTCGCCAACGCCGCTGCCGCCGAGCTCGCCCACGAATGGCATCCGGACGCCTCCTTCCACTTTTGGCGCGTCGTCATCATCCTCGCCATCGTGCTGCTGAACGCCTTCTTCGTCGCCGCGGAGTTCGCCATCGTCAAAGTGCGTGACAGCCAGATGCAGGCCGCCATCGAGGACGGCGTTCGCGGCGCGAAGTTTGCCCGCCAGGTCACGCGAAACCTCGACGCCTACCTCTCCGCCGGCCAGCTCGGCATCACGCTGACCTCCATCGCACTCGGGATCTTCGGCGAGCCGTATGTCTCCACTGTGCTGCAGCCGTTCTTGTTTAAAATCGGCATCACCAGCGACGCCGCGGTCAGTTGGACCTCCATCCTCGTCGCCTACGCGCTCGTCACCTACATGCACGTCGTGTTTGGCGAGCAGGCCCCGAAGGTGCTCGCCATCCGCAAATCGCTCACCGCCACGCTCTGGGTCGCACGGCCGCTGCATCTTTTCTACATCTGCACGCGACCCGCCATCTGGCTGCTCAGCAACAGCACCAACCTCGTCCTGCGCCTCTTCGGCATCACCAGCGTCTCCGAGCACGAGATCGCCCACTCCGAAGAAGAGCTGCGTCACATCGTCGCCGAAAGCCAGAAGTCCAAGGAGGTCACCGAGACCGAAAAAGACATCCTGCTCAATGCGCTCGCCCTCAACGACCGCTGCGCACGTGATGTCATGACGCCGCGCAACACCGTCGTCTCCCTCGACGCCGATGACAGCTTCGAGGCGAACCTCAAAGTCGCCATCGACAGCAAACACACCCGCTATCCACTCGTCGAAGGCCATCTCGACCAGGCCATCGGCATCATCCACATCAAGGACCTCCTCGCCCTCGTCGGCAAACCGCAGCCCGACCTCCGCAAAATCAAACGCGAGCTCCACATGGTGCCCGAGCTGATGCCCATCGACAAGCTGCTGCGCTTCTGCCTCGACAAGCACGTCCACTTCGTGCTCGCCGTCGATGAATTCGGCGGCGCCGTCGGCGTCGTCACGCTCGACAACGTGCTCGAAGAGATCGTCGGCGACATCCAGGACGAGTTCGACCACGAGATCAGCGAGTTCCGCCGCATCAACGAATCCGAATTCACCGTCGAAGGCACCTTCAACCTCTACGAACTCGCCGACCACGCCGGCATCGAGCTCGAAAGCGACGAAGTCACCACCATCGGCGGCTACGTCACCCATCTCCTCGGCCACCTGCCCAAACCCGGCGAAAAAGTCACCATCGAAGACTACGAAGTCACCACCACCAAGGCCGACCAGCGCCGCGTGGTGCAGCTTCACTTCCGGAAGCTCAACCAAGCGCCTTCCGAAGAAAGCGCCGAGTCACAGTGAAGCTGGATGACGCGGCTGAAAGCCGCTGTAATCGCGACCATGCGCATGCCAGCGCGGACCGTTCTCATCAGGCCTCCCGGAGGTGTCGAATCGCAGCCCGCACACGACCATGAACACATGCTGCCCCGGCTTCACATGGATCGTGACATACATGCCATGCCCAGCGATGCCAAAATGCCCGAAAGCCCGCGAGTCCATCGACTGGCGGATCAACCCAGCCCGATACAACACATGCGAGATCGAGCCGGAGCAGTCGAAACCTTGATCAAACAGCACGCGATGGCCGCCACCGCGACGGTAAGGCTGCTCCGTGAGGTCGTTCGCATAACGCACGATGGCATGAATGATCGGCGGGTGGGTGACATGGGCAAAAGCATGATGTCCGTCAAAGTACAGCGGCATCACAAACGGACGCTGCATGTAATAATAGCCTCCTGACATGGCCGCCAAGCTCAGCAAGCTTGCGCCGCCCTTGCGCAACCAGGCCCGCCGGGAAAGCGGCAGCGCTGGCGACATGCTTTCTCGGGTTTCTGATGCGACGAAGGGCTCGCTCATGAGGCAAAATCTACGATCTTCGAAGAACGCTGTCACGAGGAACGATCATCGCCACAGAGTGCCGCGGCCTTTTCCTCTTCCGTCATCGGCCGCCACTCACCCGGCTTCAAATCCTCCGGCAATCTCAACGTCCCCACGCTCTCGCGATGCAACGCGGCCACCCGGCAGCCGACACGATGAAACATGCGCTTCACCTGATGATAGCGTCCTTCATGCAGCGTGACACGAGCGAGGCACTCGCCGAGTACTTCGAGCTTCGCAGGCAGCGTCGTGATGTCTTCCGTGTGAAAGTAGAAACCGCGTTCAAAGGCCGCGACGGCCTCCGCAGGCACCGGCACATCGGTTTCCACGCGATAAACCTTCGGCACCTTGAAATCCGCGGCCATGAGGCGCTTCGACCAGTTGCCATCATTCGTCAGAATGAGCAATCCGGAGGTGTTTCGGTCCAGCCTGCCGGCGAGATGCAGCGTGTGCTTGTCCGGATCGTCGATCCAATCGAGCACGGTGGCATGCTGCGCATCCTTCGTGGCACTCAGCAGGCCGACGGGCTTGTGCATGATGAGGTAGAGACCACGTTCCGCGACCTGCACGGGCTCTTCATCGAGCATCACCGCCGAAAAACGATCCACCTCCGCATGGCCATCCGCCACCGCGATGCCGTCCACACGCACCCGCCGGGCCGCGATGGCCCGCAGCGCGGCCGTGCGGCCCATCTGGCGATGTTTGGCGATCAGGCGGTCCAGTTTCATGAGCAGGTTCGATGTTGAATGTTGAGGCTTCGATGTTCAATTCCGGCCCTCATGTCCCTGCGACTTCTTTTGCTCCTCACCACCGCCGGTTTGCTCGCCTCCTGCGTCTCGTCCGCACGCTATGCCGAAATGGATGCGCAGCGCCGTGCTGCCATCGCCGCCGAACCGCGCGGAGATTACTTTGTCGCCCGCCGCTTTCACATCAATCACACACACTTCTGGGGCTATGTGCGCCGTCCGGGAGAGCCTTGGTTCAAATCCCGCCTCGTGGTCATCAACGAGCGTTTTTGCAAAATTCCGGACCGCCTGCCCGAGCAGCCCGCCAGCGGCCCGGCCTACGGCTACAATCACAATTACGAATACCACCTCTGGGGTGAGTTCAGCGGCCGCAAGGTCTTCGACCCGAACAGCAACATGGTCCTGCCCGAGTTCGTCCTGAAGAGCTACAAGCTCGTGAACGAGAATCCTGGCTATCTCTTCCGTCCAAACGAGCGCTTCAATGGCTCCCAGCTCCTGCGTGCGGAGCCTGGTGCGCTGCCTTGACCGCCATTTGTCACTGGCAGGCCGCGTGGCGTCGGTCAACATGACCCGTATGCCGATTCCGATCATTCTAAACCCCGCCGCTCGCAGCACCAAGGCGGCCGCGCTTGAGAACGCGCTGCGTTCCCTCTCGCCCGCGCCGGAACTGCATCTCACCAGCGGACCGGGAGACGCCTCGACCATCGCCGAAAAGCTCGCGGATGCAGGTCACGAACTCGTCGTGGCCGCCGGCGGGGATGGCACGATGAACGAAGTGCTTCAGGGTGTCTGCCGTTCGAATGCAAATCGGCCCGCCGGAGCACCGCATACCGCACTCGGCGTGCTGCCGCTCGGCACGATGAATGTTTTCTCCATCGAATTGAAGCTCGCCGGGCAGGACCTCGCGACCTGCTGGAGTCGCATCACCAGCAGCTCTCGACCTGAAATCGACCTCTGGCAGGCCAACGACCACTTTTTCATCCAGCTCGGCGGTGTGGGCCTTGATGCTCAAATCGTGCAGGAGACCTCGTGGGAGCAGAAAAAGAAATACGGGCCGCTCAGCTATGTCATGAGCGCCGTGAATGTCCTCATGCGCCCGCCGCCCATGCTCAGCGTGAGCATTCCGGACAAGTCGCCGCTGCTCGGCACCGTGGTGCTCATCGGCAATGGTCGCCACTACGGCGGCCCTTTGCCGCTGTTCCGCGAGGCCTCAAACGCCGATGGAAAGCTCGATCTCATCATCTTCCGCGGCCTCGGCGGCTTGGAGTTCCTTCAGCTCTTCCGCCGCATGCTCGATGAAGGCTACACGCAGAGCGAATACCTCGACTGCATGCAGGCCGCCGCCTTTTCCGTCTCTTCCCATGATGGGCAAGACCTGCCCGTCGAGCTCGATGGCGAGCTCGTCACCGGCCTCGGTCCATCGGTTGAGTTTCGCGCCGCACCGTTCCGTCTGCGCATCGCTGCCTGATGCCGCATTTGCTGCAAAGCACGGCGCAAAGTCTGAATGAAGGTTGTTCCCCCTGCCCGTAATCACATCGCTCCAAAACTCCACCACTCCACTCCCCATGCCCGAAGCCAAAGTCCTCCTCATCGTCGGTGACGCCACCGAGACCGTTGACACACTCTACCCGTTCTACCGCCTGATCGAAGGCGGCTACAAACCCGTCGTCGCCGCGCCGGAAAAGCGGAAGTATCAGATGGTGCTGCATGAAGTGAAACCCGGCTGGACCATCACCAAGGAATGGGAAGGCTACAGCATCGACGCCGACATCGCCTTCAAAGACATCAAGCCCGAGGAATACGTCGGCATCTTCTTCAGCGGCGGCCGTGCACCGGAATACATCCGCGAAGACGCCGACCTGCTGCGCATCACCAAATGGTTCTGGGACAACAAAAAGCCCTGCGCCAGCGTCTGCCACGGCGTGGAGATCCCCGCCCGTGCCGACATCGTCAAAGGCTTGCGCATGGCCACCGTCGCGAAGTGCAAATTCGACCTCGAAATCTGCGGCGGCATCTACGTCAACGAGCCCTGCGTGATCGACCAGCACATGTATTCAGGACGCACCTATCATGACAGCGGCCACTTCGTCGGCCCGTGGATCAAGGCGCTGGATCAGGAAAGAGCACGCATGGGCGTCTAAAATGACGAAACCAGAATACCGAATGACGAACGAAGCCCCAATGCCGAACTCCGAAGCCATGCGCCCCACCTTCGACATTCGAGCTTCGTCATTCCTACGTCATTCGCCATTCCTCATTCGTCATTTTCTACTCGCCACGTTCCTCGGCTCTATTCCCGCTCACGCTCACCCGCTTCAAGCCGAACCGATCAACCACGCCTACGTCTTCAACTTCGATCAGTTCAATCTGCCCGAAGACCCCGATGAGCATCTCGTCACCGGCGGATTGCTCTTGATGGCTGAATTGAACTGCACTGCGTGCCACGCGGTGCCGAAAGCGTGGCAGGAGCGCCTCAAACCGAAGCCTGCGCCCGATTTGAGTGCCGTGGGCTCTCGGCTCGATGAAGACACGCTCTGGCTCATGATTCGCAGCCCGCAGCATCGCAAAAAAGGCACGCAAATGCCCGGACTCTTCGACGGTGAGGAAGGTGATGACGAGAAGGTCGAAGCGCTGGTCGAGTATCTGGCCGCGTTGAAGGCCGAAACGCCGAAAATGCCCGCGGGCGATGCCGAGCGCGGCAAAGAGCTGTATCACAAAGTCGGCTGCGTGGCCTGCCACGAGCCCGCGCTCGATGTGCGGCCTCCGAAAGTGCCTGCGGATGCCGAAGTCGAAAAACCGGGCAATGCCTCCGTGCCCATCGCTTTGGCCGACGCGTATGAATTCAACGCGCTGGCCGCCTTTTTGAAGAATCCGCTCCACACACGCCCCGCCGGTCGCATGCCCGACATGCGCCTCAGCGAGCAGGAAGCCTCCGATCTCGCCGCCTACCTCCACACCGGCCGCATCGCCGAAAAGGCCACCGCCCGCGCTGCGCTGAAGATTCCGAAACAAGGCATCGAAAAGGGCAAAGCGCTCTTTTCCGCCATGAATTGCATTGCCTGCCATCAATCAGGTCAATTAGGTCAACCTCGTCAAAAGCCAGTCCTCAAAAACCCCAACGCAGGCTGCCTCGCCGAAAAACAGCCCACCGGCACGCCACGCTTTGATTTGAACGATCTCCAAAAACGCGCCCTGCGTCTCGCGCTCACCGAAATCCAGAAGCCCGCACCCAAACTTACCGCGCAGCAGCAAATCGACTGGCAGATGTCCCGTCTCAATTGCTACGCCTGCCATGACCGCGATGGCAAAGGCGGCCCGGAAGATCCACGGGCGCAATATTTCGGCGTAAACGATCCCACCGCCGAATCCCTCGGCGAACTCGCGCATCTGCCGCCAAACCTCGACAAAGTCGGTCGCAAGCTCACGCGAGGCTGGTTTGAAAAAATCCTCTGGGGTCAAAACGGCAGCGTGCGGCCCTACATGGACACGCGCATGCCGAACTTCGGTCAGGCGCAGACCGAGATGCTCATCAGCGCCTTCAACGAGGCCGACAAACTCGACCAACCGGTAAAGATCGACGTCAGCGGCCTCGAAAAACATCATCGTGCGGAGCTTGGTCGCAAACTGCTCGGTGCCACGGGCCTTGCCTGCGTGTCGTGTCACGGCCTCAAAGACCGCAAATCGCTCGGCCCGCCCGTCATTCGCCTCACGCACACTGTCGAGCGACTCCAGCCCGAGTATTTCAAAGAGCTGCTGCTCAATCCGCAGGTCACGCAGCCCGGCACCGTGATGCCGCCGATGTTTGTGGGCCGCAAAACCGCCGACAAAGACATCGAGAGCATCTGGACCTACCTGCGTGAGGTCGAAGGCCAGCCTTTGCCGGAAGGACTCGCCTCCGCCGCCGACTTCGAGCTCAAACCGAGCGACAAGCCCATCGTCTTCCGCAGCTTCATCGAAGGCGTCGGCACTCACGCCATCGGTGTCGGCTACCCCGGCGGTCTTAATGCGGCCTTCGATGGCAAAACAGGCCGGTGGGCACTCATCTGGAAAGGCCGCTTCCTCGATGCCATGAGCAACTGGCAAGATCGCGCCATGCCGCCCATCAAACCACTCGGCACCGATGTGAAACCACTCCCCGCCGCCCCCAGCGAACGCACCTTCGGCGGCTACCGCATCGGCAAAGATGGCATCCCCACCTTCATCTACCGCGAAAACGGCCAGCAGGTCGAAGACACGCTCCGTCCGACGCAAAACGGCTTCGAGCACATCATGAACATCAACGGACAGCAAACGAAGGAGGTCTTGTCATGGTAGTCGCGAAGCGTTTTGGAGTGCTCCAGCCCTCTGGAGCTTTTCGCAGGCCTGGAGACGTTCGAAAGCGCCGGAGGGCCGGCGCACTCCAAAACGCTCTCGCGTGCTTGCTCATGGCTAGCCCGGCGATGGCGCAGACATCGTCGGACTACTACCACATTGAAACGTATGATATGCCTGCCGGCGTGAATTTCGAAGCCAGCGGCCTCGCGGTGACGGACAAAGGCAAGCTGGCGGTCGGTTTGCGCAAAGGCGAGGTATGGATCGAAGGCGAAAAAGGCTTCCAGCGCTTCGCTAGCGGCCTGCATGAGATTCTCGGCCTCGCGTTTCATGATGGAGCACTCTTCGCCACGCAGCGTGCGGAGGTCACGAAGATCCGCGACACCGATGGCGACGGCACAGCCGATGAATACCTCACCGCCTCCACGGGCTGGGGCGTGAGCGGCGCTTACCACGAGTATGCTTACGGGCCGGTGTTTGATGCTGAAGGCGGCATCTTCACCTCGCTGAATTGCAGCATGGGCAAGCCGATGGTGAAAGGCGACACGCTGTGGCGCGGCTGGGTGGTGCGCACCACGCCGCAAGGCAAACTGGAGCCGTGGTGCGCGGGGTTTCGCTCGCCGTGCGGCATCGGCACGAATTTCGAGGGCGATATCTTCATCTCCGACCAGCAGGGCAACTGGATGCCGACCACGCCCATCTTCCACGCGAAGAAAGGCGCTTACTTCAGCCACGCGGACTCCATCCCCGATGCCATGCGCCCGGATTCACCGGTGAAAATCCAGCCGAAGCAGCCCGATGGCATCACGGTGGCCGAGGCGATGAAAAAAGTGCCCGGCTACTGCCCGCCTGCGGTGTGGCTGCCGTATGTGAAAATGGGCCAGAGCGCCACCGGCATCGTTTGTGACCGCAGCGACGGCAAATTCGGTCCCTTCGCGAAACAGCTCTTTGTCGGCGAGTTCGTGCTCAGTGGCGTGAACCGCGTCTTCCTCGAAAAAGTCGGTGGCGAGTATCAGGGTGCCTGCTTTCCCTTCGTCGATGGACTGCAATGCGCCGCACTCGCGCTCACCTTCCTGCCCGATGGTTCGCTCGTCGTCGGCGAATCAAACCGCGGCTGGAACAGCAAAGGCAACCGCCCCTTCGGCCTGCAAAAGATCGTGTGGAGCAAAAAGACGCCGCTCGACGTGGAAAAGCTCGAACTCACCGAAACCGGCTTCCGCTTCACCTTCACCCTCCCCGTCGAACAAGCTTCTCTCGGCGAATTGACCGGCCAAAGCTACACCTACCCCTTCACCGCCAAATACGGCGGTGAAGAACTCGACGCCAAACCGCTCCAAATCACCGCCACGAAGCTCTCCGACGACGGCCTCACGCTCGAAATGAGCATCGCCAACCTCCGCGAGGGCTATGTGCATGAGTTTGAGCTTCCTCAGCTCAAAGCGAAGGACGGCACGCCTATCTGGCACCGCATGGCCTACTACACTCTGAACCGCCGGAAGTAGTCCCAGCGAAAAAATTTCACGCTGCTTTGAACAACCCAAACGGCACCGCATCTAACGCCAGCACAGTGATTGCGGGCGCAAGCCCTCATAACTGGGTCTTGAGAGTGATTGGTTGTTAGCCTGTTGAGGGTTGACGCCCAAAAGCAACGACGGAGCCGGGCGGAATCGGGAGCCGCCCGGCTCCAATTGCGTCCACGCGGAACGCTGGCAGTATCCGCCACATGAGTGTGGATGTTGTTTGTGCCATTTTGAAACGCGGTGAGACCGTCATGATCGCCCGCAGGCCCGAGGGCAAGAAGCTTGGAGGCCTGTGGGAGTTTCCCGGTGGCAAAGTAGAGCCGGGTGAAAGGCCCGAAGCCGCGCTGCATCGCGAACTGCATGAGGAACTCGGCTGCGAGGTGCAGATCATCCGTGAACTGCCCGCGTGCGAACATGCTTACGATTGGGGCAGCATCCGCCTCATTCCTTTTGTATGCCAATTGACCCCCACAAGCCCCGAGCCGCATCCACACGAGCACTCGGCACTCGCGTGGGTGACTCTCGCGGAGCTTTCCAGCTACGATCTCGCACCGGCGGATCTGCCGGTGGTGGCGATGCTACGAAGCTGATGCGGGCAGCAGGATCGGAATGCCCGCGTCGATGACGAAAACCCGAGAACCGTCCTCGGTGATGAGCGCGGCCTCGACTCCATGCTTCGCGCATTCCTCGGCCGTGGCACGGCGCAGCGGCTGGTGCGTGTCCGGGCAGCGCATCAGCGGGAGGAAGTCTTCGAGCCAGGCGGTGTCGCTCATCAGTATTCAGACATCTTGGGATCAATCTCGCGTGCCCAGGCGATGATGCCGCCGGACACATTCCACACGTCGTTGAAGCCCAGCTCGCGCAGGCGGCTGACAGCGCGGGCGCTGCGTCCGCCGCTTTTGCAGTGCACGAGAATGCGTTTGTTCTTCGGCAGCTCGCCGAGGCGGTTTTCCAGCTCGCCGAGAGGGATGAGCGTGGCGCCATCAATGCGGCAGATGGCTTGCTCGTGCGGCTCGCGCACGTCGAGGAGGAAGTGGTCGTCTCCGGCATCGCGGAGCTCTTTGAGTTCGTGGACGGTCATGGCTGGCATGTCGGGAGCTGCCGCGGGGGATTTGGGGATGCCGCAGAAGCCCTCGTAATCGATGGGTTGGGTGATGGTGGGTTTGTCGCCGCACACCGGACAGTCCGGATCGCGGCGCAGCGTGAGCGTGCGGAAGCGCATGCTCAACGTGTCGAGATGGAGAAGTTTGCCGAGCAGCGGCTGGCCGATGCCGGTGATGAGTTTGATGGCCTCCAGCGCCTGCATCGTGCCGATGAGGCCCGGCAGCACGCCGAGCACGCCGCCTTCCGCGCAGGAGGGCACAAGGCCAGGCGGCGGTGGCTGCGGGCACATGCAGCGGTAGCACGGCGCACCTAGATGCGGCGCGAAGACGCCAACCTGCCCGTCAAAGCGCAGGATGCTGCCATACACGTTCGGTTTTTTCAGCCACACGGCCACGTCGTTGCTCAGGTAGCGGGTGGGGAAGTTGTCCGTGCCGTCAATGATCACGTCATAGTCCGCGGCGATGCGCATGGCGTTCTCGGCCGTGAATCGCTCAGGGTAAAGCTGCACGTCGAGATGCGGATTGATGTCCAGCAGGCGCTCGCGGGCCGCGTCGAGCTTCTTCCGGCCGAGGTCTTTTTGTCCAAAAAGGATCTGCCGCTGCAAATTGGTCACCTCCACGACATCCGGGTCCACCAGGCCAAGCCCGCCGATGCCCGCCGCCGCCAGATACATCGTGATCGGCGACCCCAAACCGCCCGCGCCGATGCACAGCACCCGCGCCGCCTTCAGCCGACGCTGCCCCTCGATCCCAAATTCGGGAATCGCGAGGTGACGCGCATAGCGGCGCAGTTCGTCGGGGGTCAGGTCGGACATTGCTGCCTTACGATGGCGTGCCACGGCGCGGGCGCAACGATTCCCACGGTTGCGGCCCGAAATGCCCCGTCTAGTCTGCCTGCATGCCTGATTGGACACCCCCAACCTCCGTCAATCTGGTCGATCTCGGCTTCATGGACTCGCGTTCGAAGCTCATCGACCTCGCCGCCTTCCTCGACCGCGTCCAAAAAGCCGGTCAGGACGGCGACTTCCGCGTCCAGGCCCTCAAAAACGCCCTCGCGTTGCTTTCCCAAGACAAACCGCAGCGTGCGAAGGACGTCCTCCTCAGCTTCAGCGATCCCAGCACCGAACCCATCGCCAAAGCCACCATGCAAGGTGCCATCGGTGCCTTCAAGGCCTGAACTTGAAACTTTAAACCTGAAACTTGGAACTCCCAGGGATGAACTACATCGAACCCCACGGCCACATGGTCAGCCGCACCACGGATTGCTACGAGCGCATGGCGCTCGCCGGCTGCCAGGCCATCTGCGAGCCCGCGTTCTGGGCCGGCTTTGACCGCGCCAGCGCCGACGGCTTCTACGACTACTTCCGCCAGATCACCGAGTATGAGCCGAAGCGTGCCGCGAAGTTCGGCATCAAGCACTTCTGCTGGCTCTGCATCAACCCGAAGGAAGCCGAGGACCTCAAGCTCGCCGAGGACGTCATCGCCCTCATCCCGCAGTTCATCGACAAGCCCGGCGTGCTCGGCATCGGCGAGATCGGCCTCAACAAAAACAGCCGCAACGAGCTCGCCATCTTCGAGCGCCATCTGCAAGTCGCGCAGGATTACGACCAGCTCGTGCTCATCCACACCCCGCACCTTGAGGACAAGCTCAAAGGCACGCACCTCATCGTCCAGGCGCTGAAAAACTTCTCCAAGATCAAGCCCGAGCGTGTCATCATCGACCACGTCGAGGAGCACACCATCGACCA
The DNA here is from genome assembly GCA_016795465.1 of Verrucomicrobiaceae bacterium. Taxonomy (GTDB): domain Bacteria; phylum Verrucomicrobiota; class Verrucomicrobiia; order Verrucomicrobiales; family Verrucomicrobiaceae; genus Prosthecobacter. The sequence goes on along the minus strand of JAEUHK010000085.1, from coordinate 142,092 downwards.
TGTGCTCGATCATGGCTTCTGGGCCGGCATCACGCTCTATCCCGAGAGCAAATGCACCCCGCACCGCGCCATCGACATGCTGGAGCACCGCCAAGCCGAACGCATCTGGATGAACAGCGCCTGCGACTGGGGCATCAGCGATCCCCTCGCCGTCCCCAAGACCATGCAAGCCATGCGCCACCGCGGCTGGCCCCCCGAAATGATCCAACGCGTCGCCTGGGACAATCCCCGCGCCTTCATGGGCCAGTGCCCGAAGTTCACGCTTTGATTCAATCATGCATCTCCGCCTTCCAGCCCAAGTTAACGCGGATGGATTGTTGCCGTTCCTTGCACAGTTGTCCACGGTAGGCGACGCGGATGAGGTGAAGCTAGACTTCGAAGAGTTGCGCCGCGTTTCCCCCGGTGCCTTGGTAGGCTTGGTGGCCACAGTCACTCGATGGTTGCGGCAAGGTAAAAGGGTGGCGTTTCAGAATCTGGAGCGCTGCGCAATCACCGGCTACCTGCAACGCATGGATGTTCTCAAGGCTTGTGGCGCCGAACTCCCGGAGAATTTTCGTCGCCACGATGCGCGGGGCCGGTTCGTTCCGGTGCAACTGGTGGATCATGATGTGGACCGGATGGGCAATGAAATGGCCTCTTGTTTGGCTCCCGGAGGCGAGGACTACGAGCACCCGCTGGGGGCGCTTCACAATCTGGCTTGGTATGTCTTTACCGAGACGGCCAACAATGCGCGTCAGCACAGCCGCGGGCTCGGATATGCGGCGGCGCAGGTGGCACGCTCTGAGGGGCTGGTCCGGCTTGCCGTCGGAGACAATGGTAAGGGTATCCGTCAGAGTTTTGGGGACGCCGGTCTTCCTTGGGCGGCTGGTATGACCGACGCAGAAGCCATTTTGAAGGCCTTGGAGCCGAAAATCTCCAGCCGTGGACGCCCCACGAACGAAGGAGTGGGCCTGACGTTGGTCTCCGGGTTGGTGCGGCGCACGCGGGGATGGCTCCTCGTGGTCAGTGGCGACGGTGTGGTGCGCATGGGGGCGGGCGGACCAACTGAACAGATTCCATTGCCAGGGGGAGGTCACTATCAGGGCACCTTGGTGGTCACAGCCTTCCGGCAGCAGGACGTGAAAGACTTCGCCAGCCTCCTGCATGATGCGAAGGTCGAGGCTGGACTCTTGCGCCGCACGACACAGTCTGGTACGTTCATGTCATGAAACTCGAACTCAACCTCGCTGACGAATTCGGCACAGGCCTCGCGGATGGTGCGCTGGCGGCGGAGTTTCGCCAGGGACGCATGGACCCCTACGCAGGCATCTGTGCGGAAATCGTGCTGAACTTCACCGGCGTGCGCAACGCCAATAGTTCCTTCGTAAACGCCTTGGTGGCGGGATTCGTCGAACAGCATGGCCCCCAAGTGCTCGACCGGCTCGTCTTCCGCGGATGCAATCCCGTGGTGCGCGTACTGGTGGAGTCAGCCATCTCGCTCGGGCTCGAAAAGCATGAGATGATGGCTTGAGATTCAGGGGGCTGTTGCCACAGAACCGCATAGCCATCTGCTGTCGGCGGCTTTTTGAAATTCATTGCCGACACGTTGGCCTCGGGGCATACCATTCCGCTGTCCGCACTGTCTTCACGCCTCAATGACCCATCCCAGCCTCGACACCATCGCCCTAATCGCCGGAAACGGCATCTATCCGGAGACCTTCGTCGCAGCAGCGCGGAAAGCGGGCGTGAAGAAGCTCGTCGTGGCGGCCTTCACCAATGAGACGAAGCCCGAGCTCGCGGGGATGGTGGATGCCATCGAGTGGTTCCGCGTTGGCCAACTCGGCAAGATGATCTCCTTCTTCAAAAAGGAAGGTGTCACGCAGACCGTCATGGTGGGACAAATCGCACCGAAGAACCTCTTCGACCTGCGTCCGGACCTGCGCACGCTCATCATGATGGCGAAGCTCAAGCAGCGGAATGCCGAGACGCTTTTTGGCGGCATCGCGAACGAACTCGCCAAGGACGGCATCGCACTTCTGCCTGCCACCACCTTTCTCGAAGACCTCATGCCCGGCGCGGGCCATGTCGCCGGTCCGCAGATCAAAAAACGCCGCCAGGAGGATGCCGAATACGGCTTCAAGATTGCGAAGGAGAGCAGCCGTCTCGACATCGGGCAGACCGTGGTCGTCAAAAACGGCACCGTGCTCGCGGTGGAAGCCTTTGAAGGCACGAACGAGGCCGTGAAGCGCGGTGGAGCGCTCGGTCGTGGTGGTGCGACCATGGTGAAAGTCTCCAAGCCGAATCAAGACATGCGCTTCGACGTCCCCGTCGTCGGCCCCGATACCATCCGCACCGCCGCCGCGGCAGGCGTGGACCTCATCGCTGTCGAAGCGAGCAAGACGCTGATCCTCGGCCGCGATGAGGTTTTGAAGCTCTGTGCCGAACTGAAGGTCAGCGTGATCGCTCTCGCTTAATACAGATACGCGAACTCGTTCGAGTTCAGCAACACGAGGCACACATCGGCCAGCGCACGCGTTTTGGCATCGCAATCAGCCGGTTGGAGATCGGGAACGAAGTCGGCGTAGCCGGGGAGCTTCTCCTGGAAGCTGAATTTCTCTCCGGTGTTCTCTTCGACCGCTTCGCGGCGGACTTCGAGCGGCGGCTTGGGCCTTTCGAACGTCAATTTCGCCTGTTTGGCCTCCATTTGCTTCCAGTGAGCTTCACAGCTGGCCTTTTCGTCCGCAGAAGGCTTGCGGCCAAACGTGAGCTCAAACACTCGCGAGATCGGATCGGCGGCTTTCTCCTTCAATACGCGATTCGCGAGCGCTAGGGCGCGGTCATAGCTCGCCTGGCCGTTGAAGAGGCTGAAGACTTGCGGCGTGACGGTGGAGACTTCGCGAGCTTCGCAGGAAAAGTCCGGCGCAGGCTCGTTGAAGACCTCCATGAAGGGATCGCGTAGCCCGCGAATCTTGAGTGCATACAGGCTGCGGCGATGTCGCTGCTGCGGCAGCGGATTCGGCACCCACGCGGCCGCAAACGTGCCCATGACCATGCGCGGCTGCATCGCCACCTCGATGTTGATCTCCGGCCGGTTCGGAATGCCGCCCAGCGTCGGATTTAGCTCGCCCGTGATGCTCAGCATCGCATCGCGAAGCTCCTCGGCCATGAGGCGGCGGGGTTTGAAAGTGACGTAGGACGAGTTTTCCAACTCGTCAGGTTTGGAACGAGTTGGAAAACTCGTTCTACGATACGCCGCGCTCGTCATGATGAGCCGATGCATCTCCTTCACGCTCCACCCCTTCTCCACCAGCGTGGCGGCGAGAAAATCGAGCAGTTCGGGATGCGTGGGCTTCTTGCCGGTGCTGCCGAAGTTGTTCGGATTGCCAGCGATGGCCTGCCCGAAGTGCCAAAGCCACAGACGGTTCACGAAGGTGCGTGTCGTGAGCGGGTTGTCCTTGCTGGCGATCCACTTCGCGAGCGCGGTGCGGCGACCTTCGACGGCTTCGGGGAACTCAACGCTGCCGAGGATGGAAAGCACGCCGGGCTTCACCTTCGTCGTCGGTGAGAACGGATCGCCACCGCCGAGGATGGCGGTTTGTTCGAGTTCGCCGTTCTTCATGCGGTCGCCGGGCATGCGCAGCGGTTGGTAAACGTTCACCATCGGGATGGTGACACCGTTGTACACGCTGAAGGCATAGGGCTCGTAGCGCTCCATCTCCCACTTCAGCCGTTCGAGGCCTTTGCGGGCCACGCGTTCGTTGCCGAAGTCCTGCGGCTCAAAGCCGACGAGCTTCGGCGGATACTGATCTTCCGGCACGCCCTGCTTCATTAGGATCTGCCGCGCGGCACCAAAGACATCCGAGAAGCCCTTTTTGGCATTCTTGCCACCGCCTTGCTTCGCCTGCGCCACCGCGGCGTTCCATTTCGTCGGATCGATCTTCTTCTCCGCGAACCACTTCGCGGCGTTTTGGAGCAGTTTTTCGTCGAGCACCTTCAAAACGGCCAGATGCTCGGCGCGGCGAGCTTCGAGATACTTTTTCTCCTCAAAGCCACTCGTGTTCTCCGACTTCAAAAAAGGTGCCTCACGCTCGGTGAGCTGCGTCGTCGCGAAACAGGCCTGGATTGAGTAGTAATCATGCGTGGGCACCGGATCGAACTTGTGATCATGGCAGCGGGCGCATTGCAGCGAGTGCGCCAGGAAGGTCTCGCCGACCGAATTCGTCACATCATCGAGAAACCGCTGTCTCGCGACTTTCGCCACCTCCATGCCCGTGAGCTCCCACGGTCCCATGCGGAGGAAACCGGTGGCGATGAGGAGTTCGCTGTCTGGCGTGATGCGGGCACTCTTGCCCGCAGAAGCCGCGTCCTTGCGGGCAGGAGTGCCCGCATCACGTTCCAGCATCTCATCTCCCGCGATCTGCTCGACGATGAACTGATCGAAGGGTTTGTCCGCATTGAAGCTGCGCACGACGTAATCGCGATAGCGCCAGGCATTCCCGCGTTCGTAGTCGTTCGCGAAGCCGCTGCTGTCCGCATAGCGCACGACATCCAGCCAGTGCCGGGCCATGCGTTCGCCGTAATGAGGCGATTCGAGCAGTCGATTGATCAAACGCAGCCATGCCTCGGAGCGGTCCGACACATCCGACCAGTCGGACTCAAATGCAGCCACCTCCTCCGGCGTCGGCGGTAGCCCCGTGAGATCAAATGTGGCACGGCGGATCAAAGTCCGCGCATCGGCCTCCGGCGCAGGCTCCTTCACCGCGAGCAGCGCATCCACCGGGTGTTCGTCCTTCGTCATTCGGATTTCGGGTTTCCGAACGGGCTGGTATCCCCACAACGACTCCGGCTTGTAGCGCCGATTGGCCCATTCGGGCGTGAGAGCGCCTTTCACCTTCACGGTGATGCCATCCTCGGCGCTCCACTTATCCGCGCTGGCCTTCGCGATGGCATTTCGTTTCACCTCATCCGGCCACGGCGCACCACCGGCGATCCATTCCTTGATCCAAGCGAGCTGTTCGGACTTGAGTTGATCCGCCTCCTTCGGTGGCATCGGCTCCCAGTCATCGTGTTTGCGTGTCGAGGCGAGGTAGAGCGGGCTTTCGTCCGGCTTGCCGGGCACGAGGGCCTTCACGCCGCTCTCGCCGCCTTTGATGGCGCTTTCGAGCTTGCGCATGTCGTAGTCCGCCTTGATCTTCTTTTCGTCGTTCCCATGGCACGCGAGGCATTTCTCCTGAAACAGCGGCCACACACGCCTCACGAACAACGATTCGGCATCCTCCGCGTGCAGAACGGAGGTGGTAAGGACGAGGAGGCTGGCGATGCGGAGACGCATGTCGGGTGAACGACGCAGCCGCGTCGAGTTATCGTTCGTTTGTGAGTCTGAGGACTCTACTGCTCACGTGACATCCACTTGGGCAGGAAAATGCCGACAATCAGCATTACGAGGATGATCGCGATCTTCCACCAGCCTTGCGGGAGCAAGCCTTGCACCGCCTCGGAAGTCGTTGGAGTGCCTTCGGGTTGAGGTGTCGCGGTGGTGGCAGTCAAATCTGCGGCGGTGATTTTTCGGATGGCGACGTTTTTGACGCGCACCTTGCTGCCGACGGGCATGCGGTAGCTGGTGAAGCCCAGCAAGCCGGACTCCACTTCCAGGCCGAGCTTTGCCATGTCATAGCGGGTCGTCATGGTGCGGCCATTGATGTCGTAAGTGAGTTTTCCGCCGGCGCTGCGGACGCTGAAAGTGTTCCAATCCGAGAGCCGGAAGTCCACGGTGGGCGTGGTCTTGTTCATGCTGGCGCACCAGGCCTTGGTGGCGGCTGATTCTCCTTTGATGGGGATGAGCATCGCGCGCACGCCGCTGGTGGCCGCGCAGTCCGGCAGCCAGTGGATGATCGGGCCAAAGGCGTGGCCAAACTGGCTGCGCTCGGTGCCCTCGGGGATTTCAAAAGCGATTTCGCCTTTGATTTCGATGTCCGGCTCCATCGGCACGCGCAGCATGAGGCGTGAGCGCGGGAAGTCCGTGCCGTGGCTGACGAGCATGCCATCCTCGACGCTCCATTCACCCTCCTCAGACTGGTAGTAGGAGAGCAGGTGCGGATAAAAAGGCACGTCCACCCACCCGCCTGTCTCCAGCGCCTTTTGCAGGCCGGTGAGATGGCGATACTCCTGCACGTAGGCGAGGGCGTCAGGCGAGAGCGCGCTGTCGTTGATTTTGACAAAGGCATCGTGGATGGCCTCAGGCTTGGTCTCCGGTGCAGGATTGGCCGCAGCGCGGACATCGGGACCGTAGTCGCCCGAGTCGGCGGCGACTTCGGCGCGTATCATGCTTTCATGGAGCATGCAGGCCGCCAGAGAGTCGCGCGTGGCGGCGTGGAGCCGCGGGCCAGCGGCCTGAAGTGCTTTTTTGGCCAGTGCGTCGTCATCCGCGAGCCACGCAGCCATCGCGGCGTTTGACTGCCGCAGGTGACGCGTGATCGGAGGTGCGGTGGCGGCCGCCTCCAGATAACCGCGCGCCATGACGGACATCTCTGCCTTGATCCCCGGATGCTGAAAGACCTCATGCGCGACATAGACCTCCTCGGTGATATTGAGCGCGGCAACGATCAGCATGTAAGGCACGCTGGTGTCATAGCGGCCCGTGGCGGCGCATGCCTTGCCAAAGGCGAGCATGTGCTGGTGGCTGCCGAGCCAGCGCGGACGGCAGGCCCACATCATCGCAAAGTAGGCGGGTTTGTAGTCAAACTGAGCACTCACCGCTCGGTCAAACCACGCGCGCAACTCGCTCAGGTCCACATTCTCTCCCATCGCCACCGCGATCATGCGTGAGGCAGCCTCCGGGCGGTCCGGGCGCAGCCGGTTTGACTTGCTGAGGTAATCGCGCGCGAGCTTCAGATGCTCTGCAAAGCCCTGCCACTGCTGGTCGGTGACGAGGTGTGCCCATTTACTGCTGCGCATGAGCCATGCGATGTCCACCTCCACGATGCCGCGCAGGGTGAGCTTCACCCATTCTGGCAGCGAGGAGGCATTCACCGCACGGCTGTATCGTTCCAGCGATTGCGGATTCTCAAACGCATTCGTCTGCATCGCCTGCACATGATGCCGCAAGAGCACGGTATGAGTGGACTCATCGTAGCTGCCATCCGTGAGCGAACGGCTCAGCGCGGCGAGCCAGCGCTCCTGCAGAGACGTGGTGTCGGTGCCCTCACGTTTCGCGATGCCCCAGCGTATCTCCGCCGCCATGGACTCCAGCACTCCAGGGGTGTTGCGGCCGGTGAGTGTGAGGGCTTTTTCAGCCAGTGGGCGGCTCTTTCGCCAGTCCTTGCTATCGGACTCCTCCGCATGGCTCGCGAGGATGAGCAGCAGCGGATCATCTGGCGACTGCTTCAGCAGCTCGCGAAAACGTGCCGCGAGAGGTGCGAGTGAATCAAAGTCGGCGAATTCGGCCTCCCTCTGCGTAAAGGCGTCCTCCACGAGCTTCTCCGCCTCTGCAGCCCACGCTTTGCCTTTCCAGCGCTCGATCGCGGGTGCCAGCAGCATCCTCCGTGCCCAGGCGGATTCCTCTTTGACGATGTCTTTTTCCAAAAGCGCCCCCGGCTTCATCACAATCGGCTCCATCTCCGGCAAGGCCGCCGCCGCCGCTGAATCATCCTGCGCCAGCAGCGATGCGGCATTCAAAACGCACAAAACCAACGTCGGGAGGAGCGGGAAACGGTTCATCTTGAACCTCATACCAAGACACCGCTTCCGCACACAAGATGAAAACCTACTGCGCCGAAAATACTGTCACACGCGGTTTCAAGCTCGCGGCACTCAGTCCTGCACCTCACTCCAGCGGATGTTCCGCCTCAGGCCGACGACGTGGAAGTGGGTGTCGGCATCTTGAATGAAGCCTTCGCGGTCGATTTTCAGGCCTTCGGCCTTCAAGAGGCGTTTTTGCTTGGCGGCGAGCTTGGCGTCCATGTTTGGGCTGATGCGGGCATCGGCGCTGACGACGCGATGCCAGGGCAAAGTCTTCGATTCCTCGTCCGTGAGCCGACTGAGCACCGTGGCGACGTGTCGGGCGACGACATTCATGTGCACGGCGATGCTGCCGTAAGTCGTGAACTTGCCCGCCGGGATCAAAGAGACCAAACGCAGCACTTCGGCGCGGATGCGGGCGTAGGCTTGGGACTTGGCCATGGGGCGATCAGTCGATGTTCAGGCCTTCGAGAGCCAAAAGCTGCTTCTTTCTCGCCAAACCGCCCGCATAGCCGGTGAGCGAGCCATCACGACCGATGACGCGGTGGCAAGGGATGAGAATGGAGAGCGGATTGCGGCCCACGGCGGCTCCGACGGCTCGCACGGCCTTCGGCGAGCCGATGGCGGTGGCGAGTTCGGCATACGTTGTCGTTTTGCCAGGCGGAATGGATCGTAGCGCCTCCCACACGCTTCGCTGGAACGGTGTGCCGGCGGCGATGGCGTGCGCGGGCAGTTTGCGTGGCTTTTCACCGGCGAAGTAAGCATCGAGCCAAGTGCGTGCGGCATCGAATCGCGGACCGTTGTCGCGTTTCCAGCCTTCACGTTTCGGCGCAGGCTTGTGGCCTTTGAAGTAGAGACCGCACAGGCCGTCTTCCGTCGCGGCGAGAGTGATCTCGCCGAGCGGCGAAGCGTGGGTGGTGAAGTAGGCGGGGAGTTTCATGGATGTCTGGCGCGTTGGTGAACATTCCATTTCTACGGAGTGATCTGTGACGTGTAGCACAGACTGTTGCCGCGCGACTCGGGTCCTGCTAGAATTTTCCTGTTATGAAATTGCTGACCTGTTTTCTTATCATCGGGCTGCTTGCAGCGCATTTGGAAGCAAAATCCTTCGGAGATTATCATTTCACACTCGATGGCAAGGATCTAGATCCTGGCCTGCTCTTGATGGAAGGCGAAAACCCTGTGGAGGGAGACGTGGCTTGTGTGTTTTATTCGCACTGCTTTCGATTGGATGGACCGGGCAAATACGACCTAGCGAAAGATGAGCAAGGCAGGCTCTTCCGCGTGCAACCGGATGGCAAGCGCACGCTCCTGGCCTGCTCGGTCAAGAAGCAGGAGGAAAATAACGAGGGCGGAGAGAGATTGCGGGCATCCAAAGGCGTGTTGAACGAGTTGGCAGGTCTAACTGCGGAGGAGCGCTCGGGAGTGCGTGGGGTGACGATTTCGGTCTGGACACCGGAGCTTTACGAACAATTGAGAAGCCTGAATCTCGAGCTTGTGTGTGTTTCTTTGGAGCGGGAGGCGCTCGGCACCTACGACGCTCCAGCCATTCCATCACTGCCGGAAGAGATTCGTTACCTGATGATGGACTCTGGCGGATCGTGGGACTGCAAGGACTTCTCTCCGCTTAAAAAACTGAAAAAACTGCGCTTTCTCGACTTGGATCGCATATCGCCTCCTGCCTTCGACTTTGCGGTTCTGGAGGGCATGCCACTGGAGTATTTGAAACTACCCTCGTACACGAAGGTGTCGCATTTGGAGGCATTGAGTGGTCTTTCGAGTCTCAAAACGCTGGTGGTGAACCACTGTGACTACCTCGGTGATGGGAAGTGGATCGCGCGTTTGACGGGGCTACGGCAGCTATATGCGCAGTTTTTGAATTTTGGCGGGGATCAGGCCGTGGCGCTGGATTTGAAGCCACTGGCGGCGCTGAGGCAGCTTGTGGGTTTGCACCTCGCGCAGACACGCGTGAGTTCGTTGCCGGAGGAGGCGCTGCCGTCACTCAAACAGGCGCATTTGCTTCTCACGGAGGCACCGGATGGCGTGGTGGATGCTTTTGTTAAAGCCAATCCGCAGGCGACCATCCGCCGCAGCATGAACAAGGCCCTGGCAGACGAGCTTGGAACGGCAGACCGGCTGCGTGCGCGCACCGGGGGTGTTTGCCATCGGCGCGAGTCGGAGGAGAAAACGATCCACGAGACGCGTGAGGCGGCCGTGATCGCGGAGGTGGCGGCACATTTCCAGGTGGCGGAGTCATCCAGTGGCGGACACTGCATGTGCTGCGGGAATCCGACTTTTGAGTTTTATCGCGGTGAGGTGTTGGTGGCGTCACTGGGCTTTCATCACGGGAGATCGATACGCTGGTCAGATGGCGTTTGGCCGGGAGATGGAATGCTGCTGCAGAGTAGTGCGCTGTATCTGATCGACTGGCTGGCGAAGCATGGCTACGACGGGCCGAAGAACGAGTATGAGAAGGCGATGAAACAACAGGAGGCGGCAAAGCGGCGCTGGGATCGTGCAAAGGCACTGATGCCCCAAGCGGTGGCCACAGCGCTGGAGGACGCAAAGTCGGAGGAAGAGGCTGCGGCGGCTTTTACCAAGAATGTGCCGGACGCAGCAGAGCGCGCGGCTTTGCTCCTCAGCCTCTTCGGACGTGATGACGGCACATGGACGCTGACGGATGGCCTCGACAATGGAATTCAGGAAAGCTGGCTGCCGGCGCTCCCGCAGGATGTGCTTGATCGTGTGATCGCGGCGAGCAAGCCGGAGTCGGAGCAAGGGCTGGGCGCGGCGAGATGGTTGTTCGGTCCTGGTCATGTGGAGAAGTGGGGCGGGCGCTTTGCGCAGATCGAGCCGCTGGCACGTTTTGCCCTGACGCACCCGCGTGCGGCAAACCGCCGCCGCTGCCTCTCGCTGCTGCGGGATGTGGGCACTCCGGCCGTGCCACTGCTGGAGGAGGTGATGCGCCAGGGGACGAAACCACGTGCGCTTGCCAAGAATGATGCCGAGGAACCAGGTGGACAGTTCACGGCTTATCCTGGGAATATCGTGATGCCAGACGAAACACCCGATCAGGCCATTGCGGCTCTTTGCCTTCTGATGCAGGGCAATCAGGCGCATCGAGATGAAGCGCTGCGTTTGCGAGCGACACTCTCTCCCGAGTCGCAGATTAAATGGGACGAAGCTCTGCGCGACTACAAGCCGCGCTAAGGCTCTCTCACTTTTTCAGCAGATGCTTCGTGAAGAACTCCACGCAGGCATTCACGCACACATCGAAGGCTTTTTGCTGGCCGAGGAAGGCGTGCGGGGCCTGCGGGATGAGCGTGAGGTCGGTGGGGATGGTGAGTTTGGCAAGATCGGCGCGTGCGTCGTCGGCGTGGGTGCTGGGGTCGTCGAGTTCGCCGGTCATGAAGAGCAGGGGCGGATCGGCTTTGTCGAGGTGATGACGCGGCGAGGCGAGGGCGTAGGTTTGCGGGGCCTTGGCCTGCGAATCGCCGAGGAAGGTGCGGTAGAAGGGATCGTCGGGCTTGCTGCTGAGCTCGCCGATGCGGGCGCTTTCGAGATCGCTCTGCGCGCCCATGGCGATGCCGGCCTGCACGGTGCTGGATTGATCGGCGTGGCCGCCATCGCCTTCGAGTTCCTTCACGCCGCCACTCGTGGTGAGCAGCGCGGCGAGATGACCGCCCGCGGAAAGGCCGGTGACGCCGATGGCCTTCGCGTTGATGCCAAACTGGGACGCGTTGGCGCGCAGGAAGCGCACAGCGGCTTTGCAGTCCTGGATGGCGGCAGGAAACTTCGCTTCGCCGCTGAGGCGATAGCTGATCGTCGCGGCGACAAAGCCTTTCGCGGCCAAAGCTTGCGCGAGGTTCGCCATGTTGGAGCGCTCGCCTTTATACCAGCCGCCGCCGTGGATGCAGATGATGGCGGGCAGTGGCTGCGAGGCCGTTTTGGGCTTCCAGAGATCGAGCTGCATCTCCCGCTGGCCGTAGCGGGCGTAAACGAGACCCGGATGCGCTTCGAGCGACGCGGTGACTTCGGCTGAGAGCTTGGTGGGCGCGGGTTTGGGCTGCTGAGCGAGCGCCGTGATGGCGAGGAGCGGGAGGAGAATGAGGGAGCGCATGGTTCGGATGGGAAAGATTGACACGCAGGTCGGCTTACAGTCACGCCATGAAACTCTGGCTTCCGCTTCTCCTTTCGTTGTTTGTCATCGCCGCGGCACCCGTGCCGGAAAAGGCGGCCTGGAAGGCGGGCGCGGCATCGGCGAAGATCACGCCGGAAAAGTCGATGTGGATGGCGGGCTATGCGGCACGCACGAAGCCGTCGGAAGGCGTGGAACTGGATCTCTTCGCGAAGGCTTTTGCACTCGCGGATCAGGAAGGCGGTCGCTTTGTGCTGGTGACGCTCGATTTGATCGGCGTGCCGCGAAATCTGCGGCTGGCGGTCGCGGAGCGGGCGAAGAAGGAGCACGGCATCGATCCGGCGAATCTCGCCATCAATGCCTCGCACACGCACAGCGGGCCGGAGCTGCGCACCAGCCGTGTGCATGGGGCAGATGATGTGGCGCAGCGGGAGCAGGAGGCCGCGGAATACACCACCGCGCTCGAAAACACGATCCTGCGGCTGATTGGCGAGGCACTGGCAAAATCCGTGCCGGCGCACTTAGACTACAGTCATGCTCGCTGTGGCTTTGCGATGAATCGCCGCACGCCGGATGGCAAGGGCGGCTGGAGCAACTTTCCGAATCCCGCGGGTCCGGTGGATCACAGCGTCCCGGTTTTGAAGGCGAGCTCGGAGGATGGCAAGGAGATCGCGGTGATCTTTGGCTATGCCTGCCACTGCACGACGCTGGGGCATCAGAAGTTCAGCGGCGACTACGCGGGCTATGCGCAGCAGGGCATCGAGAAGGCGCATCCGGGCGCCGTGGCGATGTTCATGAACGGCTGCAGCGGCGATCAGAATCCGTATCCGCGTCGCACGATGGAGTTGGCGCAGACGCACGGGCAGACGCTGGCCACGGCGGTCGAGTCCGCACTGCAAACGCACCTGCGCCGCCTCACCGGTCCCATCCGCGCCGCGTATCGCGAGATCCCGCTGGCCTACGACACGCTGCCGACGAAGGAAAAACTGCTCGAGGAACAGAAGTCGAAGGACAAATGGCTCTCCACGCATGCCACGCGGGTGCTCGACCGCATCGAAAAGGAAGGCCCGCTGCCCGCGAGTTATCCCTATCCGGTGCAGGTGCTGCGACTCGGCAACGACCTGACGTGGATCACCCTCGGCGGCGAGGTGGTCATTGATTACGCGCTGCGTTTCAAAGCGGACATTCAAGACCCGATCGTGTGGGTGAGCGGCTACACGAACGACGTGATGGCCTACATCCCCAGCCTGCGCATCTGGAAGGAAGGCGGCTACGAAGGCGGCGGCGCGATGATCTACGGCAGCCATCCCACCCGTTGGAGCGAGAAGACGGAGGAACACATCACCAGCACGGTGATGGAGCTGCGGAAGTCGCTGAATCCATGAATAGAAGCCTCACGCCAAGGCGCAAAGCCGCCAAGGATTCCAATGCATTCTGATCTTTGCGCCTTTGCGTGAGACCCATCTGAATCCACTTCAATCCCACCACCTCTCTCATGAGCGTCATCTCTCTTTCTGAAGGCATTCGCTTCGATCAACCCTGGGGGCGTCTCACCTGGCTCGCGTCGCGGGAGATCGGAAACTCCGCCACGATGACCTTTGGCCGCGTGGTGATCCCCGCCGATCAGGAGAATCCGCGCCACCGCCACCCGAACTGCGATGAGATTCTGCATCTGCTGTCCGGTCGCATCGAGCACAGCGTCGGAGAGCATCGCTTCGTGCTCCAAGCCGGTGACACGATCTCCATTCCAGCCGGCCAGTGGCACAACGCGAAGGCTCTTGATGGTATCGATGCCGAGATGGTGATCTGCTTCTCGTCGGCTGATCGGCAGACGGAGTTTGAGCCGGTGTAAGGGCGTGAGCGTCAGCGGTCTGCGCGGGCGATTTCGAGCACCTTCACATGGCGGTCGGCGAAGTCTTCCCAGTAGGTGATGGCGTAGTCGCCGACGATGCTGACGTGCAGAGGGCGGCCACTGGGATCGCGTTCCTGGTAGTCTGCCCAATGGGACGGGAACTCTTGAATTTGGCGGAGACGCTGATGGACCAGCCGTTGAACGGGCTTTTTGAGGCTGGCGAGCACATCGAGCGCCTCGTAGTCGATGAGCAGGCGGTAGGTCATGCGTCGGCGAGGCCCAGTCGCTTCTCCGCATCCTCCAAGCTGATCCAGCGTGTGGGATCGGGGTCGTCGAGCTTGGCTGCGAGCTTTTCGAGGGTGCCTTGCTCGCGCTGATGACGCAGCGTCACGAGAAAAGCCTGAAAGCGCCTGACTTGATCGTCAGGCCATGCGGCAACTTCGCGGGTGAGAGCCTCAAATGACATGCGGAAGAAATAACCGGTCGCGCGGAGGCTGGCAATCTCGAAGTCTACCTCGTGAATGAAACGGGCCCGTTCTCAAAATCCGTCGTTCGAGGAGGGGCAGCGATGAGCTTGGAAAGCTGGGCTAAAACAGCACAAACTTTACGATACAGGGCAGTCCCAAAAAAATGGCCAGGACAAGCAACCTCCTGAGCTTTACCAAACAGGAGATCACATACTTGATCGTGTCCCATCCATGAGACGTGACTCTGAGGGTCTCACAAATCATGGGCACCCTAAAGCCGGCAGGAGCTTCTGTGGTGCAACCTTTGCTGAGAGCCGCTTCAATTTCGGTCTGACGATAAACTGCTTTCGAGATGACGAAGTTCTCCACCATCTCAAGTAGCCACGCAAAAATTGTAGCGGCGACACACCCCCAAAAGAATGAGTTAATTGGCAGCTTCTCCGTGAAAACGGCGGCCGTAAGTGCAGCCTGCAGTGCAAGTAAAGATCCGCGGATATGCCAGCGGACGCTCATCTGCCGGTCGATGATACCCTGTAGGATTTTAAACTCATCCCATGCCAGCTCGGACCAGTTTGTATTCATAATCGGACGTTTAGAAGTTCCATTTTAGCGTGCCGTCTATGTCTGTTCGATACACTTTTTGTTTCGTGTGCTTTTGGTAAATCTTGAGTGCTTCAGGATGTGGGACGTTTTCGTAAACTCCCTCCTTGGTGGAAATCACAGTATAAGATGCGTTGGCCTTTTTGATGAATGCTTCTTCCGCACCGTTGATGCTTCCATGATGGCTCGCATGTAGAATGTCATCGCAGTAGTTCTTCGTGGTTTGAGCTATGTTTGCAAGATTGGCATCTGACGCATCGCCTGTGAATAAACAAAAGCGCGTCCCAAGGGTTGCCAACACCACGAGACAGGCATCGTGGAGTTCACGTGTTTGGGATTTTGCGATGTGCTCAGCAGGTCCAACAACCTCAAACTTGATACCGTCAGTTTCCCAATATGGCTTATCGAACGACTGTTGTCGGTAAGGAGTGAACAACTTGGTGCCCTTCCCGCTAAAATGATCTCGAAGGCTGATGAAGTCGTTCCATTCTTCAAGGGTCACGCTACTGTCATCTCTTCTTCGGTCGTATGGGCTATAAACCAATACATCAATGCTGAATCCATTGTCTTTGAGGTAGTGCAGCCCAGAAAAATGGTCCGTGTGCTGATGCGTAATAAATACGCCTCGGATATTCTTGCTGGCTGGCAGCAAATGCTTGTGGTCTTCAATATTGTAGCAATCCACAAGGAAAGTAGCAGCGCCGCTCTTAATGACCGACGTGTCGCCGCAGCCCACATTTAAACAGTGTAACTCGCCCATAATTTAGCGTGTTTGAATTCCCTGCACGCAGTTGCCGACTTGGAAACCGATGCCTTGCCAAGCTTTTGATGCGTTTGGCTTGCTAAACAAGTGGGAAATCGCTTCCCAAGTTCGGGGCGAGTCTGCCTTTTTAAGAAGAGCTAAGATCTAGACAAAATAGACACACCTCACACCCCCGCCAAGATCCCATTCAGCGTCGCACTCGGGCGGAGTGCGGCGTCGGCTTTGGCGTTGTCGGGTTTGTAGTAGCCGCCGACGTCGGCTTTCTGGCCTTGGACGGCGAGGAGTTCGGCGACGATCTTGGCCTCGTTGGTGGTGAGGGCTTCGGCGATGGGTTTGAAGGTCTTCGCGAGGTCGGCGTCGGCGGTTTGGGCGGCGAGTTCCTGGGCCCAGTAGAGGCAGAGGTAGAAGTGGCTGCCGCGGTTGTCGATGGTGCCGAGTTTGCGGCCGGGGCTGCGGTCGTTTTCGAGGAACTTGCCGTTCGCGGCGTCGAGGGTGTCGGCGAGGACTTTGGCCTTCGGATTCTTGAAGGTGTCGGCGAGGTGCTCGAAGGACGCGGCGAGGGCGAAGAATTCGCCGAGGCTGTCCCAGCGGAGGTAGTTCTCTTCGCAGAACTGCTGCACGTGCTTCGGCGCGGAGCCGCCGGCGCCGGTTTCAAAGAGGCCGCCGCCGTTCATGAGCGGGACGATGGAGAGCATCTTGGCGGACGTGCCGACTTCGAGGATGGGGAAGAGGTCGGTGTTGTAGTCGCGGAGGACGTTGCCGGTGACGGAGATGGTATCGAGGCCTTTGGCGATGCGCTCCAAGCTGAAGGTGCAGGCCTCGGCGGGCGGGAGGATGCGGATGTCGAGCCCGGTGAGGTCGTGGTCTTTGAGGTATTTTTCGACCTTGGCGATGATCTGGGCGTCGTGGGCGCGGGCTTTGTCGAGCCAGAAGACGGCAGGGGTCTGCGAGGCGCGGGCGCGGTTGACGGCGAGCTTCACCCAATCCTGCACGGGCGCATCTTTCGTCTGGCAGGCACGCCAGATGTCGCCCTGCTCGACGCTGTGCTCAAAGAGCACGTTGCCCGCGGTGTCGGTGACTTTGATGGTGCCGTCGGCGGGGGCTTCGAAGGTCTTGTTGTGGCTGCCGTATTCTTCGGCGGCCTGGGCCATGAGGCCGACATTCGGCACGCTGCCCATGGTCTTCGGATCGAGAGCGCCGTTCTTTTTGCAGAAGTCGATCGTGGCCTGATAAATGCCGGCGTAGCTGCTGTCCGGGATGACGGCGAGCGTGTCCTGCTCCTTGCCGGCGGCGTCCCACATCTTGCCACCGCCGCGGATCATGGCGGGCATGGATGCATCGACGATGACATCGCTCGGCACGTGGAGATTGGTGATGCCTTTGTCGCTGTTCACCATGGCCAAAGCGGGGCCGCTGGCGTAGGCGGCCTGGATGTCGGCCTCGATCTCGGCTTTTTTATCGGCGGGGAGCTTGTCGAGCTTCGCGATGAGGTCGCCGAAGCCGTTGTTAAAATTGACACCGATCTCGGCGAGCGTGGCGGCGTGTTTGGCGACGAGGTCTTTGAAGAAGACGCTGACGGCGTGGCCGAAGATGATGGGATCGCTGACCTTCATCATGGTGGCCTTCATGTGGAGCGAGAAAAGCACGCCATCGGCCTTCGCCTTGGCGATCTGCTGCTCAAAGAAGGCGACGAGGGCCTTCTTGCTCATCTTGGTGGCGTCCATGATCTCGCCGGCTTTGAGGGCGAGCTTCGGAAGGAGTGTCTTGGTGCTGCCGTCCTTGCCGGTGAACTCGATTTTGACCTCAGTGGCAGCGGCGACGGTGGTGGACTTCTCGTTGGAGAAGAAATCGTCTTTGCCCATGGTGCCGACGGTGGTCTTCGAACTCGCGGACCAAGCGCCCATCTTGTGCGGGTGCTTCTTGGCGTAGTCTTTGACGGCCTTCGGAGCGCGGCGGTCGCTGTTGCCTTCACGCAGCACGGGGTTCACGGCGCTGCCCATGACCTTGGCGTATTTCGCTTTGATCTCCTTTTCCTCGTCGGTCTGCGGATTTTCGGGCAGATCGGGCAATTTGTAGCCTTTGGCCTGGAGTTCGGCGATGGCGGCCTTGAGCTGCGGAACGCTGGCGGAGATGTTCGGGAGCTTGATGATGTTGGTGGTCGGTTCGAGGCAAAGTTTGCCGAGGTAGCTCAAATCATCGTCCTGCTGGCCGAACTGGGCCAAAATGCGGCCTGCGAGCGAGATGTCGCGCGTTTCGACCTCGATGCCCGCCGCCTTGGTGAAGGCTTTGACGATGGGAAGCAGCGAATACGTGGCGAGGAGCGGGGCTTCGTCGGTGAGGGTGTAGATGATCTTGGCGGACATGAGAGGCGGGGAAAGGCGGTTTTGAGGGCGTGAGAGGTAAAAAGGGCGGCGGACAGGTCAAGGCATGGTCAAGATGAGCCCAAGAAAAGCCCGCCCGGAGCCTGCTGGCAGCTTGTTCCGTGCCTCACAGCAGGCGAATGCACAGCGGGAAGCGATACACCTGCCCCTCGGAGGCCTTTACGATGCCGATGATGGTGAACACCAGCGAGGCGATGCCCACGGCAAAAAGCAGCGGGATGCCGATGAGCACGGCCACGAGCACCAGCGAGATCAACGCATAGATGAAATACGAAAGCTGGAAGTTCAGCAGCTCGCGGCCCTGGGCGTCGAGGTAGGGGCTTTGGTCTTTTTTCATCAGCCAGACGATCAGCGGCCCGATCACGGGAAAGCCGACGATGCAGAGCAAATGCATCACGATGCCGAGAGTCTTGTCATCCTGGGTGGCAACCGGACGCGGAGGCAAGGACGGAGGAAGGGCGCTGTTTTCCATGCGGGCGAGGATACGACGCCTCGGAGGTGATTGACCAGCAAAAAGCCGGAGACTTTCGGTCTCCGGCTTGGCTCAGAAGCTCTCGAATCGGCTCACTTCGCCGGTGCGACCGGTTTGGTCGTCATCGGGAAGTCATCCGTGCGGAAAGGCGTGACGGGCAGGCCTTCTTTGCTGAAAAGATTGCACACCGGATTGTCGCTCCACGCATAGCGCACGGCGACGGGCTTCGCGACGCCGGGGGCGGTGACTTCGATCTTGTCGGCTCCGACGAGCTTGCCGGTGGCCCAGACCCATTTTTTGTCTGCGCCGCAGACGGCGAGGCCTTTCACTTCGGTCACGTCGAAGGTGTAAAGGCTGCTGCCGAAGGTATCGAGAGTGACGATGGCTTTGTTGCCCTGGATTTCGACGCTCTTGTACTCGGGGCTGCGATACGGAATCTTGACGCCGTAGTCTTTGGCGAGCGCGAGACGCACGAGGCGATCAGCGACGTCACGCTTGTTGCGCGGGTGGATGTCGCGGCCTTCGCCGATGTCGATGATGACGGCCTGGCCGCCGTTTTTGATGGCGTTTTGCGTCTTCGTCTGGCTTTCACGGAGTTCGGCCCAGGAGCTGTCGCCGGGCTCGGGCTTCTCTGCCATGAAGTCGGCGAGTTGCACCCAGTAGAAGGGGAAATCACCCTGCTTCCACTCGTCGCGCCAATGCTGGATCATGAGCGGGAAGAGGTAGCCGTATTCATAAGCGCGGGAGGCATTGCTCTCGCCCTGATACCAGATGGCGCCTTTGATCCCGTAGCCGATGGTGGGGAGCAAAACGCCGTTGTAGATGTTGCCGGGGCGGCTGTTGCCGGAAAGCTGCTGCTGCGGGCTCTGCGGAGCACGCTCGCGGAATTCGACCTTTTTCGCCTTGGCCTCTTCGGCACGCTTTTTCCAAGCGGCGAGGGCGGTTTCGTATTTCTGCTTCGCAGCGTCGCTGGAGAGATCCTTCTCACGCGTCACCCAGCCGTCCATGAGGGTTTTGAAGCGGGCATCTTTCTCCAGCACATCGCGGCGCACCCAAGCTTCCGCGGCGCTGCCGCCCCAGGCGTTGTCGATGAGACCGACCGGCACATCGAGCGTCTGATGCAGCGTGCGACCGAAGAAAAAGCCCACACCGCTGAACTCGCCCACATTGGCCGGCGAGCACTCCGCCCACGCGCCTTTGAAGTCGTTCTGCGGCTCCTGCGTGCCGACCTGCGGCACGGAGATGAGGCGGATGTTCGGGAACTTCGCCGTGGCGATCTCCAAATCGGCGTCATAGCTCTGCGAGACGCTCCACTGCATGTTCGACTGGCCGGAGCAGATCCAAACCTCGCCGACGAGGATGTTTTTGAGTTCCACCTTGTTCGTGCCCTTGATGCCCATCGTCGCGGGCTTTGCGTTGGCAGGCACGGGATCGAGCTTCACGGTCCACTTGCCCTGCGCATCGGCCTCGCCGGTCTTGGTTTGGCCATTGAAGGTCACGGTGACCTTCGTGCCGGGCGTGTCCCAGCCCCAGATCGGGTTCGTTTGCTTCTGCTGAAGCACCATGTTGTCCCCGATGATGGCGGGGAGTTTGATTTCCGCGTGCGCGGCGGCCGCGAACGCGAGGAGAGAGAGGATCGAGAGACGTTTCATGTGGTCAAAGAGGGCGCAAAGAACGCCCCTGGCCGACACTTCATTTCAACAAGCCATCAAACCAACTGGAGTCATGGAGTGCTGGAGAAATGGGGATTGGACCACCACTCCATCATTCCACCACTCCAGTCCCCCTTCCCTCTTCACGCATCCCTCGGTGCCACCGGCACACGCAGCGCAGGCAGATCCACCATGATGTTCGGGCTGCGCATCAATGTCTCGCCAACGAGCAAAGCGTCCGCACCGGCCTCGGCGAGACGTTGGGCGTCCGCCACCGTCTTGATGCCGCTCTCGGCCACCAGCACGACATCATCCGGCACTTCTTCGGCCAGTTTTTCGGTCGTGCCGAGGTCCACGGTGAAGTGCTTCAAGTTGCGATTGTTCACGCCGATGATGCGGGCGTCGGTCGCGAGGGCACGCTCAAGCTCCGGCAGGTCATGCACCTCGACGAGCGCATCGAGCTGGAAGGTATGCGCCACCTCCAGCAGGTGCTCCAGCGTCGGCTGGTCCAAAGCGGCCACGATCAGCAGGATGGCATCCGCGCCGGCCACGACGGCCTCAAAGATCTGCGCCTCGTGAATGATGAAATCCTTCCGCAGGCACGGAATGTCCACCTGCTCGCGAATGAGCGTGAGATACTCCAGACGGCCCTGGAAATACATTTCGTCCGTGAGCACCGAGAGCGCATTCGCGCCCGCTTTTTCATAGCCACGGGCAATCGTGAGCGGATCAAAGTCCGCCGCGATGGTTCCAGCGGAGGGCGAGGCACGCTTCACCTCGGCGATCATGCTCAGGCGGGTGGGATCGGCACGCAGGGCATCGTAAAACGAGCGCACGTCATCCCGCAGCGCGGCGGCGGCACGCAGTTTCTCCGCACGCGGCAGGAGGCGCTGCACTTCGAGATGCTTTTGGGCGATGATTTCGTCCAGTTTGTTCATGAGGGCCGCCACAGTGGGGGAAGTGGGCGATCGCGCAACCCGTCTTTCGCTCACTCATACTTCAGCCACGCCGTCGCGGCGCAGGCTTTGTCGGCGGTGACGCGGAGCCAGCGGACTTGCACGGCGGGGTCGAAGGTGAGGGCGGTTTCTTCGCCGGGGGAGACTTCGTGGTGTTTGTGGGTGACCCAGAGGCCGGTGCCGGTGAGGTCGAGCTCGATGTGGAAGCTCACGGGCTCGTTTTGATCGTGGCTGAGCGTCAGCGTGCGCTGATCGTAGGCCCACATGAGGTAAGGATCGCTCTTTTGACCGGCTTTGACCTTCGTGGCCTTCCACGGGCCGCCTTCGCCGCGGGGTTTGCCGAGTTTCCAGAGGTCGTCGATGGCTCCGGCCCAAAGGGCGGCTTTGCCGTCATCGCTGCGGAGGATGTGATCGCTGGCTTTGGCATCCGGTTTGATGCCGCTCATGATGAAGAGGCCGCGGTAGCCGCCGAAGTCGGTGACGCGCAGGTTGTGCGAGCAGATGGGGCGGATCTTCGCGAAGCCGTCGGCGTTTTCGGCGGGCAGTTCGAAGAAGGTGCCGCAGGCGCTGAGCATGTCGCGCTCGGTGGCGACCTCACGGCAGATGCGCAGCTCGCCTGCCTTTGTGGCGGCGTCGTAGGCCTTTGAGGCACGCGGGAGACGCCAGCGACGGCCGCGATCATCGACGACGAGCACGCTGGCCTCATCGAGCGTGATGACGTTCTTCGGCAACGCGACGGCTTTTTCGACAAAGGCCTTCGCTTTGGCGTCTTCGACGCGTTTGAGGGCCAAATCGGCTCCCATCTCGTAGTAGCCGTCTTTCGTCGCGAAACTCAGCGTGCGCTTGTTTTCGCCGCGAGGGCGGAAAAGGCCGGTTTGGGCGTTTTCATCGCCGATTCGGGCGATGCCGTCGAAAATAGCATCGGGCTCGGTGGTGCGGGATTCGCCATTCGAGAGCGTGATGAGCACGCTGAAGTCTTTGGAGTCTTTTTCGGCCTTCACGCGCAGCCATTCGTCGTCGCCAGTGATCGCGACGCGCTTCGATTCACCGGTGGCATGGTCGATGTGCCACACGCTGCGATGCTTCCAACCGGCGACGAGGAAGGGATCGCTCAAATCGCCCGCTTTGACGCTGTCGTGCAGCCACACCGCGCCGCTGGCGTGCGCGGGGCCGAGTTTGCCGGGCGTGTCGGGGCTGGTGAACCACAGATTGCTCTGCGACTGGCCGATGCTGTCGATGCCGCCTTTGACTTTGCGCTTGTTGAGGAACTCGGACTTCGCGGAGTCATCGCAGCCGAAGACGAGGCGGTCGTTCCAGCGCGTGAAGTCGCCGATGACCTTCAAGTAGGCGCTGCGGGCGCGGATGCCGTTCGTGTTCGACGCGGAAAAGGTCTTCGGGAAGCTCCAGAACGCGCCGTGCATGGTCATGAGCAGGTTGTCTTCGCCGATGTCGCGGATGCGCGGCCATTCGGTGTTCCAACCGTGCGCGCCGTCGTAGCTGTGGCTGACTTTCGGGAGGCGGAAGGATTTCCAAGTTGAGCGGGCAGGAGTGCCCGCATCACTATCGAGCACCATGAGGATGAGCGACTTCGCATCCCAGCCGATGCTCCACACGGGAGCATTCGGGTCGCTGCCGTGAATGCCGCCGGGGCCGGTGACTTCGGTGAATTGATTGCGGCGCACGAGCTGCCAGTCGCCGCTGCCGGTCCATTCGCCAAGCGCGCCGCTAGGCGTGGTGGGATCGGTGAGCACGCGCTTGTCGCGGTCGCCGTTGTTCGCGTAGATGACGCGGCCTTGGCTCGAATACAGGCCTTTGCCGTGGTAGCCGGGCAGTTGGGAGTCGAGCTTGGAGAGTGGTGTCTCGACCTTGAAGTCTTTTTTGATGCCGTTGCCGTCGCGGATGAAGTTTTTCACGGCGAGCGACTTCACATCGACCTCGTAGAGGCCTTCCTCCATCGTGGCGTAGTAGATCTTGCCCGCAGGATCGGTCAGGTGCCGCGCATTGCCGGTGAGACGGCCTGGCATGATGTAGGGCGGGATGACGCGCACTTTACGCTCTGCATCGATGACATACGGCCCGATGAAAAGCTGCTGCGACTCGTCATGGATCATGCGGTTCGCCGGTGTGCCGCCGACGCTTTCCGGTCGCACGACTTGCTTCAAGTCCGGCGTGATCTCGTAAAGTTTGTCGCTCGATCCGAACGGCAGATGCGGCCCATACGTGATGACCCAGAGCCGATCTGCCCAAGGCACCACCGCCCCCGTACCGCACTCGCCCTCGTTGTTGAACATGGCCAGCGACGGATAGATGCCACTGATGTTGCGCGGCTCCTGCGCGAGGGCGATTCCGGCAAAAAGAGACAGGGCGAGAAGGTTGGTCTTCATTCGCCTAGCAAAGCTGAAGTCGGCGACACCGACAACCACCGTGTGTTATGCTAAACGGAAATCACTTACACATGCCCCGACCACCCGAATTCACTGCCGATGCCTGGCGCAGCCTGCGCTGGGAGTGGCTGTGGGTGTATCGTGGGGCGGTGCCGGTGTGCGGGGTGTGGTCGGCGGAAATTCCGGTGCCGGCGGGGGTGTTTTTCATCGAGCAGGGCAGCGGGCGGATTCGGGCGGATGGGAAAGAGTTCGTCGTGAAGCGTGGCGAGGCGTTTTTCTCGGCACCGGGGCCGAGGCAGCATTGGTTTGCGCCGGGCACGCGGTTGCTGTCGGTCGGTTTTCGCTGCCAGTGGCCGGATGAACGGCCGGTGTTTCGGCGCGGGCTGAATTTCGCCGCGAAATCGACCGCGCTGCGCACGGCGACGATGGAACTCTTCCGCTGCGTGCATCGCGGTCGCGAAGCGGTGACGTTTCGCGAGGCGGTGAAGCCTGCGACGCACTCACTCGCGACGTGGTCGGCGCGTGAGGCGGCGTTTTTGGAGTGGTTCGCGGTTTGGAGTGCGGTGCTGCATCAAAACGGCATCGAGCCGGAGCCGCGTGTGGCGGCGAAAGGGCGTCGAGGTCGCGTGGAGCAGCTCATCGCGTGGCTGGACTCACGTCCGCTCGATCAAACGACACCGAGTTTGCCGCCGGGCTTCGGTTTGGGCCTGCGCCGTGCGGATCAACTGCTGCAACAGCACCTCGGCACGAGCCTGCGGCGCTATTTGGAGAAGCGTCGGCTCGATGCGGCGCGGGAGCGGGTGCTCGCGGGGAATGGCACGCTGAAGGAAATCGCGTTCGAACTGGGTTTCCGGCATGCGTCGCACTTCACGGCGTGGTTTCGGCGGCAGGTCGGCGTGTCGCCATCGGCGTATCGGACGGGCGGGATGGAGGCGGCGTGACGGAGGCGAGATGCAGGAGCGCCTCAGGCCCCACGGGCTCCTCGGCCTGCCAGGGGAGCCAGGCGGTGCGGGTGGCTTGTTTTTCGACGACTTCCTGGATGTAGCGATGCTCGGCGTGCTCGCGGCGTTGGAGCAAGGGATCGCACGAGCCGCTGTGGAGCAGGCTTTGATTGATGACCCACGCGTGCGGCTCGATGTGGGCGCGGCGCAGATCTTCCTGAAGCGCGGCGGCTTCATGCACGGGCGTGGCCTCGGGCAGGGTGACGAGCAAAATGTGCGTGAAGGCCGGATCGCGCAGGCGCTCGAGCAAATGCAGCACTTCCTCCGGCTGCGTGCGGCGGGCCTGGCGCTCGAGTTCGCGATGGTAGGCCTCGCTGGCATCGAGCAGCAGCAGCGTGTGGCCGGTGGGCGCGGTGTCGAGCACGACAAAGCGCGTCGTGCCTTGTCCGACTTCACGAGCAAAGGCACGGAATACAGCGATTTCCTCCGTGCAGGGCGAGCGCAGGTCTTCTTCGAGCAAAGCGCGGCCTGCGGCGTCCATCTGCGTGCCTTGATGACTCATCACCTCGGCGGTGTAGGCGGCGGTTTCGGCGGCGGGATCGATTTTACTCGTCGTGAGGCCTTCCACCTGCCCGGCAAGCGTTTGCGCGATGTGCGCTGCAGGATCGGTGGTGCTGAGATGCACGCGGTGACCGCGTTTCGCGAGCAAGACGGCAATCGCCGCCGCGACGGTCGTTTTGCCGACACCGCCCTTGCCCATCGTCATGATGACACCGTGCCCTTGGCGCTCGATTTCATCGACGAGGCTGGCGAGGCTTTGCATGGGAGGTGCGGTCCATTCGTCAAAGTGGGTGCGCGGCTCGGTGGCGGCTTCTTCAGTCAGCAAAGCTCGCACGCCGCCGATGCCGAGGATGTTGATCGAGCGCAGCGGCACAATAAAGGCCGGCATGCTGTCGATGAAAGCCTGCGCGGCACTCAGCGCGGCCTCACCACGCTTTTGCATGGCCTGCGCGGCGGGATCGGCAGGGCAATGCGTGGCGAAGACGCCATTGATGACGAGGCATTGATTCGCCACGCCGAGCGCTCGCAATTCCTTCGAGGTGCGTTCGGCTTCGCGCAGCGCGGAGAGTTGCGGACGGCTCACGAGCACGAGCGTGGTCGCCTGCGCATCGGCGAGCGTGGTCACCGTGGCCTCGTAGATGACGCGTTGTTTTTCCAAACCGGCTAGCGGCCCGAGGCAGGAGGTGCCGCTCGTGTTGTTGTCGAGAAACTGGTCCCAGGCCTTCGCGAGGCTCATGAGCCGCAGCGTGTGGCCGGTGGGCGCGGTGTCGAAGATGACATGGTCGTAGGCTTTCGCCGCCTCGGGATCGCCGATGAGCCCGGCGAACTCGTCGAACGCCGCGATCTCGACCGTGCACGATCCAGAGAGCTGCTCCTCCATGCTTCGAAGTGCCGCTTCGGGCAGCAAACCGCGCATCGGGCCGATCAAGCGCTCGCGATAGGCCGCAGCGGCTTCGACGGGATTGATGTTCAACGCCTCAAGGCCCGGCGCACCGGCGATGGGCGTGGGCGAGTTCGTGAGCTTCGTTTCGAGCACTTCATCGAGATTCGACGCCGGGTCCGTGCTCACGAGCAGCACGCGTTTGCCCGATTCAGCGAGCTTCAGCGCCGTGGCGCAGGACAGCGACGTTTTGCCCACGCCGCCTTTGCCGGTGAAAAAGAGGAAGCGCGTCGTCGCGGCCGGATTCGGCTGGTAGCACGGCAGATTCATGACGCGTGCTCCTCCTGGCCCAGCGCAGCGCGGAAGAAGACCGGGCGCTCGTCGTGATTCAGATAGCGGCCCTTTTGGTAGATCGCGCCATCGAGAAAAATGAGCGGCAGCACTCCGGTGCCCTCTTTTTGCAGCAACTCCTTCACGACCGGATGCTTCGCGAAGGCCATCGGCTGCTGGCCGAGGTTCTGGCGCTCAATCTTCACGCCCATGTTCGCGAGCTGCGAGAGCATCGCGGCGAAGTTCACGAGATCGGGATCGACACTCGGCCCGCAGATGCCGGTGGAGCAGCACATGGGAGGATCAAAGACCTGGATGGTTTTCATTGCAGGAGGCTCGTGCGGTTCGTGAGCAAGTAAAGCTACGTCACTGAGCGAAACTTGTTGCCCGCCTGCTTTATTTGGCTATTTCGCCAAATAGATGCCCGCCACCAAGAAAAAGCTCGAAGACCGTGCCGCTGTGATCAAGGCGCTGGGGCATCCGTCCCGCCTGCTCATCGCGGAGTCGCTCATGAAGGGCGAAATGTGCGTGTGCGACCTGAAGGACCTCGTCGGCGCGGACATGTCCACGGTTTCGAAGCATCTCACGCTCATGCGCGAGGCCGGCGTGCTGAACTGCGAGAAGCGCGGCCTGAACATCTACTACTCGCTCGCCTGCGACTGCCTTGGCGACTTTCTCCGCTGCGTGGACCGGCTGGCCTGCGGCGGCAAAAAAACCACCTGCTGCTGATTTCCCATGACCATCGCTGAATTCCTCACCCAACTCCGCTCCCACGCCGACAAACCGCTCGCCTTCGTCCTCCCCGACGGCGGATTGATCCCCGCCCACTTCCACATCACCGAGGTGGGCCACGTCACGAAGCGCTTCATCGACTGCGGCGGCACGCGTCGCACGCTGGAGACTTGTTTGCTGCAAACCTGGGTGCACGACGACGTCGATCATCGCCTCTTCGCCGGCAAACTAGCTGCCATCTTCGATAAAGCGGGCGATGTGCTCCCGCATCACGAGCTGCCCGTCGAAATCGAATACGAAGACGGCGTCGTGGCCCAATTCCCCGTCGAAAGCGCCGAGATCATCGACGGCTCGCTCGCCTTCCGCTGCGGCTGGAAACACACCGACTGCCTCGCGCGAGGCATTTGCCTTCCCGGCGAGTGCGCTCCGGCTCCACAACCTGTTTCATGCTGCACACCCGGCTCGAAGTGCTGCTAGCGCTCAAAATGACGAAACCAGAATGATGAATGACGAATGAATGCCCAAGCCCCAACAGCCCACTGACTTCGTCATTCATTCGTCATTCTAAATTCGTCATTCGACATTCCCCTCCCCTTTCTTCCCATGCCCACCAAACCCCTCATCCTCATCCTCTGCACCGGCAATTCCTGCCGTTCCCACCTTGCCGAAGGCCTGCTGCGCCATGTCGCGGGCGACATCCTCGAAGTCGCCAGCGCCGGATCGAAGCCCGCGGGCTACGTGCATCCGCTCGGCATCAAGGCGATGGCCGAAATCGGCATCGACATCTCGGCGCACACGAGCAAGCACATGAACGACTTCCTCGTCCGCGACGTGGAGACCGTCATCACCGTTTGCGGTAATGCCGACCAGGCCTGCCCGATGTATCCCGGCCAGCTCAACCGCCATCACTGGCCCTTCGACGACCCCGCCCACGCCACCGGCAGCGAGGAAGAGATCATGAACGTCTTCCGCCGCGTGCGCGATGAGATCAAAGCCGTCTTCACCGCCTATGCGGACGGTCGTCGTGATCAAATGAAGGCATCCCAAGCATGAAATCGCTCCGCACCGCATTCCTCGGCGAACTCGTCGGCACCTTCATCCTCACCTTCTTTGGCTGCGGCGTCGTCGCGGCCTCGGTGACGACCGGGGCGCAGTCGGGCGTGTTTCAAGTGGCTATTGTGTGGGGCCTTGGCGTGGCGCTGGCCATTTACAGCACCGCCGCGCTCAGCGGAGCCCATTTGAATCCGGCGGTGACCGTTTCGCTCGCGGTGCATCAGCGTTTTCCATTCGCACGCGTGGCACCGTATCTCGCGGCGCAGCTCTGCGGTGCCTTTTTGGCCGCGGCGACGGTTTACATCTTCTTCGCGGATGCGTTGAGCATCCACGAAGCCGCGATCGGCCTCACACGCGGCCTTCCGGGCAGCGAAGGCTCCGCAATGGTGTTTGGCGAGTTCTTCCCGAATCCCGGCGGCAAACCGCTCGCCGAGGCAAAGGCCATCGTCACGCATCTGCGGGCCTTTGGCATCGAAGTCATCGCCACCGCCGTTTTGATGCTCGTCATCCTCGCCGTGACCGACGAACGAAACCAAGAACGCCCCGCGCATCACGCGCCCGTGCTCATCGGTCTTACGGTGACGCTGCTCATCTCCATCTGCGGCCCGCTCACGATGGCCTGCTTCAATCCGGCCCGCGATCTCGGCCCGCGCCTCTTTTCTGCCGTCGCCGGCTGGGGCAGCGTGCCCTTCACCGCGAACGGCATTGGCTGGCTGACCGTTTACATCGTCGCGCCCGTGCTCGGTGCGGTGCTGGGTGGCTTTGCGCATCGCTTCCTGCTGAAGCCCGGCTACGTCGAGGGCTCATAATGGACCCTCCTCACACCCGCACCATGTCCTTCAGGATTTGCCAGTAGAGGAAGAAGCAGCCGCGCCACGAGTAACGAAACTCGCTGCTGCCGGCCTTCACGATGAGGCCTTCGAGGAGGTTGTGGTCCACCTGCACGCTCATGTCACGCTGGATGTAGGCGTGGAGGAATTCCGTGTCCTGCTCGGCGAGCTCATCGGTGGTCACGGCGAGGGCTTGCAGGTAGTCCTCGTGATCGGCGAGCAGGTCCTCAAACGATTCCGCGTCCTCGTAGCGGTTCACGAGATGCTTCGGCGGATGCTTCATCGTCGAGGGGAAGGGGTAATTCGTGGAGGTGTACACCACGCCATTCTTGCCGCGGGAGGTCAGGCTCACATAGGCAAAACCCAGCCCGCCCTGCCGAGCAAGCGCCACGGAGGCCTGCACCCGCTTTTCCTCATGATAAAAGAGCCTCATGAAGTGCTCCGTCTCGCTCCACATCCAGCCGGCATCGCCCACCTGGGTGAAGCCCGCGTCCTCCGCCTCGCGTGTAAGCTCGTTCAGGTCGGGGAAGATGTCGCGAGAGGGCGGGAAGCGGCTCACGACCTCGCTTTTCAGCGGGAAGCGCAGGCGGCGCACGCGGAACACGATCTCCATCCACGGCACGAGAAACCAGCCGCCGACAAACAAGGCCCCGCCGGCGTGCTTGTTGTCCGTGATGTAGTAGCCCGCGAGATAAAGAGCGCCCAGCAGCGAGATGGCCCCCAGCTTGGCGATGTAGCGATTCGCCGAGGTGCGGCAGGCAAAGGCAAACACCACGGCGGCGGCCACAAAGAGGATGTGCTGAATCGTGGAGTCTTCCATGGTGGCTGGCTGGCGCTGAATTTTTCGGACGTGAGGTTATAAGATGCCTCCTCGCGAATCAATGCTCATTTCAAACGCCATGCCCGCCGCTTTTTCGCGCCTCCTCTTCATCGTCCTCGTCGCCCTCGCGGGATGGTTTGGCGTGTCGCGGCTCGATTTCGATGTCGATCCGCTCTCGCTGCTGCCGCAGAACCTGCCCGGCTTGGAGGGAACTCGCCTGCTGCGCGATTTGAAGAGCGATCAACTCATCGTCACGCTGCAAAGCGAGGACGCCGAACTGCTGGAGGTCGCCGCCGATTCGCTGGCGGGACATCTCGCCACCAAAAAGGACCTCGCGGCCTCGGTGAAGCACAAGTCGCTGCTGCAATCCGATCCTGAAGTCATCGCGGAAGTCATCGCATGGCTCTGGCGCAATGCGCCGACGGAAAACGTAGCCGCCTTGAAGGCCTCGCTCGCACCCGACAAGCTTCCCGCCCTGCTCGAAAAGTCCCGCGAAGCCACCGCCAACTCGCTCGACCTGCAAAACGCCACGCTCACCGGCTACGACCCCTTTGGCATCGCTCGTGGAGCGCTCGCGATGCTTTCACCGAATGGCGATACCACGGCGATGGCGAGCGATGAGTTCACGTCCGCCGATGGCACGCTGCGCCTGCTTTTCATCCAACCGCCCGCTGATGCCCTCGCCGACTACCGCACGGTGAACGCCTGGCTCACGAAACTGAAGCAAGACATCCGCGAAACCTGGCAAAAGAGCGATGAAGCCCTCGCGAAGGTCCAAATCGGCTTCACGGGCGATCCGGCGTTTCAGGCAGAAATCGCCACCGGCATGGAGTCGGACATGCGGCAGTCCATTTCAGCAGTGACGTTTATCGTCGGCTTTTTGTTCTGGCTGCTGCATCGCCGCATCGTGCCGCTGTTCTGGCTGCTGCTCGCCATTTTGTGCGCAAACCTGCTCACGCTCGGCGCGGCAGGAGCCATCTACGGTTCGCTCAATGTGATGAGCATGGGCTTCGCCGCAATTTTGACCGGCCTCATCGAGGATTTCGGTGTCATCGGCCTGCATGCGGCCTCGGAGCATCCGCGTGAGTCGTATGCCGAGATTCGTCGTCGCGTGCTGCCGGGCGTCGCGTGGTCCGCGGTGACCATCGCGGCCATTTTTGCCGCGCTCGGCCTCAGCCAGCTTCCCGGCGTGGCGCAGCTCGGCATGCTCGCCGCCCTCGGCGTGCTCATCGGTGCCGCCGTCATGCTCCTCGGCTTCCTGCCGCTCGGCATGAAACCGTATGTTGTTCACGCTTCAGCGTGCGAAACGCCCGCTCCACGTCTCGGCCTCACCCTTCAAAAAACCTTCACCTGGCTCCTCGCTGCCCTTTTGCTCGCCGCCACCGCCGTGATCCTCATCAAGGGCCTTCCTCACGCCGATTTCGGCTCCTCCGTCCTCCGACCCAAGCAAAGCGAGGCCTTCGACATCTCCGAGCAGATCGAGGCCAAAATGATCGCCAGCGATCAAACCGTGCCGCTGCTCATCCACGCCGCGAACACCGACCAACTCCGCCAAAACCTCGCCGAAGCCTCCAAGCTCCTCACCGGACTTCCTCACACGATTCCCACCGCCCTCATCCCCCATTCAACCAACCAACACTCCAACACTCCAACACTCCAATCCCTCGCCGCATCCGAGAAAGCCCTCCAAACCGCACTCGACACCGCTGGCTTCACCGACACCGCCTTCTCGCTCACGCAAAAAGTCCTCGCGAAGTGGTCCTCACCTCTCACGTCTGACGTCTCACCTCTCACCGGTCTGATCTCCACCTCCCCTGACGGCTCCCTCACCGCCCTCGGCTCCTTCTCGCCCGCGAAAGGCATCCACGATCCGCTGCTCACGAAACTCGAAGCCATCCCCGGCGTGCATCCCGCCGGCTGGAACTACCTCCGCGTCTCGCTGGAGCCATTGCTCGAACGCGAGATCACCCGTGTGTGCCTGCCCACCGCGGGCATCGCGCTGGTGTTGTTCTTCCTCGTCTTCCACGGCACGCGTGAGCGCTTGCATGCCGCGGGCGTGCTGCTGGTGAGCGCATGGGTGTTGCTCGGCAGCATGGCGGCGTTTGGATGGACGTGGAACCTCATGAGCATCGGCGCGGTGCCCTTGTGCCTCGGCCTCGGGCTCGATTTCACCATCCACATGATGCACACGCTGCGTGAAAAAGGCTCCACCGCCGCGCATGCCGCGTCGCTCGGCCGCTCGCTCGCGTATTGCGGCCTCAGCACGGGGCTCGCGTTTGGTTCGCTGGCGCTGGGGAGCAATCGCGGGCTCATTTCGCTCGGCTGCATCACGATGACCGGCGTGATCACCGTCCTGCTCACGTCGAGCTTTGCGCTGCCGTATGTGTGGTTTCGCCGAAACGACACCGAGTAACCCTTCGCGACCTCCATCGTCCTCGTCCTCCTACTCGAACTCGTCCTCGATCCTTCCGCTCCGCTGCCCGACCGCTTTCCGTGCTTGCCACGCCTCTTGATCGAGAACGAGTAGGAGGACGAGTTCGAGGACGATTTTCCCCTTCCCATCCCTTGACCATTCCCCGCCGCTCTTGACCTCTTGACGCTTTCCATGTCCGACGCCGCCACCACTCCCATGATGAAGCAATACCTCGCCATCCGGCGGGAGCTTCCGGAGGATGTGCTGCTGTTTTTCCGCTTGGGGGACTTTTATGAGCTGTTCTTCGAGGACGCGAAGGTAGCCTCGCCGATCCTGAATGTGGCGCTGACGAAACGAAACGCGGTGCCGATGTGCGGCGTGCCGCATCATTCGTCGCAGGGCTACATCGCGAAGCTCATCAAGGCCGGCAAACGTGTCGCCATCGCCGAGCAGACCACTGATCCGGTGCCGGGGAAGATTGTCGAGCGGGCCGTGTCGCAGATCCTCAGCGCCGGCACGATCAATGACCTCAACCTGCTCGATTCGAACCGCCCGAACTACCTCGCCGCGGTGTTTCGCGATGGGAAGAAATTCGGTCTCGCCTATGTCGATCACACCACGGGTGAGTTTGAAGTGGCCGAGTTCAAGGACACCACCGAGCTCGCCGATGAGCTGGAGCGTCTCCAGGCCAGCGAAATCCTCCACAGCGACGATCAGCGCGACGTGATCGACGCGCTCGGCAGCCCGGCCTGTGCGCAGGCGGTGGAGAGTTACCTGTTTTTGCTCGATCAGGCGCAGCACAGCCTCACGCAGCATTTCAAAGTGCAGTCGCTCGATGGCTTCGGCTGCCAGGGGCTCAGCGCGGCGCTTTGTGCCGCAGGCTGCATCCTGCAATACCTGCAATTCCAGCTCCGCCGCAGTGTCGATCACATCCAGCGCCTCCGCGTCGCGCAAACGAGCGACGTCGTGCTCATCGACGCCGCCAGCCAGAGCCACCTCGAACTCGTCAGCGCCCGCGGCGGCAACGCGCACACGCTTTTGAGCGCCCTTGACCGCACCTGCACGCCCATGGGCGGCCGCAAGCTGCGCCATTGGGTCCTCCACCCGCTGCGCGATCTCGACACGCTCACGCAACGCCAGGACATGATCGCCGCCTTCCTCGACGAGCCCATGCTCCTCAGCCAGGTGCGCACGTTGCTCAAAGAAGTGCGTGATCTGGAGCGCACCAGCAGCCGTTTGAGCCAAGGCAGCGGCAATGGCCGCGATTTGCAGGCTTTGGCCGTTTCGTTGGACGTGGTGCCGACGCTGAAGACACTGCTGAGCAGTTTTGATTCTCCCACAGATTCAGGGAGGCCCGCAGATGATTCTGAATCCCAATCTGTGGGCCTCCCTGAATCTGCGGGAAATCTTCTGGGCCATCTCACCCATCGCCTCCACGACCTCACCGCGCTCTCTTTCGAAATTCAACGCGCCATCGTCGATGAACCGCCGATGCAGATCAAAGAAGGCGGCGTCTTCCGCGAGGGCTGGCTCCCGGAGCTCGACGAACTCCGCAACGCCTCCACGCTCGGCCGGCAGTGGATCGCGGATTTGCAGGCGCGGGAGATCGAGCGCACGGGCATCAAGAGCCTCAAGATCAAATACAACGCCGTCTTCGGCTACTTCATCGAGATCACCAAGGCGAACGTCGGCAGCGTGCCCGCCGACTACCACCGCAAGCAGACCACCGTCAACGGCGAGCGCTACATCACCGACGAGTTGAAGCGCATGGAGGACAAGATCCTCGGCAGCGAGGAGCGCAGCAAGGCGCTCGAATACGAGCAGTTCATCGAGCTGCGCGGCCGCGTGCTCCAGCACCTCGCGCAGATCCAGGAGACCGCGGAGACCATCGCCGTGCTCGATTCACTCGCCTCGCTCGCCGAGACCGCGCGGCTTTTCAATTACACCCGCCCCGTGCTCAATGAGACGCGGAATCTCTTCATCCGCGACGGCCGCCATCCCGTGCTCGATCAGAATCTCACCAGCGGCGAGCGCTTCGTGCCGAATGACATCACGCTGGAGCCCGAGGAGAGCCGGCTCATCCTCATCACCGGCCCGAACATGGCCGGTAAGAGCACGTATTTGCGCATGACCGCGCTGCTCACGCTCATGGCGCAGATTGGCAGCTTCCTGCCCGTCGCCAGCGCGGAGATCGGCCTCGTCGATCGCATCTTCACCCGCATCGGCGCCAGCGACGACATCGCGCGCGGCCAGAGCACCTTCATGGTCGAGATGAACGAGACCGCGCTCATCCTCAACAACGCCACCGAGCGCTCATTGGTCATCCTCGACGAGATCGGCCGCGGCACGAGCACCTTCGACGGCCTCAGCATCGCGTGGAGCGTCGCCGAGCATCTGCATGACAAGGTGGGTGCGCGCACGCTCTTCGCCACGCACTACCACGAGATCACCGCGCTCGCGCAGAGCCGCACGGCCGTGAAGAACTACAACGTCGCCGTGAAGGAGTGGAACCATCAGATCATCTTCCTCCACAAGATCCTCCCCGGCTCCGCCGAAAAAAGCTACGGCATCCAGGTCGCGAGACTCGCCGGCCTCCCCGAAAACGTTATCGACCGCGCCAAGGAAGTCCTCCACCAACTCGAATCCGGCCACCAACCCGCCGAAAGCGTCAAAGAAGTCCCCGTGGCCACCAGCGTGCCCGCGAAGACCCGGAAGAAGGCACGAAGTGACGAGGACGCGGGGCAGATGAGTTTGTTTGGGTGATCCAAGAAGAATAGATTCAAAGAATATGAGCGATACTCACAGGCAAACAGCCTCCGACGAAGCAACACGTGATCTGAGCAAAGATCCAAAGACATTGCTGGACGACATTCATGACGAACTGCTTCGCACTGACCGAAAGCCCGAGGTGAATCAATTGCATGCAAATAAACGAATAGCTTCGATGCAGGTCAAAACGTCGCTCGACATGTTACATCTTCTAAAGGCTGAGCTGGAGGTTTCGCGAAACTCCAAAGACCTTCTAAACTCGCTGCAAGCTTACGCTGAGAAGACGGAACGCAGAATTGCCAGCAATGAAGTGGCTGTCGCCTCGCTAAACCGCTGGATGCTCGCTTTGACATTGATCGGCTTGGTATTCGCTGGTCTGCAGGCTTGGTTTGCTTGGAGAGCAGACGCATACGCACACAGAGAACCGCCAGCATTGAAAGCCGAGCAACCAAAAGACTGAGCTGCTTGTCATCTTCGTAACTTTAACCAACGGGCTTACTGGAGGAACATACTGCTACATGCCCCATCAACCAAACGATGATCTATATGCAGCGGTCGCTCTTGAAATTAGTGATCGAAACATAAACCCTGCACTGTGAGCACGGGCTCTATCCAAAGAGCGCGGTGACCCGAATAAGTCCTTGGCAACCTATATCGACTTGCGTGTTGCTCAATTGGTCGAGGAGAGGTCCAATGCTAAACGAGAATGTCTTATTCTCGTGGCTTCGACCCCCAGTCCAGCCCGCTATAAGGTGCAGAATGGTGTTAAAGTGGCAATTATTCTGACTTGTCCTCATTGCGGATCAGACACGCTCGCACCGCTTGAGTCGACTTCAGAACCAGTAAGGTGTGATCATTGCTCGATGAGATATGTCTTTGATCGCAAAACAAAATGAAATGCGCGAAACGCACGAAGAAGCCGGGCCGTTGAAGCTTGCCCGGCGCAGGCGAAGGCATCCGAGGGTCCCATGACGGCCACCCTGACCGCCCCGGTCGAAGCCTTGCTCCGCGAGCAGGTCGCCAACGGTCACTTCTCGAGCCTGGATCGGGCCTTGGAAGTCGCGGTGAAGACCGTTGATGGCCGCCGGGCATCCCACGCGCTCGAATCGCTGCTGGACGAGGCGCTTTCGCCTCCCGGCGAACGCGTCCCCCCCTCAACTGCGGAAACTAGATCAGGCTGCAACTGTCTGACAAAACGATTGCTGTGGTCTTGTCATAGCCAGACGCAAGAGGAAGCCGGGCAGTTGGAGCTTGCCCGGTGCAGGCGAAGGAATACGATAGCCCCATGACTGCCACCCTTACCGCCCCTGTCGAAGCCTTGCTGCGCGAGCAAGTCACCAACGGTCACTTCCCGAGCATGGATCGGGCCTTGGAAGCTGCGGTGAAGACTGTGTTTGGCCGTCGGGCATCCCATGCGCTCGAATCGCTGCTGGACGAGGCGCTTTTGCATCCTGGCGAACGCGTTCCGCTTTCCCAACTGCGCCGGAAGACGGCATGAAACCAGTCGTCTTCAACCCGGTGGCGGTGGATGACTTGGAAGAGATCGTGAACTACATCTCACAAGACAACGCCGTGGCTGCTGAGAATGTGCGCCGTGATCTTCTCGACACGGCTGAAGCACTGGGAGAACAGCCGGATCTGGGTGTGCGTCCGCGATTCAGCGCGCCTCGCTTCGCAGGCATCCGCTTCCTGCCCGCAGCGCAGTATCCCAACTACCTGCTCTTTTATCGCGAACTGGCTGATGAAGTCGAAGTCCTGCGCATCCTCCATGGCGCAAGGAACCTGCCAGCGCTGTTTGAATAAGAACGAACAGCGTCTCTGAGAGACTGATTCGCTTCTGAAGCACCGAGCCTTGTTCGCACAGCGGTAACATTTAATCAGCCACTCCGTTCTGACATCTCTCACCACCATGCGCACGCTCCTCCTTCCTTTCGTCCTCTCATCGCTCGCTTTCGCGGACACACCGAAGCTTCCCGGCATCGGCGAAGCGATGGAAAAGATGATCGCTCAGAACGAGGTCGCTGGCGTAGTAACAGTGGTGGCGAACAAAGACGGACTGCTGCATCTCGAAGCGAACGGCCTGGCGGACATCGAGAAGCAGAAGCCGATGAGCGTGGATGCGATGGCGTGGATCGCGTCGATGACGAAGCCGATCACCGGCGCGGCGATCATGATTTTGCAGGACGAGGGAAAGCTGAACATCATGGACCCGGTGTCAAAGTTCATTCCCGAGTTCGCCGCGTTGAAGACGCCCTCCGGCAAGCCGGCGGATCTCACGATCACGCAGGTGCTCACACACACCTCGGGTCTCGGTGAGGCGAAGGGTCCGAAGGCGGACGAAGCGCACACGCTGGCCGATCTGGTGCCGATTTGGCTGGCGACGCCGATGCAGTTCGAACCAGGCACGCAGTGGAAATACTGCCAGTCCGGCATCAACACGGCGGCACGCATTGTCGAGGTGATCAGCGGCATGACTTTTGACGCGTTTTTGCAGCAGCGGCTCTTTGAACCGCTCGGCATGACTAACACGACCTTTTATCCCACCGACGCGCAGTGGGCACAGGTGGCCACCGGTTACGCGAAGAACAAGGACAGCGGCAAACTCGAGGCCGTGCCGCCGCGCGGCGACTTCGGTAAGCGCGGCAGGCCACCGCAGGGCAACGGCGGCCTGTATTCCTGCGCGAAGGACTACACGCGCTTCTGCCGCATGCTGCTCAATGGCGGCACGCTGGATGGGAAACGCATCCTCAGCCCCGAGGCGGTGAAGATTCTCTCGTCCGTGCACACCGGCGATCTGCCGTGCGGCTTTTTCCAGCGGGCGGAGTTTGGCAATCACGGCAAGAACTACGGCTGGGGCATCGGCGCCTGCGTTTTGAAGGAACCGCATGCCGGTCTCGCCGAAATGCTCTCGCCCGGCACCTTCGGTCATGGCGGTGCGTGGGGCACGCAGGCATGGATCGACCCGAAGAAGGACGTGATCTACGTTTTGATCGTGCAGCGGGCGAATTTCCCGAACAGCGACGCCAGCCCGGTGCGCGAGGCGTTTCAAAAAGCCGCAGCGAAGGCGCTGGCAAAGTGATGCGAGCTTGTCCAGGCCTGAGCAGGCCGTATCATGAGGGCGACGCCCTTCTCTTCCCGTGATGAAAACGCCTCTTTCTGTTCTGCTCCTCGGTCTGGCTTCCGCGAGCGTGATCTCTTGCAAAAGCCCCACGACATCTGCAGCGCAGGCAGAGGCCAAGCCCGCCCCTGTCGAGAAACCCGCCGATCCCGTTTTCGACACTCGAAGCTTTCAAAGCTCCTACTGGCAGCGGGCGATGGCGCATTACAAACCGCCGGCGCAGGGGGACTTCGCCCCGGCTCCTGCGACGGGGGCTCAACCTGCCGAAGTGGCGACAGCACCCACAGCTCCGACAACGACCGCTGCATCATCGACGCCAGCGCCTGTGACGCCTCCCACGCCCAAACCGGCCGCGCTGGTGCCGGAGCAACTTCCTTTCGGCACTCGCCTTCCCGGCCAGCCGGGGCTGGTGAAGAGTCCTTACGATCCGGAGGGTCGCTCGGTGGATGTGCGGGAGTTCGCTCCGGGCCAGATGGCGCGTTGTCCGTATTCGGGGAAGGTCTTCCGGGTGCCGCCAAAGTAATCTCACCGCCGCTGCAAGGCGCGATCGACGAGGCCTTCGTAGATCTGGCGGCGTGCGTCGAGGCCGAGGCCTTGATTGCGATGGCCGAACATGGTGCGGTTGATCTCTTCGCGTTGTGAGGTGCTGAGGCGGGAGAGCTTGGAGACCATTTCGGCCGGTGGTTTGTCCGGATAGCCATCAGCGAGGAAACCATCCTTGTAGTTCACGGCGGCCGCTTTGGCCTCGCTGACTTGTTTGTCACTGATGGCGGGCAGGTTGCTGCTGCCTCCGACCGTGCTGCCGCCACTTTTGCCGCTGGTGCTGGATTTCGGCGGGCGTGGCGGTGGCTTTTGGTAGCGAATGGTGACGACCTCTCCGCCGCGGATCTGGATGCGGGCGGACCAGGTCTGCATGCGGGAGGGATCGCCTCCGACGCCGACGAGTTGCCAGCCTTCGCGATTCGGCTGCTGCGAGACGAGGATGGACTCCATGGTCTTGGTGTCCATGAGCGTGGCGTAGGTGTCCTGGTCAAAACGGGCCACGCCGGTGAGGATGAGCGAATCTGAGATGCCGAGCGAACGGGTGAAGGGCGAGTTTGCCATGAGCGTGTCAAAGGTGTCATCCCGCAGTGGCTTTGGAATGCCATCGTCATCTGCCAAGGCCGCGATGGTGCCCAAGATGGCGGCGATGAGGTGGATGAAACGATGACGCATGGGCTGCCAATACGATAGAAGGCCACGCTGCCATGCAAAAACTCGAAACGAGCCGCGGAAGAGGTTTTCATTGTGTGAAAGGCGGCGGGCCTTTAAACCATCCGAACGATGAAAAAGCTCCTCTTTCCCCTGATCGCCGCCGCGGTGGTGCTGGCCGTGCTAAACCCCTCCGAGGCGGACTACCGCGAGCATGTGCGTGAGAAGCAGGGCGTGGCAGGCTCGGCCGCGATGGCGGTGATGGACTTGCTCTCGCTCGATAAAAAAGGTGGCATCCGCCGGGAGAATTTCATCGTGGCGAGCCGTTTCTACCTCGGCGGTGATGGCCTGCTGCCGCGTGAAGACCTCGCGTGGGGCATCGCAGGCTTTTTCATCGAGTCCAAATAACCTCTCCAACTCCTCCTCATGACACGCAGCACTTTCTTGAAGACCACCATGGCCGCCGCAGGCCTGACCGCGACCGCTTCCGCCGCTGAAACAGGCGGGCGCGAGTATGTGGAGATCCGCAAGATCACGCTGAAAAGCCCGGAGAAGCAGGCGCTGCTCGAAACCTATTTGCGTGACGCGGCGATCCCGGCGCTGAACAAGCTGGGCGTGAGCGAGGTGGGCGTGTTCCTGCCGGAGAAGCCGGATGGCAATGCGGTGGTGTATTTGCTGCTGCGCCATGCCTCGCTTGAGACGGTGGCGAAGAGCGCGGATGTGCTGAGCGAGGCCGCGGTGCAGCAGGCGGGCGCGGCTTATCTGGATGTGACGGCGGAGGAGCCGGTGTATGAACGCATCGAGAGCTGGCTCACACGGGGCATTGGCGGCATGCCGGGCGTGAAAGTGCCGCCGAAGGGCAGCGGGCTCTACCAACTGCGCATTTACGAAAGCCACAGCGAGAAGGCGGCGAAGAAGAAGATCGAGATGTTCGACATCGGTGAGCTGGCGATCTTTGCGCGTTGCGGCCTGAACGCGGTGTTTTTTGGCGAGACGATCATCGGGCCGCTGATGCCAAACCTGACGTACATGCTCGCGTTTGCTGATGGTGCTGCGAAAGACGCTGCCTGGAACACTTTCCGCACCGATCCTGAATGGGCACGGCTGAAGACGACGCCCGGTTTCACGGACAAGGAGATCGTGGCCCGCATCACGAACCTGCTCCTCGTGCCCGCGGCATGCTCGCAGATCTGACGAGCTGCCATGCGTATCGGTCTCGCGCGTCATTTTCCCGTCTCGGTGCCCTGGCCAAGCGGCTGGCGCACGTCGGCAGAACTGCAGGCGTGGCGTGAGGAATACGACAAGGCTGCGGTGGTCCCCTTCCCCGTGGCCGATGAGACCTCAAACTGGTCTCGCTGCTACTCGAGCAACCTGCCGCGGGCGGAAACCACGGCGCGGGCGCTTTTCCGTGGCGAGATCACTTCGCTCGCAATGCTGCGCGAAGGGACGTTTGGCCCGTTCCCGACCGGAGGCCTGCGTTTGCCGGTGTGGGTTTGGCGCAGTGTGATCCGGCTGGCATGGCTGGGCGGGCATCGATCGCAAAAACACCTGCGCGATGATTTTTTCAGCCGCGTGCGTGGTGTGGCCGACTTGATCGAATCGCAT
Source organism: Verrucomicrobiaceae bacterium (assembly GCA_016795465.1). Taxonomy (GTDB): domain Bacteria; phylum Verrucomicrobiota; class Verrucomicrobiia; order Verrucomicrobiales; family Verrucomicrobiaceae; genus Prosthecobacter. Next base: position 101,468 of record JAEUHK010000085.1, on the reverse strand, counting down.
CGCGAGGACCTGCTGATCGTGTCGCATGCCGGCATGATGCTTTATCTGCACAAGGAGCTGATGCGCCGAGGCTTCCGCGGACCGCGCATCGGCATCGCGCAGCATGCGCGGGTGTATGTGATGGAGCAGTGAGCAGACGGGCGTGCCGCTTGGCAGCACTCAGCGCTCACGATCACGGCTTTTCAGCCGGGCCAGCATCTCCCGGATGTCCGCAGCACCTTTGACCGCCACATAAAACGTGACGCTGCCATACCACAACAGCGCGGCGAGAGTGAGAAGAAGCCAAAACATCGTCATGAGCGTGAAGAACGAGGTTTGAGTAGCGACCCGATGACCATGCCCAGCGCCGCGCCCACGAAGGCCGCGATGCCGGCAAGGTCCTTGCCGATGCTGGCGGCGAACGCCGTGGTGTCGGGCAGCTTTTCGAGCGTGAGATGAGCCACCGGCACCGCCGCGCCGAGCAGGATGGCACCAATGGCACCCCAGTTGTTTGCCCTTTTCCAGTAGCAGCAGGCGATGAGCAACACGGACATGCTACTGAGGTAGATCGAACCGGTTAGCAGCAGGTACGACCACACGTTTCCCTCGATTTGATAAAACAGGCCAAAGACGAGCAGGTAGAGACCGATGAGCGCCACGATGCAGCGATTCCAAAGGATGGCCCGTTGATCTGACCACGCGGTGTGCCGAAAGGGCGCGAGGATGTCATTATAGATGACACTGCCCCAACTCAGCATGTAGCTCGAATTCGTGCTCATGTCTGCCGCCAGCATGGCCGCGATGAGCAGGCCCATGAGGCCGATGGGCAAAAACGAGCTCAGAAATGCAGGCATGGCGAGCAGCGAAGCGTCGGAGAGCTTTGCCTGCGTGGCAGCGGGGAGCTTTGACACCTCGTCCGGTGTCAGTTTGGCCAGCGGCGCCCCCACCGCCGATCCGGCAATCTTTTCCTGCACAGCGACGGGCATGGCGAGACGCTCTTCCTGGGTCAATTGCTTCAGCGGAGTCCAGCCGAGTGTTGCCAGAGCCGCGATGCCCCAGATGCCGGGGAGCAGAAAGCGGCACACAAAGAAGAAACTCGTGCGGGTGTAGATGCGCTGGCTCGTGTCGCTGTCCTTCGCGGAGAGGATGCGCACGATCACCGCCTGCCAGGTGAGCGCCGCGGCAGCGTTCGCAATGAATTGATTCGCGAGGAATGGCCAGCCAAGCGAGGGATTCGCGAGCGGATTGAAGCCACCTTCGCCGTGGTTCACCTGCACCGTCTTCACGAGTGTGTCCCAGCCAATGTTCTTCAAAATGAGGACGCTCACGACCAACAGGCCGGCGCTCATCACGACAAATTGAAGAAAGTCCGTCACCAGCACGCTGAGCATTCCGCCAAGCACCGTGTAGATCACGACCATCAGCAGCAGCGCCGTCATGATCAGCGTGAGGTTCGAAAGATCGAAGCCCGCAACGGAGCAGAGGAATTTTCCACCGATCTGGAGGAACACGCCCATGTTTAAAAGGCCGCCCATGACGATCACCATGCCAGAAAGCCAGCGCACCTTCCTGCCGAAGCGTTTCTCAAACATCTCCGGCAGCGTCATCGCCCCGGCCTGGCGCAGCGGCTTGATGCAAAAGCCCGTCCAGCCGATCAAAGCCATGGCAACCGCCTGGCAAATGCCGGGCATCGCCCCGCTAAAACCTTGCGTGTAACCCGCCTGCGCCGTGTACATGCAGGTGATGATGCCGAACTCCGTCGCCGCGAGCGAGGCGATGCCAAGATGGAGGTTCATCTCACGCCCGGCGACGAGGTAATCCTCCAATTTGCCGACGTACCGACGCATCGCGATCCCAGCCGCCATCGTCACCAGTAAGTAAAGCCCCACGATGCCGCCATCGAGCAACCAATGAAATGGAGTGCCCGAAGGCTGGGAGAGCATCGCGATCACAAAAAACGACTAATTTTGACGGGAACGTCGAAAAGCCGCAACAGTGCAATTGGGAGGATAAGCCTTTCAACGTCCCTTTGGTCAATTTTCGGGCGTTTTGGAGGTCCAATTTGAGGGGAAAACAGGCCCAAAATGCCTCATGCGGTGTAAGTTTTTTGAAAAACGCCCCCGGCCGAAATGAGCTGACAGAAACCACGACCACCCTGACGTCTGTGATTCGATGCCAAGCGTGTCGCGACAAAAGGCGGTAAATGCCCCGAAAACGGCCCCAAACTGCCCAGAATCAGGCCTTGCCATCAGAAATGACGGTGCTAATTAGCTCGGCACAGGAAAAGGACGAAGCATCTGAGAGATCAGTTTTGCCTTTCGATAAGGCATTCTAAAATTTCAAATTCTTCATGCTAATTCTAAAAAATATCTTGCGGCAGTGAGATGTTGCGCGTTAATATAAGTTCAATTGCGGGTATAGCTTAATGGTAAAGTTCCAGCCTTCCACGCTGGCCATGTGGGTTCGATTCCCACTACCCGCTCTGAGAACGCGCTCATTCCTGAAACTCCATAATTACACTGCCGCTTATGACCACTGGACTTCGCTCCCGTTTTGCAGGCCCCATCGCTTGCCTGTTGCTTCTCGCAACTGCTCCCGCTGTCATGGCGCAGGCTGGTAGCTGCTCCGAAATCGCTAACGACGTGCGTGTAGCAGTCGAAAAGGATCCCACTAAGGTGCTTATGGTCGTCGAGGACGCGCTCGTGATCAACGAAGGCTGCGCAGGAGACATCGTGAGGGCCGCCATCACCGCTTCGAAAGCTGACGCCACGCTCGCAAATCAGATCGTGCAGACCGCTAGCACCGTCGCTCCCAAGCAGGTGGTCGCTATCAACGAAGCCGCTGCTTCAATTGTCCCCGGAGTGGCTGTGGCAAGTGCCATGCCGTCCGCCCCAGCTGCTGCCGAGCAGCCTGTCGCTCTCACCAGCGAGAAGAATCCCGGCAAAAACCCGGTGATGCCGAAGAATCCCGTCGCGCCACCTGCGCCCGAAGAGGATTTCTTTGTGCCAGCAACGATTCGTGGCGTGTTTCTGATCCAGCCGCCGGCTTCAGGCCCGCTGCCGCCGCCGAACAATCCGAATCCTGTCTCTCCTGCCGTCTTGAAGTAACGGCATTTTACCCGCTTCACGGACCCTCTAGACCCTTCGCTTTCTGGCAAGTCTAATAAATCCTTACACTTAAGCTCATGCGCTCACGCCTTGCCTCTCTCTGCCTCGCTGCCCTGATGCTCGCTCCGGTTGTCGGACATGCTCAGGGCCTCGTTGCGATTCAGAACTACTCCGCGGACTTCCGCACGGAGCAGCCGCTGACATTCTCGCTCTTCAGCAACGGTGGTTACGACCAGCTCGATTACAAAAACGGCATTCCTGGAACAGGCGGCAGCATTGATTCTTGGTTCGTCACAGGCGGTGGCAGCATCATGTATACCCGCCCGGATCAGACGACGCCCTTCAGCTTTTCGCTCGATTCGAGCGTGGTGCATTACGTGGACGGCGTGCCCAGTTTCCGCGACACGTTCTACAACAACCGTGCTTCCATCAATTTCGAGCACCGCTTCTCCGAGCGCCTGAAGATCAGCAACAACTTCTACGCCACCTACGGCGTGGAGCCAAACAACGCCTTCGGATACGGTGCATCCACGACCTTGTGGAACGGCCAGTACCTTTACGGCTTCAACAACTTCAACATCAACTACGCTTGGTCGCCGCGCTTCTCCACCACCACCAGCTACACCATCGATGGCATCGCCTATCAAGATGACCTCGTGGCCACGCAAGAGGATCGATACACGCACCTCTTCGCGCAGCAGTTCAGCTATGCGATCAACCGTCAGACAAGCGTGAATGCGGAATACCGCTACCGCATGACCACCTTCGACAAGACTCCTGGCAAGAACTATGCCTCCCACTTCGCTCTCGCCGGTGTGGATCATGCCTGGAGCGAGCGTTTCTCCGGATCCGCACGTGCCGGCGCTGAATTCTACGACTCCGACTCGACCAACAAAACATCGCCATACGCCGAAGCCGCCCTCAACTACGCTGTGGACCGTCAAACGATGGTGCGCTGGTTCGCTGCCCTGGGCTTCAATGGCGCTGAGCTCGCCGCCTTCAACAGCCGCTATGGCGTAAACACAGGGCTGCAATTGAACCACAACCTCACCAAGCGCCTCAGTGTGAACGCTGGAGCAACCTATGCTTACAGCCAGTTTGACAACGCCGGTGCTGGAGATGTCACCGAGCACTCCATCTTCCTCTCTACCGGCCTCGGTTACAATATCCTCGAGAACCTCCGTCTCGACGCCCAATACTCTTTCTCGACCCTCCAATCGACCACCGCGTTGCGCGAGTTTGACCGCCACCGTGTGTCCCTTGGTGCCACGGCGTCCTTCTGACCGTCTTTTTCTCTCTCACAGCCAGAACCGAACGCCGGCGGGCAGCTTTCGTCACACGAAGCGCCCGCTGGCTTCATGTACCAGTTCCATTCTTAACCAGTCCGAAGCATTTCAAATCCACGCAGCGCCATGAACGACTCCGGCTCCGATCTTCAACGCCATGCCATGGATACCTGGCAGGTCATCCGCAACCGCTTCGGGCTTATCGTCCTCTCATTCATCCTCGTCTTCGCCGCGGCAGCAATCCTCACCTACATCATGCCGCGCAAATACCGCGGTCGTGTCGAAATGGTCATCGAGCGCCAGCCGAATGCCATCCGCGTGTTTGATCGTAATTCCGACAGCACTGGCGGCTTCTGGCCGGAATACATCAAAACACAGATCGAGACCATCTCGAAGCCGGAGACGCTGTATCCCGTCATCGACTCGCTGAAGCTCCAAAAAGCCTGGGAGCTCACCTCGCGGCAAATCGCTCTCGGCAGGCTTCGTGCGAATCTCGATGTGCAAGGCAGCCTTCGCTCCGACTTCGTCACCATCGAGTATTACGACCAGGATCCAAAGGTCGCTGCTGACATCGCCAACGCCGTCGCGGAGAGCTACAAGACCCAGCACATCAAAGTCGCCACCGAGCAGAAGCGCAAATCGCTCGACATCATCCGCGATCAAATCGCTGAGCAGGAAGCGCAGCGCCGCAGTGCCCAGGAGCGTGAACTCGAAGCGAAAAAGAAGGCTGGCATCGTCGGCGACTGGATCGTCGGCGGCGGCAGCACCCTGCAAGCCGGTGCGGAAATCCGCGGTGACAAAGAACAAACGTTCATGACTCGCGAGCAGATGCTCCTGCAGGCCGAGCGCGAGGTGCGCCAGCTCGAGTCGGAGCAAGAGCTCATCAGCAAGCTCTCCCCCGATGAACTCATCGCCCGCGCCTCCGCGCTCAAGCTGGATAATCCCGGCTTCATTACCAATGTCAGCAAGTATCAGGATTTCGTAGGGCAGCGTGTCGGATTGATGGGCAATGGCCTCGGCAAAAAGCATCCTCTCGTCCTCGGCCTCGACAGCCAGATCGAGACCACGCGTGGCTTCATCCTCGACGCGGCGAAGGAGCATGTCGCCGGTCTTGAAGGCCGTCTGGCATCAGCGAAAAAGACCCTCGAGTCACTTCGCACCGACTCCGCGGACGCCAAAACCGAGGTCATGAACATGAGCGCCCTGTACAAGGAGTACAAAAGCGCCAAGGACGAAGTCGCGCTCATTGAGGCCACGCTCATTCAGATGCGCCAGCGTTACTTCGACGAAGAAGCGGGCCTCAAGCTCATCAAATTCCCTGCCACCATCTATGCCAGCGCCGAGCAGGAGCAGCGTCCAGCCAAGCCGAACATCCCGCTGAACCTCGCCCTCGGCGGTGTGCTCGGTCTCATGTTCGGCGTCGGCCTCGCCTTCTTCCTCGAATACATGGACACGAGCGTCAAGAGCCTCGACGACGTTGAAAAATTCCTCGGTGTGCCCGTTCTCGCTGTCGTGCCAAAGGGCGTCGGCATCCTGCACCGCAGCAGCGGATTCAATCCGGACTCCGAAGCGTATCGCATCCTGCGCACAAACATTGAATTCCACCGCAAATCACCGGATGCAAACTGCCTCACCGTCGTCAGCGGCGGCGCCGGCGAGGGCAAATCCACCACGATGGCCAATCTCGCCTACGTCTGTGCTCAGGGCGGCTACAACGTGCTGCTCATCGATGCCGACCTGCGTCGTCCGAGCATGCACCGTCACTTCGATGTCAGCCACACGCACGGCCTCTCGAACTACCTCACGCAAAACATCCGCCTCGAAGACGTCGTCGTCCGCACCCCGGTGGAGAATCTCTACTTCATGCCCAGCGGCCTGCTACCGGCTGACAGTGCTGGTATCCTCAATTCGCAGCGCATGGTCGATCTCATCGCCGATGTGAAGAGCCGCTTCGACCTCGTGTTGATCGACTCGCCGCCCATCCTCGGCGTCAGCGATGCCTCCGTGCTCGCCAACGAGGCCGATATGACCATGATCGTCGTCCAGCATCGCAAACTGCCGCGTCACATGCTCCTCCGCGTGAAGCAGACCGTCGAAAACGTCGGCGGCAAGGTCATCGGTGTCGTGCTCAACAATGTCGATCTCGCCAGCGACGCCCAGTACTCCTACTACACGAGCTACTACACCTACTACTCGCCGAACAATCCTGTCTCCGGCGATGCGAAGCCCTCGCGCCGAAAAAAACGCAAGCAAGCCACCGTCGCCGATGTCGGCGCACCGATGCAGCCACCTTCTCAGCAAGGCGGCGATGTCTTTTAACCTTCACAACATCCACCACACCATGAAAACGCCTCTCACCCTCCTCGTCGCCCTCCTCCTCGGCACGATCGTCGCACCGGCGCAGAACGGCGAGATCGCCCTCAAGTCCGGCGATCGTATCACTGTCACCATCGCTGGCGTGCCAGACAATGAAATCGTCCAGATAAGCAAGGTGTACACCGTGGCCGACAACGGCACCATCAACCTTCCCTACATCAAAGAGGTCCGCGCCCAAGGTGTGAAGCCCTCCACCCTCCAGCGGACCATCGAGCAGACCTATGTGGACGGCGAAATCTACACGCGTCCCACCGTCACCGTCTCCATCGACGCGGGCGATGTCGCCACCACCCGCATGGTGTACGTCGTCGGTGGCATCAAAGGCAACGGCACGGTCCCTTACAACAACGGCATGACCATCCTGAAAGCGATTTCAGCTGCGGGAGGCTTCACTCCCTTTGCCAAGGAACACAAGACCAAGCTTATCCGCGCAGGAAAGACCTACGAGGTCAACGTGAAGGAAATCACCTCCGACCCTACCAAGGACATGAAGTTGCAGCCCGAGGACCAGATCGTCATTCCTGAGTAAACGAACTCTTTTCTTGCCATGAAGCTCATCGCCGCACTCCTTGCTCTCACGACCTTCGTGACAGCCGCAGAGCTCCCGCTCAAGCCAGGCGAACGCATCACGCTAAACATCGGTGGCATCCAAGAGGCGGACATCAGCCAGATTCGTGGTGTTTATACCATCAGCGACGCGGGAACGATCAACCTCGTTCACCTTCGACAGGTCAAGGCAGCCGGTTTGAAGCCATCCGAGCTGCAAACCGCCATCGAACAGGCCTACGTCCGCGAGGAGATCTTCACGAAGCCCGTCGTCACCATCACCACCGACGTTCAGGGCAACGAAAGGTTCATTTACGTCATCAGTGGCTGCCGCCAGAACGGCCCCGTCGCTTATACGAATGGCATGAAGATCATGATGGCCGTCAGCGGAGCCCGCGGCTTCAACGAGTTCGCCCAACCCAGCCGCACCAAACTCATCCGAAACGGCAAAACGATTCGTCTCGACCTCTCAAAGACGGGTGCTGACTCCGAAACCGAGCTGCAGCCAGAGGACCAGATCGTCATCGATGATTGAGGAGTCTACGGACTCGCCTGTCCTTCTGCCTTTTCAGCTCGATCTTCCGGTCCATGGTAGCCTCAAAAGCACCCCTGGCCTGAAACTTGAAACCTGAATCTCCCCACTCACCCATCCTCGGCATCGATCTCGGCACGACGAATTCACTGGTCGGTGTCGTCGATAGCGGCTTTCCGATCCTGCTGGCCGATGAAAACGGCAGTCGCAGCACGCCGAGCGCTGTTTGCTATGCGGACGACGGTTCCGTGAGTGTCGGTGCAGCCGCCTTGTGCCAGCGGGCTCACCATCCTCGGCGCACCATCACCTCGGTCAAAAGGCTCATCGGCCGTCGCGGCGGTGAAAGTGGCTGGCAGCCTCATTACAACCTCCAGGAGCTCGGGGTAGGCCCCATTGAAGTATCGGCGGAGATCCTGCGGCACCTCAAGTCGGTGGCTGGCCGTGCTCTCGAACAGCCTGTCAGCCGAGCCGTCATCACCGTCCCTGCCTTCTTCAACGACGCCCAGCGTGCTGCCACGAAGAAAGCGGGCGAACTCGCCGGCCTTACCGTCGAACGCATCCTCAGCGAGCCCACCGCTGCCGCTCTGGCTTACGGTCTCGACAAGCTCGACGAGCATCAAAAGGTCGCCGTGTATGATTTGGGCGGCGGCACTTTCGACATCAGCGTGCTCGAAATGCGCGATGGTGTCTTCCAGGTCCTCGCCACCGCCGGCGACACTCAACTCGGCGGTGATGATCTCGACCGTGCGCTCGCCCATCTCATCGCCCAAAAGCTCCACCAGCCCGAAGGAGACATCCGCTTCCTCGAAGCCGCTGAAGCCATCAAAAAGCATCTCTCCGCTGAAGAGACCGCCACCTTTGAGAGCATTAGTATTGATCGCAGCGACCTCGAAAAGCTCGCGAGGCCTTGGCTTGATCGCACGCGCCAGCATTGTCTGCGAGCGTTGAGCGATGCCAAAGTCAAAGCCAGTGACCTCGACGAAGTCATCCTCGTCGGCGGCAGCACACGCATGCCGCTCGTGCGCCAGTTTGTGGCCGAATTGTTCGGCAAAGAGCCCAACACCTCGCAAAACCCCGACGAGGCCATCGCTCTCGGCGCCACCATTCAGGCCGGCATCCTCGCGGGAAGCCTCCGTCAGGTGCTGCTGCTCGATGTCACGCCGCTTTCGCTTGGCATCGAGACCTTCGGCGGCCTCATGAACATCATCATCCCGCGAAACACCACCATTCCCGCGAAGGCTGGCGAGATGTTCACCAATGCCGTCGCCAATCAGGACAGCATGCTCATCCGCATTTTGCAGGGCGAGCGTGAACTCGCGAAGGACAATTGGGAGCTCGGCCGCATCGAGGTCCCCTTCCCCGCCGGACCGAAAGGCAGCGCCCGTGTCGGTGTGCAGTTCAGTTTGGACGCCGATGGCATCCTCCACGTCCTCGCCCGCGATACCGCGACGAATACCGACACCACCCTCGAAATCCGCGGCACCGCCATCGACGTCGCGGACGAGCGCGTGGAGCAGATGATCGCCGAGAGCGTCGAATTTGCCTTCGACGACATGAACGAGCGCGTCTGGACCGAGGCCAAACTCAAAGCCGAGGAACTCCTCCCCGCCGTCGAAGCCGCCCTCACCCAGCTCGGCGATGCCATCACAGCCGAAGAAGCCCAAAACGTCCGCCAGCATGCCGATGAGGTCCGCCAGCTCCTCGACAGCCCCGAGCACGACGCCAAGGCCCTCAAAACCGCCACGCAGCACCTCGACGACGCCACGCAAACCCTCGCCGTCCTCCTGCTCGACCGTGCGATGGAGGAGTCGCTGGCCCGCCGGGGCATACTGTAAGGAGGCCGACACGGGCTTTCATGCCCCATTCCTTGCTTTCGCCTCATTCTGCGGCACTTTGGCCGCCCTCAAACCTCAAAAAGCCATGTCCAAAGCCTCCGTTGAAGAAATCAAGCTCGCCTCCGCCGGCCTCCGTGGCCAGCTCGCCGAGCTTTTCGCTGATACCAGCACCCCGAGCATCCCGGAGGACAGCAACATCCTCATGAAGCACCACGGCTCCTACCAGCAGGACGACCGCGACCTGCGTGCCCAGCTTTCCAAAGAGAAGAAAGAGAAGGCTTGGAGCTTCATGATCCGCAGCAAGATGCCCGGCGGACGCATCACCGCCGAGCAGTGGATGATCCACGACGCGCTCTGCACCAAAGCGATGGGCAACATGCGCCTCACCAACCGCCAGGGCATCCAGCTCCACGGCGTGCTCAAAGGCGGCGTGAAGGAAGTCATCAGCAACGTATGCCACAGCGGTCTCTCCACGATGGGCGCCTGCGGCGACGTCGTGCGCAACACCATGGGCCCCGCCGCGCCGATCAAGGACGCCGTGCACGCCGACACGCAAAAACTCACCGAGGAGATCAGCCAGCGCTTCCTGTGGCGCTCCAGCGCCTACGCGGACATCTGGCTCGACGGCGAAAAGCTCGAACCGAACTGGATCAAGGACCCCGAGGTCAATCCCGCCGTCCGCGAGGCCACCAAGGCCGCCGAAGGCGACGACCCGATCTACGGCAAAGTCTATCTGCCGCGCAAATTCAAGATCGGCGTGGCCATCCAGCCGCTCAATGACGCGGACATCTACTCGCAGGACGTCGGCCTCGTGCCGCACGTCGTGAATGGCGAGGTCGAAGGCTACACCATCACCGTCGGCGGCGGCTTCGGAATGAGCCACGGCCAGTTGAATACGCGCCCCTTCCTCGGCCAGCCGCTGCTTTACGCGAAGCGTGCGAACGTCGTCGATGCCATCGAAGCCATCGTCACCACCCAGCGCGACCACGGCAACCGCACCGAGCGCAAAAACGCCCGCCTCAAATACACCGTGCAAACGATGGGCCTCGACGGCTTCCGCGCCGAAGTGGTGCGCCGCCTTCCCGGCATCACCACCGAAGCGCCGAAGGAGCTCAAATTCGACACCGTCGAAGACAACATGGGCTGGCATGAGCAGGGCGACGGCAAGCTCTACTGCTGCGTTTACGTCAACATGGGCCGCGTCGTCGATCGCGATAATGGACCGAAGTATCGCTCCTGCTTTGCCGAGATCGCCACGACGCTGAAGCTGCCTCTCATCGTCACGCCGAACACGAACCTCATCATCGCCGAGGTCGCCCCCGATCAAAAAGCCGCCGTCGATGCCATCCTCGCCAAACACGGCGTCGTGCATGCCGATGAAGCCGGTTTCACCCGCGCCCGCAAAGTCGCGCACGCCTGCGTCGCGCTCCCAACGTGCGGTTTGAGCCTCAGCGAGTCCGAGCGCGCCCTCCCCGGTATCCTCGACAAGATCGACCCGATCCTGAAGGAACTCGGCCTCGAAGACGAACCCATCCTTTTCCGCATGACCGGCTGCCCGAACGGCTGCGGCCGACCCTACAACGCCGATTTCGGCTTCGTGGGCCGTGCACCGAACAAATACGCCATGTTCGTCGGCGGCAGCATCCGCGGCAACGCCCTCGCCGGCCTCGAATTCAAGTCCGTGCTCGGCGACGAGATCCCAGCCAAGGTTCGCACCTTCCTCGAAGCCTTCAAAGCCGAGCGCCAGCCCGGCGAACTCTTCGCCGACTGGTTCGCCCGCACCCGCACCAAGGGCGAGGCCCCGACCCCCGAGCAATTCCACATCGAACTCGCCGAACGCGCCGCCAAGCTCGCCGGTGAGAAGGTGCAGGCAGCGGAATAACATCCGCCTCGGGCTTGGAGTTGGCTGAACTCACCATGCAACCCGGCCGCAACATCGCCATGAAAGTGCCTGCGGCCGAGTTTGCGGCCACGGTGGCTTTTTATGAAGCGACGCTGGGTTTTCGTGTGGTGAGCCGTGAGGCATCGAGTGTTCGCTTTGACCACGGAGGAGGCCATTTTCTCTGGATCGACCGAGTTGAAGGTCTCGCGAAGGCCGAGGTCTGGCTCGAAATCCACACGACGGACCTTCAAGCATCTGAGGAGAAGCTGAAGGAGGCCGGCATCCGTCGTTGTGATGATGTCGAGGCTCTCCCGGAAGGCATGAAAGCCTTTTGGATCAAGAATCCAGCCGGTGTGGTTCACTTGGTCACGGAGGAGTAAGCTCCGCCGCCAGAGGACGAATCACTCCGCCTTCAGCAGCTTTTCGTCGATGCGGGCAACGAGGGTGTCGAGCACCTCGCTGTTGCCGAAGCGTTCGATGACGTCGGCGAGGAAGCCTTCGACGATGAGGCGGCGGCTTTCGATGTCGGGGATGCCGCGGGCTTTGAGGTAGAAGAGCTCTTCATCGGCGATGGGGCCGCTGGTGCTGCCGTGGCTGCATTTGACCTGGTCGGCGTTGATTTCGAGGCCGGGGAGGCTGTTGGCCTCGGCTTCGTTGCTGTTGAGCAGGTTGCGGCAGGTCTGGTAGGCGTCGGTGTAGTGCGCACCTTCATCGACGATGATGAGGCCGCTGAAAACGGTGCGCGATTTGCCGTAGAGGGCGTTTTTGTAGAGCAGGTCGCTGGTGGCGTGCGGGGCTTTGTGGCGCTGAAGCGTACGTTGATCGACAATTTGATCGCCGATGGGCAAACTGACGCTGAGCATGTCGCTGCGGGCGCCCTGGCCGACGAGGTCGCTGACGCTCTCGCTGCGGCTGAAGGCGGCACCGAGCTGCACCTGGAAGCTTTTCACGCTGGCATCGCGTCCGGCGGTGATGCTGGAAAGATGCAGCGCCTGGGCGTCATCGGCCAGCTCCTGGCAGGCGGCGTAGGTGATCTGGCTGCCGCTACCGCCGACGAGATCGGCGATGGCGATGCTGAGGCCGCCTTCGCCTTCGAGACTGCGGTAATGATCGACGACGCTGACCTGCGCGTGGTCGCCGGTGACGACGAGCGTGTGCGGGAAGATGGCCGCGTGGTCGCCGACGACCCAGTGGAAGATTTCGACCGGCTTTTCGATGACGACGTTCTTCGGCACGATGATGACGGTGCCCGCTTTGACATGCGCGAGGTGCAACGCGGCGAATTTGCCGGACCCGAGCGGCAGATCGCCCTTCATGAAGTGCTGCTGGAGGGCGGCTTCGTGCGATTTCAGGGCTTCCTCGAAGCTGACGCACACGACTTCGGCGGGCAGGCCGGTCGTGTCCGATTCGACGAGCGTGTCATTCACGAAGACAAAGCGTGCGGCGCGTTCTTTGAGGCCTTCCGTGGCTGCGAGCGCGGCTTTCGACTGCTCGGCGGTCGGTGTTTTGGCCGGAGCATGGTCAGCGAGCTCGATCTTCTTCGCGTTCGAGTAGCGCCAGTGTTCATCTTTGAGGCCGGGAAGCGGCAGGGACTGGAATTCGGTCCACGCGGCGTTGGAGCGCGTGGTGAACCAGTTTGGGGCAGCGGAAAGAGCAGTCGGGGCGATGGAGAGGAGGCCGGTGGAGGTGTCGGAGGGCATGGGGGAAATGACGAATGGCGAATGACGAATGACGAATGACGAATGGCGAATTCAGAAGGACGAATGAATGACGAAGTATGCAACAGGATGAACTACCGAGGATTTCTCGGCAGTTCGAAAGCTGGTTTCGCACCGCAGAGATTGGTGAACGGTGTCGAGCAGGGTCATTTGGGTGAACCTCCACTGGATGATTGGATTGCAAAAATTGAGTGGCCGCAGCTCACACAACCTCCGGTGGACATAACAATCTTGGCGGCACCTTTGCGAAGGGGGGCTGACCCACATTTTGGGCATTTGATCCCGAATCGTCTGCTCGTTCGCTCAACTAGAAACATGATGATAGCCAAACATAGTATCGAGACACCGAAGAATATTGCAGCGTGGTAGCTCTCTGAGCCAGTTGGGCTCATGGCTTGCCGCCCAATCCAGATGTATGTTACCAGTAGCGGAATCGAGACGAAGAACGATTGCCATAGCATAGTAGCCTCGGCTTTCTTCAATCGACTCTCATAGTCTGTTTGAGGAACAGAACGGTCAGATTCAGCGCTGATGGTGTCAGGGCTGTCCTGAAACACTTTTCCGCCGCATTTAATGCATCTGCCTGACGCGATGAGCCAACGTTCCGCTTTGAAGCTGCCGATATTTTTGCCACAGCATGGGCAGACAAAAGAGTGCGCCTTTATATCTTGAAACATGCGCACATAGCACCAGACCAATCCAACGATACCCACGGCTGTTAAAGACCAAAATAGCATCAATTCAGCCATGTTGATCGGAGGCTGCGTCTTTCCAAAAACAGTGGTCAGCGCAAACAGCGGCACTACAAAGAGGGCGCTTGGCAGAATGATTTTACGACGCGACTCGCGTCCTGCTTCTGCACGACGCTGGAGATACTGCTCACGAGTGATGGTCGCTCCGTTCGACATTCGTCATTCTGGTTTCGTCATTCCGCGCCTGCGGCTAGCCGACACTGCCTTCCATTTTGAGGTCGATGAGGCGAGGCTTCGCCCTCGCATCCCTGCCACCGCACTCCACGACGCTGGTGCGAGTTTGAGGCTGCCCCGAACAATTGAGGATTCCTCACGAGTTCGGATGCTATCGGTGAACGAATGCTGTTCTATGTGGTGAACCGTATCGAACATGCTCATGATGTGACCTCCGTGCTTTCTGATCTGAGCATTTGGTAGCCGCATCCGAGGCAATTCCCCGGTTCTGGCGGACATAGGACGGCACGGACGCGGTGCAGGAAGCGGCAATTGGGGCAAAGAATGCCGTGATGTTCAGCAACGGACCTTTTCTTGAACCACAACCACACACTTATCGAAATCAGAACCACCGCCCAAACCCAAAACCACCTGAAGGAGTTCAATACGATGTCAAAAAACGCAATCGAACCTCCCGTCGCTAGAAACAACGCAACTTGCGCAATCTCCAAACGCTGAAGCTTAGGATTGGCTTCACTCATGCGCTTTTGAAATTCTTTTTTGGTGATGGGAAAGGCTTCCAGCATGTTCTCAAGCGGACGAGGGCGTCCGCACTCCTGATTTGGCGTCAGCCAACGCTGCCTTCCATCTCCAGATCGATGAGCCGCTTCAGCTCCACGCTGTATTCCATGGGGAATTCCTTCACGAGGTCGTTGATGAAGCCATTCACGCTCAAACTCATGGCTTCGGCTTCGGTAAGGCCGCGTTGCATGAGATAAAAAATTTGGTCGGCGCTGACCTGGCTGACGCTGGCTTCGTGCTGGGTGGCGTGCTGGTTGCCGCGGACGCTGATGGCGGGGTAGGTGTCGGTGCGGCTGTTGGGGTTGATGAGCAGGGCGTCGCACTCGGTGTTGTTTTTGCAGCCTTTGAGGTGCTTCGGGATGTGCACGAGGCCGCGGTAGGTGGCGCGGCCTTCGCCGATGCTGATGGATTTGCTGATGACGTTGCTGGTGGTCTCGTCGGCGGCGTGGACCATCTTGGCGCCGGTGTCCTGATGCTGGCCGCTGTTCGCCAGGGCGATGCTGATGACCTCGCCACGGGCGCGGCGGCCTTTCATGATGACGCCGGGGTATTTCATGGTGAGACGGCTGCCGATGTTGCAGTCGATCCAGCGCACTTCGGCGTCCTCGTGGGCGATGCCGCGCTTGGTGACGAGATTGAAGACGTTGCTGCTCCAGTTCTGCACGGTGACATACTGGATCTTTGCGCCTTTCATGGCGACGAGTTCGACGACGGCGCTGTGCAGCGTGGCGGTCTCAAACTTCGGCGCTGTGCAGCCTTCCATGTACATCACTTCGGCGCCTTCATCGGCGATGATGAGCGTGCGCTCGAACTGGCCGAACTGCTCGCTGTTGATGCGGAAGTAGGCCTGCAGCGGATGCTTCACCTTCACGCCGGGCGGCACGTAGATGAACGAGCCGCCGCTGAAGACGGCGCTGTTGAGCGCGGAGAATTTGTTGTCGCCGGTGGGGATGACCTTGCCGAACCACTTCTTGAAGATCTCGGGGTATTTGTGCAGGCCTTCGGTGCTGTTGACGAAGATGACGCCCTGCTCCTCGACGGCGGCTTTGATGTTCGAGTAGGCGGCCTCGCTGTCATACTGCGCCTCGACGCCGGCGAGAAATTTGCGTTCCTGCTCGGGGATGCCGAGGCGGTCGAAGGTCTTCTTCACGTCCTCGGGCACCTCGTCCCAGGAGCGCTTCGGCTTCTGGCCGTCGCTGAGGTAGTAGCGGAACTCGTCGAACTTGATGTTTTCGAGGTCCTTCGTGGCCCAATGCGTGGGCATGGGCTTTTCCTGGAAGACCTTCAAGGCTTTGTGCCGGAACTCGCGGATCCAATCGGGATCGCCCTTCACGTCGCTGATGTAATCGACGGTCTTCGACGTGATGCCGAAGCCGGAGTCGAACTTGTTGCGCTCCGGGAAGGTGAAGTCGCCGACGCTATCGACGCGGATGTCGGAGATGTCCGACGCTGCGGCGGTCACTTCGGGTTCGAGGGTGGTTTCTGGGGCGATGACCATAAGGGGGAGTTTCAGGTTTAAAGTTTCAGGTTCCAAGATGGGGCGTTAGCCGACTTTGCGACGTTTCAGCGTGACGAAGAGAGCATGGGTGCCTCCTTGACCTTTTCCTTCGATGGGAGTGATGGAGACAAGCTCCCATCCTTTGTCTCCAGCATCGTTTAGAAAGGTTTTGATCTCATCATGTGGGATACTGAGCTGGTTCAGCATGCCTTCACGGATGCTGAAGCTCGAAGTGTGGTATTCCCAGAATGAGTCCATGGCTTTTAGGCGGCTGCTTTGATTGGCTCCTCAGTCACCCAGTCGTAGCCGCGTTCTTCGAGTTCGAGGGAGAGCTCTTTGCCGCCGGTTTTGACGATGCGGCCGTCTTTGAGGACGTGGACGATGTCGGGCTGGATGTAATTGAGAAGGCGCTGGTAGTGGGTGATGACGAGGAAGCCGCGGTTCTCGCTGCGCATGGCGTTCACGCCGCGGGAGACAATTTTGAGGGCGTCGATGTCGAGGCCGGAGTCGGTTTCGTCGAGGATGGCGTATTTCGGCTCCAGCATCATGAGCTGGAGGATCTCGTTGCGCTTCTTTTCACCGCCGGAGAAGCCTTCATTCACGCTGCGGCTGGTGAAGCTGCGGTCCATCTCGAGCTGGTCCATGCGGGCGTAGAGCTGCTTGTAGAACTTCACGGCGTCGATGTCCTCGCCCTTCGGCAGGCGGGCCTTCAGCGCGGCGCGGAGGAAGTTGGCGTTGCTGACGCCGGGGATCTCGTGCGGATACTGGAAGGCCAAAAAGAGCCCCGCGCGGCTGCGGGCATCGACCGCCATGTCGAGGATGTTCTCGCCATCGAGGAGAACCTCGCCGCGGGTGACTTCGTAGTCTTCGTGGCCGCAGAGGACCTTGCTCAGCGTGCTCTTGCCGCTGCCATTCGGGCCCATGATGGCGTGGACTTCACCGGGCTTGATGGTGAGGTTCAGGCCTTTGAGGATTTCGCGGCCGGGGATCTGGGCGTGGAGGTTTTTGATTTCGAGGGACATGGGGAATGGGGGAAGTGATGCGTGACGAGTGATGCGTGACGAGTGATGCGTGAATCTGAGAAGAGGATCGAGCGTGGTTCACGCATCACGCATCACGCTGGTTTTGGCCGCGCAGGCATCGCAGGTGCCGTGGATGGCGAGGTCGGTGCGGGTGATGCGGGTGCCTTTGGGGAGGTTCCAGAACTTGGCGGGGTCGAAATCGGCAGCGGGGTGGGCGTCGATGACCTTGCCGCAGGTTTCGCAATGGAAATGGACGTGCTCGTGGAGGTTCGCGCAGTAGCGGGACTGGCCGCGCTCGAGGTGGACCTGCTTGATCAGCCCGGCGGACGTGAGGTGGTCGAGGCAGTTGTAAACCGTGGCCAGGGAGATGCCGGGCGAGCGGGCCTTCACGCGGTCGAGGATGTCGTAGGCCGTGGGGTGGTCCGTGGAGGCAGCGAGCACATCGAAGACCTCGCGACGGTGGGGCGTGAGGCGCACGTCAGCCCCGAGGACGGCCATGCGACACTCGAGGCCGGTGGGCTTCGAAGGGGCACGGGTGGGGGTGGCAGAGGGTGTCATGACGGCTCTGGCTTTAGAATTGGAATGATTCTAAGGCAAGGAGAAGATGCGCGGAGGGCGTAGGGCAGAGGGCGGAGAGTCCCGAAAAGGAGCCGAAGGGGGCTTGGTGGGAGCTTGGGGGACACTCGGGGTGGCCGCGGAGGGGCGGAGGAGCCGAGGGGGCAGAGTTTTTTCGGGAAGATCGGACGGATGGGGCCGATCTGACGGATCATGCCACCTAGGAAAGGCCCTGCCGGGCGGATTGGAGGGCCTGGAGGGTCCAAATCACGGGGTAAAGCCGCTCGTGATACCACAACCGGGCGAAGTAGAGGCCGATGGGGGCGCTGGGGAAATGGGTGCCGTGGCGGGTGGCTTGGAGGAGCCAATCCAGCGGAGAGCGGAGGGCGGAGGGCGGAGAGCCGGAAAGGCTGAGCGCGTGGAGGGCGACGGCGGTTTCTTCGAGGCTCGCGGGGCTGGCGGGATCGCCGCCGAAGGAGCCGTCGGGCTTTTGGGCGGTCTGGAGGTATTTGAGGCCGTTTTGGAGCAACGCGTGGGCCAAGGTGGAAAGCCTACTGCTGCCGCCGAGGTGGTTCAGCACCTGAGCGGTGCCGTAAACGGGGTTCATCTCGTCGGGTGTGTGTTCGTTGCCGAACCACAGCGGGAGCCAGGAGCCGTCGGAGGCCTGGTTTTTCGCCAAGTAGGCCAAAGCGCGGTGGGTGGCCTCTTCGATGCGGTTTTGGAGATCGGCGGGCAGTTCGGCTTTCCACGTCAACCACGCGAGAAGGGCGTGAGCGGTGATTTCGGGCGTGGAACGATCGAACGGCAGGGCACCCCAGCCGCGGCAAAAGGTCGGGATGCCGCCGTCGCGGTTTTGGAGGTCCAAAAGCCAGCGGACGGCGGGAATGACGTTCGTTTCAACCGCAGAGGACGCAGAGGTCCGCAGAGTTTCATTTTGAGTATCCTCAGCGGAACTCTGCGATCTCTGCGGTGCATCCGAAAGCAGCGATTTGAGAGCAATGAGCGCACTCGAGGTGTCATCCGCATCGGGCACGCCGCCGGGGAGATCGGTCCAGGCCCAGCCGCCGGGGGCGGCGTTGGTGAAGGGGTGAATGTCGCGGTATTGTTGGGCGAGCAGCCAGTCAGTCACGGCTCGGCGGACAGGAGTGTCCGCGCTTCCTTCCAGAGCCCGCACGGCGAGCGTCGTCCCCCACGTCGCGAGATTGGTGTCGATGGGCCAACTGCCGTCTCCGCGCATGCTGCGGCGGAGGAATTCGACGGCGAGCGGGAGGCAGGGATGATCGAGATCGCCCGCTCCTGCCAGAGCCATGGTGACGAAACTGGTGAGCGGCGTGGCCTCCAAATAGCCGCCGCTGGAAGGCTGGAGCGTCTTCAGCATCGGCCGCACGCGTTTCCACGCGAGCGCACGGAGCCAGCGCAGCGGATTCCACCACGCGGGAGGCGCTTTTTGAAAACGGATGTGCCCGATGGCGATGAGCGCGGGCAGCGCATAACTCACCACCGGCAACCCGATGGCTCCGAACCACGTCCTCGGCAGCGCGGCGAGCTCAAACGGCAGCGCGATGACGTGTCGCCAAGGTTTCTCGCCGAGCGTGCCGCAGAGCGAGCAGAGCATCAAAATGGGCACGCTGAAGGTCTTGTCCTTGCCGTAGCGAGCGATGACGGCCTTTGCGATGTCTTTGGGATCGAGCGTGCGGGTGCGGGCGATGATCCAGTGCTCCGCCGTAGGCGATGAAGTGCCCACGAGATGCAGCGCACTCCAGCAAAGCAGCGTGGTGGAGAGATTGCTTTTGCTGATCGTGGTGTCGCCCCAGCCGCCGTCGGCGTTTTGATGCTGGCGGAGCCATGCGGCACCTTTTTCGATGAAGTCAGCGTGCTTCGCGGCATCGACGAGTTTCAGCGCGACGATGGCCGTGGCGGTGGAAAGGGCGCTGGAGCTCAGTTCGCCCTCCCAGTGGCCTTTTTCGTTCCGCAGGCTCAACAAATGAGCCTGCGTGCTGGCGATGGCGCGATCGAGTTCGGCGAGCATCGCGGCGAAAAGCGTGTGGAAGCTGGTTTAGGCCAGTTTCAGCTCGGGACGAGATTCGATGGCCTTCGTGAGGCCAGGCCAGCCGCCGGGGCGCTGGGTCTGGAACATCGTCAGATAAAGAGCGACGTGCTTGGCAGGATGCGCGGCGAGCAAGGCGGCCACAGCAGCCTCGGCCTTGTCATCAGCGATCTCACCAGGAAGCTCGGCGATCTCTCCTTTGCCGTCGTGAGCGATGCCGACGCCATCAAGGAAGCTGGTGAGCATGTCCGCCTTGCCTTTGAGGAGCCAGATTTGGAAAATCTGCTCGGTGACGCCTTCGTTGGTGCGCATGCGAAGCTGGTCGAGGAGCCAGGCACCCTGCTTTTCCTTCGATTTCTCGTAGATGAAGGTCGGTCGCAGTTTCCGCTGGGGCGCAAGGGTGTTGATGATGGCTTTATAAGCGGGGCGCTGCTCATCCTGCATGTAGCGCATGAGCTGCATCTGCATTTCGGGGCCGATGGCGGAGAGGATCTGGTTGGGGGTCATGGGAAAGGCGGCCCGGTGAGTATCATGAGGCCGGAAAGGTGGCAAGGTGGGGAATGACGAATTTCGGAATGACGAATGCCGAACACTAAAAAAGGGAGCCGACCTTTTGAGGGGTCGGCTCCGTGAGAGAAGATGAGGCCGATGGTAGCAGACAGGAGTGTCTGCCCCACGGTTTAGCTGATGGTGGGCAGCTCGAAACCGGCGGCGTAGTCGTCCGTGGCAAGCTTGTTGGCCTCGGCGGCGAACTCACCGGTGAACTTCTCGGCGACAGGATCAAACTCAAGCCAAGGACCGACGCTGATCTTATCCTGGGCGAGGTCGATCTTGTTCGCTTCGAGGTTGGCGATGAAGTCGGCGAGGGTTTCCTGGCCGGCTTTGTCAGCAGCGAGACGCTCCTGCACCTCGGCATTGCTCATCTGCTTGCCAAGGCGGTAGGACACATTGGCGAGGTGGGCGAGAGCGGCGGCGTGGTAACCGTGGGCGACGTGGAGGTTGCTGTTCACCAGCTTCCCGGCACGGACGCTGTCGATGAAGTTCTTCATATGGTCTTTGCCTTCATCGAAGTTGTCGAACTTCGTGAGCGTCTGGCCTTCGTTGTCGTAGGCCTTGGACTCGGCGACGAAGCCGCCTTCGCAATGGATGACATTGCCGATGCGGGGTGCGCCGGTCTTGCCATTGATACGGAAGACAGGCTCGTAGCCTTTGGCCCAGTTCATGTCCTTCATGGGAAGGCCGCGATTGTCGAAGAGCATCGGGGCTCCTTCGGCCCACTGGTAGAAGGCGAGCTGGTTGTTCGCGGTCTGGCCGTCATCCTGATAACCCCAGCGACCGCCGAAGCTCATGACGCGCTTCGGAAGCAGGTTCGGATTGCCAAGAGCCCAGCGGGCGACGTCGAGCTGGTGCGGTCCTTGGTTGCCGATGTCGCCATTGCCGTAGGCCCACTGCCAGTGCCAGTCGTAGTGCATCTGCTCACGCTGCATGGGCATGACCGGACGCGGGGCGGACCAGAGCCTGTAATCGAGATCGACGATCTGCGGCTTGCCGCCGGTGTCGCGGAAGGTGCCAGCGATGCGGCCTGCGGCATCGGGCTGGGTGGGAGCGGCGACTTTGCCGATGGATTTGCGGGCTTTGAAGTTGATGCCGCGGGAGAGGGTCACCTTGCCGATGGCACCAGTCTTCACGTAATCCATGGCCGCCTGCCAGCCTGGGCTGGAACGGCGCTGCATGCCGTGCTGGACGACCTGGCCCTTCTTTTCGACGATGGCGGCGGCTTCGACGAGCTTGCGGCCTTCCCACATGTTGTGGCAGACAGGCTTTTCGACGTAAACGTGCTTGCCGTTCGCGATCGCGGTCATGGCGATGAGCGTGTGGCTGTGGTTCGGCGTGGCGATGGTGACGGCGTCGATGTCCTTGTCAGCGCAGCACTCGCGGTAGTCGCTGTACTGCTTCACGGTGATGTTTTTCTTGGCGAGGGCGGCGACGTGCTTTTCCATCACCTTCTTATCGACATCGCAAAGGGCGACGAGGCGCACTCCTTTGATGCCGAGGAGGCTAGAGATATGACCTGCACCACGGGCATTGAAGCCGATGACCGCGACGCGGACGTCGTCATTGGCACCGATGGGAGCGGAGTAGGAGGGAAGGACGGCGAGGCTGGCCGCGCCGGCGACAGTGCCGCGGACGAAGGTGCGGCGTGTGGTTTGGGTGGTGTTCATGGCAAAGAGCGAGGTTAAACGAGGCAAATGAGCGTTTTTCGCGGGATGTGTGCTGAAAATGCAAAACGCCCCGCTTGGGCAAGCGGAGCGTTTTGAACTGAAAAAGGAGCTTTGGGAACTGAAATCCGATTCAGGGGCTCATTTCCGGCGGCGGCGCAGCATGAGACCGAGGAGGCCCAGCATGAGGAAGAGCGCACGGGAAGGCTCGGGAACGACAACGACGATGCCGTTGGAGGCAAAGAGGTCCGTGTTGAAGGCCAGGCCCGAACCCAAGGTGATGCCGCCGAAGTCAAACGCGGAGGGCGTGGAGGTCATGGCACCCGAGAAGCCCCAGTCGAGGATGTCGAACACATCACCATAAACCGGCGAGTAGCCTCCAAGGAGTGCAACCGTGCCGGTGATGGCCGGAGCGGAGGCCGTGCCGCCGACCAGCGTGTGGCTGTGGGCAGTGGTGCCGTTCAGGTAATTCTCCCAAGCGGAAGGCACGGAGCCGATAAGGCTGAGCAGGTTGCCGTTTGCATTCAACTCCGCCAGAACAGCGGCGGCCGCATTGGTCGTGGCACCACCGATCTGGGTGGCCAGCGTGCCGCCGGTGCTGACCGTGAGGGATCCGGTCACGGTGAAGGCACCTGGTGTGCCGGCGACACCTGGGGAAAGTGTGCCGGAGGAGGCGACAACGAGGTCCCCACCCGTGCCACCAAGCCCGGCAAGCGTGCCGCCATTGACAGTGACCGCGCCTGTGAGCCCGGTTTGCACAGCGGTGAAGATCAGGGTGCCAGCGCCCTCCTTGCTCAGGGTGGCACCTCCCAAGATGGTGCTGCTGATGGTGGCCGTGGTGCCCGCGGCTGTCTCGATGGAGCTGGCGGCGGAAACGGTGATGCCGCGGTTGGCGTCATTGATCGTCAAATCCGCGGTCGTCAGCAGCGTGCCGCCGTTAAGCGTGAGCTGGTCGGCAGCGGGGCTGGAGGGGTTGGCACCGAGATTCGTTTCGTCCGAGATGGAGAGCTTGCCTGCGTCGATCACGGTACGGCCCGTGTAAGTGTTGGAGCCTTCGAGCACCAAAACGCCCGCGTTGGTCTTGGTGAGCGTGCCACCGCCATTGAGCTCACCCACATTGCGGAGGGTGCCGGACTGGGCATTGAGCGGAATGATGGCGCTGCCGCTGCCAATGCTGTTGCCATTCATGTCGAGGGTGCCGCCATTGAGGGTGACCGAGGCGTTTTCCGTGCCTGACCCGCCCGTGCGGATAATGTTGCCCATGACCTCGACCGTGCCGCCGGTGACAACCATGCTCGATGTGACGGTGCGCCCGGAGCTGGCGTTGGCCATGTTTACCGCGGTGCCGCTGCCAGTGCCGATGGTGACATTGCCGCCAGTGATGTTGACGTTTGCTGTGACGGCTTCCACCGGGGTGCCCGTGCTGGTGTGAACTGCCATGTTGAGGGCACCAATGGTGGCCGTGGGAGTGCCAGGAGCAGCGCTATCGCCGAGATTAAGCGTGGCGGTGGCAGAGCCGGAGCCGCCACCGGTGCGACTGGCCATAGTCAGGGTGGTCACGTCGAGTGTTCCCTGATCAAAAGTGAGGGTGGAGGTAGCGTCCCCAGTGCCCGTCGTCCGCGAAGCCAGTGTGAGCGTGCTCACCAGCAAATCGGCAGTGTGCCCGGTGAGATCCAGCGTGGCAGACATGTCCCCGGCGGTGCTGCCCGTGGTGTTGATCATGTTCAGCGTAGCCCGGCCGGTGCCGTCAGCAGCCCGGACGGTGAGGGTTCCGGTGGTATCCCCCGCGTCGAAAATCACAGCGCCACCGGAGCGAATGGTGGCCGCAGCCGATCCGATGTTGATCGTGTTTGCGTTCAGAAGATTGGTGCCACTACCCAAGGTGAGCGTGTGAGTGGCAGAGCCCCCAGCGCCATCGCCCACGCGGAAGTTGGCAGCCGTGATCGTGTTATTCACTGCCAGCTTGAAGGTGGAGGGATTCACTTCCGTGCCTGTGTTGGCATCCCCGACCCGGAACGTCCCCGCGCCCAAATTGGCCGTGAAATTCGCCAATCCGCTGAAATCAGCGTCAACCCGGCTGTCATTGGTACCACCCGTCGCGGCGCCAACGATAAAATTGGAGCCGCCGCTGTTGACGACGATGGAGCCGCCACCCGTCGCGTTGATGTTGGTGTCCGCCGCATTGGCGTCGATGCCCAAGGTCACCGCCCCGTTGACGGTCAAGGTCTTGCCTGTGTCCACTATGATGTTGTTGGTGACCGCGTTGGATGTGCTCTGGACCGAAAGCGAACCAATCGTCTGGTCAAACCCGTTCAGATCGAGCGTGCCAGCCGTGGTGCCTGTGCCAATGCGCACGGCACCCGCAGTGGAAAGGGCGTCATTCGCGCCGATTTTGAGCGTGCCGTTGTCCACCTGCGTGGCACCCGTGTAATTGTTGCCGCCGTTGACGACCCAAGTGTTGCCATCGGTCTTGTTCAGCGTCAAAACGCCCCCGAGTTCCGTCAGACCGCCGATGGCATTATCGATGGTCGATGCATCAGAAGAGCCGCGAAGAACGAGCGTTTTGTTTCCAGCCATCTCAAAGCGGACACCACCCGTCAGCACCAGCGCTCCTGTGCCATCTGCATCCAAAGTGAGGCTGCCAGTGGTGCCTTGCATGCCAATCACCCGGTTGCTGCTGTGGCCCGTGCCGGTGTATTGCAAAGTCGTCGCCGCCGTGGTGAGGCCCATGCGGATGATGCCTGTCTCAGCATTGGAGGCATTGCCAAGCGCACTGGCACCGCCGCCCACATTGGTGATGCTGTTGAAGCTGAGGGTGCCCGCCTGGACTTCAGTGGTGCCAGCATAGGTGTTGAGACCGTTGAGGGTGACGATGTTGGCCTGTGCCTTCAGCAGGCCGCCTCCGCCTGCCAAGATTGCATCGATCGTGGTGTCGCCCGTGTGATTAAAAAAGAAACCCGTGGAGGCGGTGATGGTGCCTGTGCCAGTGATGGCCGGGCTGGCCCCCGAAGTGGTGACGAGGCCTTGGCTGATGTTGTTGGCACCAAGGGCAAGGGTTGAGCCAGCACCGATGCTGAGATTGCCACCCACCCCGAGGGCATTGGTCGCTCCGATGGTGATCGTTCCATCTGTGAGCGTGGTCGCTCCTGTCCGAGTCGCTGTGGCATTCAGGGTGAGGTTGCCTGCACCGATCTTGGTGAAGGCACCAGCGCCCGAACCGAGGCTGTTGGCGAGCGTAAGATCAATGCCATTGGTGTCTAGTGTGCCGCCGCCGAGCAGGAAGCTGATGGCACGGGTGGAGATGTCATCGGTCAGACCAGCACCGAGGCGAAGGGTGCCACCAGCGAAGACCAGTCCGCCAGTGTTGCCACCAATGTTGTCGAGGTCGGCGATTTGGAGAGTGCCTTCATTCAAGGTCGTCTTATTGGCGCCACCGCCAGCAGTGTTAACCTGATTCAGAACGAGGGTGCCACGACCGGATTTGGTGATGTCAGCACTGGAGGTGAGAGGGGAGGCGATGTTTGCCGTCAGGGTGGAGGAAGTGGTTGCCGAGGATGGGTTCACCACGCTGATGACGTACTCATTGGTGCTGCCGACGGTGATCCCACCATCAAAGCCACCAAGGGTGGTGTCGTAAGCCGTGCTGGCCACGCCGCCAGTGACAGTGAACATCAGCGCACCACTAGTAATGGCCAAGGTCTGGCCTGCGCCGGTGCCGGTGACGTCAAGACCAGCGAAAGCGGTGTTGTCGAGAATCAGTGAGTTGACGGTGGTGCCGGCGATGCCGGTGAGATCGGCACCGAGTGATTCGCGGACGTTGTCTCCTGCTGTGGAAGCGCTGAAGATGGAAAACTCGCTGGTTAGGCTCAGCGGCACGAAACCACGGTTGTCCACATAGGACAGGAAGGTATTGCCCATGTTGGCATCAGCCAAGCCGGTGGTGAGGTTTTCCCCAATGGCCCATGGAATGATGCTGACGTTCTTCGCGGTGCCGCCGATGACTCCGCCGCCGCCGACATTTGCGGCGATCACGGCGGCGTCATTGGCATCCGCCACCTTGAATTGAGCGCGCTCATTGGCAGTGCCGCCGAGATTGCGCCCGCGCACGTTGATGGTGGCAGCGTTGCTCCTCGTCCAGCCAATGGCCGCGATCAAGCCAGCCTGCGCCGAAGTTCCGCCGCTCGCCTCCATGGAAACGTAACTGGCCCCGCTGTTCAGCACGAGGGAGCCGTAGGTCTCTGTCGCATTGTCATTATCGTTGTTCCGATTTGAAAAGCCACGCGGACGGGTCTCGCCACTGAAGGAGCCCGCAGCAGAGTTCAAGGTGAAGATGGCCGTGTCGCTGAGGCGGTCGGTGACATTGGTGTCGTCGTTATTGTCGAGCAGGAAGTTGCCACCGCCATTGATGGTGAATGAGGAGGCGCTGCCGAGACGGGCCGTAGCACCGCTGAGTTGGAGAAGACCGCCGCTGACGATGACCGATCCTGTAAACAGACCCGTGCTGCTCTGGCCCGCATAGTTCAGGTTGCCAGTGTTTCCGGCGTTCAAGACAATCGTGCCAGAGCCGCTGAAACGACCAGCGTAGGTGGTGTTGGCGCTCTGGTTGATCGTGAGAGTGTTACTACCAACATCCACCATGCCATAGTCGGAATTGTCGTTCCGGCGGCCACCTTGGAGCCGGCCGATGGTTTCATTGGACAGAAGCTCCAGCTTGCTGTCCCGGGCTCCGGAAAGCGTGACGATCGACGTGTCGCCAATCGCATTGCCACCATTGAGCTGGAGTGTGCCATTTTGAATTTCCGTCAGACCGGTGTAAACGTTGTTACCACCAAGGACAAGCGTGCCCGCGCCAGTCTTGAACACTTGATGGTTGACCCGGATATCTGAACTGATCTCAAAAACCGATGCGCCACCATGGGTGACGATCACTTCTGGAGTGGCTGCCACCGTTCCAGAAAAGAGCGTGCCACCTGAAATGCTGGAGCTGCTGGTAACATCGCCAGTGATGAGAATGCCGCCGCTGTTGATTCCCAGCACACCGTTGGTTGCCACGTTAAGGGCGGAACCACCAGCGGCATTCAAGCGCAGGCTGTTGATAAAACTGCCGGTCACGGTGCCGGTAAACCCGGTGGAGTCACTGATGTTCTCACCCGCAAGCCAGGAACCGACCGCATCCTGGAGCGTGGTCACCGCAGCACCGATGTTGCCATCGGCGGCGTTGGTCACGTTGCGGGCAAAGAAGGTGCCGCTACCGTCTGTGACCGTGGCCCAGGCACCCAAAATGGCATTCGGAGCCGTGCCAATCGTGTTCAGCGTGTCAGTCGTAATGCCGTTGGTGGCACTCTGAGTGCCCGTCGGCAAATTGAACCGGATGGTGCCGTCCTGGCTGTTCACGGCACGGGTGATGGCATTCATGTTGAGGACGATTTCTTGCCCGGCTCCCCCAGTAAGCGTGATGACGTTGTTGCCGCCAGAGCCGAGGGTGAAGCTAGCGACAGTTTGTGCGGTCGCGGCACCAGCGTTGCCGATCAACGTCAGATCGGCACCACGCATGTCCAGCGCTGAGGCCGCGCGAAGCTTCGTGGTGTTACTGGCAGTGTAGTCAAGGACGAGCGTTCCTTCGTTGATGATCGCCGCGCTAGTGGTGGCTATGCCGCTGTTGTCACCTTTCAACGTGACAATGCCGGGACCATATTTGTTAAACGGTGTCGCAGCGGTGCTGGCGAGATTAGCGTTGATGGTCCCGCGATAGAGTTCGATCCCCGTCGCACCATCGATGGTGAGAGTTCCCGTGCCGTCAATGCGGCCCGAACGGTCGGCGAGGCGCTCACCCAAAATCAATCGGAGGAACGTCTGGTTAAAGCTGTTCATGTTCAGCACCGCCTCGGCTCCGCCGGCGCTCTGCGCGATGTAAACGCCCGTGTCGGCAAACCCGGTCATGGTTCCGGAGGCACCCAAGTTCACGATGCCTCCATTGGTGATCTGGAGCAGATTCCCGGTGCTCGTTCCAAAAACCAGCACTCCGGCCGTATTGAGGTTCAAAATGGTCGTCGTGCCACTCACGACGACGTCATCCGAGATGGTCGATGCGGCCCCCGACAATGTCCAAGTTCCGCCGTTCACCGTTAGATCGGAGGCGGTTCCTACCGCCTGGTTGATCCCGGCGGTGATCTCGCCTTCGCTTCCGGCAGCACCGGAGAGCGTCAGGCTGTTGTCCAAAGCCTGAGTGATGGCACCCGTGTAGGTGATTTTGGCACCACTGGTGCCATTGGCCGAAAGGGTGGAGGAGGCCGTGGTGGAGATCGCGCGGTCCGTGGTTTGGCTGGCAGAGCCGATGAAGCGCAGGGTACCACCGCCAATCGTGATGGCCGTGCCTTGGCCCAGGCTGCTTGCCGCACCGCTGATTCCAGTGACGGTGTTGAACTCCGCGACGCCCTCACCCAAGGCGAAATTCCCGGAAAAGGTATTCAGGCTCGTGAGGCGGGCCGTGCGATTGGTGGTGCCCCATCCACCAAAATCGTCGTTGATGGCCAGTGCATAGCCGCTGCCGCCGTCGGAGATCACGCTTGATATCTCCAGGACGCCAAGGGCATCTCCACCGACTGAGATGCTGCTATTGCCACCAAGCGTCACTCCCCCGGTGATGTTCATTTTGCTGAAGGCATCCGCCAGATAGACGCGCAGATTGCCTCCAGTGCCACCAGCGCCAAGTGAGACCAGTCCATTCTGATCCACCAAGAAGTCGGCACTGGATGTGCCACTGGTGTTATCGACGCCGAACTCGCCGATGGCTCCTGCGGCGTATGACAAAGTACCAGAGCGGGTCAGCGTCTGACTGTTCAGCCCCTGAAGATTAAGACGACCAAAGGCATTGAAGATCACATTGTTGGTCGCAAAAGCTGGCGTAACCGCAGAAGCAAGCGTCACCGTGCCCTCATTGAAGTTAAGATCGCCTGTCCAGGTATTGCCAGCATTGTTCATGGTCAATGTGCCATTCAACTGGTTACCACTGCTCACCCCGCTGTTGCTGTCGATGGTCAGACTGCCAGAACCGCTCACCACACCGGAAAGGGTGATGCTGCGGGCAGTGTTGGAAGCAGGGCCGTTGGAATCAGCCATGTTGATGAAGGAATTTCCACTAACATTGACGGTGCCGCTGTAGGTGTGGCCGTTCCCACCTGCTGAGAGAGTGCCTCCACCGAGCATGAGGTTATTGGTCACCGTGCCTGCCGTGGCGTTGTTGTAGTAGAAGGCACCGCCAGTGTTCACAGCGACGTTAGCCCGCTTGCCCGTGACCCCAAGTGAGTCGATGCTCTGCATCTCCAAACTGCCGCCGTTCACTGTGAAATCGGCGGTATTGCCACTGTTGAAGGCGTTGTCAGCCGCAGTGGAGACGATGACCTTGCCGGCGCCAGTCTGGGTCACGTCCTTTTCCCCCTGCAATCCGCCAGACAGGGTGAGCACGGAGGTGGAACCGGCGACGTTCCAGGTCTGGTTGTTACCGAGACGCAGCGGAGCGGAAATCGTGACTGCTGGCGGGCCACCAGCGGTGATCTTAATGCCATCTGTGGCTACCTGAGGA
Source organism: Verrucomicrobiaceae bacterium (assembly GCA_016795465.1). Lineage (GTDB taxonomy): Bacteria > Verrucomicrobiota > Verrucomicrobiia > Verrucomicrobiales > Verrucomicrobiaceae > Prosthecobacter. The sequence continues at coordinate 71,797 of JAEUHK010000085.1, read as the reverse complement.
GCGACTTCGAGGCGATTAGTGCTGACCGCCCCGGGCGCGATAGTGACAGACGTTGGCGTGGTAGTCCCTGACTCGAAGGTGAGGGAATTGATCTTGATGTTCTGCTCCAGGGTGGTCGTCAAAGGAGCGGACGCGATGCCATCGTAGGCGAAAACAACGTCTGAGCCGCTGCCCGGGATCGAAACGGCGGGAATGGTGCCCGCCTTGTCGGAGGACCAGTTATTGGCGTTGGCATTCCATGTGTTGTCCGTCAAACCTCTCCAATAAGAACTGCCGGTGATGAGCGTTCCGGTGGTGATCTGAACGACATTGTTGTCCACAAACCAGGTGAAGCCAGAGAAGCCTCCAGGAGTGGCCCCCTGAATCATGTTACCGATGCCAAAGGCAGCAATGCCACCGTCCACGACATTGAGGAGTGTGTAGGTGGTGGATGGGTTGAGGCCTGCATCCGTGAGGTTGAAGGTGATCGTATTTGCCAGGCTGAGTGTGCCACCAGTGAGGAGCGTCAGTGTGTCTGTGTTCAGGTAGTCACCTGCCGTGCTTTGATCACCGACGTTAAGATTCAAGGTGGCAGTCCCGGAGCCGGCACCAAGGTTCAGGGTGGTGAGGTTGGCAATAGCACTACCAGTGCCATCCACCAAGCTAAGGGTGGAGCCCCCGCCAACTTCGACGGCGGTGATCACACCAGGCGCTGTCAGCCCGCCGGGAAGTGCGAGTGTGCTGCTGCCCGTTGCGACAAGGCCTGAGGTGCCATTCAGAGCAGAGTTGATAGTCAAGGAGCCGCCGCCCGTGCTGGAGGTGGTTCCCTGATAAGTAAGCGTCATCCCTGTGGGCAGGACAGCAGCCGTGTTCCCCGTCTTCACGATCGAGAGAGCCCCGGTGCCACTGTCGGTGATGGTGCGGGCACCGGTGTTGGTGATGCTCACCGTCGCGTTATTCGCCCCCAAGGTCAAAGTGGCGGCAGTGGCGGCGGTGTTATCAATGATGACCGCTCCCGTGGCGGCCGCGGCTGCGGTGAAAGCATTGACGGTCTGGCTGGTGCCATTCAGATCGATCGTGGCCGTGTCACTTTCAGTGAGCTCGGGGCTAAGGGTGATTCCCGCATAGCCTGCCGTGGTGTTGATGGCGTTATTGGTGATAAACTTCACCGTTCCTCGATCCAAATCCATCCCGGTGCCGACCTGATTCCAATTGGAAACGGTGCCGTCACCTCCCAAAGTCAGTGTTCCGTCACCCGTTTTGATGATCTGCACGCCAAAAGCGGTGCTGGTGGTGAAGTTTCCGTTGATAATGGTCTCGCCAGGACCATCCACCGTGAAGTTTCGTGTGCCAGTCAAAGCATTCGCCACCAGCCCCGTGAATGTGAGAGCTTTGCCTGCCGAGATGCTATTGATAAGAATGTTCGAGTTGGCCGAACTGCCAAGAACTGCATTGGAGAAGGTCAGGTTGTAATCCCCGAGGAAGCCCCAGTTCGCATTGTTACCCATGGTCATCGTGTTGCTGACCGTGCGATCACCACCATAGGCGAAGATGTTACCATTGGAGTTGGTGATGGCTCCCCCTATCGCCGTGTCGTGTCCGATGCCGAGCGCACCTGCGCTGACGGTCGTGGTGCCGGTGTAGTTGTTTGCGCTATTGGCCAGAATCCAGGTGGCATTGCTGTCGATGGTAACGGACAACACCCCTCCGTTGTCGGAGAGCTGGCTGGTGATCATGTTTCCATCGTTGTTGGTGCCCCGCAGAAACAATGTTTTGGCCCCTGCGACCATGTCATTGGCGACATTGGTCAGAATCAGGGGGCCTGCCCCATCCGCGTGGATCTGAATGCTGCCTGTGGTGCTGTTGAGCCGAATCTTGCGATTAGTGGTTTCACCTGCCCCGATGTATTGGAGGATGGCCCCGCCAGTCCCGCCGTTTCCGAGAGTGACTGCGTTCGCATCAGTAAAAGCGGCAACAGTGACGGCACCGACACTCGAGGTGCCTGCGGAACCGCTGAACCCCAAAGACCGGACAGCCAGGGCTCCCTGATTCACATTGGTCTCACCTTGGTAAGTATTGGCTCCCGTGAGGCGAAGGGTCCCAGAGCCAAGCTTGCGGATGCCAGTGACAGCGTCCCCGGCCGAAATCACACCGCTGATGGTGGCAAAGTCGGCGCCGGTTTGAGTATTGTCATCCACGCGGATGGCACGGAGAGGATCGGCGACAAAGGCTCCATTCGTATAAGTGCCCGCGATGCCGCCTGTGTTGGCCGTGTTTGCGCTCAGCGTGATCTGGGTGGCGCTGTTGACGCTGACGATATAAGCACCGGAAGGCACGTTCGTGCCAGTGAATGACTGGCCGACCACGAGGCCGGCGGTTGAAGCGAGGCCGCTTACTGTGGAGCTGTTCTGCGCGAGGGTGAAAGAAAGTGCGCTGCCGCCAGCTGGGGACGCCGTGCCAAGAGAGAAATCACCTGCAATCTCGACTTCAGAGAGTGCGTTGGAGCCGGTGGCACCTTGCGCCTGGGCCTGTGAGCCATTTAGCAACAAGCCATTGCGAGTATCCAAGAACCCAGAACCACCGCCCCATACAGGGGTTCCAGCCCAGTCCACCGTGAGCTTGCTGTCACCACCGAGGAAGCCGCCAGAAAACTGGGCGGTATTAGCGGCGGGTGCAAGAAACTGCATTTCCCCTGCAGCTGTGCCAATGTTTCGAGTGAAGGTGCCTTGGCTGTAGAGAGTGCCCCCGTTAAACTGAAGGTTGGAGCTGGCAGAAAGGCCCTCATTGTTGGTTGCCATGAGGATGCCCTGGGTGATGACGGTGGGGCCGCTGTAAGTATTGTTGCTGTTGCCCAAGCGCCAAATGCCAGTGCCCGTCTTTGTCACGCTGGTGACGAATCCAGTGCTGTCCGTGAGCTGCGGATTGAAGGTATTGTCCCCTTGGGAAGTTCCCGCGAATGTGAGTGTGCGGTTCGCGTCGGTGCCGTGAACGATGGCTCCCGTGTTGCTCCAGACGATGGCGTTGTTGTTCGTAACGTCAGAAGTGAGCGTAGCCCCCGAGCCGGAAAGGGTAAAAAGGCGGTCAGTGGTGGCGGAGCGGGAGCCGAGGGTCAGCGCCCCTTCGTTGATGTTGCCGCGGTAAATAATACCGGCGGTGGTGCCGCTGAAGATCAGATTTGAAGCGGCGTTGCTGGAGGCACCGATGCCACTGGGCACGCCTCCGTCCGCCAAGACATCCACCGTGACCGACCCCGTGGTGCCACCGATGGTGGTGACGCCAGTGTAGGTGTTCAAGCCAGACCAGACTGGAGCACCTGTGGTTCCAGCCTTGGTAACATTCAACACTCCTGCGCCATCTTGAAAAATACCCGCCCAAGTGCCCGCTCCCGTTTGGGTGAAGGTCGCTGCACTTGCATCGATGTTTTTGATGATGCCTGCGCCGTCGAGCGCGGCCACAGTGGCGTTGGCGGCGGTGGTGCCATTCAGTTCGAGAATGGCTCCCTGTCGAATAACCAAGTTGGCACTGGTGGCTGAGAGACGCCCCGCTGCTCCGGAGAGGCGGACGGTTCCCTCGTTGATGTTGGTGGTGCCTGTCTGGGCGTTGGTCCCAAACATGTCCAGCAACCCGGCACCGTTCTTGGTCATGCCCCCGGTCGTGAAACTGGCAATGTTCACGGGATTGGTCAGTGTTCCGAGGTTCAGGACATCGCTGGCTTGGTCCACGCGGATTGCGATGTTTCTTCCGGCGGTCCCAGTTCCATTGATCAAGCGGGCGGTGCCGCTGTCACTCTGGATGGTGGCCGTGCCACCGGACTGCAGGATGCCACCAGTGGAAACGACTAGATTTCCACTGAGCGCAAGCGTCTGGCTATTCGTGACCAAGGAGGATATTGTGAGCGCCCCGCTGGTAAAACTGCCGGTTAATTTGTTATGGACGGCGGAAACCAAGGCACTGGCTGCATTCTGGAAGTCCCCCGCTCCCGCATAGGTGGGAGCCACGACCTGTGCCGAGCCATTGATGGTGGCAAAATTAGCACCGTTGATGTAGAGATGACCAAGGAAGTTGGCCGTCCCGGGAAGGGTGGTGGCCGTCGTAGCAGCCTGCCCGGTAAGGGTAATGACGCCACCACTGGCGCTAGAAGTGTCAAAGTTCACGCTGGAGGCTGCGGTTGTGGCGCCCAAAGAGGTGAACGTGAGATTCGCCGCTCCCCCATTGCCCAGCAGCCGCACCGTCGCCGCGCCAGCCGTGGGAGTGAGAGCACCCAGCGTTTCCGTGGTCGAGGCACCCGTGAAGCCTCGGAACTCCAATATGCCACCCGCAGTGCCAGTCGTTGCATTCGCACCAAAAACCACGGTGTTTGTCCCGGCTTCAAGGATGACGTTTGAGGAAGCCGCGGTGGCACGCAGCTTCAGTGTGCCGTTCTGGATCGTCGTCGCGCCACTGTAGGCATTGGCTGCGTTCAGCACCCAGGTGCCTGAGCCAGTTTTGACCAACCCGTTGGATGGGCTGGCACCGCCACCCGTGGGAATGGCGGTATTAATGATGTTGTCTTCCGTGTTGGTGCCACCAAGGATGAGCGAGGCGGACGTTGTGGCTGGCATTGTGATCCCACCGTTGAGCACCACAGGCTCAGCGACACTCTGATTCGCGTAAATCGAATTAGAGGCGGTGGTAGTGGCGAGGATAATGGGCTTGCTCGTAGTCAGCCCCCCCGCGGTGGCCGCCGTGGCCGTGCCGATGATCAGGTTTCCTGCTGTCGTCGTGGTATTGCCCAGCGTTATGGAGGAGGTGTTGTTGGTGATGGAGCGGAAGTCAGTGATGATGAGGCTTCCCTGCACGCTCACACCGCCATCCAGCGTCGATCCCGTGCCTGTGATCGTCAATGCACCGCTGCCGGTCTTGGCCAGACCATGATTAAACGCCGCCGCTGAAGCGATCACGTTGCCATTGATGACGGTGTTCCCGTTGCCGGCGATCGTCATTGTGCGGTTGGCCGCGTTGTCAGCGTTGCTCCAGAAATTCCCGGTGAAGCTGAGAGTGCCGCCCATGTTGTTGGTGATGGTGCTGCCGTTATCCCCCCCATTCACTGGCGCTGTTGTGAAACTGACCCCGTAGCCGTTCCGGCTGTTGAAGGTATTCGTGATATTGTCCTCGAACGACATGTTGCCGAAAGTCACGGTTCCATTCACCGCTGACCCACCCACCGCCGGACCGACAAAAATGGTGCTTGATGCCCGCTGATAAACATTCTTGCCAAAATTGAGACTGGAATCGGAGCGAATCTCCAGAGTGCCTCCATTTAAATCCACAGGCGCGCTGGTGGTGCCGCTGTTTGCAGTGCCCAAAACATTTAGCGCGGTGATCCGCACACTGCTCTGGCCGATGGCTGCGCTGCCACTGACCCTCAACCGGCCAGCGAATCCCGAGGTGTCCGAAGGATTGAGGAAAAGAGTGCCTCCACCCGTTTTCTCCAGAGTGCCGGTGCCCGAAAGCACCCCGGTAAGATTATAGTTCCCCACGCCTGCCACATTCCCACCACCGAGAGTGGTAATCGTGGTGCCCGCAGTCCCCAGCACATTGAGCGTGCCCGAGAGCGTCAGGGTGCCATTGGCCGAACTCAGCTGGGTGTTGCGAAAGGTGGCGGGAGTCTGTGTGCTCGAGGCTGTGCTCACCACACCGGACAGCGTGTTGTTTCCCGTGCTCAGGAGGGCGGCGCCATTCTGTCCTCGGGGACCACGCCCCTCCAGATTCAGATCGCGGGAGAGAGTGAAGCCGGCAGTCGATCCATCCAGGACCAATGACCCGCCGGTAAAACCAAGAACCAGAACATTGGATGGCGTGCCATTTCCAGCGGTGACGTTGACCGCTCCAGTGCCACCCAAGGCAGCAGCACTGTTAATGATCAAAGAGCCTCCCGCGATGGTCGTCGTCCCGGTGTAGCTATTTGAAGGATTGCTGAGCCGGACAGAGCCGCCACCGGTTTTAAGAAGGCCGTCTGAACCAGCGAGAAGGCTGCTGATCGTCGCGGTCTCGGCCACCTGGGCATACAAACCCGCATTCGCACCCGCGAGCGTGAGCGAAGTGCCGCCAGTCAGCGTATAACCCGAGCGCCAAAACTGAATCTGATTAGCCGTGAGCGCCCCACTGAGAGTGACCGTGTTCAGTGTCGGCAGCGCCGAGAAAGGCCCCGAGAAGATGGCGATGTCCGCATTGGTATTGCTCCATGTCGTCAGCGCTCCCGAAGGCACTGGCCACCAATTCGCTGTGGCGATGTCCCAAGTGCCCGTGCCGCCCAGACTCGTGCCAACGACGGCATTACCGGCATCACTGCCATCCGTGTCCCAATAAAACGTCGCCGCCTGGATCGGCTGGGTAATCTGCCAGGCCGCAAGAATGACGGCCATGAACATGGACAAGGACGCGCGGTGAGCGCGAAGTGGCTGGAGCATAACTAAACGGGTCGGTGGGGGTTGGACCCTGCATCGCGGCAGGGACTACAGGCTAGTAGCCAAACTTGGTCCGCTCAACCAGCCAAATGTTCGGTTGTTTCAGGTTTTTTCGGGACTTTCGGGGCAACCAGGCTGCCACAACTGTAGCGCTATTTGCCACAACTCCGAAGGTTTGGGAACACCAGCCCGGCATTTGACCATGACATGAACCGCCACGCCCGTATGCCACCCTTCGGATGAACGATGATCCTTGCTTCAAGATCCCCCCTCAAAGCTTGCTGGAACCCTTAGCGCCTCCGGCGGAGGCCTGACAAGGTGAGACCGATGAGCATGAGGAGGGCACGAGACGGCTCCGGCACATTCGTGACGGCGATATAACCGCTCGAATAGAGCCCGTCGAGGTCCCAGAAGAGGCCGCCGGAGAGGCTGGGCAGGTTGATGGCAGCAAAACCGCCTGCTCCGACCGATGGAGCCGTGCCGCTGGCGATGCCGCTCCAATCAAAGATCTGCCACCGGTCGCCGTTGACCCACGAAGCTGTGTCTAGGGCGGTCACCACATCCAGCGTGCCATTGAAAAGCAGGTTGCCCCAGTCGCTGGCGATGACGTTCACCCGATCATTCGATGCCGCCGGGTTGTCTCCCACGTTGTCCAGCAGGTCGATGGTGACCCCCGCGAAGGAAATGGTGCCTGCGCCGGAAACGGCGAGCGAGACGATGCCGCTGGCCGACGAGCCCGGGATACCCGGATTGAGGCTTCCTCCCAGCGTGATCAAATTATCGGCCGCAGCCGTGATGAGGCCGTTGCCCGCCAAAGTGGTCCCGGCGGCCGTGGTGAGGCTGCCGGAGCCCGTGGCGGAACCGCCGGCATTCGCCACCACAAGTGTGCCCTGGGCCACGGTGGTGCCACCCGCGTAGGTATTGGCACCCGAGAGCACCAACTGCCCTGCCCCGGTTTTCGTCAAAGGAGCACAATCATGGCCGGAAACCACGGCGGTGAACTCCAGTCTGCCCGTCGCACCGCCACCAACATCCACGGTGGCCCCGGTGCCATCCAGGACCACGTTCTGATTGGTTCCCAGGATCACGCTGGCCCCCGTGCTCTGCAGGATCGCGCCATCGCGAATGGTGAGGGAGTTGCCTGGGCTGTCTGCGCCCAGACCGGCGGAGTTCGAGATGCTGATGGTGCCTTGGTTAATGACCGTGCCGCCCGCGTAGGTGCTGGCGCCGCTGAGGAAAAGAGCACGAGCGCCTTCTTTGACGATGCCGCCATTGGCGATGGCGACCTCGATGCCCGCATCACTGCCCGGCTCGTTTGCCGTGCCGGTCTGGTTGGTCTGCACGGTGATCGTGCGAAGGCCTCCACCGAGGTCCAGCGTGCCTGCGCTGCCCGGACTGTTGTTGCCGGTGATCTCCAGGAAGCTCGGCGTGTTGCCCGTGGCGGCGCGGTTGTTGTTGAAGGTGATGTCACCGTTCACGATCAAGGTGCCGCCATTGAGCAGGATCTTGCTGCCGTTGCCGGAGTTCGACACCACCGTCAGATCGAGGCTGCCCACCGTCTCGGTGAATCCAGCCAGGTCCCAGTTGGCCGTGGCGTTCGAGCCCGCGTTCACGATTGTCACACGGGCTGTGTCAGCCATTTGCTCGTTCGCGGCATTGCTGAGGATCGTGGCACCGGTGGTAGCGTTGGACAGCACGGAGACGCCGCCTGTGCCCACCGCGTTGACGCCGGTGTCCTGCCCGAGGACGAGGCTTCCCTGCCGTAAAATGATCGCACCCGTCTGCGTGGTGGCGGTGCTTCCCGCGAGCGTCAGCGTGCCGCTGCCCGTCTTCGTGAGCGTATCCGCACCCGCCAGCAGCAGGTCCGTGGCCGTCACGTTCACGCCATTGGTGTCGATGGTGCCGCCGCCGGTGTTGAGAGTGAAAGTGCGGCTGCCGAGGTCATCCACAAAACCCGCCGCCACCTTCAGCGTGCCGCCGGCGAAACGCACCGGCGTGGTGGCGCCGAGCTTGTCGGCATCGTCGAACTGAAGCGTGCCGAAATTCAGATACACCTCGCTGAACGCATTGCCGGTGGCGGCACCCAGGATGAGCGTCCCGGCACCGGATTTGACCAGCGGCACCGCGGAAGTCAGCGGCGAGTCGATCGTGAGGCTCCCAGCCGGATTCGTGACATACACGATGAAGTCACGCGAGGCACCGGAGGTGAGCGCGGTGAATCCGCCAATCGAATGAGCCCCGGTATTGGCGGCCAGCAAAGCACCAGTGGTCAGCTCGAGCGCGGAAGCAGGCCCGGTGAGCGTGATGCCGGCGGTCGAATCGAGCACGAGGGAATTGATTGCCGTCGCGGTGCTGGTGAGCGGCGCGGCGGGATTCGTGGCGAAACGCACGTTGTCCGTTGAAACGCCTCCCAACGCGTTGAACGCTGCCTCATCTGTGACGTATTCCGCGGTCGTGAGCACGCGCAAATTGGCCCGTGGGGTGCTGGTCGCGGCGCTGGCATCCATCACGAAGGAGTTGCCGTGATTGTCGAAGAGGTTGGTGTCGTTGTTGGCGGTCGATTCACCCACCAGCCAGGGATAAATGGAGATGGTGGTGCTGCCCGCCGCGCCGCCGCCGCCCACCGCGGCGTTGCCGCCGGAGGGATCGCTGTCGAGCAGGAACTGCGCACGGCCGTTCGAGGTGTTTCCCAGCAACTGGCCGACGATGAGCGCGGTGCCGTGATTGGTGCCGCGGGAGAGGTTGTCGGCCTGCAATTGGGCGATGCGGGAGGTGCTGGTTCCGCCGCCGGTGTCCACTTGGATGCGATTGTCACCAAAGCCGAGGGTGATGAGGCCCACGTTCTCATTGCGCGTGGCGTCCTGATTGCTGCTGAACCACAGACCACGCGTGCCGGCGGTGCTGTGAAGCGTGATGCCGGCGGTGTTGCCCACGCGGTCGATCGTTCCCACGTTGGTGTCCTGGTCGAGGTTCAGCTCGGCGCTGATTAGCGTGAAGGAGCTGGCATTGTCCAGCTTCCCAAAGCGGTTTTGCAATTGCAGACGGCCGCCGTTGACGATCACAGGGCCCGTGAGGCTGGAGTCACCCTCCAAGATCAGGGCGTCATCACCGCTTTTGATGAGTGTCCCGGCACCACTGATGTCGCCGCCGAAGACGAGGCCCTCCAGCAGTGTCGTGTCACCATCCGTTTGCAGGATTGTGAGTGTGGCTCCGGCACCGATGATCACCCGGCCGCGGCTGTCGAGGCCGCCTTCGAGCCTGCCGATGGTCTCCGTGTGCCCCGCGGTGAGTTCCAGCGCCGCGGTGTCATCCGCCATGATGTTGACCGGTGCCGTGTCGGTGAGAGCACTGCCGCCGCTGAGGCGGAGCACACCCTCATTGATGAACACCGCTCCAAGGACGTTGCCAGCGCCGGAGAGGACCATTTCGCCATTGCCGGACTTGCTCAAGGCCGCCGCCATCACACGCGAGCTGATCTCGAGCACGCCCAGCGCATCGGCGTTGTGCTGGTGGACCACGAGGCCACCGCTGTCCGGCACCAGCAGCGTGCCGCCGGAGATGGACGATCCGTTCGCGCCGACGTTGGAGGTCACGATGATACCGCCGGAGCTCAACACGAGCGATTTGGACACCTGGACCGTGGACGACGCCGCGGCGTCGAAGGTGAGGCTGTTGATGGCATTGCAATCGGTGATGGTGCCGATGAACGCCGAGAGATTGATCACGTCATCGCCGGCCCGCCAGGTGGTGACATCCTCCTTCGACACCGTCGGAACGCCCATGACCACACCGCCGGAGATCGCGGCAAACTGGTTTCGGTTCACCGTGGCCCATGCGCCGAGAAAGGTGGTGTCCGCGGTGGTGGTCGTCACGCTGCCGGAGGCAGGCAGGTCGAGGTTCAGCGTGCCGTTCACGCGGCTGATGGCACCTGCGGCGAGGTTCAAGGCCGCGCCGTTCGAATTCAAACCGATCATCGCCGCGCCACGACGGGCGGAGATGTCACCCACGGTCTCCGTCTGATCATTGGTGGCATGGCCGTTCATCGTGATGAGAGGGTTTTCATCCCGCGACGTCGTGCCGCCGAGGTTCAGCGTGCTGCTGGAAAGGCGCTGCTCGCCAGCGCCCGCGTTCGCGGTGTAGTCGAGAATGACACCGCCGCTGATGGTGGTGGTGCCGGCGTAGCTGTTGTTCCCGCTGAGCGTGATCACGCCCTGCGTCGTCTTCGTGAGGGTGGAGCTGCCTCCGAGATTCGCGGCGATGGTTCCGTGCCGCAGCGTGTAATCGGCGGAACCGGACAACAGGTTCGTGCGCGAGCCGCCGGTGTTCAGGATCATGCCGCCGATCGGATTGCCCGCGTTGTTCACCACACCCAGCGTCAGGTTGTCGAAGCCATTGCCGTCAAAACCCTGCACATCGAGAATGGCGTCCGCCACGGTCTTCGTGGCATCATCCTCGATCAGGAGATCATCCATGCCCGCGGTGCCCGCCGCATCCACGAGGGCTCCATTGGCACCCAGCAGCACACTGGAGCCGCCCCGGATGAAAATGTCGTCACCACCAAAAGCGGCAGCCACATTCAGGCGGACCAAGGCCAGCAAGGCATCCGCGTCATTGCCCACGACCAGATCGTCACCAAAGCTCCGGAACAGCGAACCGCCGCCCTCCACGATGATCGTGCCGTCATTCGCCGCGATGTCATCGCCCGCGTTGAAGGCGTTCGTGATCGTGAGCACGCCCGTGCCGTTCATGCTGAAGTCGCGGGAGCTGTTATCGGCGGTGGCATTGCCGATCGACACAGGCCCCGCGAGAAGCAGGTCCCCTGCCCCGGTGACCACAAAGCCGACGTTCGTGGCATGCACCGAAGTCAAAGCGCCGCCGATGACCAGATCCGTCACCGCGTTCACCGAATCGCCGACCGTGATCGTCCGCGCAGCCGCGCCAGCATCGAGGCTGGCGGAGATCAGGCCGCCGAGAGGATCATTCGTGGCATCAAAGGTCACATTGCCTCCCAAAGTCACCAAACCGGGGCTTCCCGAGCTGTCGATGAACTGCGGCTGGGCGTTCGAACCGGCTCCACCCAGCGTCAAGAGGCCGGTGAGCGAGATGCTTTTCCCATTCACATCAAATGACGCCGTGACGCCGTCAGCGGCGATCACTGAAACCGCGCCCGTGGAGGCAAAAACGGCGTTGGCGCCTAGTTGCAGCGTGCCATTCCGAACCTCCGTGGTGCCAGCATAGGTCAGCGTGGCTCCATCGAGCACCAAAGTGCCTCCACCCGCCTTCACGAGGGCGAGCTGGTTTTCATTCACTCCAGCACCACCGAGAGCCCCAGAATAGGTCCCGGAGGCCGTTTGCGTGATCGAGAGCGTGGAGAGCACCGCGTTTCCACCGACGATGGCACTGCCAGGTGCCGCGCCGGTGATCAAATCGCCGATCATCGTGTCCGCAGGTGCTGTGACGGTGCCCAGTTGCAAAACCGCCGCAGAGACCGCACCGCCCAAAGTGAGCGCGGTGGAGGCCGGCAGGCGGTTCGTGCCTTCCAGCACGAGACGTCCCGCGAGCACCGTGGTGGCACCCGAATAGGTGCTGCTGGCTCCATCGAACACAAAGGTGCCCGCGGCCGTGCCGCTGCCATTCAGCGTCAGAGGCCCCGTGCCGCTGATGCCTCCGGAGAGCTGCAAGACACCTGCCGCATCCTCCACATTCCACGTCTGCGCCGCGCCGAGCACCACCGCAGGTGCAAACGAGATCGTTCCAGCATTGCCTGAGGCGACAGTGAAACCGACACCGCCTGTTCCCGCCAGCGTCAGCGTGTTGCCAGCTCCCACCGACACCACATTGGTGACACTGCCAGGCTCAAACGTGACCTGCTTCACCACCATGTCCGCGCCCAGCGTGGTGGCAAAATTGGCCGCGCCGGCGGCGCTGAAGTGAACATGCGATCCTGCATCCGGCGGCACACCGGCATCGGTGGCACCGGTGCCGCTCGTGGCCCAGTTCGTGTTCCCGCCGATGGCCGACGCATTCCACACACCGGTGCCGGTGCCACCGAGGTCTCCCAGCCACCACACATCCGGCGGTGCTGCCTGCGCGGTCACGGTGAGCAGGAGCTGGTCCGGATCACTGCTCACACTCTCACGCACCACATCATACACAAAGCTGCCACCGTTGAAGATCGCGCCGAGCACGAAGCTGCCCGTGCCGAGGAAGGCGCCATCCGAGGCGCTGTTGATGAGCACATACTGCGACAACGTGGGCGCCGCGCCCACATAGATGTCCGTCGTCGTGATGCCGTTGCGCGTGAGCGTCTGGCCCGCGGCCAGGTTGATGCGGTCGTTCGCGGCTCCATCGACGGTGAACCCGAGCAGCGCACCTGACGAGGCTCCCAAGGTCACCACATTGCCCGCGCCTGCGAACTGCTGGATCGTGCTCCCGTGGCGTAAATTGAAGGCCGCGCCATCGGCGACGGTCAGGCTCTGCACATTGGCACCCAAAAGGCCGCTGCCGCTCACCGAAAGGATGCCCGCATTGACCGCCACCGTGCCGGCGAGGGAGCTGGAGCCGGCCACCGTGAGATCACCAGCGCCCGTTTTGATCAAGTGAAGGTTGTTTTGGTTCGCCTCGACGCCGCCGAGGTTGCCGTTGAAGACGGTGGTGCCGGTCTGGTTGATGGTGAGCGTGCCGAGGTTCGCATGACCACCGACAATCGCATTCGATGCTCCGGTTCCCGACGTGGCCAGATCACCAATCGTCTGCACCAGCTCGCCAGAGGCATTGCCGAGCTGCAACAGGCCCGAGGCCGTCCCGTTGCCCAGCGTCACAGGTGTCCCGGCGGGCAGACGATCCGTGACACCGCCTGCGGCGATGAGCACGCGCTCGCGGATGATGGTGGCTCCGGCGTAGGTATTGGTTCCGGAAAGCAGGAGCGTGCCCGCGCCCGATTTATCAATGCCCGAGGTGCCCGCACCGGTGATGCCACCGCTGAGGGTGAGATCATGCGCCGCGCTGCCGGAGTCTTCGACAAGGACTCCGCGCAGATGGCCGCCGAGATCGAGCGCACCGCTGATCACCGCGCCCGCACCGCCGCCTGCGGCCTCGTATTGGAGACCGCCTTTGCCTTCTTCCGCATTGGTGAGGCTGACCGGGAATGCCACGGTGTTGTCCCGCAGGATCAAAGCCGTGTCCAGAGCACCAAACGTGATCCCGTCCGTCACGCCGCGTCCATCGAGCGTGGCGGAGGCGATGTCCACGATGCTGCCCGCACGCCAGATGAGCTGGCTGGCTCCAATCGTGGCCATCGTGGAGTCACCGCTGGCCTGGTGCTGGCCATCGAGTGTGCCGCCATCCACCAGGATCATCGCCGCGCTGCGGTCGTCATCGGTCTTCACAAGGTTCCCAGCCACCGTGAAGACACCGCCGGTGATGTTCAGCTCGCCGCGTGCCGTGCCGTTCGTGCCGGAGTTGTCGCTCCAGTCACCCATGACGACATCACCAAACACATCAAACACACCGCCACCCATGTTCAGGATGCCTTGACCCATGGAGGCAGCCACAGACGTGCCCGTGCCACGCTGCATGCGGCCGATCACCACGTTGATGGCGCTGATGTCATTGCCCGCCGAGGTGCCGGTGGTGAAGGTGCCGAAGGCCCCACCAGCGCTTCCATTGCCCGTGCTTCGCTCCTTGTCCCCGATTTCGAGATTCTCGAGACGTGCCACGAGCGTGCCTCCCGTCATGTCAAAGAAACCCGTGGCCACGGTGCCGGTGTCCGTGTTCCGCTGGTCACCGATGTGGAGGTTCATCGTGGCTCCCGTGACGCCGTTCAAGGTGAGCGTGCCACCCGAGGCGATGGTCACCTGCCCGGTGCTCTTCCTGCCACCGACGACAAACGTGGGCGCACGCACCGTGTTCGTCCCCGATCCAAAGGTGATCGAGGAAGTGACGCCCTGCTGGCCCAGACCAGCGCTGTCCGCCACGAGGATTTCATTTCCCACCAGCAGGTTGGAGTCCTGGCCGATGATCAAATCCCCCTCCGTGGTGGTGCCTGCGCCGCCCGTGTTGCCGCCCGTGGTCACGCCAAGCCTCAGATTCATGACTTGAGCCTCAAAACTCGTCGTGCCGGTCAAATCCACCACGCCGCGGGTGATCGGCGTTGACGTTGTCGAGTCCGTGGTGCGGTAACCGATGTTCAAATCGGGCTGAAACTGGCTGTAACCGATCCGCAAGCTCCCCGACGACTGGGTGAGTTCCGCCTCACGCTGGTTCACGCCCACCTGCAACGTGCCGCCGATCACATTGGCACCGCCAAGCAGCGTCACGGTGGAAACAGGATTCGCTGCCGTCAGCGGCGTGTTCGATGAACCGCCAAAGGTCAGCGCACCACGCGTGCTGAGTTCCGCGGTCAGCGTGATGGCGAAACTGTTGTTGAACCGCAGGTCGCCGATGCCGGCCAGCGTCCCATTGAAGCTCGTCGTCTGACCATTCGGGCCGGTGATCGTGCCCAAGCCGATGCCAGTGGCGGAAATCGTGTCAAACGGCAGCGATTCGCTGGCGGACGAGCTGCTCAAATCGAGCGTCGTGGTGCTGGCGAGGCGCAGCATGCGGCCCGCACCGGTTCCCAGCCTTGCGACGCCATCTGCCTCCACGGTGCCTTGCGTGACGTTCAGGCTGCCGCTGAAGCTGTTGGCACCGGAGAGGATCAAATTCGCCGCTCCCCATTTCGTGAACGAGGTGGCGTTCACACCGTTGTTGACGATGTCCGCACCCAAAGTCACCGCCTGGCCGGTTCCAGCATCGCTGGCCGTGCGCAGCACGATTTCACTGCCGGTAAACGCTCCGCCGGTGATGCTGCCGTTGCCGATCGTCTTGGCCGTGGTGGTCGAGATGGCCAGGATGCCGCCCGCGTCCACGATCAACTGGCTGCCGCCGAGATTCAGATCCACCTGGTCACCGAGAATGAGCGAATTCACCGTCGCCACGCTCGAAAGGGCCACCGTGCCCGGCGTGGAGAGCTTCACATTGTCCGTCGCCGACCAGTCCCCCGGCACAGCACTGGTTTGATAGGTCGTCAGCGCCGTGATGGAGGTGTCAAAATTCCCGCCGGCGACGAGATCGGCCGAAATGGTGGCCCAATCATCACCCACGACGCCAAACCCGCCGACGCCACCCTCGGCCAGAATGCCGTTTTTGAGCAGTTGAGCCGCCGGATTGGTGGTGTTCGACGGACCGATCTGGATGCGTCCCTTTGTGTTGATGCCCAACGTGCCGTCGATGGCCCGGAAACGCACCACCGCACCCGGTGTGCGCACGAGGCTGTTGGCGAAATTGTTGCCCTCGTTGAAGAACAGCACGGAGGTGTTCGAGCCGCTCGTCTGGTAGTCATTGCTGACGAGGTTCACACCGGACTCGAGCACCATCGCCCCCACTCGCTCGGAGTAGTTCACGCCCGCGCTGTTGTTGTCATCAAAGAGGAATTCACCGCCGCGAAAGGTCACATCCATGGCGTCCGGCAGGCGGTTAGTGTTCGTGCTGCCGCCGCTGGTGTTCAGGATGGCGAATGTGCCGCCTTCGATGATCACGCCGCCGGTGCTGTCCCAGTCCGCGCCGCCGCTGATGCGCAGCAAACCCGCCTGCACCGTCGCCGTGCCGGTGAAGGTGCTGTCCTGCACGAAGCCGAGGCGGCTGGCACCGGATTTGACGAGGTTTAATTTGCCCGTAGAGGCCGTGATCGTGTCCTGAAGCACGATGTTGGAGTCCACATCAGAAGTTTGCGTCACACCGAAGGTGGCATTGGCGGTGCCGCCATTGCTCACAAAACCAAAGTTCTGGGCCAGAATGGTGCCCATGAACACATCCGTCTCGTTGAGACGAAGACGGGCGGTGGCCGTGTTCCCCTGGGCTGCAAAACGCAGGTTGTTCCGGCTGAAGGAATTGAGCGCCTGATCCGAGTCCAGGCGCAGGATGCCGCGGTTGATGCTGATCTCACCGGTGATGGCGCTGGCACCGGCGAGCACGAGTTCGGAGTCGTTGTTGGAGGCGGTCAGCGTCAGTCCGGCATTGGCTCCCGTATTGCGCATGCCGCTGGTGATCGTGGTGGTGATCGGCGTGGCCGGCGAGGCACCCGCGAGATTAAAAATGGCCTCGCTCGTGCCAAACTCCAGCGTGCCGCCATCAATGGTCACACCCGCCGCGGAATTGTCGAGGAATGCGCCAGAGGTGATTTCAAAGAGTCGCCCGTTTTGCAGCGTGAGCGTGCTGCCCGTGTCCATGCGCAGGGCGTTCACACCAGCACGGTAAGCAATGCTGGTGGCTCCCGAGAGAAGCACATTCTCATTTGAGATCACGCCCTCGGTAATGGAAGTGGCATACTCGCCGCTGGCCAGCGGACGAATGCCGGTGACGGCATCATAGGTGACAAAGCTCTCACCCGATCCCGTGACGGAGGTGCCGTTCCCGATGGCCCAGGGAATGATGCTGATCTTCGTGCTCCCCGGCAGACCGCCACCACCGATGAAGCTGGTGCCCGTCGGCACGGTCGTCAGCAGGAATCGCGCGGTGTCCGCGCCTGCCGCCTGCCCAAGGCCAGCGGCACGGAAGAGCAGCGTTCCCTTGTTGCTGCGCACCAGACTGCCCGTGGAGACCTCCATCTGGCCGCCTGCCACCGGATTCAGTGTCACCACGTTGTGCCCGCTGTTCGTTTCGAGACTGCCAAAGGTCTCCGTCGTGATGTTGACGGTGTCATTGGCCCCGAAAAAGACCACCTCGCCCGCATCTTGCAGCTCGATCTGGTTCGCGTCTCCGATGCGGTCCATGGCGAAAAGCACATCCGCCAGGCTTCCCAGCTCCAACCGGCTGTCTGACGAGCCCACCACCACGGTGTTGCTGTTCACGAGGGCACCGCCGCCCGTCAGGCGCAGCGTGCCGGTATTGATCGTGGTGGTGCCGCCATAGGTGTTCGCGTTGGTGAAGGTGAGTGTGTTGGTGCCGCTCTTCACCACGTTGATCACATTCGCCCCCGTGGCCAGGCTGCTGCCGGCGATCACTCCCGCCCAGGTGGCATCAGCAACACTGTTGTTGATCGTGAAATTCCTCGAGGTGGTGCCACCATCGGTCCGATCAAAGAGCCCGGCACCCTCGAGGCTGCGCACGGTTTCCGTGTTGTTCTGGTTGAACAGGAACAAACCACCCGCGTCGATCTGCAGCGTCGAGGTGTCCGAGATGGCATTGGTCCCCGTCGTCGTGCGAAGCGTGGCACCGCTGCCGATCGTGATGGTCGATGCGGTGGCGCTGCCGATGTTCACGTTTCCGATCTGCACCTCGCCCGCCTGGATGTTCCAGCCGCCGGTGTTGGTGGCGGTGGTGTTGATGACCAGCGTGCCGTCTCCCAGCTTGTTCACCGCACCCGTGCCGGCGAGGGCCACGCCGATCGTGGCCGTGACACCTGAATCGACCGTAATGTTTCCTGATGTCAGAGCCAGCGTCGCGGAGGTGCCCGTCAGCGAATAGCCATTGGCGGAGAATTGCAGCGAGTTCGCCAGATCGCCGGCGACGAGGGTGATGGCCCCGGCTCCCGCGCCCGCAAAGAGCACATCATCGGTGTCCACTGGCTCGGTGCCGAGACTCCAGTTTGTGCCGGTGGCCCACAGAAGGTCCGTGGCACCCGTCCATGTCGTGATGGCTCCCCGCGCCTGGGGAAGCACCATCAATGCGATCATCACGGCAGCGCGGGAGGCACAGGCCCTCCCTTCGAGGTTGGAAAGGAACGGTTTCATGGCGGTTTGGCCATGAAATACCACGCCCGCCCAAAACGAGGCCACGCCCGAAAAGTAGCCCCGCCGCCATTGCGCGGTGGCGCTTCGTTTTACCTCATTTCACGCCCACCGCCACGGCATGTCCGAAGCGGTGATGTAGCGGGAGAAGATCATTTCCGGCGACGACGCACGCAGATGCCGAACAAGCCCAGCATCAGCAGAAGCGCACGGGAAGGCTCAGGAACCACGATCACGGAAATCGTGCCAGCACTGAACAGGGCGCTGTAGTCCCAATCGAGGCCCACATCGAGCGTGGGAGCGGTGATCGAGTTGAAGCCGTTCACGCCCTGCACCGGCGCCGTGCCGGAGGCGGCGACTCCTACCCAGTCGAAGATTTTCCAGGAATCACCCGCGACGAAGGTGGTGGCAGTCAGGCCCGTGGTGATATTCAGGATGCTGGAGGCGCCAAAGACCACGTTGGACCAGCTCGGTGCATTCACGACGACCTGATCAGCGGCTGTGTTGCCATTCAGCGTGCCCGTGTTGGCATTGGTGAAGAGCTGGAAGAGCGTGGTGCCGTTCAGCGCGAGGCTGCCAGCACCGCCGACGGTGAGAGCGAGGGCCGATCCCGAGGAGGCCGCGGGCAAACCGGCATCGAGAGTGCCGTTCACCGTGATGCTGCTGCCCGAGCCGGCGATGATGGAGCCATTGCCACCCAAGGTGCCGGTGGCATCAACGGTCACCGGTCCGCTGCCGGTGGCCGAACCGGTGGTGTTCGTGGCGAGGAGCGTGCCGTCCGTCACCTGCGTGCCGCCGGTATAGGTGTTGCCATTGCCGAGGCTGAGTGCGCCGGTGGTGGACTTCGTGAGAAGGCCGCCGCCGTTCAACTCGGCCAGACCGGTGATCGTGTTCGTGCCTGACTGGGCCTGAAGGGTAATCGGAGCGGCGAGCGTGCCGATGCTGTTGCCATTCATGTTCAACGAACCACCATTCACGGTGATCGTGGCCGTCTCCGTGCCAGCACCGCCGGTGCGGATGATATTGCCCGTGACGGACAGCGTGCCGCCAGTGAGGTTGATGTTCGAGACAGCGGTGCGGCTGGCGGCTGCATTCGCCATGTTGATGGCGGTGCCGGTGCCAGTGCCAATGTTCACCGTGCCGCCAGTGATGACCATGTTGGAAGTCACTGTGCCTCCGGCGGAGGTGTTCACGGCCATGTTCACGGTGCCGATATTGGTGGTGGGAGAGCCCGGGGCCGCGCTGTCACCCAGATTGAGCGTGGCGGTCGCATCGCCGGTTCCCGCGCCAGTGCGGGAGGCCATGTTGAGGGTCGTCACATTGAGCGAACCTTGGTCAAAGGTCATGACGGCAGTCACCGAGCCTGTGTTGGCGGAGCGGGCGGCCATGGTGAGCGCCGTGGCACTAACATCGGCATCATGACCGGCGAGCAGAAAGTCACTCGTTTGATTAAACCCAGTGCTGATGTTGCCATTCACCATGTTGATGGCTGTCACAGGGCTAGTTCCGTCCACCCCGCGCATGACCACCGAGCCAGCGGCACCTGCAAAGTTGATAGCACCGCCGGACCGCGTGCTGTTGCCGCCGATATTGATGGTGTCGGAGTTGATGGCATTGCTGCCAGCTCCAAGGCTGAGCGTTTGCACCGAGCTTCCCTGGCCTGTTCCCTGTCCAAGGTTCACCGTGCCAGCGGTGATGACACTCGTGGTGGAGGCCAGGATGGCCGTCGAGTTTGCAACGGGAGAACCCGAGGCGTTCGTGTTCGCGTCCCCCACACGGAAGGTTCCAGTCGCGCCCAAATTTACCGTAAAGGATGACAGGCCGCTGAAATCCGCCGTGGCGGCGTTGACGTTGGTGTTGCCCGTGGCTCCGCCGACACCAAATGTGCCTCCATCATTGTTGTTCACGAAGGCACCACCTCCCGAAGCAGCAAAGAGGGTAGTGGAGGCCGCGGCATTAGCACCGATGATGACCGCGCCGTTCACCGTGAGGGTTTGGCCGCTTCCGATGAGCAGGCTATTGGTTAATGAGGCGCTGTTCGTCTGGGACGTGAGGCCGGCGACCGTCTGGCTGCTATTGGTGAGGTCCAGTGTGCCCGCGGTGGCGCCTGATCCCATGCGAATCGTGGTGGATGCAGGAAGGGCATTGTTGAGCAAAGGACGCAGAATGCCTTCATCGACATTGGTGCCTCCGGTGTAGGTGTTGACGGTCGTCAGCTCCCACGTGGCCGTGCCAGCCTTGGCGAGGGTCACCGGGCCACCGGCGTAGTCCTCGACGAGACCCATCTGGTTGTTGATCGAAGGACTGGCCGTGCCGCTGAGGGTCAGGGACTTCGCACCGCCATTGATGGCATGAGCTCCCGCGGAAAGAATCAAGGCTCCGGTGCCATTCGCGTTCACCACGCCACCACCTGTGGAGCCATTGAGGCCAATCAAACGGTTCGATGTCTCACCTGCACCGGTGTAAGTGATCGCCCCCGTGGTTGTCGCGCTGCCGAGGCGGATCATGGCATTAAACGCGTCCGCCTGGGCGCCCAAGGGACCCGAGAGGTCACCGACATTGCCGAAGGTGGCAACGGCGATGGCACCTGCCTGAACCTCGACAGGGCCGGTGAAGGTATTGGCACCTGAGAGAGTCACCGTGTTGGTTTGCGCCTTGAACAAGCCGACGTTGCCTGTGAGGACGGACGGGATGTCCGTGTCACCGGTGTGATTCAGAATGAAGCCCGCCGAGGAGGTGATGGTGCCGGCACCTGCGATGACAGGGCTGGCTCCGGCCGTGGTCACAAGACCGACGCTGATGCTGTTGGCACCCAGATCAAGTGTGCCGCCACCGTTCACATTCAGGGCACCACTGCTGATGGCATTGTTGACGCCAATGGCAAGCGTGCCGCCGTTCACATTGGTGGAACCGGTGTAGGTGCTGGTGGCATTCAAGGTGAGAGTGCCCGCGCCTGCCTTGGTGAAAGAACCTGCCCCGGAACCGACACTGCCTGCGAGAGCGAGGCTGATGCCATTGGTGTCAATGGTGCCACCACCCAGTTGGAAGACGATGGAACGCTGGGAAATGTCATCTGTGAGCGTGGAACCGAGGCGAAGCGTGCCGCCAGCGAGGAGAATCTGGCCGGAATTGCCCCCGATGTTGCTCAGGGCGCTGATTTCCAAAACGCCCTCATTGATGACAGTGCGGAATGCACCGCCGCCAGCCGTGTTGGTGCCAGAGAGGATGAGCGCACCACGGCCAGACTTCACGATGTGCGCAGCCGTCACGAGAGGAGAGGCGATCGTGACCGCTAGAGTCGGTGTGGTGGCCGCTGCGGAGGGATTGATGACATTCATCACATACTCACCCGTGGTCCCGATGGCGACACCGCCATCAAACCCGCTCACATTGACCGTATGGGCGGAGGAGGCCGCGGCCGTCGGATTCAGAGTGAAAAGGAAGGCGCCGCTGGTGTTCGTGAGCGTCTGGCCCGCACCGCTGCCGGTGATGTTGATGGCACTGGTTGCCGTGTTGTCATTGTGAATGACGAGCGAGTTGAGCGTGATGCCCGCCAGCCCGGTGGCATCAGTGGTGAGGGACTCGCGGACGTTGTCGGTGGACGCCGCGGTGGCATAGGTTGAATACTCTGCCGTGAGGAGCGGCACAAAACCACGACCTGCCACATAGGTGACAAACGTGTTACCCATGTTGGCGTCTGCGACGGAGGACGCAGTGAGGTTTTCTCCAACGACCCACGGCACAATGCTGACGTTCTTGAGCGTGGTGCCCGGTGCTGCACCACCACCCACGAGGTTGCCCGCGGCGGCGATCCATGCCGTCTCATTGGTCGCGTTGCCGATGCGGAACTGATTGCGGTCTCCCGTGGTGAGCCCCAAGGCGCGACCACGCACATTCACAGTCGCATTGTTGGAGCGGGTGAAGTTGTCCGCGATGACGGCTGCGACACCGACGGAGCCGGATGCCTCACCTGTCAGCCAGTTGTTGCCGGAGGCAAAGTTCAGGCTGCCGATCGTCTCACTGGTGGTGGCATTCTGATTCGTGCGGATGGCCAGACCTCGGGGGCGGACTTCTCCAGAAAAGGTGCCGCTCGCGGAGTTCAGGGTGATCGGCGTAGAGTCCAGCACACGGGCGCCACTGCGAGTGGTGCCGTTGTTATCCAAAAGGAAGTTGCCCGCACCGATGACGTTGATG
Source organism: Verrucomicrobiaceae bacterium (assembly GCA_016795465.1). Lineage (GTDB taxonomy): Bacteria > Verrucomicrobiota > Verrucomicrobiia > Verrucomicrobiales > Verrucomicrobiaceae > Prosthecobacter. The sequence goes on along the minus strand of JAEUHK010000085.1, from coordinate 49,410 downwards.
GCCGATGCATTGATCTGACCGATGCCGGTGAGCTGGAAGAGCCCGTTGTTGACCACGATCGATCCGGTGAAGCCGGCGCTGATATTCGAGAATGCCTGGTTGCTTGTCCCTTCCTTCACAATCACGCCCGCGCCTGTCAGCATGCCGGCATAAGTGACATTGCCGCCAATCGTGTTCAACGTGAGCGTGTTGCCACCCACTGCCACCGTGGCGAGGGTGTCGAGCCCCGACGTGGCACTGCCGCCCGCCAGGCGACCGATGGTTTCACTGGAGAGCAGTTGCAGCGTAGTGACGCGGTCATCCGCCAGCGTGACGATGGAAGTGTCACCGATGGCCCGACCACCAAACACCTGCAGGGTTCCCGCCATGATCTGCACCTGGCCAACCGACGTGTTCACGCCAGAGAGCTTGAGCACGCCATTCCCTGCCTTCGAGATGGCGTTCCCGCTGTTGATGGCGGAGGAGATCTCCATCGTGCGTGTGCTGTCCTGGGTCACGATGATCTCTGCCACACCGCTGGTGAGGGTTCCCCCAAGGATGGACGGGCTGTCGGCCGTCACCTGATCAGTGACGAGCACACCGCCGCTGCCGATGCTAAGGATGCCAGCGGAGCCCAGGTTCACAACTGTTCCAGTTGCCGCATTGTAACGAACACTATTGATAAGGGCAGCCCCGGTGATCGTGCCCGTGTAGCCAGTGGTGTCATCGGTCACATGATCTCCAGCGGCCCAGGTGGTGACATCATTTTTCACCGTCGAAGCCATGGCGACAATTTGATTGGAGCCATTGCGAGTTGCAAACCAAGTTCCCGTTCCGTCTTTGACGGTGGCAAAGGCGCTGGAGCCGACCAGGCCATGGGTTCCATTGGGCGTGGTGGTGGTGACGAACGTGTCGGATCCGAGATTCAGCCTCAAGGTCCCGGCGCTGGCGGCACGGGTGATGCCTGCGAGGGTGAGCGTGGCGGTCTGGCCGGCACCGGCATTCATGGTGATGGTGTTGGCTCCACCATTTGCAAGAGTAAACCCGTTGACCGCCTGCGTGGTCGGAGCGGAGGCATTGCCATTGAGAGTGATCGTGGCCCCGCGCATATCGAGAGCGGCGGCGGCACTGACCTTGTTCGTGTTGCTGCCCGTGTAGTCGAGAATGAGGTTCCCTGCGTCCAGGCGAGTGGCTGCCACGGTTCCGGTCAGGCCGCTGTTATCGCCGCTGAGCGTGGCATCACCGAGACCCTGCTTCAGGATCGTTGAGACGCCGGCCAGCTTGGCCGACACCACACCACGGAACAAGCGGAAGCCTGTGTTGTAATCGGTGGCGGTGCTGGTGCCCGTGAGCACACCCGTGGTGCTGGAAACATTGCCGTCGAATCCAGTGACGATAGCTCCCACATCAAGGCGGGGGATGCTGATGTTGGACGTTCCAAGACTGATGAAGCCTGTTCCAGTCGTGCCGGAATCACCAGCCAACAGGCCTTCGATCTGGTTGGCGTTGTTCACGCCATTGACATCACTTGCATTGATGTTCACCACCGCACCACCGCGGCTAAAAATGAAGCTGCTTGTTCCAGCCGGGTTGTTCGCGGCCCAAACACCCGCACTGTTGAGGTTGAGGATGCTGCCCGGATTGCTCACGACAATGTCATCATTCAGGCTGAAGACCATGTTTTCGAGCGTCACGACACCACCATTGATAAGAAGGTCGTCCGCGATGGTCACATTGCCCGTGCTGATGGTCCAATTGCCGGAGGAGATGGTGAGATCGGCAGTGGCACCTCCCGCCGGCTGGCTGATACCACCCGTGATGAAGCCCGTGCCAGGGCCGGTGAGAGTAAGAGAATTGTCCGCGGCCTGGGTGATGGCCCCGGCGTAGGTGATGTCGGCACCGGATGTCGAATTAGAATTCAGAACAGGACTGCCATTGGTCGTGATTGGACGGTTGGTGCTCTGGGACAAATCACCAATGAATGAAAGCGTCGCAGCACCAAGGGTGATTGCATTGCCTCGCCCCAGATTGCTGGCGGCGCCACCTGCATCGGTCACGGTCGAGAATTCAAGAATGCCTTCACCCAGGGTGAGATTCCCCGTGAAGGTGTTCGCTGCCGTCGGCCGGAAGGTGCGATTCGTGGTCGCCCAGCCGCCAAGGTCATCATTAACTGCCAGCGCACGGGCTCCGCCCACCTCGCTGATCACGCCGGAAACGACCAGAACGGCTCCTGCGCCGCCACCCACCGAGATGCTCGCATCCCCGTTCAGCACGACTCCAGCAGGCAGATCCGCAGCCGTGCTGACACCATCGGCAAGGAAAAACCGGGCACCTGAGGCGGCTCCAAGATTGAGAGGAGAAGTAAAATTAACCGTGAAAGGAGCCAGCAGGCTCGTTGAGGTATTATCTGTGCCGATTTCACCGATCGCCCCGTCAGCATAGGTGATCTGGTTCGCAAAGGTCCAGGTGGCACCATCGGTTCCTTGCAGAGTGATGCGGCCAAAAGGATTGAAGGTAACCGGGCCGGTGCCCAAACCAGCCGAGTTGTTGGTTGTCACAGTGCCACGCTGCATCAGCAGACCACCGCTCCAGCCGCTGTTGTTTCCATTCATGGCGAGCGTGCCGTTCAACTGGTTGCCACTTGAGACGGCGGTGATCGAATTGACGGTGAGCTGACCGGTACCACTGACCACGCCGGGCAGAGTGATGCTACGAGAGTTGTTGAGGGTATTCGGGTCCAGCATGTTTACCGTGGAGTCTGCCGACAAGGTAACTGTACCGCTGTAAGTATGGGCATTGCCGGCCGCGGAAAGTGTGCCACCGGCCAAGATAAGGTTGTTGGGAACCGTGGTGCTGGTTCCGTTCGAGATGTAGAATGTGCCGCCATTGACCGTGACAGGAGCGCCCGTGCCCGGCGTGGCAATGACTCCGCCGAGCACCGTGCCCGCGCCGATCTCCAGGGAGCCAGCATTTACCGTGACGGAGGCGCCGGTGTAGGTGCCCGTGCCGCTAACGGCCACTCGGCCCGCTCCAGCCTTGGTGATCGCACCCGATCCACTGAGGCCGCCAGAGATGACAACGGAGCTTCTGGCCCCCAAAGTGGTGTTGGTGCCTGCTGCCGTCGTGTTTGCGGACAGCACAAAGTTGGTGCCGTCCGTGACGGATGCCACCGTGGCACCCGCTGGGATGCCGGGGCCAATCACTGGCATGCCGGCAAACAGGCCCGCCGTGCTGGTCACGCTGATCGCCGTGGATGCCGTGGCATAGTTGGCATTGGTGAGCGTAAAAGCATCCGCAACCGTCCATGTTTGTGCAGAGCCGGCGGTGAACGGGGCGCTGATCGTCACCAGCGGCGTGGCTCCTGTTTTCAACTCGATGCCATCCGTGGCCGCAGCAGGCTGGACGGTCAGGCGGTTCGTGGCGACCGCACCGGGTGCGATGGTGAGGGCAGTGGGATTCACTGTGGCTGGCTCAATGATCAGATTATTCACGCGGAAGCTCTGCTCGAGAGTCGTGGCCAGCGGAGAAACCGTAGCACTATTGGCTTGAAAGACGACGGTGGTGCCAGCTCCGGGCACGGTGCTGGAGACCGTTGTGCCGGCCTTGTCGGTGGACCAGTTCACACCGTTCGAAGAACCATCAACGGTGTTCCACTGTGTCGTCCCGGTAGGTCCCGGCAAGCCTGCGCCGGTCCAGAACATGTTTCCGAGCACAGCAGCACCCACGGTAAGCTTGATCGAAGTATCCGAAACCACCAAGGAAGAGCCTGTGTAACCGCCAATCGGGCCGAGGGTGTAACTGACACCACCAGAATTCAGGCCGCTGGGAGCCACGAGAAGGTCATAGGTTTGGCCGGGGGTGAGTCCGGCATCGCGGATATTCAACAGGATCGCGTTTGCCACGATCGCCGCCGTGGAACTGGTGAATGAGTCGGAACCCAGATCGCCCGCGTCGAGTTCGAGCGTCGTGGTGCCTGTTCCTGCACCCAGATTCAAAGTCGAAAGGCCGGACAGCGGCGTGCCCACACCATCCTGAAGACTCAGCAAAGAGCCTCCCACCACCTGGACAGAAGTGATGGCCGAAGCCGTGGTCAGACCGCCCGTGAGTTTCAGCCCGCCTCCTTGGACATTGATGCCTGTGATGCTGGCAGGCCCCGCAAAGGTGCCCGTAGCCGAACCGATCTTGCCGAGCACCAAGCCGCCGCCGCCCGAGCGGGTGATGCTACCGTTGAATTGCACCGCCTGATCATTACCACCGACGGTCAGCCCGGCATCATTGACCGCACTATTGTCGATCGTCAGAGTGCCAGCCGTGGTGCCTGTCAGGCCGTTGATGGTCTCCGTGTTGCCATTGAGATCAAAAGTGGCCGAAGCTCCCGCAGCGGGGTTGATGGTCATGTTGCCCCTTACTTCAAAGGACAAGGCCGCGCCGCTGGCAATGTTCGTGGCCGGAGTGGTCGCCCCAGGCACACTCGCCGTGATCGTCGTTCCATCCACAATGCTGGCGATCTGCGTCCCGGCAGCCACCCCTGTTCCGCTGATCGTCTGTCCGACCACGAGGCCCGCGGTGCTGGCCACTGGGATGGTGATGGTCGCAGCTGTGACACTCACAGCTGCCGTCGCCGTTGACGTGCCTCCGATACCGTGGGGGATGACTTCAGTGGCCCCGAGTTTCAGCGTGCCGGAGGACAGCGTGATCGCACCGCCGTTAAGGTCTGAATTTCCCCCGTTCAATACCAGCATCCCAGTGCCAGAGTACGTGAGGTTCAAATTGAAGCCGGTGCTCGTGGTGATGTCCCCGATGATGTTGGTCTCCCCGCTGCCGTTGAGCGTTAAAGTGCGGGCCGCCGTCATTGCCGTGTTGGCGAGGCTGGGGATGGTCAGTGACTTGCCCGCCACGATGTTGTTGGTGATCGCCGTGTTGTTGGCCGAAGCCGCGTTGTTGAACGCCCCGGTGAAGGTGAACGAGTAATCACCGACGAACGCGGGGGTTGTGTTGTTGCTCAATGTGACCGAGTTGGCGATCGTGCGATCACCGCCTGAAGCAAAGATATTGCCGTTGCTCAGCACCAGCGTGCCGCTCCCCACAGCACCATCATCGCCCAAGCCCAAGGCCCCCGCGCTCACCGTCGTGTTGCCGGTATGCGTGTTGGCGCCGCTCAGGATCCACATGGCTCCACCGTCCACCGTCACACCTAGTGCCCCGCCGTTGTCCGCCAGAATACTGGTGATCGTGTTGCCCGCCGTGCTGTTGCCACGGAGGAGCAAAGTGCGTGCCCCTGCCGTCATCGAGTTATCCAGATTCGTGATGATGAGCGCCCCGCTGCCGTTGGCATGGATCTGGTTGCTGCCGGTGGTCACATTCATACGGATCATGCGATCCGTCGTCTCGCCCGGCCCCACATACTCGAGGACGCCGCCCCCAGTCGTGCCGTTGCCCAGATTCACTGATCCAGTGGCGATGTTGCCACCGGTGCTGTCACCCACGCTAGTGGCACCTGGAGAGGCAGAGTTGCCAAGGGAGGTAACCGTGAGCGTGCCCGCAGTTACCGCTGTGTTGCCCGTGTAGGTGTTGGCGCCAAAAAGCTGCAAAATGCCCGTGCCCGACTTCGTGAGGCTGCCAGAACCGCTGACGACGCCGGTGATTGTGGCGAAGTCCGCCCCTGTGTTCGTGTTGTCATCCACCTGGATCGTGCGGGCGGCCCCATTTAAATCAATCGCGTTGCGCACCTCCACCTCCGAAGTGGCGAGGGCGTTGTTCAGCACAAAGGCTGCCGTCGAGGTGCCGGTTGCGCCCATGAAGCCGCCACTGCCCCATGTCAGCGGCGTTGGCGTGGACAGGCCGCCGAGGGCCACCACCAGTTTGTCACCCGAAGCCGAAAAACCGACCGCCGCCGTCGTCGATGTGAGAGCCCCCAAGGTCACCGTGCCTGTGCCAGCCACGGGAATATCGATGACGTTGCGAGTGAAGTTTCCACTGCTCTGGAAAATGCCACCGCCTGTGGTGCCGCCCCCCAACAGGAGCGGACTGGCGGCGGGAAGTCCCGCGCCATCCACGGCCTGGAACACACCGCCCGCCGTCGTGCCGGTGCCAATGGTGGTGATGCCAGTGTAGTTGTTGGCAGGATTCGTCAGCACCCATGTGCCCGCTCCGATCTTGGTAACGGCCGTGGCCAACGCCCCATTGTTTGTGATCTGCGGCGCGAACACGTTGTCTGCCGTTGAGGCACCTCCAAACGTGATCGTCTGCTCTACCGTGGCACCAGGTCCGAAAGCAATGGCCCCTGTATTGGTGAAAGTCAGCGGAGCGTTCGTGCCCGAGGAGTTCGCAATCTGACCACCACCACCGGCTGTGCCGCTGTTAAGGGTGAAGAGACGGTCGGTCGAGGCAGGAAGAGTTCCGGTGTAGTTCAAGCCGCCGGTGCTCGTGGCCGAAAACACCAAGCTGGCAGCGTTGGCTCCCGTGTTACCCCGCCCGATGCCGCTCGCGACACCGATATTGGCGATGTTCGGGGTAGAAATGAGGCCTGTACTACCCGCAATGGTCGTCACACCCGTGTAGGTGTTGAGGCCCGAAAGGGTGGCGGTGCCCGTGGTGCCGCCTTTGGTGAGATTGATCACACCCGCACCATCTTGGATGACTCCGGTGAAGGCGCTGCCAGTGCCTGCGATGGTCATCGTGACCGGTGCGGCATCGATGTTCGTGATCGTGCCTGCTCCATCCAAGTTGGCCACTACCGCATTGGCGTCGGGTGTGCCATTAAACTCCAGAAGTGTCCCCTGGCGAAGCACCAAAGCCGCGCTTGTGGCCGAAATGCGTGAGGAGGCACCTGAAAGCCTTACTGTGCCTTCATTCACCGTGGTCGTTCCGGTCTGTGCGTTGGTTCCCTCGATGATCAATGTTCCTGCGCCGTTCTTGGTGAGTCCGCCGGTCTGGGCCGAGCCCACATTGATGTTCGGCCTCAAGGTCAGCACGTCTGAGCCACCATTGACGCGGATGGCAATGTTCGTTGCTGCAGCCCCGCCGAGAATCAGGCCCGAACCATCGATGAATCCCGAGCCGCCAGTTTGCAGCAGACCGCCTGTGGAAAGGGTCAGATTGCCCCCGAGAGCAAGTGTTTGCGTGGTGAGTTTAAGGGAGGAAACCGTGACATCCCCCGGCGTGGCGAAACTGCCGGTGAGCAAGTTATGGTTGCTGGCCGTGAGCGCCGCCGCCGCGTTCACGAAGCCCGTCGTCGTGCCATAGACGGGCGTGATCACCTGGGTTGATGCGTTGATGGCGGCAAAGTCTGCGCCGTTGATATACAGGTGGCCTTGGAAATTGGCAGTGCCAGGAAGGCTGGTGGCTGTCGTGGCTCCCTGTCCGGTAAGTCTGACCACACCGCCAGCAGCGCCTGTCGTAATGAAATTGATGCTGGAAGCAGCCGTGGTGGCCCCCAGGGAAGCAAAAGTCAGATTCGCCGCCGCACCGGAACCCGCCAAGATGATGGACCCGGCACCCGCCGTAGGTGTCAGAGCCCCCAAGGACTCTGTCGTCGCTGCACCGGTGAAGCCCGTGAATTGCAGCGTGCCGCCAGCGGTGCCAGCGGCGGTGTTGGCGTTAAAGATGATGGCTGAAGCGTTATCAACGACGGTGGAGGCAGCCGCGTTGGCCGTGAGTTTCAGCGTTCCGTTGCTGATGGTGGTGGAACCGGTGTAGGTGTTGACCCCCGAAAGCAACCAAGTGCCAGGACCCGTTTTGGCCAATGCCGTGGTGTTAGTGCCGCTGTTGTTGGCGATGGCTCCAGTAATACGGTTATCAGCCGTGCTGGTGCCTCCCAAGGTCAGCGTTTTTGCACCAGCACCCGTCGCGCCAATCGTTCCGATGATGACCGGGTTGGCACCCGCCTGGTTGGCATTGATTGTCGCACCGCCGGTCGTGCCAGCCAAATTGATTGCCTTCGCAGCCGCCAGCGTCAATCCGGCCCCTGTCGCCGCCGTGGCGGTGCCAATCGTCAACGTTCCCGCCGTCCCACTGGTGCCGATGTTGATCACCCCAGAGGTCGTGGAGGCGGAATGCATGTTCACCGAGCGGAAGTCCGTGATTTGCACGGTCCCGCCGTTCACATTCAGATTGCCATCCAAAGTCGCTCCTGTGCTGGTGATCTGCAGTGTCCCGGTTCCCGTCTTCGTCAGGCTGTGGTCGATGCCAGTAGTGCCGTTGGCGGCAGTCACATTCCCTGTGATCGTCGTGTTGCCATTCCCCGCGACAGTCAGCGTGCGACTGCCAGGTTGTTCGTGAAGGTCGAGTTGGCATTCCCGCCCTGCACCGGAGCCGCGCCAATGGTCACGTTGTAGCCATTTCTCACATTGAACGTGGCGTTGAAGTTTTCTTCAAATGCCCACTGGCCCAGGGTCAGCGTTCCGCCTGTCACCGTGCTGCCAAGCCCATGATCCACATAGAACGTCGAATTGTTTCGCTGGTAAACATTCGCAGCTGCCGGGGTCGCCCCGGATTGAACAGACGGAGCGTCCATCATCACCTCCAAAATACCGCCGTTCATGTCAATAACGCCTCCCGTGCCTGTGGACGTCCGGGTGCCCAGCACGATGGGCGCGGTCAGACGCACCGAACTCTGCGTCCCGGTGGCGCTCGAACTCATACGCAACTGGCCGCTGAAGCCGCTCATGCTGCTGGGGTTCAAAAGCAAGGTGCCAGCCCCGTTCTTCTCGAGGGTGCCCGTGCCCGTCACCACCCCGGTGATGGCGTAACCTCCTGCTCCAGCCGCATTCACAGCACCTCCCAAGATCGACACAGTCGTTCCTGCCGTCCCTGCCACATCCAACCCGCCTGCAAAGGTCAACAAGCCCGAATTCGACACCACACGCGTGTTGGGCAGCGAGGTCCCCACCGCCATGCTGACCAGGCCGGTGAGCGTATTCGTGCCCACCGAGTTCAAAGCTGCGCTTCGGTCCGCGATCGGTCCGTAGCCTGACAAGGACAGGTCGCGGGAAAGTGTCACTCCGGAGCTATAGCCGCCCTCCAAAACCAAAGCACCACCGCTTGTGCCACGTGTGGGCGAACCATTGACGATGATCATGGAGGTGTCCGCGCCCAGCCCCGCAGCACTACCAATGATCAGGGACCCGTTGCTGATCGTGGTGATGCCTGTGTAGGTGTTCGCGCCTGTCAGACGCAGCGAACCACCACCTGTCTTCACCAGCCCTGCCGAGCCAGCCAGAATCGAATCCACGCGGGCAACCACCCCCATGTCCACCCGCACTCCACCGCTGGTGAGGGTCAAATCACCACCCGTGAGTGTATAGGCATCCTTGAGATCCAACCGATTCGCTACGCTCCCCGCCCCAAGAACGATCACCGAAGGATTCGCCAAGGTGCCTGGATTGGGCACCGGTCTGCCGAAAATCGCATCATCACCAGCCAACGGCGCAGCGCCTAGATCCCAGTTCAGTACATCTGCCCAGTTAAAATTGGTTCCGCTGCCTGCATTCCAAGTCACCGTGGCACCGTGGGCCACCGGAACGACCTGCCACATCGTCTGGAGGGCAATCAAAAATACGGCGATGCTGAGTCTGTAGCGACGCAATGTCTTCATGAGCAATTTGGTTGGGATTTAATTGGTCATGCTACTTGATTTAGTTTGTTCTAAACAAGAAAAAAATAGGCCCGTCCGGCTGAACCGGACGGGCTTGAAGCGGACTTTGACCCGAAGTTGTGGAGATTACAGCCTCACACGCTTAGTTCTGGCCCGGTTCATTCATTAAGCTTAACCACCGCCAGACCGTCCTGGATCTCGAACTGACGGATGCCTTTGAGGAACTTCTCCATCGCCGGGTCCTTGTGGGCGGACTCGTCCACGAGATTCAGGCCCTTGATGTCACCCACCCAGGCATTCGGCAGGGGCATGCCACCCACGGTCACATCGTCCACCAGCAGGGCCAGGTCCCGGCTGGCGTCGTTCAGATGGGCCACGAGGGCCAGGCTGGCCTTGATCTTCTGACCGGCGAGGACCGGAAAGTCCTCCGGCAGCTCCAAAATGATCGCCCCGGTGATTTTGCCGTTCTTGAAGCGCACCTGCACATTCTCGCCCAACTCGTTTTTGGCCAGCCAGGCGTTCACTTCCTTCTCGGTGATCACCAGCGTGCGCTTTTCGAGGTCGGTGACAGGTGCGGGCGCAGGCGTTGGAGCCGCGTTCCCGGTGAAAACGGCCAGTTTCTGGTCAAACGCCGCCTGCTCCTGCGTCGTGAGGGCCACAGGCTTGAAGGGGGCCGGGTCAAAGTTCGACTTCCACCAGATGCCTGCCGCGGCCGCCGCCACGCCGGCGAGACCGAGCAGGACACACAGGGTGATCACGAGCGGATGCCGCCAAAAAGAGCGTTTCGGCAGCGTGGGAGTGACAGACGAGGAGAGAGGAGGAGTTTGCATGGCGGTCGTTTCGATGTTCGCGGGCCGATCCTATTCAATCAGGGTCGAAAATGCCAATTCCACCTTCCGGGGGCGTTTACAGCCGCGATTGACTTCGAAAGCCCTTCCCCGCTAAAACACGGCCGCAGCACCATGAAATACGTCCTCGCACTCGATCAGGGCACCACCAGCTCCCGCAGCATCCTCTTTGACCACGGCGGCCAGGTCGTCGCCGTCGCGCAGAAGGAGTTCCCGCAGATCTTTCCGCGGCCTGGCTGGGTCGAGCATGATCCGCAGGCCATCTGGGAGACGCAGCTCGCCACCGCCCGCGAGGTGCTCGTGAAGGCGAAGGCCACCGCCGCCGATGTCGCCGCCATCGGCATCACCAACCAGCGCGAGACCACCGTCGTCTGGGATCGTGAAACCGGCTGGCCCGTCGGCAATGCCATCGTCTGGCAGGACCGCCGCACCGCGCCGATGTGCGATGCCCTGCGCAAAAAGAAGCTCGACCGCCTCATCACCCAAAAGACCGGCCTCGTCGTCGATGCCTACTTCTCCGCCACCAAGGTCCAGTGGATCCTGCAAAACGTCAAAGGAGCCAAACAGCTCGCCGCGAAAGGCCGCCTCGCGTTTGGCACCATCGACAGCTGGCTGCTCTGGAACCTCACCGCCGGCCAGGTGCATGCCACCGATGTCTCCAATGCCTCCCGCACCATGCTTTACGACATCCGAAAAGGCCGCTGGGATGAAAAGCTGCTCAGCCTCTTCGGCGTGCCCGCCTCCATGCTGCCGGAGGTGCGGGACTCCAGCGGCACCTTCGGCCACACCACGCTTCTCGGCGGCTCCATTCCCATCACCGGCATCGCCGGCGATCAGCAGGCCGCGCTCTTCGGCCAAGTCTGCACGCAGCCCGGCATGGTGAAGAACACCTACGGCACCGGTTGCTTCATGCTCATGAACACCGGCACAAAGCCCATCACCTCCAAAAACAAGCTCCTCACCACCATCGCCTGGCGCATCGGTGGAAAGATGGAATACGCCCTCGAGGGCAGCGTCTTCATCGCCGGAGCTGTCGTGCAGTGGCTGCGGGACGGCCTCGGCATCATCCAAAGCTCCGCCGAGGTCGAAAAGCTCGCCGCCAGCGTTCCGGACACCGGCGGCGTCTATCTCGTGCCCGCCTTCGCCGGTCTCGGAGCCCCGCATTGGGATGCCTATGCCCGCGGCACCCTCGTCGGCATCACCCGCGGCACCACGCGTGCCCACATCGCCCGCGCCGCCCTCGAATCCATCGCCCTTCAGGTGGCCGACATCCTCCACGCCATGCAGGCCGATTCCGGCATCAAGCTGAAGGAACTCCGCGTCGATGGCGGCGCTTCGCTCAACAACCTCCTCATGCAGATGCAGGCCGATCTCCTCGGCGTGCCCGTCGTGCGACCGAAGGTCAACGAAACCACCGCTCTCGGTGCTGCCTGTCTTGCCGGCCTCGCCACCGGCTTCTGGAAAAACCAGGCCGACATCGCCAAGCACTGGAAAGCCGATCAAAAGTTCACCCCCAAACTCAAACCCGCCCTCCGCACCGCCAAAACCGCCACCTGGCAGCGGGCGCTGGCCCGCTCGAAGGCTTGGGAAGAGGCGTGAGGCAAATTCTGGTCAGGTCCACGCCTTGCGCCCCGTTCTTCGACTGCTCATGCATCCTTTGACTTCGATTGCCCTGCTTGGCCTTGCCAGCGCTGCGCACGCCGCCATCCCGGCGTTGCAGCCGTTTCTCGACACGCATTGCATGGACTGCCATGACGCGGAGATGAAGAAAGGCGGGCTCGACCTCGCGGCACTACCCACCGATGGCTCCGATGCCGCGGCGTTGAAGAAATGGGTGCGTGTGTTTGACCGCGTGGCCGCGGGTGAGATGCCGCCAGCGAAAAAGAAGAAGCAGCCGACGCAGGACGAGGTGCAGGACTTCATGGCCGCGCTCGGCGGGGATCTCGTGGCGAAGTCGCAGGCGCAAAAAGGCACCGTTTTGCGCCGCCTGAACCGTCGCGAGTATCAAAACACGCTCGAAGACTTGCTCGGCGTGAAGCTCAACGTCATCGACATGCTGCCGGAGGACGGTCGTGCGGCCGGTTTCGACAACATCGGCGAGGCGCTCTCCATCTCCGGCATCCAGATGCAGCGCTACATGGAGGCCGCGGAGCTCGCCCTCAATGCGGCGCTCTTTGCTGATCAGCAGCCGGAGAAGACCACACAGACCGCCACGCTCGAAAGCGACCGCAACAAGGACAATCTCGGCAAGCACTGGCTGAAACGTGACGACGGCGCGATTGTCGTCTTCAACGAAGGCGGCTTCCCCAGCACCGTCATCCCGAACCTCCGCGCGAAAGCCTCCGGCACCTACAAACTGCGCGTCACCGGCTACGGCTATCAAATCGAGGAACCGGTCGTTTTTGCGCTCATCACCGGCAGTTTCAATTTCCGTAACGCCGACAACGTCACGCACAGCTACCACGAACTGCCCATCGGCAAGCCCGGCACTGTCGAGGTCACGCTGCACCTCGATGCGAACAAAGGCATCTGGATCAGCCCGCAGGGTCTGAACGGACCGGATGGTCGTTCGCCAGTCAAAGACGGTCCCGCCAACTATCCCGGCGAAGGTCTCGCGCTGTTGAAAGTGGAGCTCGAAGGCCCCTTCATCTCCGAATGGCCGCCACGCGGTCAAAAGCACCTGCTCGGCGAGGCCAAGCTGCGCGAGGTCATGCCCGAGAAACCGTGGATGCGCGGCAAATTTGGCTACAAGCCCGTCTTCACCGCCGATTCGGCCGATGCATCCGGCGAAGCTCGCAAGCTGCTACCAGCCTTCGCCAGCGCCGCGTTTCGCCGACCGGCCACGGCGGAGGAAGTGGAGCCGTTTTTGAAGCTCTTTGACGCCGAGTTTGCCGAAGGAAAAGATTTCCTCGTCGCCATGCGCACGGCTGCCGTCGCCATGTTGTGCTCGCCGGAGTTTTTGTTCCTCAAAGAGCCTGCGGGCAAGCTCAACGACCTCCAGCTCGCTTCGCGTTTGAGCTACTTTCTCACCCGCAGCACGCCGGACGAGACTTTGCTCAAAGCGCCGCTTTCACAGCCGGAGACCCTTCGAGCCCAAACCGAGCGTTTGATGCAAAACGCCACGCTGGAGCGATTCGTGACCGACTTCACCGATGGCTGGCTGAACCTGCGCGAGATCGAATTCACCACGCCGGACAAGCAGCTCTACCCCGAATACGACGGCCTGCTGCTCGACAGCATGCTGCGCGAGACCCGCGGCTTCATCACGCATCTCATCCAGCAAAACCTCAGCCTCGCGAATGTCATCCACAGCGACTTCGCCATGCTCAACGGCCGTCTCGCCAAGCATTACGGCATTCCCGATGTGCGCGGCGTGGAGCTTCAAAAGGTCAAACTGCCGCCCGAGAGCCATCGCGGCGGTGTTTTGACTCAGGCCAGCATTTTGAAGGTCAGCGCGAATGGCACCAACACCTCGCCCGTCGTGCGTGGTGTCTGGGTGATGGACCGCATCCTCGGGATGGAGCCGCCGCCACCTCCGCCCGGCGTGCCAGGCGTGGAGCCAGACATCCGCGGAGCCACCACGCTGCGCGAGCAGCTCGCCAAACACAGCGAGATGGAAAGCTGCCAGGGCTGTCACCGCGTCATCGACCCGCCGGGCTTCGCGTTGGAGAATTACGACGTCATCGGCGGCTGGCGGGAACGCTTCCGCAGCCTCGGCGAAGGCGAAAAATTCGATCTGAAGGTCGAAGGCCGCAAAGTGCGCTACCGCCTCGGTCAGCCCGTCGATGCCGCCGGACAGCTCTCGGACGGCAAGAGCTTCCAAAACCTTGCCGACCTGCAAAAAGTGCTCCTCGCCGATCAGGACAAGGTGGCCCGCTGCGTCATCGAAAAGCTCCTCACCTTCGCCACCGGCCGTCCGATGGGCTTTTCCGACCGGGCGGAGATCGACCGCCTCGTGGCCCGGTCCAAGGCTCAAGGCCACGGCCTGCGGGACCTGATCCATGCCATCGTGGAGAGTGAGATTTTTCACAGCAAGTGAAGCCGCCGCAGGGTGATTCCCTGTTGGCCTTTCCGGCCCTTTGCGCTAGTCTCCGGGCCCTTCCGCTCTCCCCGGGCATGCCAGACCACGCCAAAACCAACCTCCAACCTGCCCTCCGACTGCTGCTGGCCCTGCTGTGCCTGCTCGCGGCTTCGACGCAGGGTTTTGCCCAGGCTGGCAGCACCATCCGGGTGCGTCTGGCGGATGGTTTTGACTTCCCCGTGGGCAAACCGGATGCCGCCGGCTACCACAAAGCCCGCGGCTACTTCCCCAACGGCCACCTCGGCGAGGACTGGAATGGCAACGGCGGTGGCGATAGCGACTTGGGTGCCCCGATTTACGCCTGTGCCCGCGGTGTCGTCATCCTCTCCACGAACATCGGCGTCGGCTGGGGGAATTGCATCATCGTCCGCCACATCTACCGCGAGCTCGACGGCCGCGTGGCGATGGTCGATTCGCTCTACGCGCACCTCCACCAGCGCGTCGTGAAGCTGCACGACCTCGTCGAGAAAGGCCAGCTCGTCGGCACGATGGGCGGGAACAACGGCATGTACTTCGTTCACCTCCACTTTGAGATGCGCAAAGACCTCCGCGTTGGCATGAACCGCTCCCAGTTCCCGCGGGACAACAGCGTGTACTACTCCCCCACGGCCTTCATCAATGCGCACCGCAAGCTTGCCGTCGATTCCCGCAAGTATGACGTGCCCGTGAACAACTTCGCCGCCTACGGTGGCTCCATCGCCGACTCCCGCAGCGACTCCGATGCCGCCAAGGCCCCGGCCATCCCCCGCCTCGACAACAAACCCGTCGAGGTCCGCCAGCCCGAGCTGAACCCGG
This sequence comes from Verrucomicrobiaceae bacterium, assembly GCA_016795465.1. Classification (GTDB taxonomy): domain Bacteria; phylum Verrucomicrobiota; class Verrucomicrobiia; order Verrucomicrobiales; family Verrucomicrobiaceae; genus Prosthecobacter. Next base: position 34,112 of record JAEUHK010000085.1, on the reverse strand, counting down.
AAGACGACGACTTCTGGTCCCGCCTGAAGGCCAAGATCCGCAGCGGGCAGGTCACGCCGGGTTCGGAAGAGAAAAAGTGACGCGCCACAGCCAGTCCTTGTCCTTTTCCCCGCCATCGTCCCTCGCATCCGGTCCGGCAGACCAGAGCAAGTAGCCGCCGTTTTCGAGTTTGAAGCCCGGCAGATGCCCCGGCCACGCCGGATCATCGAGCGTGAAGAGTTTCAAATCGTCCTTCACGGTGTCCAGCGAGGCAGGAAAGGCTCCGTGACGCAGACGATGCTTTTCCAATGCACACGCGATGATCAGGCAGCGGCGATGAAACAGCGTCTCGGCGGCGTGTTGTGAGATGTTGCCGACATGCGGAATCGCTATCGCTCCGAGAATGCGGCGTGGATTCGGCCAAGTGACTTCCGCCTTTACTCGTGCATTCACCGCCTCGCTGCGTGAACCGGCATCGAGCCACGCTGTCGGCGTCAGCGGCCCGAGCTGGTCGAGCATGTGATTCGTGTAGTAGGCCACGTTCGCATCGTGCCAGCCGACGGGCATGTTGCGGACCACGAAACCCGTGACGGAGCGTTCGGCGTCGCTACCGCCGCCGAGATCAAATGCCTCTGGATGCCTGCGAAAGTAAGTCAGCCCGGCAAACATGTTCAGGATCTCGCCCGCATGCGCCCGCTGGTATTGCTTCAAGTCGTCAAACTGGGCAAGCCGCACCTGGAGACGACCCAGCGCCTCCTCCGTCCAAACCGGATGCTCCAGTGCCTCATGCAGCGCATCCAAAGCGATGCCATGCAGTGCCAGCGGCACGAGGCAGCCGATCATGCCACAGCGTGCGGGAGCCTCGCAAAAGCGCAGCATGATGTGTGCGATGGTCGCGGCCTTGTCACCCTCGCCCGCCAGCGCCGCACTGCGCAGATGCAGGCCGAGCTGTTCCTGAAAACGGTTCAGGCTCTCAAATTGGGGATACGGTGCCGCCCACGGATTCCCGTCCGCAGCCTCCATTGCCTCACGCTGGCCTGGCTTCATGATCGAGTAAGGCTTGTTCAAGCCCTCCGCGAGCTTGGGCAGCAGCCCGTTTCCATCGCCGAGCTCCCGAGCGAGCACGAGACGAGGCTCCTCCGTGTTCGGAAGGTTCCGTTTCGCCATCCACGCCTTCAAATCGAGCCTGCCAGCCTTGCCGTCTTCACCTTCGACGATCTCCGGCTTGATGAAATCCTTCGGCAGCAGCGCATCCTTCGGTGGATTGTATTTCAGCCGCAGCGTGCCCGGCGTCGTCTCATGCAGCCAGGATTCGAGCACGGGATTCGCGAAGTAGTTCTGCTCATCCGTCACTCTCGGCGGCATGAAGGCGAAGGGATCATCGGTGCCCAACCGCTCCACCACCCGCTGATGCACCGCCTTCAATTCACGAGCGCTGCGCCAGTTCTCCCACTGCCACAGCACCGTGACGAGCGAGACAAGGCAGACAACCGTCCACGCCATGCGGCGATTCCAAATCAGCCGCCATGCCCAGCGGGCCAAGCGGAGCGTGTACCAAGTTTCAGTGATGGGTTTGGAGTTCATGGTGTTCGTTTCATGCGCCAGTCCCAGCTTTGGTCCCTCACGCTGGAGAGCACATAGCCGTCAGGCTCGACGCGGTAGCCGGGCAATTGCGTCGGTTTGGCGGGATCGACGATGGTGAACGGCCTCAACGCTTCCTTCACCACGTCGAGCGACGCGGGATAAGTGCCACGCGCGAGTCGATGCCTCTCCAATTCGCACGCGATGATGAGGCAGCGACGGTGGAAGAGCGTTTTGGCCGCGACATCGAAAGTGGTGCCGATGTTTGGCAGCGCCATCGCGCTGATCTTGCGGCGCATGTTCCATCCGAGATGACGATACTCAGCCTCCAAGTGCTTCTTGAGTGCCGCGATTCGTGGAGCGGCGTCCAGCCATGCGGTTTCGCCTTTCGGACCAAGCAAATCCAAAAAGCGCTCAGCATAGAAGGCCGTGTTCGCATCGTGCCACCCGGTGGGACCGTAGATGTAGCCGAGGCGAGTGGCCTGATTGCCGAGGCGAGTGAGCCACGAATCATCCTCTCGCCCAAACCGCAGCATTTCGACCGCGGTGCCGTCTTTGCGGCAGCTTTCTCGGATGAAAAGGCCGACGCCGTAGCCAGTGAGCGTCTCCATGCTGAGCGCGCCGTCCACGACTTCGAGGTCGTTGATCTTGCCGAGCTGGAGTTGCAGCGCATGGAGGCCGTTCTCATCCCACGCCGGTTTGCCGAGCGCGTCTTGCAGTGCCTCAAAGGCGATCTCGTGCGTCGCGAGGCTCACCAGCGAGCCGACGAGCCAGTGACGCGAGCTGGCGGATTCAGGAAACAAGCGCAGCAGGATGAGCGCGGTGCTGCGTGCTTTCTCCACATCACCCGCCGCAGCGGCCACACGCAAATGGAGGCCGAGTTGACGCATTTGGTCGTTCACGTTGCTGACATGCGGCTGTATCGCGTCATAGGGATCGGCGCCGGCGGCGGCGAGTTCATCATGCTGGTGCGGTTTCCACGCGGAAAAAGGCCGCGAGAGGCCCGCGGCGAGTTTCGGGAGCAAGCCATTGCCATCGCCGAGTTCGCGATTCATCACGACGGCAGGCGATTCGCCCTTCAAATCGCGGCTTTGGGCCCAACTCGCGTAATCGACGTGTGAAGTGCCATCGGCCTCGTTTTCGAGAATGGCCGGTGAAACGAAGTTCGGCGGCAAAAAAGCGTTTTTCGGGATGACATAGCGAACTTGGCGACCATCGCGGTGCATCCACTGCTCGACGACCGGCAGCGCGAAAAAGTTCTGCTCGTCCGGCACCACCGGCGGCGCGAGATCGAGCCAGTTTTCCGTGCCGATGCGTTCGAGAAGACGCTCACGGGCCAGTTTCAACTCGCGGGCACTACGGCGATTCTCCCACTGGTAATAAACTGTGAGCAGCGAGATGAGGCAGACGCAGGTCCAAAGCAGGCGACGGAGCCATCGACGGGAAAGTGGGACAGGTTTGCAACCTGTCGGTTCGGAAGTGGCGGCTGAGCTCATGAGCGTGTCGGGGAATGAACAGGTTGAAAACCTGTTCCACTTTCTTCAAAGCGGCGGGATGGGGCCGCGGCGTTGTTCGAGGAGTTCATCGGCGAGACGTTTGGCTTCGGCGAGGTGGGCGATGAGCTGCGCTGGCGTGACCGGTGGCAGCTTGGCGTAGTTTTCGAGCGTGCTCTGCGGGATGGCCTCCGGCGTGGTGAGACGGAAGTAGAACGCGAGCAGCCAGCACGCGGCGAGTGGCAAGCGCAGCGGTCGCGGGATGAAGGCGAGCCATGCAAAGAGGTGCCGTTTTCGATTTCGCGCGGGAGCGTCTTGGAGTGCTCCAGCCCTCTGGAGCTTTGCGGAGTCCGATGGACGCTCCAAAGCGCCGGAGGCCCGGCGCACTCCAGAACGCTGTCGCGACTCGGCAAGTGCCAGATCCAATGTTTGCTGCAAAAACGCCTGCGGCGGGTCTCGCCAGCGAAGGGTGCGCAGGGTCTGTTCGAGGTCCGGTTTCATACGAGGGTGTGTTTGTGGACGCGGAGTTTCTCCAAGGCATAGCGGTAGCGGCTGGCGATGGTTTGCGTAGGCTGGTCGAGCAGCTCGCCGATCTCGCGGAAGGTCATGTCTTCCCACACATGCAGATGCACGACGCTGCGCTGCTCCTCCGGCAGCTCAGCGAGCGCGGCGATGAGTGCTTCGTGATCCGCTGCGGGCTCAAACCAGCCCGGCAGCTCCTGCTCCCAAGCCTCCAGCGCCTTTTCCTCCCGCGTGCGATGCCGCAACGCATCGAGCGAGAGGTTGCGTGCCATCGTGAAAAGCACCGCCCGTTCCGAGCGGGCCGTCGTGACCGCATCGGCATCGCGGGCGAGCTTCAAAAACAACTCCTGCACCACCTCCTGCGCCTGGCCTTCATCTTTCGTCACCGACCACGCGAAGCGATACACGCTCACGGCGTGGTCGGCATGGAGTCGGGAGAGAGTGGCTTCGCTGGGCGGCATCCGCGTTCAGTTTGGCAGACGACGCACGAGATGGCGGGATTTATTTAAACAGACGGCGGGAGGGGCGGTGGAGTGATGGAGTCGGGGAGTAATGGGGGTCCGGAACGCCGAACATCACTCCATCACTCCCCCACCGCTCACTTGCTCGCGGGCATGCGCCACACCCAGTCGCCGGTGAATTTGGCATCGCGGACCTTCTCGTCCTTGCCCGGCAGCGTGCCGCCATCGTCTTCCTCATCGTGAGCGATGGACCACAAAACGTAGCCGCTGCCTTCGACGCGGTAGCGCATGGGTTTTTCGTCGATGACATCGAGGATGCCGTCTGGCAGTGACGGAGGTGGCGAGCCTTTTGAGAGGCGGAAGGACTCGATGGCGACGGCGGCCAAGGCTTGGCGGCGGCGTGTTTCGGATTCAGTGACGCTGCGAATGACGCCTCGGTAGGCAGGCATGAAGAGTCGGGCAAAGATGTGATGCGGATGGACGCCGATCCGGCTCTTCCCATCGAGGTTCGTTTCGAGTGAGTGCAAACCCGCGTTCACCCGCACATAGCCACCCTGCTTCATCGGCAGGATGAGATGGTCGATCTCAAGATTGATGACGACGGCCTCGGAGTGGTCAAGAAAGCCGGAGGGCAGCATGGCATTGAGCACGCGGGAGCTGATGGGCTGTGGCGTGCCGGGTGGTCTGGAGACGTCAAACAGAGTGATGCCACGATCCGAGCGGCCTCGCAGGGCGTCAAAGGTCTGCGAGGCAGTCGCCAGCTCGCCACGCATGGCGTGGAGCATCGAGGCGGGGATGTCGAGGCGGGCTAGCTCCACTTTCAAAAGTGTCAGCTCGGCCTCGGCAGCGATGCGGGCATGCAGCAACGCCCAGACGTTGTCCATCGCGAGGGCCTGGATGCTGGATCCGACGAGAAGGCTGATGAGGATCGGCTCGTGAAAGCAGGCCTTGGAGAGCCGCAACGACGCTTGGATGCATTTCACTGCCTCTCCGGCCTGGCCTGCGGCAATAGCGAGATGGCAGCGGACCAGCAAGGCCTTCCCGAGACGCTGGGCGTGTGTGTAATGCGGCACCTTCATCTCAAAGAGCGTGACGAACCCTTGCCCTTCACCCAACTGCGGAGTGAACCGCGCGGCACGACGCCTCGGCGCGGCCTCGGCGAGCGTTTTCAAAACGGGATGGGCGGCATCGAGCGCGGCGAGCATCTCGGCGGGTGTGGCGTCCGCCCTGCCAATGCCGTTCTTCGCGAGGTGCTCGATCCTTGGCTTCAAATCGGGCGCGGTGCCGAGCTGGATGGAGTTGAGGCCGCCGGGGGCTTTCGAGGTGATTTTGTCGAGAGCCTCCAAAGCTGGCGCGGGCTTGTTTTTCGGATTCGTGAGCCCGGCGAGCGGTTCGAGGGCGCAGAAGTTTTCCGCCTCGGGCGGCAGCGGCGGGACGAGCGACATGAAATCGAGGCTCTCGCCTTCCTGGGCGACTTTTTCCTTCGCGGCGGCGAGGGCGCGGGCACCGGTCCAGTTTTCGAGCGTGACGGCGAGGAGGTAAAGCGTGACGAGACTCGCAAGAGTCCAAACGAGCACGCGAAGGTTGAAGAGGCGTTTCATGGCTGGAGGAGGTCGAGGTGATGGTTGAGGGCAAACAGGCTGCTGGGGGCGAAGACGGGCGCGATTTGAGCCTGCGGCGGATTTTCAGGCGCGGGCGTGAGGAGTTGCAGCGTGAGGATGATGAGCCACGCGGCGGCCAAAACGAACGCGAGAGGTCGCGGCGGGGCGAGACGGGGCTTTTGCGCCTTCGCGAGGATTTCCTGCCGCCAGTGCGTCGGCAGCTCGCGGAGGGCGAGACGTTCCAAATCGTGCTCGAAGGCATCGGGGGGCGTTTTCATGGCGTCAATTCGTCGTAGAGCGGCTTCAGCAGGCCGCGGAGTTTTTCGAGGGCGTAGCGGTAGCGGCTGGCGGCGGTGTTCAGCGGGATCTGCTGCGCCTCGGCGATCTGCTCAAAGGTGAGGCCGTGCCACAGCTTCATCTCGGCGATGCTGCGCTGCTCCGGCGGCAGCTCGTGCAGCGCAGACTCGACGCGGCGGGCAAAGCGATCCGCGTCCGGATCGTCCTGCGGGGCGAAGAGGGCCTGCGGATGCGTTTGCTCCGCCCGCTCCCGCGTGGCGTGGCGGCGCAGCCAGTCGATGGCCAGCCGGTGGGCGATGCGCAGCAGGTAGGCGCGTTCGTTTTCCAGCCCGGCGGGCAGCGTGAGGCGGGAGAGTTTGATGAAGAACTCCTGCAGCAGGTCCTTCGCGTCCGCCTCCGACCGCACGATGCCGTGCAGGTAGTGAAAGACCCCCGCGGCGTGGGTGTCGTAAAGGCGTTCGAGCTGGGCGGCAGGGCGCGGCATCCTGGCAGAGACGGATGCGGGCGCGGGGTTTGTCTATCTTTTCCCGTGCATCCCGGCGGTTTGCGCCAAGTATCCGCCCGAGTTTTTTGCCTCCAAACCCCGCCATGACCTTTGCCGAGCTTCACCGCATCTATCACCAGCCTTTCTTCAACCTCCTTAAGCAGGCCCGCGCCGTGCATGACGAGCATTGGACGGACAACTCGGTGCAGCTTTGCACCCTGCTGAGCATCAAGACGGGCGGTTGCAGCGAGGACTGCGGCTACTGCGCCCAAAGCGCCCGCTACAGCACCGGCGTGCAGGCGGAGAAGCTGATGCCGAAGGAGCAGGTGATGGAGCGTGCGCTCGCCGCTCGGGCGAATGGCTCCACCCGCTTCTGCATGGGCGCCGCGTGGAAAGGCGTGCGCAAAGGCACTCAAAAATTCGATCAGGTGCTCGACATCGTGCGAGACGTTTCCAAGCTCGGCATGGAGGTCTGCGTGACCCTCGGCGAGCTCGGCGCGGAAGAGGCCGCCGATTTGAAGGAAGCCGGGGTGACCGCCTACAACCACAACGTGGACACCTCCCCGGAGCATTATCCGAACATCGTCAGCACGCACAGCTTTGAAGACCGCCTCCGCACCATCCGCCATGCGCAGGATGCCGGCATGTCTGTTTGCTGCGGCGGCATCCTCGGCCTCGGCGAGACCATCGAGGACCGCCTGAAGATGCTGGAGGTCATTTCGAACTTCAATCCGCAGCCCGAGAGCGTGCCGATCAATGCGCTGATGCCGATCAAAGGCACCCCGCTCGGCGACAACGAGGTCGTCGATGCCTTCGCCTTCATCCGCATGATCGCCGTGACACGCATCGCCATCCCGAAGGCCAAGGTCCGCCTCAGCGCCGGCCGCACCAATTTGAGCCGCGAGGCCCAGGCGCTGGCCTACTTCGCCGGCGCGAACTCCATTTTCTACGGCGACAAGCTCCTCACCGCCGCCAATCCGCGTGCCAACGAGGACATGAAGCTCCTCCGCGATCTCGGCCTCATGCCCCTGGAGCCCAATCCCGAGCTCGAGGCCCCCGCCGCGATGAACGGCGTGCCGCTGAGCCCCTGCTGCGATCACTCCTGCCACCCGGAAGAGCACGCGGCGGCCGGCTGCGCGGCGTAAAGGCATCGCGAAGAGCCACGAGTCGTCAGTTTGCCCGTAGGCAGTGCTTTAGAACTTCCTGCTTCGAGCATGCGAAGCAGAGTAGCCATCTCGCTCCGTCGAGATGAGTCGGCGCTGGCGCAGTTGTGGAAGCGTTCCCAAACTTAAAACCGTCCGCTTTGGCGGTATCCCAAGCTCATCTCGCGGAGCGAGATGGCTACCTTGCTGGCGCATCGTTCGCTGCCTCATGATGGATTGGAAACGCGCTCTTTGCTCTCTGCTCTATCCACGCAGCAGCGGCATCAAAAAGCCGAGCGCGAGGATGATCACGAGCACGAGGCCGACCCAGAACCAAAGGCTGCGCTGGTTGCCGCTCACGCGGTTTTCTTTACCGCCGAATTCACGGGCGATGAAGTCATCATAGTCAAAGCCGTCGTCCGGCAGGTCGAGACCGTCGTAAGTATCAGGATTCTTCCAGCCGGAGCGATCACACGCGCCGCACTCATCGCAGGCGACCTGGCCTTTGGGGACCCATTCGCCGCATGCGGGGCATTGACCGGGAGGTTTGAAGCGTGCCATGCTGCGCAGCATGGCCTCCGCACGCGCCTTCGCCATCTTTTTCAGCCTCGTTCTCGTCGCCGCCGCGGCGGGCTTCGCGTGGTGGCGTGCTCATGGCCTGCGATGGGACGGCGCGGTGCCGTTTGATCCGGCGTTTCACCGGCTCACGCCGGAGGAAGTCGTCACGCTGCCGCTGGCGGTGCGCTTTGACATGCCGATGGGCTCGCAGCACGGGGCCCTGACCTACAACGCACGGCCCTTCCGCATCTCCCGTCACCTCGGCGATGATTTGAATGGCATCGGCGGCGAGAATTCGGACCTCGGCGATCCCGTTTTCGCGGCGGGCATGGGGCGTGTCGTTTACGCCGGCATGCCCGGCGCCGGTTGGGGAAAGATGATCATCGTGGCGCATCGCCTTCCCGCCGATGATGAAGCGGGGCCAGTCGTCCAGACGATGTATGCGCACCTCGATGAGATCCTCGTGAAGCCCGGTCAGGTGGTGCAGCGTGGCGAAAAGATCGGCACGGTAGGCACGGGCGAGGGCGCGTATCTGGCCCATCTGCACTTTGAGGTGCGACAGGGGCCTTACATCAATCCGGCTGAAGGTTACGCGGACACGCCGCTCAATCGTCTCGCGCCCGAAGCCTTCATTCAAAGCCATCGCGGAGCGGGTGCGGCCGATCTCGGACCCGCGCCGAGGCTTTGAGGCCTCAGTTGCTCCGCTTCATCGCCGCGAGGCGCATCGTGACCTGCTGGCGGATGGGCAGTTTCTTGCCATCGACCTCCAGATTCACCAGCCCGAGCAGCACGGAGAGTGTGATCGTCTGACGCTCAAGATCGAAAAAGACCTGACCGGAGACCTTCGAGTTCGGGCCGACCTTCACCGAGCGTTTTGTGCCCGTGTCTGATTGAGTCTCCATGCTGCCTTCAAAGGCGATTTGAGCGTGCTTGCGGCCGCCGCGGTCCACCACGCCTTCGAATTTCGCGTGCAGCTTCACCTGCACATCACCGGCCTCGGCAAAGGGAATGACCTCGTCGCTGATCCACTTGTCGCCAGGACGCACGGGGATCTTCGGCAGGCCCATCTCCATCGAACGGCGGTAGAGCGTGGCGATCTGTTTTGCATCGGCGATGCTTGTCAGGTCCGGCGTGGAGCCGCCTTGCACCATCGAGCTGATGTCACGCACATCCTGGAAATTGCCGCTGGCATCGTAAACGAGCGTGAAAGCACGTCCGGCGGTGCCGCCGACGGCTTTTTGCAGCACGGGCAGCGCGTCCTGCATCTTGGCGGAGTCAAAGGGGTTCAAGAGGCCGTCTTGCAGAAGCTCGCCTTTGAGCGAGTCGATGCTCACGCGGGCCAATTGCTGGCCCGCGTCGTTTTGCGTGACCTTGATGGAGGTCGTCTGCCGCATGCGGAGCTTTTGATCGTGCTTCTGCCCAAGTGCGGTGAGCATCGTCGTCGTGTCCGTGTCCGTCTCCTGGAGGTAAAACTGCCCCGGCTGCCAGCGGAGCTTCAACTCCATCGCCTCATCTTGAGCACGGCAGATGCCCGCGAGGGTGGCGAGGCCGAGAAAGGCAAAAAAGACGCGTGAGAGCATGGCGGCGGCCTCGTAGCCCGGATGGCTCCGTTTGGCAAGATGGCGCTCGAAGGCTCAATCCGCCTTCTTCGCGGCCTCACGCTTGTGTTTGATCACTTCAATGACGATCGGCAGCACGGAGACGACGATGATCATGAGGGACACGAGCTTGAAGTTGCTCTTGATGACGGGGATGTTGCCAAGGGCATAACCGAGGATGGAGATGCTGATCACCCAGAAAAGCCCGCCGCCGAGGCTGAACATGAGGAAGCGGCGGTATTGCATGCGGCCAAAACCAGCCGTGAACGGCGCGAAGGTGCGCACGATGGGCACGAAGCGGGCGATCACGATGGCGCGACCGCCATGCTTCACGAAAAAGGCCTCCGTCTTCGCGAGGTAGTCTCGTTTGAACCAGCGCTGATTCACGATCCAGCCACCGCATTTGCGCCCGATCCAGTAGTTCACGTTGTCGCCGAGGATGGCGGCACACACGAGCAGCGGAATGATGATCTCGATGCGCATGAAACCCTGCGCCGCCAGGGCGCCCACCGCAAACAGCAGCGAATCCCCCGGCAAAAACGGCGTCACGACCAGCCCCGTCTCGCAAAACACGATGGCGAACAGCAGCGCATAAATCAGCGGCCCATGCTGCTCCGCGAAAGTTTGCAGGTGCTTATCGACATGGGCGATGAAATCGAGGATCTGGGTCATGCAAAAAGGTGCGGATAGTCCGGCGCAGGCCGAAAGCGTCCAATGAAAAGTGCAATCTACATGGACAGACCTGCTGCCCTGCTGACGAGCGTCCTTGATTCCCTAGGCAAATCTAGATCATGCTCTGCGCCGCCGCGGGCCAAGGAACCACCCGCCACCGAGCAACGCCAAAAGGGCACCCGAGGGTTCAGGAATGGGCGAGACGGAAAGCTGGAGATCATATGCACTTGTTTGGGTTCCAAACGCCCCTGGCGTATTCGAAAACACGTCCGCAGAAGCACCAAACTCCAGCCTGAAGACCGCGTCGTTGAACGAATCCGTGTATGAGCCACCTGAACTACCCAGCACCGTGTTCCATTCGGTAACGTACTGATTCACAAACTGCCCATTGGCAGCGACGACAAAGAGGCTCACAAGAGCTGCATTATTCGCAGGGACCCCTGAGTTGGGGCCCGGTCCTGAAAACGAAGAGTTTAGTGAGGCTGTGAGCGAAAGAACGAAAGGCTGATCGACCGAAAATGTGATCGCTGCTCCGATGAAAGAAGTGTCACGGATGGTTGGAAAGGGACTTCCCACGTTCCCAAGCCCAGTGTTGTAGATTGCAGTCGCGTTACCAGACAATTGCCAGAGATTGGATGAGTAGGCTTGTGTTCCAAAAAAACTCCCGCTGGCAGATGATTCGAGTCCCGGATTGGGAAGGCTGCTCGAGCCAGACACTGTACCATTTGTCCCAAGATCATAAATGCCAGCCCACTGATCCGTAATCGATGCTGGAGAACCGCCATTAAAAGACGTGATGGACCCAGCACTCTGGGAAACCGAGAACACGCCTAAGTTTTGAGCTTCTAGTTTCTGAATCGAACACCAAGCAATCCAGATAAACACCAAGGAGCAGGGCAGATTTCGTGTTGTTAATAGGCTCATACAAGTGGGGTGAAAAGCGGCACTCAGATTAACCCAACTAAACTGGATGAATTCCAGTTATTCACCGAGAGCCAGTTAGGCAGCACGGAGGCCCAAGGTGATCCTTGAAGTGTTTCACTCCAGTTCTCACCTGTAGTCCCTTGCAAAAACCACTTCCCGATCCGCTGCATGTACTGGTCCGCGCTTAGCGTCGGCACCATGACGCCGTTGCCATAGATGTCGAGATTCAGCGGATCGGAGGTGCCATCTGCCTGCGTGAGCATCTGCGGATACTGGCCATAGATCTGCCCGCCGTTCACCGCGCCGCCCATCACGATGTGGTGGCTGCCCCAGGCATGGTCACTGCCATCCCCGTTCGGCACCAGTGCCCGGCCAAAGTCACTGGCGGTGAACAGCGTCACATCCTCCAGCGCCGTGCCGTTCCCGTAGGTGTTCTGGGTCTTGAGTAGCATGTAAAACTCCCCCAGGGCGCTATCGAGGATGTCCATGTAGGGCAGGTGCACGTTTTGCAGCCCGTTGTGGTGATCCCAGCCTCGGGCGGAAGACGAGGAGACCGGGAGACTTGGAGAGCAGGAGAAAGAGCGGCGCATCAGAGAAGAAAGTCAGGCAGGCTCAGCATTGCCTCCTGCGGAGCAGCAGGGGAATGAAGGCCCCCGCGGCCAGCAGCAGTGCGCTTCCCGGCTCTGGGATGGGGGACACCGTCATCTGGAGGTCATAGCTGGAGAACTGGGTGAGCGCGGCCCCCGGATCGTTCGCATCAAGGACGGCATCAGCACCGAACTCCAAGCGAAAGACAGCCGAATTGAAGCTGCCCGTGTAACTCCCGCCGGTGCTGCCAAAAAAAGTGTCCCAATCCGCCACATATTGGTTCACCAACTGGCCGTCGATCACCTGAGCGAAGAGCTTGGTCTGAGCACGCCCGAAAAAGGGGTCATACGCGACGTTCCCACTGAACTGGGAAACCAAGGTGCTTTGCAGGTTGATCGTAAACGGCGTGTCGATGAAAAACGACAAATTAGCGCTCACTATCGTCGTCTGGGAGATCGTGGGAAAAGAGCTTCCAGGGTTGCCAAGACCAGCGTTGATGATCCCTTGTGCTGATCCATTCAAATCCCAGCTCAGGGCATTGAAGGTGTGATCCGCGAACAATGCCCCGCTTCCACTGCTGCCGAGACCTGGATTGGGAAGGCTGCTACTCCCATTGGTAATGCCTGTCACGCCCAGGTCGTAACTACCTGTCCAGGCATCATTTGCAAAAGTGGTTGTGGTTCCGGCTGTATAAGCAATCTGAGACGACACCGTCTGACTAACATTAAACAAGGCTAGCGTCTGCCCGTGGAGCTGACTGCAAACAGTGGCCGATGCTGTTAAAATCAGGAATAGAACTGTGTATTTCATCGCAAGCGTAGGGTTTCAGGCATTAGAGCATCAAGTTGTTCGCATACTGCTGACCTATCGGAAGCGTCGCAAATCCACTCCAATTCGGAAGCACCTGCCTCCAAGGACTTGTATCCTGTGTATCACTCCACCCACTTCCCCCCGTGCCCACCAGCAGCCACTTACCCAGCCGTTGCATGTATTGATCCACCGCCAGCGTCGGGACAAAGACACCGTTGCCGATCAAGTCCTGGCTCTGGCTTTCGGCATCCCCTTTCAGCAGCATCGCCGGGTATTGCCCGTAGATGTCCCCGCCGTTTACGGCTCCTCCCAGCACGATGTGGTTCCCGCCCCAGGCGTGGTCCGTGCCATCCCCATTCGGCACCAGCGCACGGCCAAAGTCACTGGCGGTGAAGAGCGTCACATCCTCCAAGGCAGTTCCGTTGTTGTAGGTGTTCTGGCTCTTGAGCAGCATGTAAAACTCCCCCAGGGCGCTATCGAGGATGTCCAGGTAGGGCAGGTGGACGTTTTGCAGCCCGTTGTGATGATCCCAACCGCCCAGGCTCACGAAGAACACCTGCCGCCGCGGGCCGGTGTATCCCGTGCCGCCGTTGATGGCGGCCTGGCGGAAGCTGTCAATGATGTGAGCGATGCGGCGCATTTTATCGACGAGACCGTGCTGGGTGTTCAGGGAACCGGGGGGATTGTAAGAGGGCACCGCACCGGTGACGATGCCGTCGTACGTTACGGTGTCCTTGATCCCCTGGTCAAGGCTTTGCAGGTAGGCACGGGCTTCCAAAGCGCTTTCATCCGCTCGGATGCACCGCCTCTGCGTGAGGTCGAATTTCAGTTATCCGTTGATCGCGGCGACGCCTGTTTACACGCTCTTATTGGCCGCAGGGTGGCAAAGGGGCAAAGCCCGCAAAGGCGTTCCGGCGATGATCCGTTCTCTACCGTCTACAGCTCCTTCCGATGGAATTGGCGAATGAAGGGGAAGTCTGACGACTTCCTCTCTATGAGCGGCTTCCACTGGATTCGTAGCGGCAGACCTCGGTTTGCCGAATGATAGCGCAGCCCATATTCCTCTCTCACTTCTCCTCCGGCACCTCGATGGCGGGCTTCACTTGATCGACGGCGGTGCTGAAGGTGCCGGCGGTGCCGAGGCGGGTGGTGGTTTGGAGCCAGTCGCCGAGGAGTTTGCTTTGGGGAGTCTTCTCGGCGGCGGCGGCGAGGGCGGATTGGGCGAGGGCGGGATCGTCGTGCTGCGGGGTGAGCACGAGCGGGCGGATTGCGGAAGGGGATGATTCGTGCTATCCTATATCCATGACTGTCACCCTCACCATCCCGGACTCCATCTCCGCAGCCTTGATCGAAAAGTTCCCCGATCCCGGCCGTGCCGCCCTGGAGGCCCTCGCTGCGAAAGCGTATGCGGCGGGTGCGGTAGGCACCGCAGGCGTGCGCAAGCTGCTGGGACTGGAGACCAAGTGGGACGCCATCGAAGTGCTCTCCCGGCATGACGTTTGGCCGGGCGTGACGGCAGAAGAGGTGGTCCAGGACGCGGAGAGGATTCGTGAGTTTCTCAGCCATCAGGCGGCATGATCGTCATTTCTGACAACTCGCCCTTGTCGGCCCTTGCCGAAGCGGATTTGATCGACCTTTTGCCAAAGCTGTATCATGAGGTCGTGATTCCCGCAGCAGTCGCCGTCGAGGCGAGCCATGCAAGATGCCCGCCTGCTCTTCTGCGATTGCTGGCCGCCCCGCCGCCCTGGCTTCGGATTGTGCCTGATCCCTTGATTCTGCCGGAAACGATGAGTTTAGATCCCGGGGAGTCCGCTGCGATCTCACTCGCTTGGACGAGCAGGCCGACGGTGCAATTAATCGTTGATGACCTGCCCGCCCGCAAAATCTGTGAATCACTCGGTTTGAGCTTCACGGGCACAGCGGGCGTCGTGTTTGCCGCCGCGAAAAGGGGCTGGTGTGATTTCGAGGAAGGCATTCGCCGTCTCCAGGCCACCCGTTTTCGAATTACGAATGCTGTGATCGAGGAGCTGAGAAAGAAGTTCTAGCCGACTCGTGCCGATCGGGCATTCGCGGCATGCCCCATCACTTCTCCTCCGGCACCTCGATGGCGTGCTTCACTTGTTCGACGGCGGTGCTGAAGGTGCCGGCGGTGCCGAGGCGGGTGGTGGTTTGGAGCCAGTCGCCGAGGAGTTTGCTTTGCGGGGTCTTCTCGGCGGCGGCGGCGAGGGCGGATTGGGCGAGCGCGGGATCGTCGTGCTGCGGGGTGAGGGCGGCGATGGCCATCAAATCGGTCACGGAGGGCTTCGACTGGTGTTCGACGATCATCTGGCGGGCCTGGAGAGCGGTAGTGGTGTCGTCGAGGATCTCGCTGAGCGTGGCGATGTGGCGGAGGTCGGCCTCGGCGAGGTTTTCGGTGGGGATGCGTTGCAGCGAACGCAGCGCGGGAAGGTGCTGGCCATCGGCGGTTTGCAGGGCGGCGAGGCGACGCAGCGCGGCGGTGTCGTCGGGGAATTTGCGGAGGAAGCCTTCCCACAGGATCATCGAGCTGCCGGGGCCGCGGCGGGCTTCGTCGATCTCGGTCATGGTGAAGGCGGCATCGCGGTCTTCGGGCTGCGTTTTGAGATGGGTGGCAAGGAGATCGCGTCCGGCCTCCGGTGCGCCTCTGGCTTCGAGGGCTCGGGCGATCTCAATGAGGCTGCGGGCTTCCTGCGGGCGGTTTTGGAGGGAGTCGATGAGGGTGGTAAAATCCTTCGAGCGGCCGGTTTGGGCCGCGAGAGCATGCAAACGGCCGAGGCACTTCAAATCGCCAATGGCAGCGACGCGGAAGAAAAGGTCGCAGGCGGTGCCGTGGAGGCTTTGGAGGTCGGAAAGGCTCGCGGCATGCCAGAGCCAGTGACGGTAGCTGGCGGAGGTTTCGCGACCAGCGGCAAGCTGTTCCCAGGTGGAAGCATGCTCGGGATGCTCACGGAGGCGTCGCTCGATCCAGGGAAGGAGCTCACCGCACTCGGCGGCGGCGGTGGCGGCACGTAGGGCTCGCTCGAGCATGATTTCGGGCACGGCGGATTTGGCAGGAAGTGCCCGCAAGGCATCGCGGGCGATGCGGCTGGCCTCGGCGACGCGGCCGCCCTCGATGAGAAGCTGGATCTGCATGTCCTGCGCCATCGGGAGTTGATCGCTGGTGAGATGGCCCTTGGCTTCATCGAGCCATGCTTTGACGACTTTCAACGCGGCGGCAGGCCGGCGGGCGGCACGAGCCGCGGTGACGAGTTCCTCGACTTCGCTCCAGGTGGCGGTGGGTGATTCGGTGATGCGCAGCCAGATGTCGGTGGCGAGATGCAGATCACCGGTTTCGGACGCTTTGCGGGCGAGCATACCGAGGACTTCGTTTTTGACCGGCTCCTCCAAGCGATCGCCCGCGGCGGAGACGAGCAGGCGCATCTCATCGAGCGCGGGGGCATCGCTGCGTTGAATTTCGGCGAGGATGAGCGCGGCATTCAGCGGGCCGGCGCTGCTGACGGGACCTTGCTGCACGGTGAGCTGGCGCAGTCGCGGTGTGGCGGGTTCCTCCATCCAGCGGGCGAGATTTTTCACCTCGCCATCGGGCAGCATGCCGAGCTGGAACAAAGCGGGCGTGAGACGACGCGAGGGGATTTTGGCGATGCGTTTCACCACCTCGACACGCGTGGCCTGCAGCGTGTCATCGACGGGCGGCTTCTTCGAAGCATGCAAACGCCAGCCCCAGGCTCCGGCGAGGCCCGCGTAGAGCAGCAGGAGGAGCGGGAGGTTCTCGCGAAGGCTGTGGCGTTTCGGTGCAGGCATGCGGAGCGAGTGGAAAGAGGTGAAAAGGAATCAGTTCGCGGCGGTGGCGGGCGCGGGAGGCAGCGACTGGAGCTGCACGGTGGCCTGGCGGCTGAGTTCAAGGCGCACGATGCCTTTCGAGTCGGCATTGGCGGAGTAGGGGCGGCCGTTTTCGGTGTAGGCGCAGAGACCATGCGGCTCGAAGCCGCCTAGCACGACCTCGACCTGGCGCCAATCGTAAACCTGGAAGGTGGCGCGGCGGGAGGCGAGCTCGAGGAACTCGATCTTGCCGCTGCTTTCTTCGAGATGGAGGTGCGGCACGGCGGGCGCGGTCTCGGCGAGGACGATCTCGCTGCGCTGCTCGCCCATGGTGTGGATGTAGAGCTGGCCGTTGCTCACGGTGTAGCCGCTGATGCCTTCGCAGCGGGCCATGTCGGGCACGCCGGCGGTGGCGGGCAGGCGCAGGGTGCGGGCGCGGCCTTCATTGAGCACGATCCAGTGACGCTCGGCGAGCTTCAGCACGCGGGTGCGGGCGGCATCACGCACGCTGGCGGCGTACGCGGCGGCGGTGATGGCGTGCAAAGGCTCCGCAGCGCACCAGTCGAGGGCCTTGGTGAGATCGGCGAGGCCTTTGTCGTCGCGCACATCGCGGAAGGAAGCACTCAAAGCGACCGGCGAGATGCGGCGCGGATTTTTCACCTCGGCCTGCAAGGTGGCGAGCTGCTGGTCGAGCGTGGGGCGGGCATCGGCACGGCTCGCGGCGGTGGCAAAGACCTCCACGTTGTCGCCATGCATCCAACTGCTCGCGGCGATCTCGTTGGCCTCCGGCAGGGCGATGACGGCGGATTCACCGGCGGTGCGGGAAGGCGCGGGCGTAAGGCTTTGCACACCCATGCGGGAGCAGAAGTCGATCGCATCCGACGACGGAGCGCCGGTCGTGGGCCAGAGCATGAGCGAGACGTTTTTGCCGTCAGGCAGCAGGGCGCGGTGGATGTAGCTCATCGAACCGGCGACCTCGCGCTCCATGTCGAAGCGTTTGGTTTTCGCGTGCTCGTTGAGCGGGCCGGTGATCTTGTCTTCATCGGACCACTTCGCCGGCAGCGAGAAGGAATACGAGGCGGCGGCCACGTGAGGCATGTCAAAGATGGCGCGGGCGAGCTGCTCATAGTGCGGCGCGTCCTCGGGCTTCTGGCCGGGGCGCCAGCCGCGGAGGTCCGCCTCGCACACGGCGACGGTGAAGGGCAAAAAGTAGCGGCTCAGCACTCGCTCGCGCACCACCTCGGCGCACAGGCGGAAGCCGGGCAGCGAGGACGGTGTGGTGAAGCCCTCGGCGCTGAACGTATTGAAGAACACGCGGCGGCCGTCGAGTGTTGTCGTGTCCGGCGCGGGCGTGACGCCGCCTTTGCCAAGCCATTCGGCGGTGAGGGCGAACAGGTCGGCCTGCGGTCCGGCGGAGAGCGCGGCAGGCTCCATCCAAGCCGTGCCCCACGAGGCGTGAAACACTTGGTCAAAGCGATGCTCGGTGCCGAGCGTGTCCTGGCCGCGCACGGCGAGCACGACTTTCGCATCGGCAGGCGCTTCGAGATCGAGGAAGCCCATCGCCCGTGCGGTGGCCTTCACGCCGCTGCGCAGCGCGGTGGAGTCCATGCGGGCGACGCTGGTTTTGACGAGCTTCGGAGCGGCCTTGCCGGTGCCACCAAGGCCGAGCGTGTCACGCACCTCGGCGAGCACGCCTTCATCACGCCAGGGCATGCCGGCGAGCAGGACGGGGATGTTTTTGGCCTTCGCGTCGTCTTTGACCCAGGCGGCGAGCTGCTTCTGCTGGTCCACATCGAGCAGCAAACTGCCATCGAGGATCACGCCACGGAAACCGGCGGCGTCCGGCAGCTTCGCGTCCTTCGTCAGCGTGAGGAATTCGAGCTGGAAGCCCAGCCACTCGAGCGGCGCATGCAAGCAGCGGGCGGCCAGGGTGGTGTCCGCGGCAGGCGCGGCCTCGCCCGTGAGGGAGGCGTCCCAGCCGTGCAGCACCAGCACGCGGCGGCTGACTTCTTCGACGGGGCCGAGATTGACGCCATCGAGCGACGGCGTGGTGATGAACGGCATCACGCCCATCGTGTGAAGGCGCTCCGCAGCCTCGCGAATGGCGGGACGATCATGCGGCGCGGCGAACTCGACGCCAAACACACGCATCCCGGCGGCGCGGGCATGACGCAGCACCGCGGAAATCTCACGAGCCGATTCGAGGGAGCCAAGCTCCGCCCCGTTCTTGCCGCCTTGGGTATGCACACCGAGCGCCAGCACGCCATCGGCGATGCCAGCGGCCTCGCCACCAAGACCGATGCGAGCATCGAGGAGGATCTGCTTGTCCTGAAAACGCTTTTTGAGCACCTGCGCGAGCTCGAGCACGGCCTCACGCCAGGCTTTGCTCGCCGGCTGCGTGCCCAGGCTGAGCACAAAGCCATCGAAACCCTTCTTCGCCGCCGGATCAGCCGCACCGGCCACCGCCCAGCCGAGCCAGCCGGGCTGTGAGGGATCGGTGACGACGAGCTGGTCCTTGTCGCTGCCTGGGGAGAGCGTCACTGCTTGCTTCGCGGCCAGCTTTTCCTGAAACGACTTCGTGCGCAGCTCAGCCACGTTCAGCATCGCCAGGAAACGGTTTCCGGCCATGTGCCCCGGCTCGAGGTCCACCTCGGCCTGCGCATGCAGCACGCAGAGGTCGAAAGCGGCCAGCGAAAGAGCCTCCGGACGCGTGGAGAGATCGACAAAGAAGCTGCGCGGCATCTCAAACTCCACCGCGAAGGCTGGCGAGCCGATCAACGCTGCCGCGCACAGGCCATGCAGCCAGGCGGAGACCCGGTCACGCAGACCGCGGCGAAGGTGGAGAGGATTCGAGGATGTCATGGCTGTTGGTGTGCGGTTTTTTCAGAACCGCGAACGCCCGCATTTTAGGCTCTCGAATTATAGAATCAATAATCAATATGGCAGATTACACAAAAATCACAGCCCCTATTCTCACTTCTGCGACTCAGCCAAGGCCAGCCGGATCGCTTTTGCCATCTGCCGCAGTTCATCCGCCGTCACACACAGCGGCGGCATGAGCACGAGGGTGTTTTGGATCGGGCGAGTGAGAAGTCCATGCTTCCGGGCCGCGAGACAAACCTCCGCGCCGTTCGCTTCAACGTCGATTCCGGCGATGAGGCCCAATTGACGCGTCGCAAGCACGCCGGGCACGTTTTGGAGCTCGGCGAGCCATTCGGCCAAAAGGGCGATTTTGGGCTGCAGGTGCTCCAAAACGGCTTCGTCGCGAAAAACGCGAAGACTCGCCAAAGCCGCCGCGCAGCCGAGCTGGTTCGCGGTGTAGCTGTGGCCGTAGTAGAAGGTGTTTTCGGGGCCGTGGAAGCCTTCGAAGACGCGTTTCCTCGTCAACGTGGCCGCGAGCGGCAGGTAACCGCCGGTAAGGCCCTTCGCCAGGCACAGAAAGTCCGGCACCACGTCCTCATGCTGGCACGCGAACATCTTTCCCGTGCGTCCAAAGCCCGTCATGACCTCGTCGAGGATGAGAAAGACGTCTTTTTGGCCGCACCATGCGTTTAGCTCGCGCAGCATGCCCGTGGGCCACAGGCGCATGTTCGCCACGCCTTGGATCAACGGCTCGATGATGACAGCGGCGAGGTGCTCGGGTGACAACTCGCGGAGTTCGTCGAGGCTTTGAACACGCACCACGCGATAACCGAACTGGTTCGCGCTGCCTTTGAAGGTCGGGATGCCGCCAAGGCTCGCCGCGCCGAGCGTGTCGCCGTGGTAGGCGCGATCAAAGGCCACGATGGTGTCACGTTCAGGCCGTCCGTTCTGCCGCCAGAACTGCAAGGCCATGCGCACGGCGCACTCGATGGCCGTGGAGCCGTCGTCGGAGAAAAACACACGCTCCATCTTCCCACCCGGCAGCAGATCGACGAGCTCCTTCGCCAGCAAGGCCGCCGGTGAATGCGAAAAGCCGAGAAACGACGTGTGCGCCACTTTGCCGAGCTGCTCGATGATCGCCGCGTTGATCACCGGATGATTGTGCCCGTGAATGTTCGTCCAGATCGACGCATTCCCGTCCAGATACTCGCGCCCACGCTGATCCCGCAGCACACAACCGCTCGCGCTCTCAATCATCACCGGCTCATGTCCCTCCGCCGTCCACGCCTGCATCGGCGTGAAGGGATGCCACGAGTGGCGTTTTTCGAGTTCGGCAAGAGCGGCGGGCGTCATCAAAGGCAGAAGGACAGAGCAGACAAGACGACTGCTTTCAACCCTTCGCTTTGGTTGTCACATCCACACCACCGGGAGCGGCAAAACCATCGCCAGGTCCGCCAGCACGCGATGCTGCTCGACGCTCAATTTGCCACGAAAGCGATGCAGGATCGTCATGAGACCCAAACCCACCAGCACGGCGATGGCGGGAGGTAGCAGCACAGCATCGAAGCTGCCTTTCTGGATGTAGTAAAGGATGGCCACCATCACCAGGATGTTGCCACCGAGCAGCGTGGGATGCGCGGCGTGCCAATGCGCAGGTTTGCCGGCATCTTCTTCCTCCTTCGCGGCGAGGGCGCTGAGGTTCGCGAGGAACAGCAGCGTCAGCACCGCGCATTCCAGCAGCGGGTCCGCCCAGGTTTCCGGCATCGAGAAGAAGCGAATGCTCGCCGTGCATCCCAGCGCAAACAACAACGCCGCTGCATGCGGCCGCGGCATCAGCGCCGGAGCCAGTCGTGCCACATAGACAAAGAAATACAGCGCCACAAACACCGCCAGGCTCACCGCCTGCCACAGGATGCCCTCCGGGATTTCCTTCAAAGCGATCCATCCCGCCGCGGCCAGCGCCAGCGGCAGAATGAGCACCATGAACAGCACCCGATGCCGCCGGTAAAACGCATGCCGCGCATCCAGCCCCGCCTTCGGCAGGCGAAAGCTGTCCCACAGCCGGTCGAGCACATAAATGATCCACACCACCAGCCCCAGGCCCGCATGCACCATCGGCATCAGATGCAGCCCGTGTGCCTTCGCCAGACCCATCTGCCACAGCACGGCCACCAGCGGTGCCTCCAGGCTCAGCACATGCGGCCACAACCACCACGGCGGTGATTTCGCAGGCAAAGCAGGGCTGGTCGGGAGTTCGGCGGACAAAGCCCGGAAATCTGGCGTCGCTTCCCCCTTCCGGCCAACATCATTTCTCCAAAACTCCATCACTCCGTCTTTTCTCCCCGCACTCCCCGGCTAAACAAGACGTCCCATGCGCATCCTCCACACCGCAGACTGGCATCTCGGCGCCCGACTCGTCGAGCGTGACCGCCTGCCGGAGCATGCCGCGTTTCTCGACTGGCTCATCGAAACCCTTCGCAGCGAGAAAATCGACGCCCTGCTCGTCAGCGGCGATGTCTTCGATGCCGCCAATCCGCCGCAGGATGCCGTCGCGCTCTACTTCGATTTCTTGAAGCGTCTCGCCGACCTCAAAACGGTTCAGGCCGTCATCACCGGCGGCAACCACGACTCCGCCTCTCACCTCAACGCCCCGCGTGAGCTGCTGAAACGCTTCGACGTGCATGTCTTCGGCCACGCAGGCGAAAACAACGTCGTCGATCTCGGCGGAGCCGTCGTCGCCGCCGTGCCGTTTTTGCGCGAGCGCGATCTCCGCCAGGCCACCGCTGGTGAAACCATCACGGCCGTCCACGAACAGCTCCGCGCCGCCATCCGCGCCCACTACGCCGCGCAGCTCGCCGCGTGCCGCCAGCTCGCGCAGGGCCGCCCCGTCATCGCCATGGGCCACCTCACCGTCCTCGGTGCCACCACCAGCGACAGCGAGCGCGACATCCACATCGGCAATCTCGGTGCCGTCGGCGCGGACCTCTTCGAAGGCTTCGACTTCACCGCCCTCGGCCACCTGCATCGCCCGCAAAAAGTCGCCAGCATCGAAACCATCCGCTACAGCGGCTCCCCCATCCCCCTCAGCTTCTCCGAGGCCGCAGATAAAAAGTCCGTCGTCATCCTCGACACAAAGGGCATGAATATCCAAACGCTCGCCGTGCCCGTGAGCCTCCAGCTCATCCGCGCCACCGTGAACCGCGCCACGCTGGCCGCCGATCTTCAAACCGTGCCCACCGGGAGCTGGGCGGAGATCACCGTGAAGCTCGACGCCCCCGAGCCCGATCTCGACCGCCAGGTCCGCGAAGCCGCCGCGGGCCGTTTCGACGTCCTCAAAGTCCTCGCCGACCTCCCCGTCACCGCCGCCACCCCCTGGCACCCCGCCGGCCCCGCCCTCCACGACCTCCAGCCCCGCGATGTCTTCCGCGAACTGCTCAAAGAGAAGCAAATCGAAGGTGAAGAACTCCGTGCGGTGTTTGATGAGTTGTTGACGTTACGGGAGCCGGTTTGACAGAAACAATCTAACAGCAATCACACCACCCTTATTTGGCTTATGGCAGACAAGTTTTATAGCATTCACATCATACAGGCGAGTTTGCAGGCTTTCGATGTGCCGATGAAGGAGATCCGGGAATTCCTTGATGCTTTCGAGCAACTTGCGGCTAGTCCCGAGGACTTTGCGAATTGGAATAAAGAACTCGATAGCAAGGGAATGGCAGTCTTAACGCTTCTTTTGCAACCCAAGGGCAAGCCGCTCGCTGAAGCATGTTTACGAAACCTCTTCGAAGCGTGTGTGAATCATTACAAAATCACAGATCAGGAGATTGTGAATGCTATGCGAGAGCGGATTCGAAAGATTGTTTCGCAGAACTAGAAAAACAAGCGGCCACCCATGCGCCTCCTCGCCGTCCGACTTCAAAACCTCAACTCGCTTAGCGGGGCGCATGAGGTGCGGTTTGATGAAGGGGCGTTGAACGCGGCGGGGGTGTTCCTCATCACGGGGCCGACGGGCGCGGGGAAATCGACCTTGCTCGATGCGATGACGCTGGCGCTGTATGGCCGCGCGGCGCGTTACGGCAATGACAAGGCGGATGAGATGATGAGCCGCCACACGGCGGAGTGCCTGGCGGAGGTGGACTTTGAAACGAAGGGCGAAAAACTCCGCGCCACCTGGCGGCTGCGTCGCGCCCGCGGCAAGGCGGATGGCAAGCTGCAGCCGGTGGAGCGTCGCCTGGCGAATGCGGTGACGGGCGAGATCCTCGCGGAGAAGTCCGCGGAGATGGACCGCCTCATCGAGGAACGCACGGGGCTGGATGCGCAGCGTTTCCTGCGATCTGTGCTGCTGGCGCAGGGGCAGTTTGCGGCGTTTTTAAAGGCGAAGCCGAATGAGCGAGCGGAGCTGCTGGAGAAGATCACCGGCACAGAAATCTACACGGAGCTGTCGAAGCTGGCCTTCGAGACCTACAAAGCCAAAGACGAGCAGGTGCAGCGCCTCAAAGCCGCGCTCGGTGCGGTGTCGGTGCTCGATGACGAGGCGCGGCAGCGGCTGGAGACCTCGTTTGCCGAGGCGCAGACCAGTGCGGCGCGATTGCAGAGCGAAAGCCAGGCCGCGACGCAGCAACTCCACGCGCAACGCGAGCACGCGACCATCGTCGCGGAAATCACGAAACTCGGTGAAGGCGTGAAGCAGCTCCAAAGCTCGCAATCCACCGCCGTGACGGAGGTCTCGAAGGCGAAAGGCATCGCGGAAGAGGCAAAGACGCTGCGCACGAAGCGTGAGCCGGTGTGGGAGCAGGCGGCAGGGCTCGCAGCGCAGAGCGAGCAGCTCGAAAAGCAGCTCGCGGAGAGTCGCACGACCTATCAAACCTGGGCTAAGGAGCAGAAGGAGGCCGTCACGAAGCGTGAAGCCGCCGAAAAAGCCCTCGCCGCGCATCAAGAGGCCGCACAGGCACTCGAAGCATGGTTGAAGCAATACGCGGCCGATGCGGAGCTGGGCGAGCAATTGCCGAAACTCCGCGTGGCGGTGCGTGAGTGGCGTGTGGCGCATGAAAAGCTGGCCGAAGGCCGCAAACGTCATGCGGAGGCCGAAACGCTGAAGAAGCGACTCAGTGACTCCGAGACACAAACAGCCGTTTGGACGAAAAAGGCCGCTGAAGGCCTCGCGAAGGCCGAGAAGGATCGTGAGGAGCAAAAACGGCTCGCGGAGAAGATCGAGCTGCAGCGGGAGATCGTGCGGAAATCCGAGCTGATGGCCGGTTTTGATGAGCACCGGCATGATTTGAAGCCTGGAGAGCCTTGTCCGCTCTGTGGAGCCACAGAGCATCCCTTCGCGAGTGCCGAGACGAGCTTTGAATCGCAACTGCAAGCCGCTCGGAAGCTGCTCGTGGGCTTGGAGAAGCAGCATGAGCAGGCGCAGCGGGCGCTGACGGTGCTGGAGCGAGATTTGGCGAAGCTGGAGGCGGAACTGAGCGCCGAGAAGAAGCGGGTGGCGGAGGTGCGGAAGGCGCTGGGAGAGATGGAGGTGCCGGATGTGAGTGCGCTGGAGGCCGAAGAGGCCCGGACGAGACGTAGCACGAGTTTTCTAACTCGTGATGAAGAGGCTGAACGAGTTGGAAAACTCGTTCTACATGCCGAGAAAGAACTCGATGCGCTGGAGAAGCGCTCGGCCACCTTCACGAAGAAGCAGCAGGAAGCGGCGCAGCAGCGCAGCGAGCGTCAGAAGCTCGAAGGGGATGTGCAGCTCGCGAAGGCGGATGAAGGCACGAAAACGAAGCGGCTGGATGAATTGAAGGCCGAAGGCGTGTTACTGCGAGCGAAGGCGGATGCGTTGAAGGGGCAGTTGAGCGAGCTGCTCGGCGGCAAGACGCTGGCAGAGGATCGACAGGAGCATGAAGGCCGCGTTTCATCGACGGAAAAGGCGCTGCGCGAGGCGGAGACGAAGCTGAACACGTTGCAAACACAGCTCGCGGCCAACTTGGCGAAGCTGGAGCAGCTTGAGACGCGTCGGAAACCTTTCGAAGGCCAGAGCGTGCTGAGTGCGGTGGCCTTGAGCGAGCTGGAAGCGACCACGAAGCAACTCGGCGAGGCTTTTGCGACGAAGCGCACGGAACTCGGCTCGCTGGAACAGCAGCTCAAAAACGATGACGACGCGAAGAAGCGTCGCGAGGCCGGTGGAACGGAATTGCAGGCGGCGGAGGTTGAAGCGCTGCGCTGGGGAAGGTTGAAGGAGCTGATCGGCTCGGCGGATGGCGCGAAGTTTTCACGCTTCGCTCAGTCGCTCACGCTGAGGCAGCTCATCGGCCTGGCGAACGAGCACTTGAAGGTGCTGGCGGAGCGTTATCGCCTGATGGCGGCGGATGGCGATGAACTCGATCTACGCATCGTCGATCTGTATCAGGCGAACGTCGATCGACCGATGGAGAGCCTCTCCGGTGGCGAGAGCTTCCTGGCGAGTCTCGCGCTCGCTTTGGGGCTGAGCGAACTGGCGAGCCGGCATCATCCGATCGACTCGTTGTTCATTGATGAAGGTTTTGGAACGCTCGATTCAGAGACGCTGGAGATCGCGCTCAGTGCGTTGGAGAATCTGCGATCCCGCGGGAAGACCATCGGGCTCATCTCGCATGTCGATTTGCTCAAAGAGCGGCTGACGACGCAGGTGCGTGTCATTCGCGGGGCCGGTGGGACGAGCCGGATCGAGGTGGTGGCGTAGAACGAGTTTTCCAACTCGTTCATCCGTTCCTGAAACGAGTTGGAAAACTCGTTCTACGGCTCGGCTCACGCCTTCCAGACGAAGGTCACCGGCTTGTCGATGTCCGGGTGGACGCTGTGGTGGACGGGGCAGCCGAGGGCGGTGGCTTCGAGGAGCTTGCGCTCGGGGTGATCGGGCGGGAGCGGGATCTCGATGGTGATGGGCAGGCGCACGATGCGGCGCGGGCTGTCCTCGCTCATGTGCTTTTCGACGCTGACCTTCATGCCGGTGACATCGAGCTGCTTCTGCTGCGCCTTGATGCCGATGACGGTGGCCATGCAGGAGGCGAGCGCGGTGGCGACGAGGTCGGTGGGGGAGAAGGACTCCCCTTTGCCGCAGTTATCGACGGGGGCGTCGGTGATGAGGGTGTTCTTCGAGGGGCCGTGGGTGGCCTGGCAGCGGAGATCGCCGGTGTAATCGACAGTGATGGAGACAGCCATGGGAGCGGAGGTGGAGTGTTGGAGAACGGGAGTGATGGACGGATAGAAAAAGAGGAAGGCGTGGGGGCCTTCCTCTCGGAGATGGGATGCTGAGGTGGCCGCTTACTTCGGCTGGGCCGGGGTGGCGGGAGCGGCCGGAGCAGGTGCGGGAGCCGGGGCCGAGGTCGTCGCGGGAGCGGCGGTGGGCTTCGGAGCTTCAGCGGCCGGTTTCGGGGCCTCGGGGGCCTTGGCGGCGGCAGGAGCGGGAGTCGCAGGCGCTTTCGGAGCGTCAGCCTTGGGGGCATCGGCTTTCTTTTCCTCGGCCTTCGGAGCGGCGGCGGGGGCCGGAGCAGGCGTGGCGGGAGCGGCAGGAGCCGGCGTCACGGAGATCGGGCCGGGCGTGGCCGGGGCGGCGGGAGCAGGCGGCGGCGTGGCGGGCTTGTCACCAAAGAGCTTGGACTTCTCGGGGGCCTGTTCGCGGGCGGTGAGCACCGCGAGGGACAGCGTGAGGACGAAAAGCAGCACGGCGAGATAGACGGTGAACTTCTGGAGGACGTTCGTGGTCTGCGCACCCCAGACTTGGCTGGTCATGGAATCGCCGAAAGAGGCACCGAGGCCCTCCTGGCGCGGACGCTGCATGAGGACGATGAGAATGAGGAGCAGGCAGACGAGGACTTCGACCACCGTGAGAATACCGATCAACATAGGCTGGTAGGGGAAAAGGGGCGCGAACATGGGGGCGGTTTCCACCTTTGCAAGCGGCATTCCGGGCCGGTGCCCGTCGCCACCCGGCAGGACCGGAGAGGCCAAAACCATTCAAAAAGTCCTCGTCTCCCCTCGCGGGACTGCTTAGCTTTCCGGCCGTGATGTCCAAAAAGACCCTCCTCGTGCCGCTCGCGGCGTTTGGCCTGCTCGTGACGGCTGCTCCGGCGGCGGAGACGATGCTCGTCGTGCTCAAAAACGGCTCCGAGCTCCGTGCCGAGGTGCTGAAGGTGCGTGACGATGCCGTCGTGCTCGATCTCGGCTCCACCGTCGTCACGCTGCCGCATGCGGACATCGCCCGCATCGAGAAGGAGGCGGACAAAAACGCCGCCGCAGGTCAAAAAGCCGCCGCACAGAGCGAGGACATGTACTTCGTCGAGCCAGCCCGCGAAGCCATGACGGTCGAAAAGAACGTCCAACGTGTCGCGGAGGCCGTGGTGCAGATCCAGACCGCCTCGGGCCTCGGCTCCGGCTTCATCATTAATAAGATGGGCCATGTCATCACCAACCAGCACGTCATCGCCGGCGAGCGTGAGATCACCGTGCTCGTTTACAAAAAGAAGCAGGGTGGCCTGGAGAAGCAGTCGTTCACGAAGGTGAAGATCATCGCCATGAATGGCTACCTCGACCTCGCCATCCTTCAAATCGACGACGAGGAGGCCGTGAAGAGCCTGCCCTTCGTCCCCATCGGCGATTCCGATGCGCTCACGCAGGGCCAGCAGGTCTTCGCCATCGGCAGCCCGCTCGGATTGGAGCGCAGCGTGTCGCAGGGCATCGTCAGCATCCGTGCCCGTGAAAACAGCGGCCGCTGGTACATTCAGAGCACGACCCAAATCAATCCCGGCAACTCCGGCGGCCCGCTCTTCAATCTCAAAGGCGAAGTCGTGGGCGTGAACAACATGAAAGCCGCCGGCGTCGGCGTCGAAGGCCTCGGCTTCTCCATCCCGGCGAACATGCTGAAGCTCTTCCTCAAGAACCGCGAGGCCTTCGCCTTCGATCCCCGCAATCCCAACGCCGGCTTCCGCTATCTCCCGCCGCCTGCGGCGGAATGATCCAATCCGTCTCCGCCTCTGCCTCCGTCTCCTCCTCCCTTTGCCATGAAAACCCTCCTCCTCACCACCCTGCTTCTCGCTCTTCCTGCCTTCGCGGCGGAGAAGGTCGAGCAATGGATCAACCTCATGCCGAAGGACACCGTCGGCATCATCGCCTTCAAAAACATCCCCGAGCTGCTCGCGGATTGGGACAAGAGCTCCTTTGGCAAGTTCATGCAAGACGAGGAGGCGAAGCGCTGGCTGGAGCCGATGAAGGAAGATGGCGAGACGCCGTGGGACAAATACTTCAAAGGCATCTATGGCACCGGTCTTTACGACACGATGAAGGATGAAAAAGGTCCTGCCGTGGCCTTCATCGTGGTCAGTGATACCGCGGAGATGGAGAAGACGAAGTCGGTGCCCTTCATCGGCCTCAGCGACGCCTCCGAAAACCAGGCCCTTCAGGAGGAGCACAAGCGCAAGCATCGCGAGCACATGAAGAAGGAGCAGCATCCCGATCTCAAAGAGAGCACCACCGACATCGCGGGCGTCAGCGTGAGCATCGCCACGGAATCGGACGAGGCGGATGCACCGTGGGTGGATGCGTTTTGCTTTGTCGATGGCGTCATGATCGAGGCCACCAATCGCAAGCTCATGGAATACATGATCGGCGCCGTGAAATCCGGCAGCGGCGAGGCCAGCGACGAGGTTCGCGGCCACTTTGAGCGTCTCGGGCAGCTCCGTGAAGGCGTGGCGGATCTCACGCTCTACTTCAACGGCAGCCGCATCCTTGATCTCGTGAAGAAAGGTATCGCCGAGGCTCAAAAGAAGGAGGAAGGCAAAAAAGCCGCGCCGAATCCGCTCGGCGATATGAAGCCCGAGCAGATCCTCGAGGCCATCGGGCTGAATGAGTTCAAAGGAATCGCCATCACGCTCGACTTTGCCGATGACCGCTCTCGCTCCGACGTGCTCGTTTTCCATCCCGAAAAGCCCGCCGGCATTCTCTCGTGGGTTTCCAGCAGTGCGAAGGAGGTCGAGCTGCCTGCCTTCATCGCCGAGGATGTGGCCAGCGCCCAGGTTTCGACGGTGGAATGGCTCAAGATGTATGACGGCCTCATGGGCATGGTCACGAAGCTCAGCCCGCAGATGGGCATGATGGCAAACATGTATCTCGCCGGCTTCGAGCAGCAAAACGGCTTCAAAATCCGCGATGACTTCTTCGGCAGTCTCGACGGCGAAAACTTCCAGGTCAGCGACAGCGATGGAAAGGTCCAGAGCGAGGTCATGGGGTTCAAAATCAAAAACAGCGAGAAGCTCGGCGTCGCGCTCAAAGGCATCCAAAACGCCCTCGGCGGCATGGGTTTCGCCGCTTTCGATGAGAGTGATTACCTAGGCTACCAAGTGAACACGCTGAAGGCCAGCGGTGGTGGCAGCGGCACCTCCGCGATGCCAGAGATCGCGTATGTGAACACCGGCAAGCATCTCCTCATCGGCACCGGCAAGCTCGATGCGCTGCGCAAATTGCTCGGCCGCATGAAAGACCCCTCCGGCACCTCCATCTGGGAAACTCCGCGAGCCCAGGCGCAGATCGCTCTGCTGCCGAAAGGCTTCAACGGCCTCGGCGTCACCGATTCCAGCAAGATGATCAGCACCATCTTCAACGCCATGGAGATGGTCTCGAAGCAGGCCGCCACGCAGAAGAAGTCCGCCACCAAGAAAAAAGGTCCCGGCAAAGGCCCCGCGAAAGGCGGCGATGAAGATGCTAAGCCCGCCGAGGCTGCTGGCGATGCCCTCGCGAAGTTCGTGGACTCCAAGAACCGTCCCTCCGATGCCACCTTCCAGAAGTACTTCGGCACGATGATGAGCGGCAGTTACGCTCATCCCGATGCCCTGCACATCCAGATGCTCTCGACGCCTGTGGAAGGCAAGTAACCGCGTCAGCGAATCTTCCTCCGACTCCTACTCCGCCTCCTCCTCGTCGTGAAACCGCGCTCTTTTCTCTCCGCCTGCCTGTCGCAGAAGTCTTCGCCGCATCGAGTCGGAGGAGGAGTCACAGGCGGAGTCGGATTGGCGGCTCTAATGCTGGCCTCGACCGCATTTTCCGCCCCTCTCTACTTCGACGGCCCCGAAGTCGTGAAGCTCGATTGGGCCACTGGCTCGCCTCGCGCGGCGGATTTCAATGGCGATGGCCTCACCGACATCGCCATCATCAATGCCGACCGCGCCCGCATCGAGATCCTGCTGCAACGCAAAGACGGCGTGAAGCCCGGCGAGCCGGAGAAAACCTCCCGCGAGGATCGCTGGAACCCGATTCTCGAAGTCTCCCGCTTTGACAAACAACCGCTCGTTCTCGGCCACGCGGCCTTTGCCCTCGCCGTGGGCGATTGGAATGGCGATAAAAAGCCCGACCTCGCCGCGATCACCGATGACGACAAGCTCGTGCTCCGCCTGCAGGACGCCAAAGGCGGCTGGACGGTGAAAAAGGACTTCGCGCTCGATTCCACCTCCGAGGACACCGAGGTGCTCGCCGCCGCTGACTTGAATGCGGATGGCAAAACCGATCTCGCTTTGCTCACCAGCACGCGGCTCATGATCCTCACTCAGAAGGACAAGGCCGGCGAGTGGGCCGATCCGCTGACTTACGCCCTCGGTGAGAGCGGCTGCGCAGGTCTGCATGTCGCCGATCTGAATGCCGACGCGAAGCCCGATCTCTTTTACACCGCTCCGGAAGGCGATGCGCTGCTCGTGCGCCTCCAGCAGGAGGACAAAAGCTTTGGCGAGGAATGGCGCATCGAGATCCCCGCCAGCCGTCACTGGTTGCATCCCGTGCGTCTCGGCGGTGGCAAGACCGGCGTGGCGTGGATTCAAAACGAAACCGGCATGATCGAAGTGGCTCGTCTCACTCAAGCCAAGGCCGAGCCGGATAGCGACCGCTCCTCCACCATCCGCTACGCCATGCCGCCCACCGAAAGCAAAGGCGGTGCCGTGGCCTACGGCGATCTCACTGGTGATGGCAATGCCGACGTGATCATGTCCGAGCCAAAAAGCGCCCGCTTGTGGCTTTTCAGCGGCCAGAAAAACGGCGGCTTCAGCCAGGGACGTGAGTTTCCCATTCTTGGCGGTGTCGAGTCCATGCTCATCGCCGATGCGGATGGCGATTCGAAGCCCGAGCTCATCCTTTTGAGCACCACCGAGAAAGCCATCGGCATCGCGAAATGGAACGAAGGCCGCCTCAGCTATCCCGAGATCGTTTATCAAGCCAAGGAAGGCGAGACGCTGCTCACGCTCACCAGCGGCAGCATCGGCACCATCGCCGGTGCGATCCACGCCGTCATCGAGATCAAATCAAAGCCGCAGCTCCTCAGCATCACCGCGAAGGAAAAGAAATTCACCACCGCCAGTCTCGAACTCAGTGCTTTGACCGGAAACAGCCGCGTCAGCGCCCTCCGCGTGCTCGATGCCAATCAAGATGGCAAAGGCGATCTCGCCGTGTTTTCGAGCATCGGAGCCATGCAGGTGCTCGTGAGCACCGCGGATAGCAAAACGCCCTTCAAACGCGTCGAAGGCATTCCGGATACCTTTGTCAGCAAGCTCACGCCGGGCGCCCTCACCACCGGCGATCTCGATGGCGATGGAAAGGACGAGTTCGTCATCGCCCGCGAGCAGCTTGCCCGCGTCTTCCGCGTCGGTGCCGATGGCAAAGCGAGTATCGTCGAGCAATTCAATGCCCCCGATGCCAGCGCCGAGATCCACACCGCCCTGCTGAACCGCGACGCGGACAAAAAACTCCGCGTCACGCTCATCGACACCGCCCACAGCAAGCTCTACGACCTCACTGCCGGAGCCGATGGCGTTTACCGCAGCCAGCACAGCCATCCCCTGCCCGCGATGACGCCCGATTTGATCCGTCTCGTGAACCAGCGCCTGCTGCTGCTCGGCAAAAGCAGCTTCCAAATCACCCCGCTCGATGGCGATTCGCTCCAGCTTGAGACCGTGAGCACCTTTGACAGCGAGCTCAAAGACACGCAGCCGAGTGATTTGATCGCCGCCAGCTTCTCCGGCCTCGACACCGATGACCTCGCCCTGCTCGACACCGCGAAGAGCCGTGTCATCGAGTTCTTCCAGCCCGAGGCAAAGACCAAGGAATGGACCAGCCGCATGCACTTCCGCATCTTCGAGACCGATCCCCACTTCCGCGGCAAGTCCGGCCGCGAAAACGAACCCCACGACTACACCGCCCTCGACCTCAACAACGACGGCAAGCTCGACCTCGTCCTCCTCTGCCACGACCGGGCGCTGTTTTATGTGAGGAAGTGAGGCGCACGAATGTCTGACGTGTCGGACAGGTCAGACTCGTCCGACGAGTGCGGCGAAAAGTCGCAAAGATAACTTTCTATTCATCTTCGCGTCCGAGGGCGGTTTATCCTCGCGGGACTAACTCGGGAGTAACCAGCACCCCTCCCATGAAATCCCGTCTCCTTCTCCTCGCTCTCACCGCCGCCACGGTGGCTCAGGCCCAGCTTCCGGCAGGTTCGTCGATCAGCTTCGCGCCCGGCGCGGCGGCGAACACCAGCCGCGTGACCATCATCGATCCAGGCGATCACGTCTGGACGCTGCAAAGCTCCCCCGATCTCCTGAACTGGACGAACGTGCAGAACTACAAGGTCCACAACGGCCGGCTCGATTGCACCACGGCGCATGCGCCCTCCACGACGAACCTCTTCTACCGCACCTCCTACTCCGCCGCGCTGCAGGGAAGCATCACCAGCACGCTGGCCACCGCGGTGAACCTGCCCGTCACGCCCTACGACTACGACAATCCCACGCTGCCCGCCAATTTCGCTGTCCCGCCGATCTCGAACCAGGACAACATGCCAGGCACAAACGTCACCAGCGATGCCGGTGCCAAACTCGGGCGCATCCTTTTCTACGACAAACGTCTCTCGCTGAACCAGACGATTTCCTGCTCCTCCTGCCACCAGCAGGCGCACGGCTTCTCCGATCCCGATCGGTTCAGCAAAGGCTTCGAGGGCGGACGCACGGATCGCAACTCGATGGGCCTCAGCAATGCCCGCTGGTATCAGCGCCAGTCCTTCTTCTGGGATGAACGCTCCGCCACGCTGGAAATCCAGGTGCTGCAGCCGATTCAAAACGCCGTTGAGATGGGCATGACGCTCCCCGCTTTGGAGGCCCGCCTGGGGGCGGAACCCTTCTACGTCGATCTCTTCACGCAGGTCTTCGGCAGCCCCGGTGTCACCTCGGATCGCATCTCGAAGGCGCTCGCGCAGTTTGTGCGCTCGATCATCTCCGTGAGCTCCCGCTACGATGCCGCCCGCCCGAATTTCTCCATCGGTGCCAACTGGACCCAATCCGAGGAGCGCGGACGCCAGCTCTTCAACGCAGCGGGCAGTTGCAGTGCCTGCCACGGCACGGACAACTTCGTTCCCGGCCCGAATATCTTAAACAACGGCCTCGAGTTCCCGTATGTCGATCGTGGCAAAGGTGCCGTCACCGGCTTGGCGGGCGACAACGGCAAGTTCAAGGTCGGCTCCCTGCGCAACATCGAGCTCACCGCGCCCTACATGCACGACGGCCGCTTTGCCACGCTGGAGGAGGTGGTGGACTTCTACAGCACGCAGGTCGTGAACAACCCGAATCTCTCCCCGCCGCTGCGCCTCCCGCCGCAGCAGGGTGGTGGTGTGAGTCGCCCGAACTTCACCGACGAACAGAAGGCCGATCTGGT